>NZ_SLYT01000001.1:0-996773 GCF_004346065.1 Rahnella sp. JUb53
ATATGTGGCGACCTCATACCCATCTTGGTGGTCTTTCACCAAACGAATATGAGGTCGCCGCTTAATGGGGTGTCAACTTTTACTAGACCAGAACACCCTTAAAACTCCCTCCCAGACTCCCCCTTCAAAGGAGCAAAAGCAAAACCTGTCTTTCCGGCGGCTTTACTTCACACTCACATCAATATCGCCAAAGTATTTCTTCGAAAGCTCTTTCACCACGCCATCTTTTTGCACTTTAGCGATCGCCGTATCCAGCTTCTCTTTCAGCTGGGTATCGCCTTTGCGCAGGCCGAATGCGATACCGCTGCCGAGGATTTTGTCATCCCGCACGGCGTCGCCGACAAAGCCATAATCTTTACCGTCCGGACGCGACAGGAACCCGCTCTGACCGGCTGGCGCCAGTACTAAAGTGCCATCAAGGCGACCGGAGGACAGATCCAGATAAACCTGATTCTGATCCTGATAAGAGACGATATCTACGCCTTTCGGTGCCCAGTGTGCCTGCGCGTAGCTTTCCTGAATCGAACCCTGCAACACGCCGATATGTTTGCCTTTCAGCGACTCAACCGTTGGCAGCAGGCCGGAATCTTTCTTCGCAATCAGTTTGCTCGGTACGCGGTAAATCACGTTGGTGAAATCAATCGCCTGACGACGTTTTTCTGTCACGTTCATGGCTGAGTTGATCGCATCAAATTTACGCGCCTGCAATGCCGCAATCAGACCGTCGAATGAGGTATCAAACCATTCGCATTTCACGCTGGCGGCGGCGCAGACGGCGTTGCCCAGATCGATATCAAAACCTTGTAACTCACCGGTCGCGCTCTTGGATTCAAACGGCGGATATTGCGCTTCCAGACCAAATTTGAGTGTGGAACCGTCCGCCAGCGCGGAGAAAGAGGCCACGGCACAACCTAACAGCAATGCGATTTTTAACTTTTTCATTATTCACAATTCCCCAGCGTGATGTAGATAAATGCAAAGGCTCAGACGCGACACAGGCGGCGTGCGCCTTCGTACAACGTGTCGTTGTCTTTGGCGAAACTCAGGCGGATAAGCCCGGTGGGTTTGTTATTGCTATAAAAAGCCGAGAGCGGAATGGTGGCAATCTGATGATCGCGGATCAGGCTCAGCACAAATTCGTCGTCGGTCAGCGGGCTGAAATGACTAAAACGCGCCAGCATAAAGAAGCTGCCACGGCTTGGCAGTAATTCAAAGCGGGATTCACTGAGCGCTTCGGCCAGCAGGTCGCGCTTTTGCTGATAAAAATCCGCCAGACCTAAATAACTTTGCGGATCAGCCAGTGCTTCGGCGAAAGCCACCTGCATCGGCGTATCCGCGGAGAACATCATAAACTGATGCACTTTACGGATTTCACTCATCAGCTCTGCCGGTGCCAGGCAATAGCCCACGCGCCAGCCGGTGACGTGATAAGTTTTGCCGAACGACGACACAATCACACTGCGTTCTGCCAGTTGCGGATGGCAGGCCATGCTTTCGTGGCGCTCACCGTCGAACACTACGTGCTCATACACTTCGTCGGACAAAATCACGATATCTGTATTCTGGGTCAGCGCGGTCAGACGCTCGATATCAAAATCCGTAAAGATTGCTCCGGTCGGGTTGTGCGGACTGTTGATGATGATCATTCGCGTGCGGCTGTTGATGGCGCTGGCAACCTGATCCCAGTCGATGCTGAAATCGTCCATCGACAGGCCGATGGCCACCGGTTTCGCCCCCTGCAAACGGACAATCGGTGCGTAGCTGTCAAACGACGGTTCAAAATAAATGACCTCATCGCCCGGATGTACCAGCGCGCTGATGGCGGAATACAGGCCTTCGCTGGCGCTGGCAACCACGGTCACTTCACTGTCGGCGTCATATTTGCAGCCGTAAAGTGCTTCGGCTTTGGCAGAAAGCGCATGACGTAAGGCCGCCACGCCGCTCATCGGCGCGTACTGGTTATGACCTTCGCGCATGGCTTTAGCGACACTTTCAATCAGTGCGGGCTGACAGGAAAAGTTCGGCGCACCTTGCGATAAATTCAGGGCATTATGCTCGGCGCTGAGCTGGCCGATGACGGTAAAAATAGTGGTGCCGACGTCCGGTAATTTAGACTGCGGCGACATGGCGCTCTTCATAGCATTTCCCCAAAAAATACAGGCCGGGCGGCCATAAGAAGGTAAAACAGGGTTTGAATGATTAAGCAACAGTTCCCCTGTGCCGACAATGGAAAGTTTGTCATACTCGTTATGATCTGAAGTCATGGCTTAATGACGTTTATAACGAGGTAACAGTGAGCTTTTCGCCTGAACTGCCGTACCTGAATTTGCCTTCGCTCAACGTGCTGAAAACCTTCGCGGTTGTAGCGCAGACGCTAAATCTGACCCATGCCGCCTCGTTGTTGCATATCACGCAGGGCGCGGTCAGCCGCCAGATAACCGGGCTTGAGTCCACGCTGGGCTATCCGTTGTTTTTGCGTCAGGCCAGAGGGCTGACGCTGACCCCGCGCGGGGCGCAACTTTTACCGCCGGTACAACAGGCGCTGGCGCTGATGGGGGAAGCCCTGAAACGCGTCGGTTCGCACCCTGATACGCTGCGCATTAAATGCCCGACCTGTTCGATGCGCTGGCTGCTGCCGCGCGTTATCCAGCTGCAAAATGATCGCCCGGATATGCAGATTGAGCTGACGGCCTCCATCGCTCATGGCGTGGATTTCAGCAGTGAGCATTTTGATGCTGCCGTAGTCTTTGGCCGTCCGCCGGAATCACCGCGCCGGGCACATCATTTGTTTGATGAAGTGCTGACACCGGTCTGTGTGCCTGATTTTTTGCCGCGTCATAAAGGGCAAACTGCAGTGGCAGATCTTGAGGATAAAACACTGTTGCACCCGACGCGGGATCGTCGCGACTGGTTGTTATGGCTGCGGGAAGAGGGCGTTCAGGGGCTGCCTTCAGCCAAATCCCAGCATTTCGATACGCTGGATTTGGCCATTAATTCTGCGTTGCAGGGATACGGCGTGGCGATTGGCGATCTGACATTAATTGAGGACGATTTGCAGGCGGGGCGGATTGTCGCACCGTTCCCGCTGTGCGTGGCGAGCGGCGCATCTTATACGTTGCTGTATCCGGAAAATCCGACGCCTGCACTAAAAGTAGCGATTGATTTTCTCAATGAAGAAGCGCGGCTCAGCCGGGAAAAGCTGAGCGCGCTGTTATCGACGTCACACCGTTTAGTCAGCGCAAACTGATCAGTACATCGCAGCCAGCGCGCTGGCAATGGCGCTGGTCAGTTTGCTCAACTCTTCTGCCGAAATGATATACGGCGGCATCAGGTAAATCAGCTTGCCGAACGGACGGATCCACACGCCTTGCTCAACGAAGTGTTTCTGCAACTGCGCCATATTCACCGGCTGGCGCATCTCTACCACCCCAATTGCGCCCAGCACCCGCACGTCGGCGACGGCCGGATGTTCCGCCAGTGGCTGTAGTTCGGCTTTCAGTTGTTTTTCAATATTCAGAACCTGTGCCTGCCAGCGGTTTTCGGCTAACAACCGCAGGCTGGCATTGGCGACCGCGCAGGCCAGCGGATTGCCCATAAAGGTCGGGCCATGCATGAAACATCCCGCCTCGCCGTTACTGATCACCTCCGCCACATGACGGGTGGTTAAGGTAGCCGAAAGCGTCATATAGCCTCCGGTCAGCGCTTTGCCGAGACACAGAATATCCGGCGAAATCCCGGCGTGATCGCAGGCAAACAGCTTGCCGGTACGGCCAAACCCGGTGGCAATTTCATCGGCAATCAGCAGCACGCCGTATTCGTCGCATAACTTGCGCACACGTTTGAGATACAACGGATGGTAGATCCGCATTCCACCCGCGCCCTGAACCACCGGTTCCAGAATGACGGCGGCGATTTTGCTGTGGTTCTCATCGAGCATTCTGGCGAAGGGCGTGATATCCGTTTCATCCCATTCGCCGTCAAAGCGGCTTTGCGGCGCATCGGCAAACAGATGCTGCGGCAGATATCCCTGATACAAACTGTGCATCGAATTTTGCGGATCGCACACTGACATCGCGCCAAAGGTATCGCCGTGATAGCCGTTGCGCAGCGTCAGCAAGGTCTGGCGTTTTTCGCCGCGCGCCTGCCAGTATTGCATCGCCATTTTCAGCGCCACTTCGACGGCAACCGAACCCGAATCCGCCAGAAACACGCATTCCAGTCCGGCAGGCGTCATTTCCACCAGACGGCGCGACAGCGCAATCGCTGACGGATGCGTGATCCCGCCAAACATCACATGTGACATTTTGCCGATTTGTTCGACTGCGGCCTGATTGAGCTGCGGGTGATTGTATCCGTGGATCGCTGCCCACCAGGATGACATACCGTCAACCAGCTGACGTCCATCGGCGAGTTGCAACATCACGCCGGACGCGGATTCCACGGCATACGCGGGCAGCGGTTTGGTCATCGAAGTGTACGGATGCCAGATGTGGCGCTGATCGAATTCAATATCGGCGGGTGTCATAAATAAGTCCTGCGGGAGCTAAGTTGTAAACTAAAAAATAATTTTAACGTTGACGGTAAACCAAAACAAATTAAAAATGGTTTACTAATCATAAAACATTAACCCCAAAATCATTCTGGTTGCATTATTTGGAGATGTCGTCATGTCCCACTGGACGCTGGAAAAAACGCAGGCTCTGTTCGATAAGCCGTTCCTGGAGCTGATGTTCGAAGCTCAGCAAATTCACCGTCAGCATTTTGACCCGCGTCAGGTGCAGGTCAGCACCTTGCTGTCGATTAAAACCGGCGCCTGTCCGGAAGACTGTAAATACTGCCCACAGAGTTCCCGTTACAAAACGGGGCTGGAATCTGAACGTCTGATGCAGGTGGAACAGGTGCTGGAATCTGCCCGTCAGGCGAAAGCCGCCGGTTCGACCCGTTTCTGCATGGGCGCCGCGTGGAAAAATCCGCACGACCGTGACATGCCGTATCTCGAACAAATGGTGCAGGGCGTGAAGGAAATGGGCATGGAAACCTGCATGACGCTCGGCACGCTGAACACCACGCAGGCGCAGCGTCTGGCGCACGCTGGTCTGGATTTCTACAACCATAACCTCGATACCTCGCCGGAATTTTACGGCAGCATCATCACCACCCGCAGCTATCAGGAACGTCTGGATACGCTGGCGGAAGTGCGCGGTGCGGGCATTAAAGTCTGTTCCGGCGGAATTGTCGGGCTGGGCGAAACGGTCAAAGATCGCGCCGGTTTGCTGATGCAACTGGCGAACTTGCCGGTACCGCCGGAAAGCGTGCCGATCAACATGCTGGTGAAAGTCAAAGGCACGCCGCTGGCCAATAATGACGATGTGGATCCGTTCGATTTCATCCGCACCATCGCCGTGGCGCGCATCATGATGCCGCAATCTTACGTGCGTCTTTCCGCAGGTCGCGAGCAGATGAGCGAGCAGACGCAGGCGATGTGCTTTATGGCAGGTGCTAACTCGATTTTCTACGGCTGCAAACTGCTGACCACGCCGAATCCGGCGGAAGATAAAGACTTAATTCTGTTTGGCAAACTGGGGCTGAATCCTCAGTCATTCGAAACAGAAATGGGCGACAACCAGCAACAGGCCGCGCTGGCCGAACAACTGGTTCATGCTGATACCGATCAGTTCTACAACGCGGCGGTATAACCGGTGAGCTGGCAAACGCGGATTAACGAAGCTGTCGCGGCGCGTAAACAGGCGGCGGCATTTCGTGTGCGCCAGCCAAATGAGGGCGGCAGCGCGCGTTTTCTGACGCAGGGCGAGCGGCGTTATCTGAATTTTTCGGGCAATGATTATCTCGGCCTGAGTCAGGACCGCGATGTGATCGCCGCGTGGCAGCAGGGCGCGGTGAAATATGGCGTCGGCAGCGGCGGGTCCGGGCACGTCACCGGTTACAGTCAGGCGCATGCCGAGTTTGAGCAGCAACTGGCGGACTGGCAGGGTTATCCGCGTGCGTTGTTGTTTATCTCCGGTTTTGCCGCCAATCAGGCGATCCTTGCTGCGCTGATGCAGGCTGAGGATCGCGTGCTGGCCGACAAACTCAGTCATGCGTCTTTACTGGAAGCCGCGGCACATGCGCCTTCGCAATTACGGCGTTTTCATCACAATCAGCCGGATTCCCTGCATCGTCTGCTGGAAAAGCCGGTGAGCGGTGAAACGCTGGTGGTGACGGAAGGCGTATTCAGTATGGACGGTGACGCTGCGCCATTAGCTGAGCTGCATAATTTGTCGAAAACGCACGGCAGCTGGCTGATGGTGGATGATGCGCACGGCGTGGGCGTGACCGGCAAGGAAGGACGCGGAAGTTGCTGGCAGCAGGGCGTGCGGCCGGAGCTGCTGGTCGTCACATTCGGAAAAGCGTTCGGCTGCAGCGGGGCGGCAGTGCTGTGTGATGATGCGACTGCGGATTATCTTTTGCAGTTCGCCCGTCATCTGATTTACAGCACGGCGATGCCCGCCGCACAGGTGTGTGCGTTACAGGCTGCGCTGGCACGAGTCCGGCAGGGTGATGACTTGCGTGATAAACTGGCGGCCAATATTGCCCGTTTTCGCGCGGGTGCCGCTGGTTTACCTTATCAGCTGACCGGTTCACAGACCGCTATTCAGCCCGTTATTGTGGGTGAGAATCAGCCAGCGCTGGACTTGGCTTCGGCGTTGCGTGAACACGGGTTGTGGATCAGCGCCATCCGTCCGCCGACGGTGCCGCCGGGCAGTGCGCGGTTGCGTATTACCCTGACGGCGGCGCATGAGCCGGAAGATATCGATTTTTTGCTGGAGTCCCTTCATGGGTGCAGTCACTGAATTAGTGAACAAACAAGCGGTGGCCGACGCGTTCAGTCGCGCCGCCATCAGTTATGAAAACGCCGCACAATTGCAGCGTGATGTAGGCGAGGAATTACTGGCGCTGGCAGCGCCGTATCTTAAAGACGCCGGTAATCTGGTCGTCGATGCGGGCTGCGGCACAGGTTATTTCAGCCGTCACTGGAAGGCGCAGGGCAAAAAGGTTATTGCGCTGGATCTCTCAAGCGGCATGTTAGATCGTGCCCGTGAGCTGGATTCTGCCGATGAATACGTGCCGGGCGACATCGAACGTTTGCCGTTCGCCGACAATTCTGTCGACATTTGTTTCAGCAATCTGGCGGTGCAGTGGTGTAACGCGTTGCCGCGCGCGCTGGAAGAAATGCACCGCGTCACCCGCAACGGCGGGCTGGTGCTGTTTTCCACGCTGGCGGAAGGTTCGCTTAACGAACTGGCTGCCGCGTGGATGAAAGTCGATGGCCGCCGTCATGTGAACCAGTTTCTGACGCCGGACAAAATCGCTGAAGCCTGCGCACCGTATCGCCACGAAGTAACCTTCAGCGACCACGTGGCCGAATTCCCCGATGTGATGTCACTGATGCGCTCGCTGAAAGGCATCGGCGCGACGCATATCAAAAATGGCCGCCTCGGCGGTCTGGGCGGACGCGAACGTCTGCAATTGCTGGAAAAACACTACGTCCGGCGCGACGGCATCCTGCCCCTCAATTACCGGCTGGTCTACGGCATTTTGCAGGTCGAAGAACTGATCCCACGTTAACAAAGCTCCTCCCAGGTTTGAAACAGCCGCGGTCTGCTTCCTCCCCCTTCGCAGGGGGAGGAGCAAAACCTGATTTCAATGCGGGGAGGGAGCCAACCAACACCAGACGTTTATTAAAATAAATCATGAAACAAAAATACTTTATTACCGGCACCGACACTGAAGTCGGGAAAACCGTCGCGACCACCGCTTTTTTGCAGGCCGCCGCATGCGCCGGACACACAACAGCCGGATACAAACCGGTGGCATCTGGCAGTGAAATGACCGCCGAAGGGCCACGTAACAGTGATGCTCTGGCGTTGCAGGCTTACAGCACCGTGGGTCTGCGTTATGACGAAGTGAACCCGTGCACTTTTATCGAACCGACCTCACCGCACATCGTCAGCGAACTGGAAAAGCGTCCGGTTGACCCGCAGGTGTTATCCGCAGGTTTACGCCATCTGGAACCGCTGGCGGACTGGGTGATTGTGGAAGGCGCGGGCGGCTGGTATACGCCGCTGACCGCGGATTATACCTTTGCTGACTGGGTTATCGCCGAGCAGTTGCCGGTGGTGTTAGTGGTGGGAATGCGCCTCGGCTGCATTAACCACGCGGTGCTGACGGCGCAGGCCATCGCACAAAGCGGATTGCATCTGGCGGGCTGGATAGCCAACGACGTGCAGGAAACGGGGAAGCATCATCAGGCGTATATGGATACGCTCACGCGTATGCTGCCTGCGCCGCTGCTGGGCGAGATCCCGTACCTGAGCGCCGGACTGGACGTTAATCTGGGACAATATCTTGATCTTGACCGTCTCACGGCATGAAACGTCAGACCGTCAGATAGTTTTTGATTAACTGATCGTCGAGCTGTGCCAGCGTGCCCTGTGCGACATCGCGGCCGCCATCGACCAGACAGAACCGGTCGGCGACGCTGCGGATGAACGGCAGTTTGTGGCCGACCAGCAACAATGTCAGACCCAGATCCCGGTTCAGGCGGTGAATAATGTTGCCCATATTCGCCGCCATCGACGCGCTGGTGTGCTCGGTCGGTTCATCCAGTATCAGTAATTCGGGCTCCTGAACCAGCGCCCGGCTGATCGCCAGCTGTTGCTGCTGGCTTTCATCAAGCTCTCCCGCCTTACGCGTGCCCATCTCTTTTAACGCCGGAAACAGGTCATAGACTTCTTCAGGCACCCGACGCGTCTTATTCCGGCTCGCCATCATGGCGATTTGCAGGTTTTCATCGACACTCATCTGCGAAAAGATCTGCCGCCCCTGAGGCACATAACCGATACCCATCTGTGCGCGGCTTTCCACTGGCAGATTCAGCAGACTTTGCGGCTCTTCATCACGCGATTGCCAGGAAATGGCGCCGCTTTTCACCGGAAGATGGCCCATGATGCAATTGACCAGCGTCGTTTTGCCCACGCCATTTCGCCCGATCAGGCAGGTGCATTGCCCGCGGTACAGTTCGAGATTGATGTCCCAAAGAATATGTTTTTGCCCATAGTACTGATTAACGGATTTTACACTTAACATCAGGCATACCTCCCTCATGGAGCTTTTCACCGGACTGCATTTTGACGGCCACTGTCATGTTTCTGACATTTATGTTCCGCTGTATGTGCGTTCTACAGGGGAATCCTTCACGAAATCTCTTCAAAGAGTGAATTTGCAACTCTCAGGCCAAGTTTTATCAGGCAGTGATAAAAAGAGACGTTACGTGGCTGTTAACAGGCTTCGCACGAATGATTTAGGATTATTCAAGTGTATTGTCAGGATTTTGAGATTCGGCGTGAGCCCTTGTAAAAGAAAACTGCACTTTGGCAGTGCCGGTTTCACTGATTTTGGTGCAAGGTTTGCGCCGTTCGGAAGCTGGATAATCCTCATCAGATGCACTTTTGATTTTTGCAAGAAAGATCAGCCGGTAAATCCAGGGGAA
Organism: Rahnella sp. JUb53; assembly: GCF_004346065.1. Classification (NCBI taxonomy): domain Bacteria; kingdom Pseudomonadati; phylum Pseudomonadota; class Gammaproteobacteria; order Enterobacterales; family Yersiniaceae; genus Rahnella; species Rahnella sp. JUb53. Next base: position 9,551 of record NZ_SLYT01000001.1, read on the forward strand.
ATAGGCATAAATAAGGAGATAAAAAAGATAAAAAATAACTAAAAAAGAGCTCTCAGACGCTGACGAAGCAAAAACTGGTTTTTTACCAACTCCCGCCGCGCCTGGTGTGCTGAGACTTATCCACTATTCCTGTGGATAACCTTGTGCATGAGAGTAAGAAAAGTTGCTACAGCCGAGTCAGAATGCGGCCTCCGCTCAGTTTGCCCGTATTCGCAGCTTTTTGATGATACTGTTTTTAATCAATAAGTTAGATAAAAGCAATACAGGCGTAATTCGTTCGTCATCGTTGTGACAATTTTCGTCAAGCTGTTGTCAGAAAGGGAATAGAGATAAATATCGGGATAAAAATGTCAACTGATGGTGAGAATTTTCATTTGCCGTAACCTAAAAAAGTGCAGTGTCAGCAAGATGTTAAAAGAGGCGCTGATTTTATCGGTTGGAAGCTGGTTTTATATACAGTATTATGACGGCGGTAAAATTTGGGCTGGCAAAATTTGCGAAGTCTTTCATACTATTTTTCCCCGAACTGTTCACCGGTTCAGCCCGTACGGCCTTGTGCATTTTCATTTCAGTCAGGTAGCCCGTCATGAGTAAAGAGTTCAAACTGCATTCCGAATTTAAACCTTCAGGCGATCAGCCTGAGGCGATACGCCGCCTGGAAGAAGGGCTGGAGAACGGGCTGGCGCACCAGACGTTGCTCGGGGTGACCGGTTCAGGCAAAACTTTTACCGTGGCGAATGTGATTGCTGACCTGAACCGTCCGACGATGGTGCTCGCCCCGAACAAAACGCTCGCGGCGCAGCTTTATGGCGAGATGAAAGAGTTCTTTCCGGAGAACGCGGTTGAATATTTTGTCTCCTACTACGATTACTATCAGCCCGAGGCCTATGTCCCGAGCTCAGACACGTTTATTGAAAAAGACGCCTCAGTGAACGAACACATTGAGCAAATGCGTCTTTCCGCGACTAAAGCCCTGCTGGAACGCCGGGATGTCATCGTGGTAGCGTCAGTTTCTGCCATCTACGGTCTGGGTGATCCGGACTTGTATCTTAAGATGATGCTGCATCTGACCAAAGGGATGATTATCGATCAGCGAGCCATCTTGCGGCGTCTGGCGGAGCTGCAATATTCCCGTAACGATCAGGCTTTCCAGCGCAGTACTTTCCGCGTGCGCGGTGAAGTCATTGATGTGTTCCCGGCAGAATCTGACGATCTGGCGCTGCGCATCGAACTGTTCGATCAGGAAGTCGAACGTCTGTCGCTGTTTGATCCGCTGACCGGTCAGGTGCAGCACGAAGTGCCGCGTTTCACCATCTACCCGAAAACGCACTACGTGACCCCACGCGAACGTATCGTGCAGGCGATGGAAGAAATCAAAGTCGAACTGGCGGATCGCCGTAAAGTGCTGCTGGCCAATAACAAACTGCTGGAAGAACAGCGTATCAGTCAGCGCACCCAGTTTGATCTCGAAATGATGAACGAGCTGGGTTATTGCTCCGGTATCGAAAACTACTCGCGCTACCTTTCAGGGCGCGGGCCGGGCGAGGCACCTCCGACACTGTTCGACTATCTGCCTGCCGACGGTTTGCTGATTGTTGATGAATCCCACGTGACCATTCCGCAAATCGGCGGGATGTACAAAGGCGACCGCTCGCGTAAAGAAACGCTGGTTGAATACGGTTTCCGTCTGCCTTCCGCGCTGGATAACCGCCCGATGCGCTTTGAGGAATTCGAAGCGCTGGCGCCGCAAAGTATTTATGTTTCGGCCACGCCGGGTAAATACGAACTGGAGAAATCCGGTGATGATGTGGTCGATCAGGTGGTGCGTCCGACCGGTCTGCTGGATCCGATCATCGAAGTGCGTCCGGTGACCACCCAGGTGGACGACTTGCTGTCTGAAATCCGTAAACGTGTGGCGGTTAACGAGCGTGTGCTGGTCACTACGCTGACCAAGCGTATGGCGGAAGACCTGACCGAGTATCTGGAAGAACACGGCGAGAAAGTACGTTACCTGCACTCTGACATCGATACCGTCGAGCGTGTGGAGATCATCCGCGATTTGCGTCTGGGTGAATTCGATGTGCTGGTCGGCATCAACTTACTGCGAGAAGGGCTGGATATGCCGGAAGTGTCGCTGGTGGCCATTCTGGATGCCGACAAAGAAGGCTTCCTGCGTTCTGAGCGCTCGCTTATCCAGACCATTGGCCGTGCGGCGCGTAACCTCAACGGTAAAGCGATTCTCTACGGTGATAAAATTACCAACTCGATGGCCCGCGCCATTGAAGAAACCGAACGTCGCCGCGCCAGACAGGAAGCGTATAACCTCGAAAACGGCATCACGCCGATGGGGCTGAATAAGAAGATCTCCGACATCCTGCAACTCGGTCAGCCTAAGACCAAAAAGAACAAAGACAAACGCGATGCAGAAGCGGCGCAAACCTTCAAATCGCTCACGCCGAAAGCGCTGGAGCAACGCATCAAAGAGCTGGAAAGCAAGATGTATGCGCACGCGCAGAATCTGGAATTCGAAGAAGCAGCAAACACCCGCGACGAACTGCATGCCTTGCGCGAGCAGTTTATTGCGATTTCATAACGAGAAGGATGGTAGACTGCGCGGCTTAAAAATCATGACCCAGACATTTTAACGAAGAGCGAGCCAATGACTGACACACCACAAAATCCTGGCGCAGCGAAAGATCCGCTGCACGGCGTCACGCTGGAAAAACTGCTGACAACGCTGGTGGATAACTTTGGCTGGCCGGCGCTGGCCTCGCAGGTGAATATCAACTGCTTTAAAAGTGACCCGAGTGTGAAATCCAGCCTGAAATTCTTGCGCCGTACGCCGTGGGCGCGCAAGGAAGTGGAAACGCTGTATCTGGATTTCATTGAAGGTCATCTGCGCCCGGACATGACCCGCAGCAAGCGCCGCACACCGCTCTCAGCACAGGCTCCGCAAAAGCCAAAAGTCAGTACCGCCAAACCGGCTGCTGACAGCCCGTGGAATAACCATCCGCTGGTGAAAAAGTAATTTACGCGCATTTCATTCTGTTCATTTGAGGAGAAGGATCGTGTCAGAGCAACAGGTTCTTATCGTGATCGATATGCAAAACGGGGTGTTCGCCTCCCCGCGTTATGATCGCAGCGGACGGGCTGAGCGCATTAATCAGCTGATTGACCGGGCAGGGCGGGTTATTTTCATCCAGCACGCCGAAGGTGAAATGACCGAAGGCAGTGAATTCTGGCAAGTGTTACCTGAAATTCATCAGCCGGAAGGGGCAGTTTCTGTCACCAAAACCGCCTGTGATTCTTTCTATCGCACTACGCTCGAATCGGTATTGCAGGAACTGAACGCGACCCGTTTTACGGTCTGTGGTTGTGCAACGGATTATTGCGTTGATACCACCATCAAAGTTGCCGCCAGCAAAGGCTATGCCGTGACCGTCGCATCGGACGCGCATACCACCGGCGACCGCACGCATGTGACGGCGCAGCAACTGATCGGCCAGCATAATGAAGTGTGGCGTGAGTTATCCGTGCCGGGGAATCCGGTTACCGTGAAAACTACCGCTGAGATCCTGGCTGACTGGCAGTAAATTCAGTTTCCGGACGCAAAAAAGGCCGCATCGCGCGGCCTTTCCTGTTTCTGCTATTCAGTAAATCAGAGCATCTTTTGCAGCGCTTCTTCGATGGCCGCCCGCAACATATCGCGGTCATGGCGATAGGGCACATCACTGGCTTCAAGCGGGCTCTGAATAATCAGATGTTCAGCGGCGCTTCCGCCAACAGTCACTTTCGGACCGACAATCGCGGCATCCGCACGGCGGCCAATACGCGTTTCTATCATATCCAGTTTGTTATCCAGCGTCAGAGACGCCGCGGCGACGCTGAGTTCTTTCCCCAGATTGCCGATATACACAATGTGCGCACGGCTGCGACGCAGCGCTGTGGTGAGGTCATTCATCAGCAACAGCGGCATCAGGCTGGTGAAGAAACTGCCGGGACCAATCAGGATCAGATTAGCTTCTGCAATCGCCTGCAATGCTTCGCGCGTGGCCGGCACCTGAGGTTCAAGCCGCAGTTCTCGCGGGATCTGCGTCAGTTTATCGACATTCACTTCGCCGTGAACCGTTTCACCGTTGGCATCAATGGCGGCCAGATCGACCGGCTGTTCTGACATCGGGATCAATTCGGCATCCACTTTCAGCAGACTGCGCACCAGATTGATCGCTTCAAGCGGACGCACGGTCAGGTGATCGAGCGCGCGCAGCATCAGATTCCCCAGATTATGCCCGTCGAGTTCGCCCTGCCCGCTGAAGCGATATTCAAACATCGCGGAGGCCAGACTCGGTTCGGTAATCAGCTGATTCAGGCAATTGCGCATATCGCCCCAGGCAATGCCACCCACGGAACGACGTATGCGGCCGGTCGAACCGCCGTTATCCGTGGTGGTCACGATGCCGGTCAGACGCGGGCCGAGAGAGGAGAGGGAGGACATCACGCGGCCAAGCCCGTGACCTCCGCCTAACGCCACCACCCGGTCGAGGTCTGCTAATGTTCGGTTACGCATGGTTTTCCTTTCGATGGGGAGTGGCGATATAAATCAATTTTCTGCGGGGATTTTACCTAACTTTGCAACAAGATGTTATCACTTAAGGGCACGACATTTGCAGACTCAGCGTATTCAAAATCAAACGCTTTTAGCCTTGAAAATGCTGTCTTTTGTCGTGAAAAATCGTTATATATCAAAATGCATAACGAAAAACCATCTTGGCGATCCGGACTTTGCGGCGTTAGAATATGCCCCGTTACCCCCGTATTCATCATCGCTCCGCTATGGATCGGATGAATCAACTCCTAGCCCTGGTTCCTAAGTTGCCTTTCTGACGTCGTTCCCACAGAAACAATATGGAGCCCTGGCCGTGACGAAAGTCACCAGGGTGTATGGCAGAAATGCCCGCATCTCCCGTATCTGGAAAGGTGTTAAGGTGCTTCAACTTACTGATGCTTTTGCCCGCAAGTTTTATTACTTGCGGCTGTCGATCACAGACGTGTGCAATTTTCGTTGCACCTATTGTCTGCCGGACGGCTACAAGCCGCACGGACACAGCAATAAAAGTTTTCTCTCGCTCGATGAAATCCGTCGGGTCAGCCGCGCGTTCGCTCACTTAGGGACAGAAAAAGTGCGCCTGACCGGTGGAGAACCGTCGCTGCGCCGCGATTTCTGCGAGATCATTGCCGCAGTGCGCGAAAATCCTTCCATCAAAACCCTCGCGGTGACCACTAACGGTTATCGTATGGCGCGTGATATCGATAAATGGCGCGATGCCGGTCTGACCAACATCAACGTCAGCGTCGACAGTCTCGATGCCCGCCAGTTTCACGCCATCACCGGTCAGGATAAATTCCGCGATGTGATGGCCGGAATCGACGCGGCTTTTGACGCCGGTTTCAGCAAGGTGAAAGTTAACACCGTGCTGATGCGCGATGTGAATCACGCCAGCCTGAACACGTTCCTCGACTGGATCAAAACCCGTCCGATCCAACTGCGTTTCATCGAACTGATGGAAACCGGCGACGGCGGCGATCTGTTCCGCAAACATCACGTGTCGGGCGAAGTGCTTCGCGAACAGCTGGTGCGTCAGGGCTGGCAGTTGCAGGTTCGCTCCCGCAGCGACGGCCCCGCACAGGTCTTCAGCCATCCGGATTATCTCGGTGAAATCGGTCTGATCATGCCGTACGAAAAAGACTTCTGCGCCAGCTGTAACCGGCTGCGCGTGTCTGCCATCGGCAATCTGCATTTGTGTCTTTTCGGCGAGCAGGGCATCCCTCTGCGTGATTTATTAGCCAACGACATGCAGCAGGACGATCTGATGGACCGCATTCAGGGCGGCCTGAGCCGCAAAAAACAAACTCACTTCCTGCATGAAGGCAATACCGGAATTACCCAGAACCTGTCGTTTATCGGCGGCTGAGTCCGGCATTAATCGTTTAAGGAGCAAACTGATGAGCAAAGCCAGTAAAGAGTTTTTGCCTTTATCTGTGGCGATCATGACGGTTTCCGACCGCCGCACCGACGCTGAAGACACGTCCGGGCATTACCTGAAAGAGGCCGTGACCGAAAGCGGCCATCACGTCGTCGCACAGCAAATTGTCAAAGAAAACATTTACAGCATCCGCGCCGTGGTTTCTGCGTGGATTGCGGATGAAAAAATCCAGGCGATTCTGATCAACGGCGGTACCGGTTTTAACGCCGGCAACAATACGCCGGAAGCGTTGAAACCGCTGTTTGACCGCGAAATCGAAGGTTTTGGCGAGTTGTTCCGCATGGTGTCATTTGAAGATATCGGTACCTCGACCATTCAGTCGCGCGCCATTGGCGGCATCGCCAACCAGACGGTAATTTTCGCTATGCCCGGCTCGACCCGCGCCTGCCAGACCGCCTGGGACAACATCATTGAAGCGCAGCTCGACGCCCGTCAGGGACCATGCAATTTCACTCCACATTTGAAGAAATAAGTATGTCTGAACTCACTCACATTAATGCTTCCGGCGACGCGCACATGGTGGATGTCTCCGGTAAAGCCGAAACGGTTCGCGAAGCGCGAGCCGAAGCCTTTGTTGAAATGGCGGCCGGTACGCTGGCGATGATCATTAACGGCAACCACCACAAAGGTGATGTGTTTGCTACGGCGCGTATCGCCGGCATTCAGGCGGCGAAAAAGACCTGGGATTTAATCCCGCTGTGTCATCCGCTGTTGCTGACCAAAGTGGAAGTGAATCTCGACGCGCAGCCGGAACATAATCGCGTTCGCATCGAATCCCGCTGCCGTCTGAGTGGCAAAACCGGCGTGGAAATGGAAGCGCTGACGGCGGCTTCTGTGGCGGCGCTGACTATTTACGATATGTGTAAAGCGGTGCAGAAAGATATGGTGATCGGCCCGATCCGCCTGCTGGAAAAAACCGGCGGCAAATCCGGAGACTTTAAGGTGGAAGGTAAAGCGGAAGGTAAGGTGGAAGTATGATCGACGTTCTGTTCTTCGCGCAGGTACGCGAACTGACCGGCACCTCCAGCCTGCAACTTGCGGCAGAATTCCCGACGGTGGAAGAATTACGGACTTCGCTGACCGCACGCGGCGACCGCTGGGCACTGGCGCTGGAATCCGGAAAATTACTGGTGGCGGTTAACCAGACGCTGACCACGATGGCGCATCCGCTCACGGCAGGCGATGAAGTGGCCTTCTTCCCACCGGTCACCGGAGGCTGAGATGGACCTGACGAAAATTGTTGTGGATGCCGCGCCGTTCAGCGTGGGTGATGAGTACAACTGGCTGGCGCAATCTGACGCCGACGGTGCTGTGGTGACGTTTACCGGCAAAGTGCGCAATCACAATCTGGGTAATCATGTCAGCGCGTTAACGCTGGAACATTATCCGGGCATGACCGAAAAAGCGCTGGCAGAGATTGTCGCTGAAGCCCGTACCCGCTGGCCACTGCAACGCGTGTCGGTTTATCACCGCGTCGGGCCGATGTATCCGGGCGATGAAATCGTGTTTGTCGGCGTGACCAGCGCGCATCGTGGCATGGCTTTTGAAGCCAATGAATTCATTATGGATCATCTGAAAACCCGCGCACCGTTCTGGAAGCGTGAGGCCACGGAAGAGGGCGACCGCTGGGTTGATGCCCGTGACAGCGATAAACAGGCCGCGGCGCGCTGGTAAATCGCATCTCAACCGCACGCAGACCTTCCATGCTTTTCTCTCTATCTGTGATACGCTTAAAAAATCGGGAGGCTGTTTTGGCCTCATTTTTTGTCCTCCATGCAAAAGGGTAATCATCATGGATCGATATCCACGCAGTAACGGTTCAATTGTTGAACGCGCGAATACCGGCATTCAGGCGTACATGGCGCAAGTGTATGGCTGGATGTTCTGTGGTTTGCTGCTGACCGCATTTGTGGCCTGGTACGCTTCCGGCTCTGAGAAAATCATGAGTTTTGTTTTCTCCAGCCAGATTACTTTCTTCGGTTTGATCATCGCGCAGCTGGCGCTGGTCTTCGTGATTTCCGGCATGGTGAATCGCCTGAGTGGCACGGTCGCCACCGGTCTGTTCATGCTGTATTCCGCGCTGACCGGGCTGACGCTTTCCAGTATTTTCCTGGTCTACACCGGTGATTCGATTTTCGGTACCTTCATTGTCGCCGCCGGTATGTTTGGCGCGATGAGTGTTTACGGATACGTGACCAAGCGTGACCTTACCGGTATCGGCAGCATGTTGTTCATGGCGCTGATCGGCCTGGTGCTGGCATCGCTGGTGAACATGTGGCTGAAAAGCTCCGGCCTCGCGAACATCATTTCTTACGCCGGTGTGCTTATCTTCGTCGGTCTGACGGCGTATGACACACAGAAGCTGAAAAACATGGGTGCGCAGTTGTCTGCTGATGATCGCGATAACTTCCGTAAATACTCCATTGTTGGCGCACTGACGTTGTATCTCGATTTCATCAACCTGTTCCTGATGCTGTTGCGGATTTTCGGCAACCGCCGGTAACGGTTTTTGATTGCAAACGTTTGAGAGGGGCACTGAGAAGTGTCCCTTTTTTTATGCCGGAGCCGCGGCAATGGCGGTTTTTACCACCTTTTGGAAAGGTGATAATTTCGGTTACCGCACACTGGCGGTTTTTTAAAAAAGGATTGAGAAAGTTTCGGTTTTTCAATTGCGGTGCTCGCATAACTCACTGTGCCGAAACCGACCAAAGAGGGCTATGACGAGCCCTCTTTGGAATCTCCACGTCTTGAACTGCGCGCTACCGCTCGCTGGCTATGTTTCAGTTGCCGCAGAGACAGGCTGGAAATCTTGCCGCTGTGCGGTCCCTTCTCACGGTGTTACTCGGCCTGCGGCCTCACCCTTCGGGCCGTCACTTCGTGACGTTGTCTCGCAGAGCTCGACCCGAGCCAAAGGTCTCGAAGCCGCTCCTTTCAGCAAGATTTCTGAATCGCCCGCACGATCTTAAATTCGAAGGCAGACTGTTTATCATCTTTTAGAAAAGTGGATTGGCGTGATCAAAAATGGCACCGAATGAATGGTTCGAGACGTAGGGCTCGAAGCCTGAAATGAGGGAATCGCGCAGCGATGACATTTTGCGCCACCCGGTGATGCGACAGGATATGTCCATCGAGCCTGCGATAGCGCGCAATAAAAAAGCGAGGGGAGTTCAGAGGGGAAAAGCCTTTCCCCTCTGGTCGGTTTCGGCGCAGCAAGTTAAATGAACGACGTCATTAAGAAACCGAAATTTTCTCGATCAATTTTTAAGTCAAAAAGTTTCCGCCATTTCCAAATGGTCATGACCGCCCCGATACCGCGGCTTACGGTATCCGCACTCTTCCCGTCGGTACCCGCCGAAAACTCCACCACACCTGCACGGTGTTAAACAGCACCAGAATCGCCGTCACGATAAACACCCACCGGAAGCCGAGCAGGGCAGAAGCACTGGAGCCAATCAGCGGCCCGACGACATTTCCGAGATACATAAACGACTGGTTGTATCCAAATATCCGGCCTGTGACCTGATCGCTGCTGTATTTCACCAGCAGCGCCTGAACCGCAGGCATCAGCGCGCCATCACCGAAACCGAGCATGAAACGCAAAATACCCAGCTGGGTCGGCGTATTAATCAGCGCCATCAGGCAGAACAGAATGAAGCAAAAGACCAGTGCGGCGATAAGGATACGGTGTGCGCCAATGCGGTCGCCGAGCTTGCCGAGTTTCGGGGCGGCCATCAGCGCGGAAACGCCCGGTACGGCGGCGATTACCCCGCTGATAAACGCGATGTTGCTGGTGTCAGACGAAATCTCGCGGATAAACAGCGTCAGGATCGGGCTGATGGAACCGTTCGCCAGCTGAATCATCATGGTGGTAACGAACAGGCTGACGATGAGCCACGGATAAGGCAGTGTGGTGAATACCGCTTTACCACTCAGCCGGTTGGCTTTGGTCACCGGCACTACGCGTTCTTTTATCAGAAATAATGTGATCAGGAAGCTGATAAACAACATGCCGCTGGTGACGAAAAATACCGTGCGCAGACCGAGATGGTCAGCCATAAAACCGCCGAGCAGCGGGCCGATAATCACACCAGATACCTGACCGGTAGACAAGGTGCCCAGCGCCCAGCCGCTTTTATCCCGTGGCACCTGCGAGGCGACCAGCGCCATCGCATTGGGTATATACCCGGACGTCAGCCCCATCAGCGTACGCAGAATGAAAAGCTGCCAGACGTTGGTGGCGAAACCCTGCAACATCATGACAATCGCCATGCCCAGCGCGGCGCGCAGCAACATCAGCTTGCGGCCTTTACGATCCGCAAGGCTGCCCCACAGCGGCGCCACGATGGCCGAAACCAGAAACGTACCGCTGAACACCAGCCCTGACCACAGGCTCAGCGATTCATGAGATGTGACGCCAAGCTGTTCGATGTAAAGCGGTAAAAAAGGCAGGATCTGACTCATCGCCATGCCGGTGAAAAAACAGCCCAGCCAGACGGAGATTAAATTTACTTTCCAGGTTTCCATGTTGCAGCGAGCGAGCCTTATGGACAGAGGAGTGTGAGAAACGAAGCATAGCAATCAAATCTGTGAAGTGGGACGCAAAAAGTGGGAACCCATTCATCAGATTTATAATTGATTATCCTGTGTCAACATTTGGGATTATCACGACAGATTATGCCGCCGGAAAGCGTCGCCGGAGTCAGCCTCTGTAACCGCCCGTTACAGGCCGGCAGGAGATAAATTCACGCACGGCGGCGTTCTGTGGTAGAATCGACCCAACTGGCGCACTGCAGTTTGTGCCGAATCCTCGTGGTAATGCCTCATTTGCCTCGTCTGATCATCCACTCTTGAAACTGCACCGAACCCCGTTCGGGTTAGAGTGGACTGGAGCTTTTCCTTATATGTCATTTGATTCCCTCGGCTTAAGTGCCGAAATTTTGCGTGCTGTTGAAGAACAGGGCTATCGCGAACCTACGCCTATTCAGCGTCAGGCTATTCCTGTCGTGCTGGAAGGTCGTGACCTGATGGCGAGTGCGCAGACCGGTACCGGTAAAACCGCTGGTTTTACCCTGCCGCTGCTCAATATGCTCAGCCATACCAACGCGCAATTCAAAGGACGTCGCCCGGTTCGTGCGCTGATCCTGACCCCAACCCGTGAGCTGGCGGCGCAGATTGGTGAAAACGTACAGGCTTACAGCAAATACCTGACCCTGCGTTCGCTGGTGGTATTTGGTGGTGTGAGCATCAACCCGCAGATGATGAAACTGCGCGGTGGTGTGGATGTTTTGATCGCAACGCCTGGTCGTTTGCTGGATCTGGAACATCAGCGTGCTGTTGATTTATCTCAGGTTGAAATTCTGGTGCTGGACGAAGCTGACCGCATGCTGGACATGGGCTTCATTCATGACATCCGTCGCGTGCTGGCGAAACTGCCTGCCAGGCGTCAGAACCTGCTGTTCTCCGCGACCTTCTCTGATGAGATTAAAGGTCTGGCGAGCAAGTTGCTGACCAACCCTGCTTCTGTCGAAGTGGCGCGTCGCAACACCGCTTCTGCGCAAATTGAACAAAGCGTTCACTTTGTTGATAAGAAACGTAAAAGAGAATTGCTGTCTCAGATGATCGGCGAAGGCGACTGGAAACAGGTGCTGGTCTTCAACCGTACCAAACATGGCGCAAACCATCTGGCTGAGCAGCTGAATAAAGACGGCATCACTGCCGCCGCTATTCACGGCAACAAAAGTCAGGGCGCGCGTACCCGCGCACTGGCCGATTTCAAAGCCGGTTCTATCCGTGTTCTGGTCGCGACTGACATCGCTGCGCGTGGTCTCGATATCGACCAGCTGCCGCACGTGGTGAACTACGAGCTGCCAAACGTGCCGGAAGATTACGTTCACCGTATCGGCCGTACCGGTCGTGCGGAAGCCACCGGCGAAGCGATTTCTCTGGTGTGCGTTGACGAACACAAACTGCTGCGTGATATCGAGCGCCTGCTGAAACGTGAAATTCCACGCATCGCGCTGGAAGGTTACGAGCCAGACCCGAGCATCAAAGCTGAGCCGATCATTAATGGTCGTCAGGGCAGCGGCGGCGGTGGTCGTGGCGCGCCACGTCAGGGCCAGCGTCCGGGCGCACCGCGCTCTGGTGCTCCACGTTCCGGCGCTCCGCGTCAGGGCGGGAATGGTCAGCGCAGCGGTACCTCAGAAAATCGTGGTTCAGAAAACCGCGGTTCAGCTGAAAACCGTCCGGCACGTTCGCGTCCTGCTCATGCAGGCCAGCGTCGCACCGGCAATGCAGGCAGCGGCAACAAGTAATTGTTATCGCTGTTCTGCAATCAAACCGCCTTCACCGGCGGTTTTTTTTCGTCTGCGATCTACCGGATCCGATTTATCGGATCACATAGGCACAACGCCGCGCGCCCTGCAAAATATGCTCGGTGCGTTGCACATCAGCATCCAGCACTTCGCTGAACACATCGCGTTCTGCCCGGCAAAATCCCTGACAGGTAGCGGCGGCGGCACAAATCGGGCAGTGATTTTCGATAAACAGATAACTGCCATCTTCCTGTAATGTCCAGTCCGCCATATAGCCTTCACGGGTACGGATATCCGTCAGCCTTTGCAATTTTTCTTCCATCGACACCGCCCCGAGCATCGCCTGGTGGTAGTTTTCCTGCGTGATTTTTTCCCGCGAAGTGATCAGCTGATCCAGCGCTGAATCGCCCAGAGAGGTGCGGATCAGCTGCAAAAGTTGTACGGTGAGATCGGCGTGTGCATCGGGGAATCGCGCATGGCCTGCGGCGGTCAGCTGCCAGTATTGTGACGGGCGGCCGACACCCTGGGAAACGGCTTTGGCTTCCACCAGACCTTCTTTTGCCAGCTTCACGAACTGCTGTCGTGCGGCTTCTCCGGTGGTGCCCAAAAGGTGACCGGCATCACTGGCCTGTAATTCCCCGCGCGTTTTCAGAAGCGTCAGCAGGCGTTCTGCCACACTTTGTCTGACGTCATTTTTATTTTCCAAGTCATTGCTTGACATATTACCTCGGCGGGTTCTAGATTACGTAAAACATATTCCAAGTTATTTCTTGTTTTAATCATACCATAACCACAACACGCTTCAATGTGTGGAAAGCACAAACCAAAGGGATGCAGAGAAATGTCGGGAAGTCAGAACGGTTGGGCGGACTTATTCAGTGCAGAAAACCGCGGGAGCGCCATCACCCTCAGTGCCGGTGTCGCGCTCTACGCCACCAACAGTTACATCGTGATCACCATTTTGCCCTCTGTCGTGCAGGATATCGGCGGGCTGGCGTGGTATGCGTGGAATACCACGCTGTACGTTGTGTGCTCCATTCTTGGCTCGGCACTTTCCGCCCGTCTGATGCGGACCGCCGGACCCCGCGGCAGTTATCTGATGGCGACCGGTATTTTTATCGCTGGTGCCGCGATTTGTACCGCCGCGCCAAATATGCCGGTGTTGCTGCTCGGAAGGGCATTGCAGGGGCTGGGCGGCGGATTCCTGTTTGCGCTTTCTTACGCGATGATCAATCTGCTGTTTAAAGAATCTCTCTGGCCGCGGGCAATGGCGCTGATTTCTGCCATGTGGGGGATTGCGACGCTGATCGGCCCGGCAGTGGGCGGGATTTTTGCGGAACTGCACGCCTGGCGCTGGGCATTCGGTTTGCTGTTGCCGGTGACGTCTTTGTTCGGGCTGTGGGTGTGGCGGATCTTGCCGAAAGCGCAGCGTGAAAAACAGGCCGATGAGCCGTTACCGCTGATGCAGCTGGCGTTGCTGACCGGTTCGGTGCTGGTGGTTTCTGCGGGAAGTTTATCCTCCGAAGGCCTGATTAACCTGCTCGGATTCGTGATTGCGGTGGTGATGATGTTAATTCTGCGTCACCGTGAATTTACCGCTGATGTCAGGCTGCTGCCGCGTAATGCGTTACGCCGTTCTTCTCCGCTTTACGGGCTGTATCTGGTGATGAGCCTTCTGATTATCGGTCTGGGCTGCGAACTGTTTGTCCCTTATATGCTGCAACATTTGCACGGTCAGGCGCCGCTGGCGGCTGGCTATATCACGGCAGCCGCGGCAGCGGGCTGGACATTAAGTGAGGTTGCGAGCTCCGGCTGGACAGGTCGCCGTGCCGACAATGCCATTGTCTGCGGGCCGGTGATACTGGCTGCCGGTTTGCTTTTATTGTTGTTTACCGTACCCGTCGCGTTTGGTCTGCCGTGGCTGAATATCAGTGGTGTGGTTCTCGGGCTGACGCTGGCCGGGTTCGGCATCGGCCTTGGCTGGCCGCATCTGCTGACCCGCGTGCTGCAACAGGCTCCGGAGGACGACCGCGAAAAAGCCGGTGCATCAATAACTGTCGTGCAGTCTTTTGCGTCAGCGCTCGGCGCGGCACTGGCGGGCACTGTCGCTAACTTCGCGGGCGTGAGTCAGGGAGATGCCGGTGCGGCCAACGCGGCATTCTGGATGTTCCTGCTGTTTGCCATACCGGCGTTCCTGGCTGTGTGGATTGCCTGGCGCTCGGTAAAAGCCCGGCAGGCCAGCGGCAATGCGCCGGAACACCTGAGCCGTGATTTGTCACAAGGGTAATTGCCCGGCGGCGGGCCATGCGGTAATCTTGCGCGTCATTTTTAAAGGTTGAACAACGATGCGCGTATTACTGGCTCCGATGGAAGGTGTGCTTGATCCTCTGGTTCGTGAACTTCTCACTGAAGTGAACGACTACGATTTGTGCATCACTGAGTTTGTGCGTGTGGTCGATCAGCTGCTGCCCGCCAAAGTTTTCCATCGCCTGTGCCCCGAATTACATCACGACAGCCGTACGCCCTCCGGTACGCGGGTGCGCGTTCAACTGCTCGGACAATATCCGCAATGGCTGGCCGAAAATGCCGCTTTTGCCGTAGAGCTCGGCTCTTACGGAGTGGATCTCAACTGCGGTTGTCCGTCGAAAATGGTCAATGGCAGCGGCGGCGGAGCAACGCTACTTAAAGATCCCGAACTGATTTATCAGGGTGCAAAAGCCATGCGCGCCGCCGTTCCCGCGCATTTGCCGGTGACCGTCAAAGTACGTCTTGGCTGGGATTCCCTTGAGCGCAGTTTTGAAATTGCTGATGCAGTACAGCAGGCCGGTGCCACCGAACTGACCGTTCACGGGCGAACCAAAGAAGACGGTTACAAGCCGGAGCGCATTAACTGGGCCGCGATTGGTGAAATCCGCCAGCGGCTGAGTATTCCGGTGATTGCCAACGGCGAAATCTGGGATTACGAAAGCGGTCAGGCCTGTCTGCAAACTACCGGTTGCGATGCGGTAATGCTAGGGCGTGGCGCGCTGAATATCCCGAACCTCAGCCGCGTGGTGAAGTACAACGAACCGCGTATGCCGTGGCCGGACGTGATGACGCTGTTGCAGAAATACACCCGTCTGGAAAAGCAGGGCGACACCGGTTTGTATCACGTTGCGCGCATCAAACAGTGGCTGAGCTACTTGCGCAAAGAGTACGAAGAAGCGACAGAGTTATTTACTGAAGTGCGCGTGCTTAAGACGTCGAAGGAAATTGCCGGACGCATCAACCGGTGATGCCATGATGTCTTTCCACGGGCAGAGAGACGACAGAATCCGGAGGGACGCTTTTTAAGCGTCCCTTTTTGCATTTCAGGCTAATCTTACGCAAGTGTTCACTTACTCGCCGTTCCACGGTTGGCGGGCGCTGGTGACAGACTTTGTGACAAATAGAATTGAAAAATGCGGGTGCTAAGACTATTCGCGTCACTTATAATTCCGCCCGCTGTTTCGACATAACTCAATGACAACTTTCTAAATACAGAGCAATGCATGTGAAAATCCGTCTTCTGGTTCTGAGCTTATTAGCCTTAAATACAGGCATGTTGTCTGCACCTGCCGCCTTCGCTGCAAAGCAAGAGCAGGCCGTCGCCCCGATTGTTCAAATTGCTTCCGGCAGTGCCATGGTGGTGGATCTTAAAAGCCACGAAGTGATTTATTCCCGAAATCCTGATGAGGTGAGGCCGATTGCCTCCCTGACAAAACTGATGACCGCCATGGTCACGCTGGATGCAAATCTGCCACTCGACGAAGTGATTAACGTCGATATCAGTAATACGCCTGAAATGCGCGGCGTTTTCTCCCGCGTGAAACTCAACAGCGAAATTACCCGTCGCCAGATGATTCAGCTGGCGCTGATGTCTTCAGAAAACCGTGCAGCAGCCAGTCTTGCGGCGCATTATCCCGGCGGTTATTCAGCGTTCATTAAAGCCATGAATAACAAAGCGAAATCGCTGGGAATGACCCATACGCATTATGTGGAACCGACCGGTTTGTCGCCGCACAACGTCTCGACTGCACGCGATTTGACCCGCCTGCTGCTGGCTTCCCAGCGTTATCCGCTGATCGGCCAGCTGAGTACCACAGCGGAAAAAACCGCGGTCTTCAGCCATCCGGCGTATGCCTTGCCATTTCGTAATACCAATCATCTGATCATGAACCCGTCCTGGAATATCCAACTGACAAAGACCGGTTACACCGATGATGCTGGGCATTGTCTGGCGATGCGAACCACCATCAACGGTAAACCGGTTACTCTGGTCGTGATGGATGCTTTCGGAAAATACACCGCTTTTGCCGACGCCAACCGTCTGCGCACCTGGATGGAAACCGGTAAAACCGTGCCCGTTCCGCAAATCGCGAAGAACTATCGTAAGCAGAAAGAGCAGCAGAAGACGCAGCCATCCGTCGAAGAAGCAGACGACTAAAAATATCCTGTATACTTCGGACCGCAATGGCCTTGGCGACGTTCACTCACCCGAATCACTGACTAATGTCAGCTCATCGGGATTCGTTCGCTTGCCGCCTTATTGCAATCCGAATTATTTTGGATATTTCAGCAATCGCTGATAAATGAAAAAGTCCGGCCATGTGCCGGACTTTTTGTTTGCAGGGAATGAACTGATGATCAGAAAATCAGTTTAAAGACACCTGTGAGGGTCAGCAGGCCGACGATAAAGATGATGGCGATGATCCACAGAATAATTTTCATGTTTTCTCCTTAACATACTTTTCAGTCATCATCGGCCGTCCGGCTAAGCCAATGATATTCCTTATCAGTATAGCTTCTGCCTGCATTTTTGCTTTTTGCTCGCTGTTTTTTCAGGCCAGCGCCGCGCGTAAGCCACATTCGGGGCTGGTGAGCGGTTTGCCCATTTGTGTCAGCTGCGCTGCGCCGGTCATTGATGCCTGTGCCAGCACCACACAGACCGCACCTTTCATATATTGCGCATCAGCCGCTGCCGCGATGGCCTGTAAGTATCCCGCCAGATCACCCTGCTTAAACTTTTCCCATGCGCCCGTTACCAGACGGATTTCAAGCTGTGCCTGCGGATGCTTTTCCACCTGTGCGAATAACTCTCGCGTCGGCTCAAGGGTCGTTTCGACTGCACACAGCACGACCACATTACCCGCCGTTTTCATGGCCTGTTGCGCCAGAGCCTGATCGACTCGCAAAACCGGCACCGTGGCTGTTTCGCTGGCAAGCGTTGCGGCTGAACCCAGCGTCGAGCAAGTCAGTAAAACGCGGTCGGCATTTTCACTCAAAGCCAGCAACACATCGGCAGTTTGCTGACGAATATCCTTAGTCAGTCCGCCTGCCTTTTCGGCTGCGGCGAGTAAATCAGGCCGGGACACATGCACAAACTGATGCTGCTCCAGTCCGAGTTCCTGTGCTGCGTTTTCGAATACCGCAATATTGCTGTCCGCCGTGTGTAAACAGGTGATGCGCATCTCATTCTCCTGATAAATTCCAGCCTCTACGTTAATGATTTTTTAGACGTTGTGCAGGCTTATTCGCCTGTAAAAATTTGTTAGTTAGTGTACTAACTCACTACCAAATAAATAATACCTTGATTTAAAATAAATAAAGTATGTACCAGTTGGTACAAAATATCTTACTTTCGCCTAACATCTTCGTATAATCTCCGTCACAAAATAAAAGCCCACCGCAGATGTGGGTACTTCCCCGTCAGACCCCGCTAAAAGGAGTTTTATCGTGAAACGCAGACATTTTCTGACCTCAATGGCGGTGCTGTTATTCAGCACTGCGCTGAAGGTTAAAGCCAAAATTTTCTCCGGTGGTATGCCGTGGATTATCCATTCGGTTCGTCCGCCAAAACCGGTGGTCGCCGGTGAATGGACATTTTTCACGCCCGAAGAAGTCAGCCTGGTGGAAATCCTGGCCGACCGTATCATTCCGGCAGATGAACTCAGTATCGGCGGCAAAGAGGCCGGTTGCGCGGTGTTTCTGGATCGTCAGCTGAGCGGCGATTTCGGCAAAGCGGTAACCACCTATCGTCTCGGACCGGTTATTCAGGACGGGTTGCCACAGGCCGGACCGCAATATAAAGACACGCCAGCCGAACGTTACAAACTGGGGCTGACGGCGCTGAATAACGTCGCGAAATCGCGCAATGGCGGGAAAAACTTTACCGAGCTTTCCGGCGAACAACAGGACGATTTACTGCGTCGCGTGGAATCCGGCGAAATTCCGCTGGCGGGCGTCAATGGCCAGCTGTTCTTCAACATGTTAGTGCAGAACATGCGTGAGGGATTCTTCTCCGACCCGTTATATGGCGGCAACAAAGATATGGCGGGCTGGAAAATGCTCGGTTTCCCCGGTGCACGTTATGACTTCCGGGATGTCATCGACCGCCGTGGCGAAGACTTACATATCGAACCGGTCAGCATGCTGTCCCAATACGAAAAATCATAAAAACCGCCCACGAACGGTCATTGATTGAATTGATTTTGCAGGAGTGAATGTCGTATGAGTAATAAACGTGAAAAGGTCGATGCGGTCATCGTCGGCCTGGGTTGGGCAGGTTCGCTGATGGCGAATGAGTTGACGCTGGCAGGACTGAATGTGGTGGCAATTGAGCGCGGTTCATGGCGCGACACCAGCAACGATTTCCCGACCACTATTGATACCGATGAGCTGCGCTTTGTCAGCCGCCGCGCGATCATGCAGCCGACGGCGGTGGAAACCCTGACATTCCGTAATAACCCGATCCAGCAAGCGTTACCGCTGCGTGAATTTAATACCTACCAGTTTGGTATGAATGTCGGCGGTGCGGGTACGCACTGGAATGGCATGACCTGGCGCTTCCTGCCGTACGATTTCCAGAGCTACAGCCAGACAGTAGAACGTTACGGTAAGAACAAATTTCTTGAAGGCATGCAGGTGCAGGATTGGGGCGTGACCTATGATGACGTCGAACCTTTCTACGACAAATTCGAACGCTACGCGGGTACTTCCGGGAAAGCTGGCAACATTAAGGGTGAAAAAATTGAAGGCGGGAATGTCTTCGAAGGACCGCGCAGCCGCGATTATCCGCTGCCGCCGCTCAAACGCACCCAGCTGTCGATGATCTTTGATAAAGCCACCCGCGAGATGGGCTATCACCCGTTTGCCGTGCCTGCGGGTAACACGTCTGATGCTTATACAAATCCGCTGGGTATTAACATGGCGCCGTGTACTTATTGCGGTTACTGCGAATTCTTCGGCTGCGGCAACTGGTCAAAAAGCAGTCCGAATGCCTGTATCTTACCAGCCGTCATGCAGCGCCCCAATTTCACGGTAATCACCGAATCTGAAGTGTTGCGCGTGAACAAAGCCGCCGACGGCAAAACCGCTACCGGTGTGACTTTTATCGGCAGCGACGGCGTAGTGTGGGAACAACCCGCGGACATCGTGGTGATTTCTGCTTACCAGATGGACAACGTGCGCCTGATGCTGCTTTCCGGCATCGGTAAACCCTACGACCATAAAACCGGCGAAGGCGTTGTAGGCCGCAACTATGCTTATCAGACCGTTTCCGGTGCAGGTTTCTTCTTTGAAGATGAAATGATGAATCCGTTTATCGGTGCCGGTGCGCTGTCGCAGGCGATTGACGATTTCAACGGCGACAACTTCGATCATACCCACCACGATTTTATCGGCGGCGGTGTGGCGCTGGTGCATTCCACCAACGGACGTCCGATTGGCTATTCCAATAACGTGCCGCCGGGCACTCCGCGCTGGGGCGCTGACTGGAAGAAAGCCGTCAAACACAGCTATCAGAACTACAACAACGTCTATTGCATGGGCAACAGCTACCCGCACCGCGATGTGTTCCTCGATTTAGATCCGGAATATAAAGACCGCCACGGCCAGCCGCTGCTGCGCGTGACCTTTGACTGGATCGAAAACGACAAACGCTCAGCGAAATTTATGGCCGACCGCTCGGTTGAGATAGCGCACGCGATGGGCGCAAAGACCGTCGTGCGTCAGGAACCGACCACCAAACCGTTCTCACCGATGGATAACCTTTCCTCGCATACCACCGGTGGCGCCTGCATGGGCGACGATCCGAAAACCAGCGCGGTAAACCGCTATCTGCAAAGCTGGGATGTGCATAACGTCTTTGTCTGCGGCGCTTCAGCCTTTGCTAATAATGGCGGATATAACCCGACCGGTACCGTGGGTGCGCTGACCTTATGGGCAGCAGAAGCCATCAAAACCCAGTATCTGAAGTCTCCTGGTCCGCTGGTGAGGGTTTAAGCATGAGCGTGAAAAAGACATTAGCAATTATCGCGGGCGTGGTTGTCATCGGCGGGCTGGGTTTTGTCGGTTTTAAAACCTGGCACAACGCCAGCCAGTCAGGTGATTTTCAGGCTCCGGCTGCGGCAGCCATGACCGGCAAAACAGCCATTGAACGCGGCAAATATCTGGCACTGGCAGGGGACTGTGTGGCCTGTCATACCGCGCCCGGCGGCGGTAAACCTTTTGCGGGCGGCTACGGGCTGAACACGCCGTTCGGCACGATTTACGCCACTAACATTACGCCTGATAAAGAAACGGGCATTGGCGGATGGACCGATCAGCAGTTCATTAATGCGGTGCGCAACGGCAAAGGGATCAACGGTGAGAATCTGTATCCGGCGATGCCTTACAACGTTTACGCCAAGGTCAGCGATCAGGACCTGAAAGACATCAAAGCGTATCTGAATACCGTGCCTGCCGTGCATTATGACGGCCCGAAAACGGATTTGCCGTTCCCGTATAACATCCGTCTGATGATGTTCGGCTGGAACCTGTTGTTCCTGGATACGGCACCGTTCAAAGCCGATCCGTCGCAGTCGGCAGAATGGAATCGCGGCGCGTATCTGGTGGAAGGGCTGGGGCACTGTACATCGTGCCATACTGCAAAAAATCCTCTGGGCGGTGATAACTTTGGCGTGCATCTGCAGGGCGGAGAATTGCAGGGCTGGTTCGCGCCGGAAATCACCGGCAATACCCGTCAGGGCATTGGCGACTGGAGCAATGACGAAGTGGTGCAGTACGTGAAAACAGGGGCTAACTCGCGTACCGTGGCTGCCGGTCCGATGGCGGAAGCGGTCACGAATTCGCTGCAGCATTTGTCGGATTCAGATCTGCATGCCATCGCGGTTTACCTGAAAAGCTTGCCGGGCAGCAAAGATAATTCCGCGCCTTTAGCCGCTAATTCCGCGATGGCCAACGGCAAAGAACTCTACGCCGATAACTGCGCGGCATGCCATCAGAATTCCGGTGAAGGGGTACGCAACATGATCCCTGCCCTGAAGGGTAATAACGGCGTTCAGGCCACCCGGCCGACCAACATTCTGCACGTGCTGATGAACGGCGGGCAGGGGGCGGCAACGGCAAGCAATCCGACCAGCGCGGACATGCCTGAGTTCGGCTGGAAACTGACCGATCAGCAGATGGCGGATGTCAGTACGTATATCCGTAACGCATGGGGAAATCAGGCGCCGGCGGTCAGCAAAGACGACGTAGCAAAAGCGCGTAAATCTCAGCAGGGTGCTGCCGCATTGCGTAATCCAGAACAGCAGTAAACGCAAGCTAACGTAAGTAATAAAGTTTAAGGAGCCTCGTAAGAGGCTCTTTTTGTTGGTTTTTATTCATCATCTAAATGTAAGATTTCGAAGCATAGATACATAAGCAGTGGCATGTGAAACGAGAAGTAAATTGATTTGATATGGTTATTTATACAGCGCAAAATTCCCCCAGATTAAGAGTTTCTAAACAGGGAAAGCTCATCAGCTCATGTGAGGGACAACAGTCATGTTTCAGCTCAGCACAATGGATATCTCGCCCGTCAATCCGATGCTCTACTTTCCCGGTGCCTCTGCCTGGCCGGAAGAATACAAAGGAAAATTGCTCATGGAAAAGCTCATGCAAAATCAGATCAATAATATCGAAAAACAAGGGATCAAAAACGGTGAGGAAATTGCCGGACTAAATCTTCGTGTAGGGAAGGTGGAACAACAGGTCACTCAGCTGACGGAAGTGGTCACCGACACTAATCTGCGGGTCGGCAAACTGGAGTATCAGATGGTCACGCTCACTGAAGCGGTAACAGATATCGGTGTGCGTGTAGGAAAAACTGAACAGAACATCTCCCGCATCGACGGGCATCTTCTTAGGATTGACGATCGACTGGTGCATATCGACAAACGGTTTGAACAAGTCGATAAACGGTTTGAACAAATCGACAAACGGTTTGAACAGGTGGATGCGCGCTTTGTAAAGATTGAAGCCTCATTAAGCGCCATGCAGAAGATGTTTTATGACCTTATGATCCAACAGACACGCTGGATTATTAGCATGATGCTGGTACTGGTAGGTGCAACTTTTACAGCCGCTCGCTTTATCCATTAAGAGGGGCCTGCTGCGGTCAAACGCTGATTACGATAAGTTGAGCGCAGCAGCAAAACTGGCAATAACGTCTATAATATAGACAGGTCGCCACCTTCCTTGTGCCCTTGTGTGACGGGCATTTCCGAAGGTCTATCACTGCACGCCGCTGGCGGCTTTCGGCGTACAAGGGGGTGTTTCATGGCAAATCATGTCTGGGGACTGTTATCCCATCCTGGTCCCGAACTGCAGCAAATCCAGCGTGAGCGGGAAACCGTTTCACATGTGTATTCCCACCATGTTCTTTTGATGGCGTTGATCCCGGTTGTCTGTTCGTTTATCGGTACAACACAGTTGGGCTGGAATTTCGGTGACGGTCAGACGCTGATGGTTTCCATGTTCACCGCGTCGTATATCGCCGTTATCTTCTATGTTCTGATGCTCGCCGCTGTCGCACTCATGGGGCGCATAATCTACTGGATGGCACGTCGTTATGACAGCCGCCCGACACTCAACAGCTGTATCGTGTTTGCCGGTTATGTTGCCACGCCGATGTTCCTGAGTGGTCTTGTTGCGCTTTATCCGATGGTCTGGTTATGCCTGTTCGTCGGCATCATCGGGCTGTGTTATAGCGGATATCTGTTGTATCTCGGCATTCCTAACTTCCTGAATATCGACCGTCGCGAAGGGTTCCTGTTCTCCAGTTCAACGCTGGCAATGGGCGTTCTGGTATTAGAGTTACTTCTGGCTCTGACGGTGATTATGTGGGGTTACGGAACACAGTTATTTTAACGTAATGGCTATCTTACTTGCCATTTTGCCCCCGGGCAGTGCTCGGCTTCCTCACGTACTTTATGTACGCTGCGGAGCCTCCGCGCTGTCCGGGAACAAACTGCCTGCGCCGACTACGCCATTTGCCTTTTGAAGGACATTATTCCTGCCAGTTTTTCATCTTACTGGTTTTTCCGATCCCCGGATTGAAGCTGTTGGTCGGGTCGGCCTGCCGGTAGAACTCTTTCAGATGCGGTTTTGCCAGATACAGATGTCCGACGTTATGCTCTGCCGGATATTCCGCGCCTTTAGTGTCGAGCAATTCAAGCATCCGGTGTTTCAGTGCCTTGCTGTTCGCGCCTTTTTTGACGATGTAATCCTGATGGAAAACGTGGCACATGAAATGGCCGTAATACAGTTTTGCCACCAGCTGATTGTCGATATCTTCCGGCAATGTTTCGAACCAGTCGCGGTCATTACGGCGCAGTGCAATATCCAGCGCCAGAATATCCTCCACTTCTTTTTCATGTACCGCGTGATAACGCACCGCAGCACCTGCAGCGGCGAAACGGTGCAGGAAAGCTTTTTTGCCTTCGTCAGCCGAGCAGATAAAGAAATCACCCTGACCATCACTGAAGAAACGCGTCAGAAATGTACGTGCCTCATCAATTCCAGGGCCGGACATTTTTAGCAGTAAGTGATGTTCAAACCGGTCACGGTACTGCTTCATGCGAGGTGGAAGGTGATTCGGCAGGGCTTTGCTCAGGCATTGCATTACGCGGTCGCTGAAGTTTTTCGGTAGGAAAGGGACTTTACTGGCATGCGCATCGAATTTCCCTTTCGCGGTAAACATGTCCGGCATTTTGTCGGTGCCAAGCTTATCGATCATCATGAATGTGTCTTTGCCGTAGACTTCGGTGATATCGAAAATATCGCGATGCATGTATTCACCGGCCACCGGCAGGTTCGCAAAATCACGCAGGATCTGACGACGTAATTCGGTCAGCACTGCCGTGTCATTGGTGCCGATATAAAATACCTGCTGTTGCGTTTCAGCCGGGAAAGTATCCAGACGTACGGCGAACACGGCCAGTTTTCCTGCACAACCTGAGGCTTCAAACAGCCGCCGCTCATCGGCGTTAAAACGTGAAGGCGTATCAGCGTCCACTTCACGCACCCGCGCAGCATAATCATGGTCAGATGCCAGACGCTGATCGTGCAGTATGTCACTTTCCAGATAATCAGCTTTTTCCAGACGCGTCAGTATTTCTTCCGGCGTTTCGCCAAGATTAATACCCAAATGGTTAATCAGGCGTAATTCACCCTGTGCGTCGATCTGCGCATAAAGCGCCATTTCGGTATAGGCCGGACCGCGTTTCACCAGCGATCCACCTGAGTTGTTGCAAATCCCACCGACCACCGATGCACCGATGCACGACGAGCCAATTACCGAATGCGGTTCACGGTTATAAGGTTTGAGGATTTTTTCCAGCTTATAAAGGGTGCTGCCGGGGAAGCCAATCACCTGATGACCGCCGTCGAGCAACTGAATTTGATCAAGTTTGAGGGTACTGAAAATGACGATATCGCGGTCATAATCATCACCGCTGGGCGTTGAGCCTTCGGTCAGCCCGGTATTAGCGGCCTGCATAATGACAATCTTATCGGCGGCGATACAGGCTTTAAGCAACTGCCATTGTTGCAGCAGCGTTTGCGGAAATACCACGGCCAGCGCTTTGCCGCCACCTGAACGAAATCCTTTGCGGTAGCGCTCAGTGTTGCTGTCTCCGGTCAGAACATGACGGCTGCCAGCAATCTCTTTGAGCGTGGCGATGAGTGACTGATTATCCATTTCATCTTCCTTTTTAAATGCGTTGCCATCTAATCATAGACTTAAATGATACTTATTAAGTTAAACCCCATTCGGGATATCCGTTAGGTAATTTCACTTAATCTGTTGCATTTTTGTCATGTGCTGTCCATTAAATCGTCATTGATGTGTCATATAACTCGCGCTTAATGAACGCCAGATTATGAAAGCAACCGAGAGACAGCATCATGGCGCAAGCTCAACTTAAGCTGGCACAGGCTGAATACCCTCAGGCCGGGCCACAGCATTTGAACAAAGTTCTGGACGTGAAAGGCCTGGTGAAATCTTATAAATCAGGTCAGCGCGTCCTGAATGACATCAATTTTGATCTGCACGCGGGTGAGTTCGTGGCGGTGATTGGCCGGTCCGGCGCAGGTAAATCCACTCTGTTACACGTACTCAACGGTACCATTACGCTTACCGATGGTAGCGTAGTGTGTCATTACGAAAATGGTGAACAACAGCAACTGGCCGGGCTGACCGGTAAAGCGTTGCGTCGCTGGCGCTCGGGTTGCGGGATGATTTTCCAGGATTTTTGTCTGGTTCCTCGCCTGGATGTGCTGACTAACGTGTTGCTGGGCCGTCTGAGCCATACCTCAACATTCAAATCTTTCTTTAACCAGTTTGACGACGAAGACCGTGCCCGCGCGATTTCTCTGCTCGAGTGGCTGCATATGCTGCCGCATGCGTTGCAGCGCGCTGAAAATCTCTCCGGTGGTCAGATGCAACGTGTGGCGATTTGCCGTGCCCTGATGCAGAACCCGAAAATTCTGCTGGCCGATGAGCCTGTTGCGTCGCTGGATCCGAAAAATACGCTGCGCATCATGAATGCGTTGAAAAAAGTCAGTGAAGAAAATATTGCCGTGATGGTCAACCTGCACTCGGTCGAGCTGGTGAAAGATTATTGCACCCGCGTTATTGGTATCGCCAAAGGGCAAATTATTTTCGACGGTCATCCGGATCAGTTAACTGACGGTATTTTGCAACAGTTATACGGTGAAGAACACGAAGCCATAAACAGTTAAACAACAACGTTATTTATTTTGCAGTACTTATTTCTACTTTCTCTCAATCTACACAAGGTCATCATTACATGAAGAAGTTATTACGTCTGGCAGTTTTCGTAGCAGGTTCTTTTACCGCGATGCACAGCATGGCAGAAGATGCGCCTAAAGAATTGAATTTGGGTATTCTGGGCGGCCAGAATGCGACTCAGCAAATCGGTGATAATCAGTGTGTAAAAGATTTCTTCGATAAAGAATTAAACGTGGATACCAAACTGCGTAATTCCTCTGATTACTCAGGTGTTATTCAGGGATTATTAGGTAAGAAAGTAGACATGGTATTAAGCATGTCGCCATCGTCTTTCGCCTCAGTTTATATTAATAACCCGAAAGCCGTAGATCTGGTCGGTATTGTTATCGACGATACCGATAAATCCCGGGGTTATCACTCGGTGGTTGTGGTGAAAGCCGATAGTCCGTACCAGAAATTGTCTGACCTGAAAGGTAAATCATTCGGCTTCGCGGACCCGGATTCCACGTCCGGCTATCTGATCCCGAACCAGACTTTCAAGAAAGAATTTGGTGGCACGACAGACAACAAGTACAACAACTTCTTCTCCAGTGTCACCTTCTCCGGCGGCCATGAGCAGGATATTCTTGGCGTGCTTAACGGTCAGTTTGAAGGCGCAGTGACCTGGGCATCGATGATTGGCGACCGTGAAACCGGTTATACCTCCGGCGCATTCAACCGCATGATCCGCATGGACCATCCGGATCTGATGAAGAAAATCCGTATTATCTGGGAATCTCCGCTGATCCCTAACGGCCCGATCTTAGTGCGAAGCGATCTGCCACCGGCGTTCAAGGCTAAACTGGTTTCTGCCATCAAGAAACTGGATAAAGAAGACCACGCCTGCTTCGTGAAAGCCGTCGGCGGTAAACAACATATCGGCGAAACGTCCCTGGCTGAATATCAGCAGATTATTGATATGAAGCGTGAGCTGACTAAAGGCGGTCGCTAACCCGTAACTCTCTCCCCTGCGAAGGGGAGGGTTGGGGTGGGGTATTAATGGCAACTCAGGAAGCGAAAGCTTTTACCATTATTGTTTTTTTAATACCCCCTCCTGACCTCCCCCTTCGCAGGGGGAGGAATAATGATTATCGCAAATCGGAAATATTATTTTGAACAAAGACTTCAATCGTTATTACCAGCAGATCCGGGGAAAACAAAAGCGTGAGGCGCTGATCTGGTCAGGGCTGATGCTGTTGTTATATCTGTGGTCAGGCAATGTTTCCGAACTTAATTTAAAAACGATTATTGTCTCCGCGCCGAGCTTGTTTGATTATATTGGTCAGACGGTGCCGGTATTACACTGGTCATTGTTATTTGCTGACGGTCATACAGAAGGTTCACTGGCGTATTGGGGGTATCGTCTTAATATTCAGTTGCCACTGATCTGGGAAACTATTCAGCTGGCGTTATCCTCGACGATATTATCGACCGCGCTGGCGGTTATTCTGGCGTTTCTCGCCGCGGGTAATACGGATTCGCCAAAATGGGTGAAATTCAGTATCCGCACTTTTGTGGCTTTCCTGCGTACCATGCCGGAGCTGGCGTGGGCGGTGATGTGCGTCATGGCCTTTGGCGTCGGCGCTATTCCGGGCTTTATCGCGCTGACTTTACACACCGTCGGCAGTCTGACCAAACTCTTCTACGAATCCATTGAAACCGCATCGGACAAACCGGTGCGCGGTCTGCGAGCCTGCGGAGCGGGACGCTTGCAGCGTATGCGCTTTGCTATGTGGCCGCAGGTTAAACCTATCTTTCTGTCGTACAGTTTTATGCGCCTCGAAATCAACTTCCGTCAGTCTACAATCCTCGGTTTAGTCGGGGCGGGGGGCATCGGGCAAGAACTGATGACGTCAATCAAACTGGACCGTTATGACCAGGTCAGTATGACCTTACTGCTGATCATTCTGGTGGTGTCGGCGATGGATTTTCTATCCGGTAAATTGCGCAAACGCGTCGTGGAGGGCACTTTCTGATGTTAACTGATGCGCTTGAACCTCATGTTGTCAGCAGCCTGAAGCAGCAGCACGGACATTTGTTTGCCGCACAGCGCCGCTATCTGCGTTACCTCGCGATACTGGCTGTCGTCATTGCGTTGTACTACGTCTATTTCTTCAGTTATTTCGGTATTCCGTGGAGCGAAGTGGTGCGCGGCACCCGTGAAGTCGGACGATATTTCCTGCGCATGTTCGTCTGGCATAACGTTTCCGAATGGCCTTTTAAGTATTATTTCACGCAGATTGCGATCACGCTGGCGATCGTTTTTGCGGGCACAATCACTGCGTCTTTCCTTGCTCTGCCACTGTCCTTTCTGGCGGCGCGCAATGTAATGTCTACGCCGCTACTCAGACCGGTTTCCATGATTATTCGCCGACTTCTGGATGTGCTGCGCGGGTTGGATATGGCGATCTGGGGACTTATTTTTGTCCGAGCTGTCGGCATGGGGCCACTGGCCGGCGTGCTGGCGATTGTGATGCAGGATTTAGGCTTACTCGGCAAACTGTACGCCGAAGGACACGAAGCCGTGGAACGCTCGCCGAGCCGTGGTTTACGGGCATTGGGAGCTTCACCGTTGCAAACGCACCGTTTCGGCATTTTCACCCAATCTTTCCCGACATTCCTCGCGCTGTCGCTGTATCAGATTGAATCTAATACCCGTTCTGCAGCGGTTCTCGGTTTTGTCGGCGCGGGTGGGATCGGTCTGGTGTATGCGGAAAATATGCGTTTATGGAACTGGGATGTGGTGATGTTTATCACATTGATTCTGGTCGCCATTGTCATGACTATGGATAAGATCTCCGCCATGTTGCGCGCCAAATATATTCACGGTGAAGAGATTGATTTGTTTGAGCCGGAAGAGCGAAAAATGAAGCCGCCGGTAGAGCTTTACCGTCCTTAATTTATTATCCCGGCAAACAAAACGCATTAAAAAGGCGGCATCCGCAGGGAGGCCGCCTTTTGCTCTCTTATTTATTAGCGAAGGATTACTCGTCGAAATACCAGTAACCCTGATTCACCAGATCCGTTAACAGGACAACAAATTCAGGATCCTGCAACGCATTGCCCAGCTCGTTCTGACTGATCAGAGTGAACCGGCACAGCGCATCGGCGGCTTCATGCTGAGCAGTTTCCAGTGGTTCGCTGTTCACAAAGAAACGTTCATCGACATTCAGTATGCGCAGCCCGCTTAAACGGGTCAGGCTATCGCCCTGCATCAGCGCATCCACAATTTCCTGCGCTTCATAAGGTGGCTCCGCCGGGGCGATATCCAGCTCGTGGCGCGGCGTGGTGGCGAAACGGCCAAACCACTGTTTGAAATCTTCCGGCTGACTGAGCATTTCAACCATCATCTGGCGCACACGTTCCAGCTCATACTCTTCCACTTTCCCGACGTGTTCACGCAGCGTCAAATCCGGATCGCTGTAATGATTGCCGCCCAGATCGTTTTCCAGCGCATAGTCAGCAAAGCTGCTGATGAAATCGCGCGAGTTAGGACCGCGGAAACCGACGGAATAGTTGAGAGCGGTTTCATGGGTGAAACCGTCATGCGGGAAGCCCGGCGGAATGTACAGAATATCGCCAGGTTCGAGATCTTCATCAATGATTGGCGTGAAGGGATCGACATGCAGTAACGCCGGATGCGGACAGAACTGACGCATCGGCAACGCATCGCCTACACGCCAGCGACGGCTGCCCATACCCTGAATGATAAAGACGTCGTACTGGTCGATATGCGGGCCGACACCGCCGCCGGGCACGGAATAGGAAATCATCAGGTCATCTAAACGCCAGTCCGGCAATACGCGGAAAGGTTTCACCAGTTCAGCGGCGGGCAGATGCCAGTGATTCACGGCCTGCGCCAGTAATGACCAGCCGGTTTCACCCAACCCGTCAAAATGTTCGAAAGGCCCGTTGCTTGCCTGCCATTCCCCATTTTTATGGCTCACCAGACGGCTGTCCACTTCCGGCTCCATCGCTAAACCGGCTAACTCATCAGGGGAGATCGGATCGACAAAATTAGAGAACGCTTTTTTAATAACAACAGGTCGTTTTTGCCAGTATTTTTCTAAAAATTCCGGCCAGTCCAGATTGAGTTCATAAGCCATGTGATTTACCAGTGGGAAGACAAACGAGCCTGATTATAGAGAGGCTGTGCTTGAGCGCGCTTTGTCGTGGGTCAAGGCTTGGTAAATGAGGGAGAAACGAGAAGTGCGGAGAGAGGAAAAATCCCCCTTCGCAGGGGGAGAAAAAGCATCAGGACTTAGCGGCCAGCACCACCAGTTTCTGGTTCACAAACTCTTTGATACCTAAATCAGACAATTCGCGACCAAAACCGGAGCGTTTCACACCGCCGAAAGGCAGTTCGGCGGCGGTATCTGTCGGTGAGTTGACGTACACCATTCCGGTTTCAATCTGACTAGCCAGCTTACGGGCGCGGTTCATATCTGTGGTAAACACTGAACCGCCAAGGCCGTAATGAGAGTCGTTGGCGAGTTTCACCAGCTCTTCATCATTTTTGACCACGTACACCTGCGCGACCGGGCCAAAGAACTCTTCGAAGTACGCCGGATTATCACGTGTAATGTGCGTCAGTATGGTCGGCTCAAAGAAATTCCCCGGATTATCACTGACTTTCTTGCCGCCAAAGTGGAGTTTCGCACCGTGCTTCACGGCGTCATCTACCTGTTTGCTCAGAGTTTTCACCGCATCGGCAGAAGACAACGGCCCCAGCGTGGTGGATTTATCCAGCGGGTCACCCATTTTCAACGCTTTAAAGTGTTCGGTGAACTTTTTCAGGAATTCATCGGCGACTTTCTCGTGAATAATGAAACGCTTGGCGGCGGTACAGACCTGACCGGCATTCGATACGCGTGCCTGAGCACCTGCTTTGGCAGCTTTATCGATATCGGCATCATCAAGTACGGCAAACACGTCGTTACCGCCCAGCTCCAGAGTCGATTTCTTCAGCTTACCGGCGGCGCGTGCAGCCACGATGGCACCTGCTTTTTCCGAACCTGTCAGCGCAACGCCCTGAACACGGTCGTCATCGATAATGGAGGCCACCTGATCCTGTGAAATAAACAGATTGGTATAGGCACCTTTTGGCGCACCTGCTTCGGCAACCAGTTTCTCAAAGGTTTCTGCACAATGAGGAACGATACTGGCGTGTTTGACGATTACGCTGTTACCGGAAGCCAGGTTTGGTGCCAGCACGCGCATCAGCTGATAGAACGGGAAGTTCCACGGCTCAACGGCCATGATCACACCAATCGGATGGTGCTCCACCCAGGCTTCACCGAGATCGGATTTATACGGCACAGGTTTGAGAAATTCCTCCGCTTTTTCAGCATAGAATTTCGCAATATCGGCGCAAATCTGCACTTCGCCACGGCTCTGACCGATGAGTTTCCCCATCTCCGTACTGACCACTTCTGCCAGCTCATCGACACGTGAAGCCATCAGTTCTGAAAGTTTATGCAGCACTTTAACGCGTTGCTTAATATCGCCTTGCGCCCAGTCAGATTTATACAGGGCATGTGCCGTGGACAGCGCTTCCTCAACCTGTTTGTCATTATGGGTCTGATATTCTTTGATGAGTTTGTTATTGAACGGATTTATCGTTTGATATGGCATGTGTTGCTCCTTGTTTTGTGGCGTGTCGTCGAAAACAACGGCACGTTGGAATTGAGGTGCGTCCGCCTTACTGCGTTCTTTCTCAACAGAACATTAAGCATAGACGAAAAAACGTGACCTCTGTCCCACAGACACCTCATGCAACACAACCGTTTCGCGTGCTCAGCCCCTATTTTCAAAGGCCCCGGCATACGCGGGCTGTAGCCTGTCTCTAAGAACAATCGGCTTTACGTAACTTTGCGGCGGGCTGTTAATGAATTGTTTTCAGCAAGCGATTGATAAATT
Source organism: Rahnella sp. JUb53 (assembly GCF_004346065.1). Lineage (NCBI taxonomy): Bacteria > Pseudomonadati > Pseudomonadota > Gammaproteobacteria > Enterobacterales > Yersiniaceae > Rahnella > Rahnella sp. JUb53. Next base: position 41,956 of record NZ_SLYT01000001.1, read on the forward strand.
TACCGCTCACTTTTATGCTGGCTTTCCTTCAAATTCCCGACATTGAGAAACTCATGAAGCTTGATGCGATTCCGTTTTGCACGACTGACTGGAGCGACGTAACGCCGACACAACATCCGGGCGATACCGGCATGGCGCTGTGGCGTACGCAAAAATTTGGCGATATCCGGGTGCGTATTGTTGAATATTCGGCAGGTTATGAGGCAGATCACTGGTGCAGTAAAGGCCACGTACTGTTTTGTCTGGAAGGAGAGCTTCATACCCGTCTGGAAGATGGTCGTAAATTTACGCTGTCGCCGGGCATGAGTTATCAGGTAGCGGACGATGCCGAAGCGCACCGTTCCTCCACGCCGGTAGGCGCGAAACTGTTTGTTGTTGATTAGGCAAGGCTGTTTTGAGCACGTTTGTTTATAGAAAATTCGCCGTCTGCTGAGGCGGACGACAAGGAGCAGCAGGTGAGTAAATTACGGGTTGGTATCATTTTTGGTGGTAAATCGGCAGAGCACGAAGTGTCATTGCAGTCGGCAAAAAATATTGTAGATGCGATTGATAAGCAACGTTTTGATGTAACATTACTCGGCATTGATAAGAAGGGCGAATGGCATATCAATGATGCCAGCAATTACCTGATCAATGCTGAGAACCCTTCGCTGATTGCCCTGAACCGCTCGAATAATCAGGTTGCGCTGATCCCGGGGCAAACGGAAAATCAGTTAATCGAAACGCACAGCGCCAGCGCGCTTTCACAAGTCGATGTGATTTTCCCGATTGTCCACGGCACACTGGGCGAAGATGGTTCGTTGCAGGGATTGCTGCGTATGGCAAATATCGCCTTCGTCGGTTCGGGCGTATTAGGTTCAGCCGTGAGCATGGATAAAGACGTCACCAAGCGCTTGTTGCGCGATGCTGGTTTATCCGTCGCCCCGTTTGTCTGCCTGACCCGCGCTAATCGCCAGAAACATACCTTTGCCGCAGTCTCTCAACAACTCGGCCTGCCGCTGTTTATCAAGCCTGCCAATCAGGGCTCATCCGTCGGCGTCAGCAAAGTCAGCGATGAAGCGGGATATCAGCGCGCGCTGGATGAAGCGTTCAGTTTCGACCATAAAGTGCTGGTCGAATCCGCCATTAAAGGCCGCGAAATCGAATGCGCGGTGCTCGGCAATGATAATCCGCAGGCAAGCGTCTGCGGAGAAGTTATCCTGCACGATGAGTTTTATTCCTACGATACCAAATACATCAACGAATCCGGCGCTTCCATTGCTGTTCCGGCAGATTTGCCACCGGAAACGCATGACCGCATCCGCGCCATCGCTTTACAGGCGTTTCAGGTGCTGGAATGTCGCGGCATGGCGCGCGTGGACGTATTCCTGACGGAGCAAGGCGAGGTCATCATTAATGAAATCAATACGCTGCCAGGGTTTACCAATATCAGCATGTATCCAAAACTCTGGGCGGCCAGCGGCTTAGGTTACAGCGATTTGATCACCCGCCTGATTGAACTGGCACTGGAGCAACATCAGCAGGACAACCAGTTGAAAAGCTCGGCTAACTGACCGCCTGGTTTAAGGGAAAGATGAAGAAGGCAGGGAGAGATCCCTGCCTTTTGTATTTTTTGGAAATGTTTATTCCACCACCAGCTTCACCTGTTTTCCGGCCAGACTCAGCATCAGAATCAGGGCATCCAGAGTAAATTTATCCGTTTTCTTGTTCACTACGTCGGAAACCCGCGGGCGTGAAACCTGGAGCACTTTAGCTGCATCACCTTGACGCATATTTTGCAGTGCTATCCAGTTGCCAATTTCAGTCATCAGTTGTTCTTTCAGGGCAATGGTCTGTGCGATTTTAGCTTGCGAATCCGCATGTAAAGAGTGCGCTTCATTTTCGCTAAATCCTAAATCAGCAAAGACATTCCCGCCAGCTAGTGTGATATGGCGCGAGGCAACATCAATATCTTCTTTCATTTTCTCTCCTTTGGCGCTCTCTGACGATCTCAGCGTACCGTGTTTTTATGATGGCAATATCGGTCAGACTGGTTTGCTGAGTCTTTTTCGCAAAGCAATGAAGGATGTAAATTGCATCTTCAAATTTTGCGATATAAACATCCCTAAATGTGCCGGCAAAAGCATCAATTTTGATTTCAACCACGCCGGCTCCCCAGTCATTGACGGACTTCCATTGTGTCGGAGGCAGGCCTTGCTGGATCTGCTCAAGTTCATAGCCCGCCCGCTTTTTGACATCAACAGGAAAATTGCGCAAATCTTTGAGTGAACTTCCCCTCCAGTCGATTTTTTTAGTCACCGTCACTTTCCTTGTGTATAAAATTTTATACCTAAATATGCCTCACGCCAACACCTTTATATGACGGCAGGGGCTGTGAGCAAGAAAGTGGATATATGTTTTGCGTGATGCGCCATAACAAATGTGGTTTTGGTGAATCGCAGGCACGAAAAAGGCGGCAAATGCCGCCTCTTCTGCTTACTGCTTTAAAGTATACCGCTGTGCTTATTTATACAGTTCAGCTGTACCGTACAGGTGGTTGTCACCTGAAGCACCGATGATACGGTAAGAACTTGCGCCTGCTTCGCTGGCTTTGGCGCTCAGTTTGTCCTGCAGGCTGCTCAGGCTGTTACCTGACGTTGCGCTGACAACACCAATTGCCTGCTGACCGGCCGGAGCTGACTGAACTTCAGTCGCTGCCAGGGTGGAGAATGAAGCGGTTGCCAGTGCGATAGCGGCGAGAGTCATAGTAATGTTTTTCATGATGGTTTCCTCAATTCGTTTATTGCGCTTTGCCAGGCGTTGTCATCAACGTTCATTTAATGGGCAAAGCTGTCTTCTGTCCGATCTAACATCTAGCTTATTAATCGTTAACTAAATGTCGGTTACCCTTAACGCAAAGCTTCTTACTTATTTGTACAGCTCAGCAGTACCGTGCAGATGATTGTCACCAGAAGCACCGATGATGCGGTATGAACTTGCGCCAGCTTCGTTAGCTTTTGCATTCAGTTTGTTCTGCAGGCTGGATAAATCATTGCTTGAAGAAGCACTTACTACACCGATTGATTGTTGACCAGCCGGTGCAGACTGAACTTCAGTCGCTGCCAGGGTGGTGAAAGAAGCGGTAGCAAGGGCGATTGCAGCTAATGTCATTGTGATATTTTTCATGATGGTCTTCCTTTTAATCTGTTTATCAGCAGGTGATGATTCGGTCAGACGTTGTTAATTAACGTTCGATAATTAAATCTTAGACCTGGATCACATTCTGTGCAACTCATTTATTTATTAATCGTTAACTAATTGTGCGGAACAATCTGCTTACGCATCTTCATCTCTTATTTGTACAGCTCAGCAGTACCGTACATGTGGTTTTCACCGGAAGCACCGATGATGCGGTAAGAGCTTGCACCAGCTTCAGTGGCTTTCGCATTCAGTTTTGACTGCAGCGTACTCAGGTCACCGTTTGAAGAGGCACTGACAGTGCCGATAGTTTGTTCACCCGCTGGTGCAGACTGAACTTCAGTCGCTGCAAGTGTGGAGAAAGAAGCGGTAGCCAGTGTCAGAGCGGCGAGGGTCATTGTGATAGTTTTCATGATGGTGATTCCTGTTCGTTAATTTTTTCGGCAGTGCCCTAATCATTAATAAGGAATAGGGCGCGTCAGTTTCAGGTCAACGTTATCTATTAGTTAACGTTCGATAAGTAAATGGTAAGGGGTGTAGCGGATTTGTGCAAGATGTTTTTTTAATGAGCGTTAACTAATTGTGCTGTGACTCAGATCACGCTCGGAAAGGCTGTTGTTTTTGTTTTGTTAAATTTATGTTTTTAAACTAGATCGCCGGAAAGGAATGAGACAGCCATATCCATAATTTCGCTAAATGAATCTTTAATGATCGCTAAGTTAATGGTTGGCTCTGACCGGAGAGGGTGATAAAACAGGGGGCGGTTACGAAAAAGATAAGGCGACCTGAGCCGCCTTACCGTTATTCCTGCCCTGACTCTCTGTCATCAGGCGCCACGCTTGGGTGTAAACAAAAGCTTGTAGTTAAAAAGCTAGTAGTAAACAGAAGCGGGCTGATGACCAGAGGCCGAAGGTGCAGGTGGCTGAGTCGGAGAAGTGGAAATTCGACCCTGTGCGACTTTTTTGTTCGCGCAGGTAGCCGGGTTACAGAAGTTACTGTCACCGGTCACATTGACCATTCTCACTTCCTGACTCAGTGCTGGCATCATGATAACCTGCTGTGCGGCAACATTGGCAACCGGTACAGCGGTTAATGCCAGAACTGCAAGAAGGATTTTGAAGTTACTCATGATGTTACGTCCTGGGTTTGTTGCTTGTTAAAGCGTCTATAGCTGTGCAACTTTGCGGGTTTGAGTGATTTTCTTATCGCTCGATAATTAAATAATAAACTCCGCTGGACTTGTGTGCAACTATTTTTAATAATGATCGTTAAGTTATTTCTATAACTATTTTAATAACCATAATCACAATGGTGATGGAAGGAGGGTGTATGAGCACTGAACAGACGGCTTTGGTCCGGAAAAGTCGCGGTCGCCCAAAACAGTTCGACCGTGGAACTGCTCTGAGCAAGGCTCTGAATTTATTCTGGCGCCATGGTTACGAGGCCACTTCATTAGCTGATTTGGTCGAAGCAACCGGTGCGAAGGCACCGACTTTGTATGCCGAATTCGGAAACAAAGAAGGGCTCTTTCGCGCAGCCGTTGAACACTATCTGAAAAACTTTTACGAAAAGAGCTCATGTTTATTGAGCAGAACAGATTTGTCCGTCGAAGATACGGTCGGGCGCTACCTGCGCGCCATCGTTGAGCTGTTTACCGACTGCGACACGCCAAGCGGCTGTTTCATGATCAGCGCATCATCCGGGATGTCTTCATCTTCTGCGGACATTGCCGAAATGCTGCGTGCGCGCCACCTCTCGCAGGAACGCACTTTGTTTGAATACTTCGAGAAGAAGAAAGAGAGCGGTGATCTGACGGCGGTAACGGACAGCGCGCTGCTGGCGAAATATCTCGCCTGCACCATTCAGGGCTTCTCCGTTCAGGCACGTGACGGCGCAAGTTCCGCTGAACTTAACCGCCTGATCGACGTGGTCATGAATCTGTGGCCGGAGCTGACGAAAGCCACGGTTGCCAGTAAAGCCGCACACTAAACGCCGAGTTTTAGACAATTGTTAAGAAAGAGAATAGAACGCCAGGTGCTGAGTATTTCGGGCCTGGCGTTGGGCGGTATAGACTTCGAGAAACCGGCAGGTGATCCGGGGCTTTTTGGCCCGGAAAGCATCACCTGGCGAATTCACGGAGACTTCTCCTCGATGCTTTGTGGTGGCGTCAGTGCCTTGCTGCTGCAAATGCTTCATCCGCTGGCGCTCGCTGGTGTCTGGGATCACTCCTCTTTTCGTGAAGACATGCTTGGCCGTCTGCGGCGTACCAGTCAGTTTATTTCCGCTACTACCTTTGCGCCTGTTCGAGACGCCAATGCGTTGATCGAAAAGGTAAAATCCATCCATTTACGCGTCACCGGAACCGATGCTTACGGCACGCCTTATGCTGCCAGCGATCCGGATTTACTGGTCTGGGTGCACGTAGCCGAGGCGTACAGCTTCCTGCAATCGCATCTGCGTTATCGAAATCCTGCGCTCAGTCTGAGCGATCAGAACCGCTATTATCAGGAATTTGCCCGCGTGGCAGAAAGTCTGGGTGCTGTAAACGTGCCGGACAGTGTGGCGGCGGTAGACGAGTATTTGCAGGCGATGCGCCCGCAGTTACGCTGCGATGAGCGTACGCTGGAAGTGGTGAGATTGTTGCAGAATGCGCCCGCGCCAAGCCGTCTTGCAAAACCTGTCGGCAGCCTGATGATTCAGGCGGGTATCGAGCTTTTACCCGAGTGGGCCGCCACACAACTGGGGATTTCCCTTTCCCCGTCTAAACGCAGAAGCATTCGTTTTGCCACCCGTCGCATCGCTGGCGTATTGCGTTGGGCGGTGAGAAACGGCTCATGGCACCGCGCCATGCGCCGGATGGGACGTCTGAACTGACGGTTAAAGATGCGGATAAACGCCCGGACCAATCGGCAAACCGAGCAAATACCAGCCCACCAGCATCAGCAACCACACCACAAAAAATACAATCGGATACGGTAGCACCAGCGAATAGTAGGTGCCAAGCTTCGCCTCTTTGTTGTACCGCTGAAGGAATCCGAGGAACAGCGGCACGAACGGCGACATCGGCGCGAGCGGGATAACCGAAGAATCCGCCACACGGAATACAATCTGTGCGAAGGCCGGATGGAAGCCAAGCAGCATAAACATCGGCACAAAGATCGGAGCCAGAATCGACCAGATGGCTGAGCCGCTGGCGATAAACATACACAGCAATGCCGACAGAAAAATCAGCCCGAGGAACGCCGGAATACCGGTCATACCTAAGTTTTCCAGCACATCCGTCAGCCCGATTGCCATGAATTTCCCCATATTGCTCCAGTTGAAAAACGCCACAAACTGGGAGAGCGGGAATACCATCACAATAAAACCAGCCATCGATTTCATCGGGTCAACCAGCAAGTCCGGTACGTCGCTGGCGCTGCGGATTTGCCTCGTCACCATGCCGTAAGGCACTGAAATAACGAAGAAGAACAAAATAATCAGCGGCACGATGCCCTGAATAAACGGCGAGGGAATAATGCCGCCGGTTTTCGGGTTACGCAGCGGTGCGGCTTCCGGCACTACCAGCAATGCCACCAGTCCGATGAACACCAGTGCCGCAATACCACTGGCCATCAGCCCGCGGTTCTGCTCCGGTGTCAGCTTTTTCATCTCTTCATTGCGTGCGCCCTGATACACCGGCAGGCGCGGTTCCACGAATTTATCGGTGAGGATAGCGCCGACAATGGTCAGCAGAATTACCGACGCGGCCATAAAGTACCAGTTGTCGATCACGCTGACCTGAACCGCCGGATTAATGGCTTTCGCCGCTTCGGTGCTCAGCCCGGATAACAACACATCGGTAGTCACAATCAGCAGATTGGCGGTGAATCCGCAGCCAACACCGGCAATCGCCGCCAGCAAGCCGGCGACCGGATGACGCCCGACGGCCAGAAAAATCAGTGCGCCCAACGGCGGCATGACCACCAGTGCGGCGTCCGAGGAAATATGGCTGAAGAAGGCGATAAAAATCACCATATAACTGGCGTACCGGGCATTCACTTTAGATGCCATTTTGTACATCAGGCTTTGCAACAGCCCGACTCGTTCCGCCAGTCCTGCACCAATCACCAGCGCCAGAATCGACCCCAGCGGGGTAAATCCGCTAAATTTTTGATGACGTTCGGCAAAATCCACTGAATACCTTCCACGCTCAGCAAATTTTTAACGCGGATAATCTCACCGTTCGTCGGGTTCACGGCTGTAATGTTGAACCATGAAATCACCGCACTGGCGACCATCAGCAAAGCAATCAGATAAACAAATAATAAAAACGGGTTGGGAATTTTATTACCGATACGTTCCACCCACTGGAGAAATCCTCCAGGGCTCTGTCCGGAGTCTTGCGCCTGAATACTCATCTGTTAACCCTCTGTCGTGTTTGTCTTTTTTATATTTATGCCGCTCATCCGTGCCGGAACGGGGCGCGAATGAGCGGTTTATTTCATTAACTGACACCAGTGATTTATTTCAATGGCGAAGGTTTCACTCCAGCCGGGATCGGGCACTGATACGGGCGTCGTGCGCGTTGTACATCGCTCTCTTTCTGACAGGCCGCCAGTAAATCCGGCTGAGTGAACAGTTCAATTGCGGTTGAGGACATGACTTTTGCCGCCAGACACATGCCTTTATGGGCGATGGAGGTACGCCCCTGCGACACAATCTGCCAGGTATGCAGCGGGGATCCGACCGCAAAACACGGGCTGAAGCATTGCGCCGTGGGCACCAGCCAGCTGACATCACCGACGTCCGTCGAACCGTAGAGGATATTGCCGTTCGGGGCATACGGAGCAACAGAGTCTGTCAGCGGGGAATGGCGCAGGGTTTCGGCGAATCCGATGCCTTCTGCGCCGCTGGTGCGGGAGATATTCAGCAGATTATTATCAATATCCTGTTCCGTCAGCGTGGCATGAATCGACGCCGCAAACGCCCGCTCTTCGTCGGTGTGATGCGGTGTGCCGAAAGCCTGAACGTACTGATACATGGCGCTTTCCAGCGTGCGGTTAGGCACGTAGTTGGAACAGGCTTTATCAAAGCGCATCGACATTTTTGTGCCGGTCATCAGCGCCGCACCTTTGGCAATATCCACTACGCGGTCGAAAATCGCCTGCGCCTGATCCATTTGCGGCGCGCGTACCAGATACAGCACTTCGGCGTCTGCCTGCACCACGTTTGGCGAAATTCCGCCCGCGTTGGTGATCGCGTAATGCAGGCGCGCTTCCTGAATGATGTGCTCACGGAGGAAGTTCGCGCCGGTATTCATCAGCGTCAGGGCATCCAGCGCGCTGCGGCCCAGATGTGGCGCGGCGGCGGCGTGTGAGGACACGCCTTTAAAGCTGAACGACGCCTGAATATTGGCCAGCGTCTGGTTGCTGAACATGCCGCTGTAGGTTTCCGGATGCCAGGTCAGCGCGGCATCGACGTCATCGAACAACCCTTCGCGCGCCATAAAGGTTTTGCCGGATCCGCCTTCTTCGCCCGGACAGCCGTAAAAACGCACCGTGCCCTGAATGTTTTCACGTTCCATCCAGGCTTTCACTGCCAGCACCCCGCCGAGTGCCGCCGTCCCCAGCAGATTATGGCCGCAACCGTGGCCGTTGCCGTTTTCAATCAATGGCTGAGCCACATCGCAACCGGCTTTCTGGCTTAAACCGGCCAGCGCATCGAATTCGCCGAGCAGGGCGATCACCGGTTTGCCGCTGCCGAAGCTGGCGACAAACGCCGTTTCCATGCCACCGACGCCGCGCTCAACAGTAAATCCGCTGGCGTCGAGTTTGTCGGCCAGTAATGCAGAAGAGAAAGATTCGACAAAGCGGGTTTCAGGATGGTCCCAGATGGCATCGCTGATTTCTGCCAGCGCGGGCTGCTGGTTATCGATAAAGTCATTGATAAAATTGACAATATTTTGTTGATCAGCCATCAGTTATCTCCTTTGAATTCAGTGATATTCAGCGCCAGTGCTGCCAGCGTTTTGATGCCCTGCATCATCACTTTTTCATCGAAATCAAACAGTTCATTGTGATGGCCTGCGCTAAGGTCGGTACCGAAAATCACATAAGAGGCTTCGCCGCCGCGGGATTTCACGCGTTCCATCATGTACGTGGCATCTTCCGAACCGGCCGCGCCTTCCTGACGGTCTATGATCTGTTCGAATTCGCCGAGTTTTTCCGCCTGCCGGTGGATGTAATTCACCCAGGCTGGCGTTGGCGTGCTGCTTTGCGCCGCGCCCATCAGGGTGATGTCGAATTTCACCTGATGCATTTCGGCTGCGCCGGAAATCACTTTCAGCGCCTGCTGGTAAATAAATTCGTTCACTTCATTGGTGGTGCCACGCGTTTCCACTTTCATCGTGGCGCTGGAAGGCACCACATTGCGCCCGGTACCGGCCTGTAAAACGCCGACATTGATGCGTGAATCACCGCCGCTGTGACGCGGGATCGCGTGTAAACCGAGCGTAGCCTGAGCCGCTGCGAGGAGGGCGTTGCGACCGTCTTCCGGCTTGCCGCCCGCATGAGAAGCGACGCCGGTGAAACGCACGTCGAGTTTGGTGGTGGCCATAAACGTATCGTTACCGCAGACGATGTGATTCGCGGGTACGCCGGTGCCGATATGCACGGCGGTGAAATAATCCACATCGTCCACCACGCCCGCCTCGACCATCGATTTCGCGCCACGTGTACCTTCTTCGGCAGGCTGGAAAATCAGTTTGAGGGTGCCGCACAGCTGGTCGCGAACCTGCATCAGCACTTCCGCCAGTCCGAGACCAATGGTCGTATGACCGTCGTGCCCGCAGGCGTGCATCATGCCGTTATTGGCAGAAGCAAATCCTTCGCGGAACGGACGGTGCTGGTCTTCCAGCACTTCGTTTAAATCCAGCGCGTCCATATCCACCCGAAACCCCATCACCGGACCGGGGCGGCCGGTTTCCAGCGTGGCGACAATACCGGTAAAACCGCCGGAGAAATGCGGCATCCAGCGGGCAATCGCGCCCTGTTCCAGCGCACGTTGCTCCTGTTGAGCCAGCACGGCGTCAGAAGGCAAACCCATACGCGAATCAGCGTCTATCACTTCTTTACCGAGTTTCAATGTATAGCCGAGCTTTTCCAGACGTTCCGCCACCAGCGTGGAGGTGCGAAATTCAAGCCAGCCGGATTCTGCGTATTTATGCAGGTCACGACGTTGCGTTTGCAGGGAAGGGAACAGCTTTTCTACACGTTCAGAAATCTCATTAACCATCACGGACTCTCTTTTTGTACAGACATGCAGGCTTTCCGCGCAGCGGCAGAAAGGAGGAAATCAAAGCTTTGGGAAGTGCAGGCCAGCGTGCAGAAAGCGACGAAAGGCGGCCTTAGATGATTTTCAATGTACATAAAGCAATCAGGGCATATAAGATGCCAAAATCTTCTTAGTGATAATCAGGGGTTATCAAAGAATCTCATGCCATCACAAATTAAAATGCATCAGTTACGGGCGTTTGTGTCGGTTGCGCGTCAGGGCAGTATTCGTGCCGCCAGCCGGACGATGAATTTGTCACAGCCTGCGCTGACCAAATCGATTAAAGAACTTGAGGAAGGATTAGGCGCGCGGCTGTTTATCCGCCGTCGTCAGGGCGTGACGTTAACTGACTGTGGTGAGGCGTTCTTTAAGCGCGCAAGCCTGATTCTGGAAGAGCTACGTGTCGCACAGGAAGATATTTCTCAGCGCCTCGGCGGGACCAGCGGCAGGGTGAATCTCGGTGTGGGTGCCAGTATCGCGCGTACTATCATGCCGGAAGTCGTGGACCGTTTTCACCGCGAATTCCCCGATGTGAAGGTGCGGATCGCTGAAGGACAACTGGTATCGATGATCCCCGAACTGCGTCAGGGCGAGCTGGATTTCACGGTGAATACCTATTATCAGGGCCCCTTTGATAACGAACTGTTATATGAAAAGCTTATGGATAAAGAGTACCGCGTGGTGGCAAGACGCGGTCATCCGATGCAAAACGCCCGGTCGATGCAGGAGTTGCGGCATTGCGACTGGACCATGCCGACGCCGCGCGGCAGCTATTACAAATTGCTCAGCGAAGTATTCAGTGAAATGGATGCGGAGCCGAATATCAGCGTGATTTGCGAAACCTTCATGTCGTGCACCAGCCTGATTGCGAAAACAGACTTTCTCAGCGTACTGTCCGTTGATGTGATTAACGATCCGGTGATCGGCCAGAGTCTGGTGGCGCTAGATTTGGATCTGCCGCTGCCGAAAGCAACGTTCTATCTCATTCAGCGGCGTGATACCACGCTGACGCCAATGGCCGCGCATCTGGCACAACTGTTCCGCATGTATTGCCGCTGATGCCGATATTTTGACAAGAAAGCGCCTGTTTTAATGATTTATCGGGGATTTTTGGGAATATTGCCCGTTATCGGGCTGGCTTATCCGTTCTACACTGACCATCACAGGGAATAATAAGCTTCCTGATAATGTTGAGGTCATATGCGCCAGTCCGACATAGTTGCTGAAGTCAGTAACGACAAACAAACCCTGACCGCGCTGGTCGAGCAGGATAACCGCGTGGTGTATTTCTACATTTTTGCGCGTGAAGATTTGCGCGACCGTTTTCCGAAAATGCGTGCCTGTTGGGTACGCAATCTGGTGCCCGCGCCAGTAAACGATGACACGGACGCGATGGAGCAGGGGATGGCCCCGATGCTGGCGGCGCAATATTGCCGGAATCTGGAAGGCGAAGCGCCGCTGGATCCGGCACAAATTCAGATCCTGTGGAATGAAAGCGATGACGGCGCGGCGTTGTGGTATCAGGGATTGTTGCTGGCGGTGATCCCCGGCTGGAGTTTGTATATCGATCATTCGGTGTGTTATTCCGCCGGCTGCATTAAACAGAATCCGCTGACTTTCCCGCTGGGTTCTGCCTCGACCAACACACAATGTGAACTGGCGGAAAAGACCCGTCTTTTCTGGCGTGACTGGCAAAATGAGTTCACTAATCCGTGGCCAAAAATCCAGCGTAAACTGCTGGAATCCTACGAAGACCGCTTTGGCCCGTCGCTGAAATATTATCTGATCAATCAGGGCAACTGGCCGCCGATGGCGATTTCCCAGCATGAAGACGAAGAAAACTATTACTTCTTCACCGTCGGCATGAGCATCCGCCCGATGCCGCAAATCGACATTGTTTTCAACGATGAAGCGGAAAAGCACCGCCGCATCGAGCTGGCTTTTTCAGTTGGCAAAGAATACGTCACCGAAGAAAACGCCGTGCAGATGGCGAGTGCATTATCCGGCTACGCGCAGGTTCCCTGGACCACACTGAGCTGGCTCGGCGAAGGTCACACGCTGATGTCACCCATGGCACCGCTCGGTTTCGAAGGCCACGTGATTTCCTCCGCACTCTGCGGCCCTGCCGACAAAATGCGTTTGCCGAAGATTTACGGCGATCCGGTGAATCAGTTTTGGGTCAGCCCGGTGTTTACCAGCGAACTGGAGTTCGCCCAGGCTAAGCCAAACGGTGGATTTGAACTGGTGGCCGCGATGATCGAGAACGATATCGGGTTTGTGTTTGCGCCGAGAAGCGCGGTGATTTGATGTCAGACCGGACATCGGGCGGTTTCTTCAGAACGAGAAAATTTCGGTTTCTCAATACCTGCGCTCATTTGGCTACTCGTGCCGAAACCGACCAAAGAGGGCTATGACGAGCCCTCTTTGGAATCTCCGCGTCTTAAAATGCGCGCTTCGCTCGCTGGCTATGTTTCAGGTATCGCAGTGACAGGCTGGAAATCTTCCCGCTTCGCGGTGCCTTCGTTACGGGATTGCAGCCTCTGGTCTGCAACCTCTCACTCAGCAAGCTTTCTGAATCGCCCGCACGGTCTTAAATTCAAAACACGGTCTTAAATTCAAAAATCGAATGGGTTTATCTTTTAGAAAAATTGATTGGCGTGCTCAAAATGGCACCGAATGAATGGTTCGAGACCCAAGGCTCGACACCTGAAATGAGGGAATCGCGAAGCGATGACATTTTACGCCACTCACTATTGCCGGGAAATATGTCCGTCGTGCCTGCGGTAGCGCGCAGTGAAAGAGCCCGGGGGGTCTTGGGGGGTGGCGGCGATATGCCGCCCCCCAAGTCGGTGTGGGCCGACGCCCACGGTCTTGACCTTAAGGCCAGTTTGGGGGGCAACCCAAGGCTTTGACGTTAGCAGCGATTAAACCGCTGCCCCCGGTTTAATTTCCTGCTGAAAATCCTCAGCATCAACATCATATCCCGACGGTTCCCACCGTACCGCTGTCAGCACGATCAGTCCCGCCAGTGGCGCTAACGCGATCACCCAGAACACGCCGGTGCCGAGCGCAGCGGAAAGTACCGGGAACAGGAACAGGGAAAGGGTGGAACTGGCGCGCATCAGCGTCTGGTTGAAACCGACACCCATGCCGCGCAGCGACGTCGGGTAGCTCAGTGAAGCAAACGTCATGGTGTGTGAACCAGGCCCGAAGCCCTGACCGAACAGGAATAACGCCAGCATGGCGATGGAAATCGCCGCTTCACCGCCGTCTGCCGGACGGCCAACGACGGCCAGGCCGATCATTGCCACCAGCTGGCAGGCGTATCCGGCGTAAGTCATTTTCCATGCGCCAAATTTCGACACATACCGTACCGCAATCAGGCCGCCGACGAAGGCGAAACACAGGTTCAGGCCGAGTGAGAACAGAATAGTGCTGATCATCGACTGTTGCAGGAAGCTGGATAAAATCACCGGCAGACCGAACGCCACGGCGTTATAGGCAAATGATGAGGCAACGGCGGTGACCGTCGCCAGCACGGTGCGGCGCAGATAAATCCCCTGCAACAGCGTGCCGTAGTTGCGCCATGCGGCTTTGCGTACTTTCACCTGCGGGGTTTTGTCCGCATCGTCCGCAACGACCGCATTGATGTTATAGGATTTTCTCAGGATCGCCGCCGCGCTTTGCAGGTCGCCCTGATTCGCCGCCCAGACCGGAGATTCATTCATGTAACGGTGGCGGATAGCAATAATCAGAATTGCAGGCACTGCGCCGAAACCGAGGATCAGACGCCACAACCAGTCGGTATGCGTGGCTGGCAGCACCGCATAAAGCAGCAGCACCAGCAGATAGGAAACGCTGATCGCCGCGTACCATGTCGGGCACCACATCGCCACGCGCGAGGCTTTATTGCCGCGTCCCTGAAGTTTTGAGAACTCCGCCAGAAACGCCATCGCCACCGGTAAATCGATGCCGACGCCTAATCCCATCACAAAGCGCGAGCCACCGAGCACCCATTCGTTTGGCGCAAAGGCACAGGCCAGCGCGGCAATCACGAAGAAGAACATGTCAGCCATGAACACGCGGTAACGGCCGATTTTGTCGGTCAGATAGCCACCGAACAATGCGCCGACAATCGCCCCGAAGGTAATCGCCGATGCGACAAAGCCCGCGCCGGAAGGCGTCAGACCAAACTGGCGGGTGATGTCTTTCATCCCGAAGGCCAGCGCGCCGAGGTCATAGGCGTCGAGGAAAACGCCGCCCAGCGCAATAGCAATCACGATACGCGCGTCGCTGATTTTCGCCGCGCCGCGGTTTACTAACTGAGTAATATCGGCAGCGGAACGAATCACCACCTGCTGGTCAGACGCAGGATCTGCGCTGTAATCCCCTGAAGAGGCGGCGGGAGAGGCCGCAATTGAATCAGACATTATTGTGTTTACGCTTTTTGACAAAAAAACCAGCATAGAGGCGAGGTGATGCCCGTCACAAGTCCTGATTAGACGTTGAGTGAAAACAAATGGCTATAAGTTAAAACAAAGTGATCTAAGAGGAAGAGGTGAGCATTCTTTTCGGGGGGAACAGGCAATCTTGTTTGAGCGATTTCACGGATAAGCTTCGAACATTTCGGTATTTTACTCCGCTACCGCCGCCTGTTTTTATGGCTCACCCTCCATTCCCCTGCGCGAAATTGGACTATTCTTGTTAGCAGCTTGTTTATACACATGAAAGCTCAAAGACTGAGCCGTCGCCGGGCGACAAAAACCAACATAACCCGATAAGAGGATAGAGTATGACTGCAACAACTGGGCGAGTACGGGGATTTTCCGTGGCAGCGCTGGCGCTGGTTTCTGCGATAAGTTTCAGCGCACAGGCCGCTGATGATGCCGTACGTGTCGGCTCGAAAATTGATACCGAAGGTTCGCTGCTCGGTAACATTATTATTCAGGTGCTGGAAGCCAACGGTATTCATACCACCAATAAATTGCAGCTGGGGACGACGAAAGTAGTGCGCGGCGCGATCACCGCCGGTGAAATCGATATCTATCCGGAATACACCGGTAACGGCGCGTTCTTCTTCTCCGACGATAAAGATCCGGCGTGGAAAAATGCTCAGGCCGGTTTCGATAAAGTTAAAAAGCTGGATTACGACCAGAACAAAATCGTCTGGCTGGATCCGTCTCCGGCTAACAATACCTGGACTATCGCGGTGCGTCAGGACGTGGCGAGTGCGCACAACCTGAAATCGCTGGGTGATTTGGGCAAATACATCAGCAGCGGCGGCGAGTTCAAACTGGCGGCCTCAGCAGAGTTTATCGAGCGTCCGGATGCCTTACCGGCGTTTGAAAATGCTTACGGTTTCAAACTGAATCAGGCGCAGTTACTTTCGCTGGCGGGCGGTGATACGGCGGTAACCATCAAAGCGGCAGCGGAAAAAACCTCCGGTGTGAACGCGGCAATGGCCTACGGCACCGACGGACCGGTGGCGGCGCTTGGCCTGCAAACGCTGGAAGACCCGAAAGGCGTGCAGCCAATTTACGCACCTGCGCCAATCATCCGCGAGGCCGCGCTGAAAGCGCATCCGAACATTCCTGATTTGCTCAAACCGGTGTTTGCTTCGCTCGATACCAAAACATTGCAGGGCCTGAACGCGAAAATCGCGGTGGATGGTCAGGATGCGAAAAAAGTGGCGGCGAAGTATTTGCAGGAAAAAGGTTTCGTTAAAAAATAACCGGGCAGTGACGCCCGGAGCACGGCCTTCGGGTCGTGCTCTTTGATATCAGGTAATGTTTTGACTTATCACTCACCCGTTAAAAACCGCGTCCTGCTGACGCTGGTTTTGCTGCTGTTGCTGGCCGGTTTCGGACTGGCCTTCGTCAGTCATGCGCCTAACCGGCTGGTCTCCGGCAAAGGTATTTCGCTGGCGAGCCTGCTGAATGGCTATTCTGCCTTACTGCTGTTGCCTGCCGTCTTGCTGCTGATCTGCGCCTTTCTGAATCTCTATGGCCGCAATCATCTGGTGGTGATGTTACTGGCTGAAATCCTGCTGACCGCGCTGGTCTGGCTGGCTGGTCACAGTGCGGTTCAGCTTGCCGGTGGCGATGAAGACAGTATCGCGCGCACCTCGCTGGGCGGCGGTTTCTGGGCGGGCGCGGCGCTTTGTCTGCTGATCGCCTCCGACGCTATTTCCCGTTTTACCCGCAATCACAGCCTGCGCATTTTGTTTAATGTGCAGATGATCGTGCCGGTAGTTTTGCTGCTGGCGTACGGTCAGCTTGCCGAACTTTCGCTGCTCAAGGAATACGACAACCGTTCCGACGTGTTTAACGACGCGCTGTGGCAGCATCTCGGCATTTTGTCTGGCACGCTGGTGCCTGCGGTATTGATCGGCCTGCCGGTCGGGTTGCTGTGTCACCGTAAACCCCGCTGGCGCGGGCCGGTATTGTCGGTGCTCAATATTATCCAGACCGTGCCGTCGATTGCGCTGTTTGGTCTGCTGCTCGCGCCGCTGGCCGGGCTGGCAAAAGCGCTGCCGTGGCTGGCGGAGCATGGTATCAGCGGCATCGGGCTGGCTCCGGCAATTATCGCGCTGGTGCTGTATTCGCTGTTGCCGCTGGTGCGCGGCGTGATTGCCGGGCTGGAATCGGTGCCGGAAGCGGTCATTGAATCCGCCCGCGGTATGGGCATGAACCGCGCTCAGGTGTTTTTCCGTGTGCAGATGCCGATTGCCTTGCCGGTTATCCTGACCGGCGTGCGCATCGTGGCGGTGCAGACGGTCGGCATGGCGATGGTCGCCGCGTTGATTGGCGCAGGCGGGCTGGGCGCTATTATGTTCCAGGGCTTGCTCAGCAGCGCGCTGGATCTGGTCCTGCTCGGGGTGATCCCGGCGGTGCTGATGGCGGTGGTCGTCGACAGTCTCTTTAAATTTGCAGTCTCAATTCTGGAAACCACACGCAGATGATTCATTTCAAGCAGGTTAGCAAACACTTTGCCGGAAAAGCGGTCGTGCGCGATCTCACGCTGGAAATGGCCAAAGGCGAATTCACGGTTCTGATTGGCACGTCCGGTTCGGGAAAATCCACCACGCTCAAAATGATCAACCGGCTGGTGGAGCACGATCGCGGTGAGATTTTATTTGCCGGTGAACCGATAGAAAAATTCCGTGCGCAGGATTTGCGTCGCCGGATGGGCTACGCCATTCAGTCGATTGGCCTGTTCCCGCACTGGACGGTGGAAGAGAACATCGCCACCGTGCCGCAGTTACTGAAGTGGCCGAAGGTGAAAATCCGCGACCGTGTGACGGAGTTGCTCGAATTGCTCAATCTGGATCCGAAACAGTTCCGTCATCGTTATCCGCATCAGCTTTCCGGCGGGCAACAGCAGCGCGTCGGTGTGGCGCGTGCGCTGGCCTCGGACCCGGAAGTATTGCTGATGGACGAACCTTTCGGTGCGCTCGATCCGGTGACCCGCGCCACGTTGCAGGAAGAAGTGGCGCGCATCCACAAAATCACCCACCGCACCATTGTGCTGGTGACGCACGATATTGATGAGGCGCTGGCACTGGCCGACCGCATCGTGCTGCTCAACGACGGACAAGTGGTGCAGCAGGGCACACCGCTGGAATTACTGACCCGGCCTGCGACGCCGTTCGTGCGCGATTTCTTTGGTGGCAGCGATATGGGGATCCGATTGCTGTCCCTGCGCGAAGTCGGTTCACTGACGCGGCGCGGCGAACCGTATTCCGGCAGCCAGCCGCCGCTGACGGATTCGATGAGCCTGAGTCAGGCGCTGTCAAAATTTGTCGCGCAACGGGTTCAGCAACTGCCGGTGGTCGATGGACAGGGCCAGCCGCTCGGCGTGCTGCATTTCGCCGATCTGACGACTGAGAGGAATGACGCATGAAACGGATATTCGCAGATCCTCTGATTTGGTTATTCGCTTTACTGCTGGCGCTGATTTTCGGCATGACCTCGCTCGGCGGCCTGTTCCACTGGATGTTCCCTGAGCTCAGCAGGCCGGTATATCAGCAGGAAAGTTTCGCCTCACTGGTGGAAGCACATTTATTACTGGTCGGCATTTCCAGTCTGATCGCGGTGGTGATAGGTGTGGCGGCCGGTGTAGGCGTGACGCGTCCGGCGGGCAAGGAATTCCGCTCACTGGTGGAAACGCTGGTGGCGATGGGGCAGACATTTCCGCCGGTCGCCGTGCTGGCGGTTGCGGTGCCGGTGATGGGATTCAGCGAAAAACCGGCGATTATCGCGCTGGTGCTTTACGGGTTGTTGCCGATTTTGCAGGGAACGATTGCCGGGATTGAATCCGTGCCTGCCTCGGCGCGTGAGATTGCGCAAGGCGTGGGCATGAGCCGCTGGCAGATGTTGCGGAAAGTGGAAATTCCGCTGGCCGCGCCGGTGATTATTTCCGGCATCCGCACGTCGGTGATTATCAATATCGGGACGGCGGCGATTGCCTCATCGGTCGGCACGTTAAGCCTCGGATCACCGATTATTATCGGCCTGAGCGGCTTTAATACGGCTTACGTGTTGCAGGGCGCGGTGATTGTGGCGCTGCTGGCGATTTGCGTGGATATGCTGTTTGAACGCTGGAGCCTGTGGTTACAACGCTGGCAGCAGCGATCGGCAGACGAATCAGTTCGTTGATGCAGAAGACGGCGCAGGGACAACAGAAGGGGCGTCGTTATCGCTGACAGGTTTAGCGTCGTCCTGGATCACCACCGCATAACCGGCAACCATTACGCCGCCAATTGCGCCCATCGCCATCAGACCAAACAGCGCGATAAATAATTTTTTGCCAAGCGAATTCATGTGCAATACCTCAGAAATTTGAACGACGAATTATAAATCGTTTCGTTACCCCTGCAACAGACTATTCATGCTGTGACTACATTATCGTTGCCGTCAGCGAATTTTTTGTCATATGCAGAAACTTTTTAGCAACATTTTGACGCGATCGCACAGATTCCCTTGCCGGAAATCAGGCCAATAGCGTTAACTGTTGGCCTTCATTATCACGCTAATAAGTTCTTCCTATGACTGGTTCCGTCACCCGTTCTCTGCTGCCATTAATTGCTGCACTGTTTGCGTTGTATTTTATCTGGGGTTCTACGTATTTTGTTATCCGCGTCGGCGTGGAAAGCTGGCCGCCGCTAATGATGGCCGGCCTGCGTTTCTTTGTCGCCGGATGCATTTTATTTACATTTCTGCTGCTGCGCGGGCATAAAGTCCCGACGCTGAAACAGTGGATGGCCGCCGGTGCCGTGGGAATTTTGCTGCTCTCGGTCGGCAATGGCCTGGTGACGGTGGCGGAACATATGCAGGTGCCGTCCGGCATTGCCGCCGTGATGGTCGCGACCGTTCCGCTGTTTACCCTGTGTTTCAGCCGCCTGTGGGGAATGCCCAACAGCCGTCTGGAATGGACCGGTGTCGCCATTGGCCTGTTTGGGATTGTGCTGCTCAATACCGGCAGTAATCTGGAAGGGAACCCGTGGGGCGCGGCGCTGATCCTGCTCGCCTCATTAAGCTGGGCATTCGGTTCGGTGTGGAGTTCGCGCCTGCCGCTGCCAGCAGGTCTGATGGCCGGTGCTGCGGAAATGATCATCGCCGGTGTGGTGTTGCTGGTTGCCAGCCGCGTTACCGGCGAACATCTGACCGTGACGCCATCGCTGCACGGTTTTCTGGCACTCGGTTATCTGGTGGTTTTTGGCTCTATGATCGCTATCAGCGCCTATATGTTCTTACTGAAAACCGTGCGTCCGGCTGTCGCCACCAGTTACGCCTATGTGAATCCCATTGTGGCGGTTCTGCTGGGGATCACCTTCGCTGGCGAATCCCTGTCACCGGTCGAATGGGTGGCGTTAGGCGTGATCCTGTGCGCAGTCCTGCTGGTGACGCTGGGGAAATTCGTGTTCGGACGTAAGAAAACTGAGATCACGGAAGTGAAGGTTTAAACCGCTCCCTTTCTCAGATGTGACAGCTGGTTTGTTGTGCTCCTCCCCCTGCGCAGGGGAGGAAGCAGATCGAACTTACCTACTTCTTCTCAAAGAAGATCGACACCCGCGCGACTTCCACGCCGAATTTTGTCAGTGAGGTGACGTTGAACAGGTGCTGTTCATCCTGCTGATAAATCCAGTCATCGAAGGTCAGGCGGTAGGTGCTGCCGCCTGATTTCACATCCATGACGTATTTCCAGTTAAACGCGTTACCGGCGGAATGACCGGTGGCGGTACCGATAATATCGCCCGCCGTGCCGGTATAGCTGCCGTCAGCGAGTTTACGTATATGCCAGACGCGGGTTTGCTTCTCGCCGTCGTCATACACAAAATCCTCATGCAACGTCAGCGTATCGCCCGCCACGTCACCACGAATTTTCACGGTAAAGCGTCGCGTTTGTTTGTTGCTGTAATCCTGCACCATGCCGTACGCCACGCTGTCACCGGCGAACCAGGCAAAAATATCCAGCTTCGGCTGAGCCTGAGCGTAATCCTCAATGTTGGCTTTACAGCCGCTGAGGATCACAATGCAGCCCATCAGTAACGCAAAAAAACCTTGGCGAAAAACAGTCATAAAGCCTCCGGTCAGAGGGATGTCAATCCGATGCGGTAGCACCGGTCAGTTTGCTGCGTAAATCCGGATATTGCGTTTCAGGGGAAAGCCAGATGGCCAGGAACGCATCACGAAAAGCCGGGGTGAATGCGTTGCCCGCCGGATTTATCATCACGCTGTTGGCCGCACGGCTGTAAAACTGCCCGCCGTTTTCTGTGGCGACAAAAACGATTTCACTGCCATTACTGACGTCCGGCCAGGTATTTTCAACGGCGTCCAGCCAGCCATTTTTTTGCGCCTGTGCCAGCAATCCGAGTGCCTGCCACTGTTCTTCTGTGGCTTTGGTCAGTTCCTCGCGATCAATACTGCGCAGGTAATCAATGTCTAATGCCAGTGGCCATTTTTGGGGCTGATATGTACCGTCAGGGGTCAGCAACTGCGAGTTGTAAACCTCAAACGGCCCCCAGCTGAGCGTGGCGTGCCCGACAGGTTTCCACTGTTCCCACGGCACAGCGGCGATAAGCGGGGAGCAGAACATCAGCAGCGCGGCGGTTAAAAGTGCTTTCATCAGCTTCTCCGCAGGGAATGTTGGTTAAGCAAAACCGGCAGGCTGATCAGCGGTAAAAACAGCGCCCAGCCCGCGGCCAGCGCCAGCCAGACGTACAACGGCGTGGCCTGAAGTTGCATCGCACCCAGGTTCATGCCGATAAAATAAGCCAGCGGGCCGCTGACGGCACCCAGCGGAATTAACCAGCACACTTTCAGGCGTAAAACCCCCAGCAGCCACAGCCACCACGCGCTGAAACCCAGCCACAGCGCCATCATCCACGCTGGCACGGCGGCAGAATCAGTAAACTCAAACAGACCCAAAATGCACCACAGCGAATCCATCATAATGCCCAGCGTACAGGCCACCGCGACCCACAAACGGCGGCGCGACGGGGTGAACGCCAGCATCAGAAAACTGCTGATCAGCAGAAAAATAATAAAACGGTCGCGCCCCCAGACTGCCAGCGTCCACCAGACGTCGAAGCCTGCTGCCAGCAACCAGAAGCGCAGGGACATCATCCGCGTCGCTCGGCGGTCAGTTGTACGGTGCTGATGGTGCGGGCGCGGAAACCGGCCTCGCAATAGCACAGATAAAACAGCCACAGGCGGCGGAAATGCTCGTCCTGCCCGTCACCGGTTTGCGTATTCCAGTAACGCTGCACACGCTCGCGCCATTCATGCAGGGTGCGGGCGTAATCGGAACCGATATCAAATAAATCACGCACCACCAGACTGGTGCAGCGCGTCATGGTGTCATTCATGGCGGTGATGGACGGCAGAAAGCCGCCGGGAAACACATAACGCTGGATGAAATCGACTTTGCGGCTGTAAGACGCGTAACGCTGATCGGCAATGGTGATCGCCTGGATAGCCATGCGTCCCTGTGGTTTAAGCAAGGCATTACAGCGTTTGAAAAAGGTGGAGAGATAACGCTTTCCGACCGCTTCGATCATTTCAATCGACACCAGTTTGTCGAACTGGCCGCGCAACGAGCGGTAGTCTTCACACAACACCGTCACGCGGTCGCTCAGCCCGGCTTTTTCAATACGCTCGCAGGCAAAGCGATATTGCTCGCGGGAAATGGTAGTGGTCGTCACCTGGCAGCCGTACTCGCGCGCGGCAAATTCTGCCATCGCGCCCCAGCCGGTACCGATTTCCAGCAGATGATCTCCCGCATGCAGTTGCAGCTGTTCGCAAAGACGGCGCATTTTGGCTTCCTGCGCCTGTTCCAGCGTCATTTGCGGTTCCTGATACCAGGCGGAGGAATAGAGCATTTTCTCATCGAGAAAGCCCTGATAAAAATCGTTGCCCAGATCGTAATGCGCGGAGATGTTTTTTCTTGCCTGGGAAGGGCTGTTGCGACGGAAAAAGTGGATCAGATTATTCGCGGGCGTGCTGAGCCAGCTCAGGCGCGCTTCGAGCTTGTCCACCAGTTTCAGGTTTTCCGCCAGCAGCTGTAACACCGTCGTCAGGTTCGGCGTGGCCCAGTCGCCATCAATAAAACTCTCGCCCGCCGCAATGCTGCCGCCCAGTAAAACACGGCGATAAGCGCGCAGATGATGAACTTCGATTTCGCCCTGCAAAGGCGCTGTGTGATCACCAAAGAAAATGGCGTCTTCGCCCGGTTCCCGCAGGGTCAGACCGGCTCCTTTCAGCTGCCTGAGCACGCTCAGAATCAATGCGCGTGCGGCCTTGCTGCGCCTGTTGTTCGCCCCTTCGCGGGCGAGCTGCACTTCAGGTTGGCTCATGGTCAGTCCTTATCAACGGGAGGATGAGAATAAATGGGGGCCCGTTTCAGCCACAGTTTCAGCGCCTGCCAGTAAATGGTCAGCGCGGTCTTTGCGGTCATCAGGGGCAGCCGCCACAATTGCTGACGCAGCGCCTCGCGGGTCAGCGGGCGGGCGGTCAGAGAAAGGGCAGCATCGAATTCCCGTTCTTTGCGGTGATTTTCGATAGTGATGTGTAACTGTTTTCCAGGAGGTGTCAGGCGCCAGTGATAGACCATGTCCATCGGATTGAAGGGCGACACGTGAAAGGCTTTCGGCACAGGCTGCGAGCCGTCAGGGAGCACCGCGTAGGTGTGGCGTTCATTCCAGGGCGTATTACGCACTTCGGCCAGCATCCAGCGCAAAATTCCGCTTTGATCATAAAGGTAGTAGAAGTTGACCGGATTGAAATAGCAGCCGAAATAACACAGCTGACAGAGCAGCATCACGCGTCCTTCGGGGCGTTCGCCGGTCAGTTCGGCAATTCTCGCCTGGGCTTTGGTTTTGATATCGCCACCGCCGAGATAATCTTTACGGCGAAAACTGGCCGGAGAAAATTTTTCCAGCCGGATACCCAGAGCGGGCAATGCATCCAGTTCATCGAGATCAATCAGCGGCATGAAAATGTCATAGTCAAAACGATGCTCAACCGGCGTAAACCGGCGATGGCGCACCGTGCCAACATACAGCTGGCTGTTCATGACGCCTCCCGTTTTTCCGGCGCAGGTTCTGCCTGTGCACTGAATAACCGCAGGCTCAGTTGTTCCGCCACGTCGCGTGCGCTGTTAACACCGTCTTCATGAAAACCGTTGTACCAGTAAGCGCCGCAAAACCAGGTGTTGTGGTGGCCGTTGATCCGGTAACGCTCCTGCTGCGCGTGGTGGCTGGCCAGATTCAGAACCGGATGCATATAGGTGGCGCGGAATAACACCTTGCTCTCATCAATCGGCGTCAGCGGATTGAGGGAAACACAAAACGTCTGCGGCGCGTTCAGTCCCTGCAAAATATTCATGTTATAGGTCACGCTGGCACGGCGGCTGTGCGCCGGATTGCTGTCGCGAAAATCGCCGCGCCCCGCCGGATGGAGCGTATTAGGCAGCTGATAATTCCAGCTCGCCCAGGCGCGTTTCTCGCGCGGCAGCAGATGGGTGTCGGTATGCAAAATGACGTCATTGGCCTGATAAGGCAGCGCGCCGAGAATGCTTTTTTCTGCGTCCGTTGCGTTCTCACCCAGAATGCTCAGCGCCTGATCGGAATGGCAGGCGAAAACTACCTGATCAAACCGTTCTTCACCCTGTGCTGAATGCAGCGTCACGCCGCCGGATGTGCGGATAACGCCAGTGACCGGTGTACTGGTCAGCAGTTTTACGCTGGCGGGGAGTTTCTCCTGCATCCGGCGGATATATTCCCGCGAACCGCCCGGCACCACCATCCACTGCGGACGGTTAGTGACATCCAGCAGCCCGTGGTTATTGAAAAAGCGCAGAAACATCGACAGCGGGAAATTCGCCATATCGCCGAGAGAAGAGGACCAGATTGCCGCGCCCATCGGCAGCACATAATGCAGGGCGAAGAACGGCGAAAATCCGTTTTGATCCAGCAAATCGGCCAGTGTGTCTTCGTCATTATGCGGATTGAGCAGGCGTGCCTTACACAATTTGTTAAAGCGCAAGATTTCGAAAATGAACTGCCAGAACCGCGGCCTGAACAGGTTGCGGCGCTGGGCAAACAGGCTGTTGAGCGAATGCCCGTTGTATTCGAGTTTGCTGAGCGGATTACGCACAGAAAAGCTCATTTCCGTCGGCTGACCTTCAATGCCCAGCTCTTTGAGCAGGGCGATAAAATGCGGATACGTGCGGGTGTTATAGACAATAAAACCGGTATCGATGGCGTATTCCTGGCCGTCTGAAATCACATCCTGCGTGGCGGTGTGCCCCCCTAACGTTGCCGATGCCTCGAAGACGGTAATTTCACAGTCCGGCTGGTTCTTTGCCAGTAACCAGGCACAACTCAGCCCTGAAATCCCGCTGCCAATGATAGCCACTTTAGTCGTCATTTTATTTCACCATTTTCCGGCATAACCATTTTTGCAGACCGACCGGCAGCAGCGCGGTAGTTTTCAGCAAGCGGGCAAAAAGAGGAGGGAAGGCAATTTCGCTGGCGCCGTGCGCCAGTTTTTTACGGATGTGTTTTGATGCCTGCACCGCCGTCACCATCATCGGCATCGGAAAATCATTGCGTGCTGTCAGCGGCGTTTCGACAAATCCCGGCTGGATCAGGGAAATATGGATCTGACGTTTTGCCAGATCCACCGCCAGAGAACGGGCGAAAAAGGCCAGCGCGGCTTTCGAGGCACCATAAGCTTCACTGCGTGAAAAAGGCAAAAGCCAGGCCACGGAGCCGACCAGCGCCACGCGGCTGCCGGGAGCCAGGCGCGGCAGCAGGGCATCGAGACAATTCACCGGGCCGATGAAATTGGTGTTCATCACGCGGACGACTTTTTCAGCCTCAACCACGCCGTTATCAAGATATTCGCAGGTACCGGCGCACAGGATCACCAGATCGGCCTGCACGTCCTGCAACGCCTGACGGGTTTCTGATAAATCGGTGATATCAAAACGCAGCGGGATAATCAGCGGACTGGCGGCGGCGACCGCAATGAGTTTTTCACCATCACGCCCGCAGGCGATAACTTCCCAGCCTTCTGCGGCATAGTCCTGAGCCAGCTGTTTTCCGATACCCGAACTGGCACCGGTGATCAGGACGCGGCGCATTATTTCAACCTTGCTTTAACCGCGCGGACAGCGCCGCCGAGCACCGGAACATGCTCATACAACATCGCACCGAGATCGTAATAATCGCGCTGATAAGCAATCCGGTTATCTGACAGGCGCAGATGGCTGGCGCCATTGAGGAACATAGCCTGACCTTTTTTCAGTGCCGGATGCGAAAACTCCATCCGCCAGAACAGCGACGCTTCAGCGCCACTGGTCAGCGGAGGCTGAATGTCAAAGCGGCAGTAATTCACTTTTTTGAGCAACTGTGCGAAATAGCGTTCGAGAGCATCCACGCCGTCGTAATGCGACACCGGATCAATGAACACCACATGCGGATGATAAATACGCGAAAGCTGCGGCAGCTGGCTCACATCCAGATGGCTGTAAAATTCGCAAAGCCGGGTCAGAACATCAGCGGGTATCGCGGGTTCAGGAAAATGTTTGATCATTATTTTTTCCTTCCATTACGCACTGGCACTATCTGCAGAACCGGAGGGATGCCTTCACCGTGAAGACTTTCGACATTATCGTTTTCATCTTCGCTGTCTTGTGAGCCAAGCAGCAGGGAAGCACTGCCCAGAAGAAGTATCGACAGGCCCTGTTCAACCCAGTTCAGCAGGCGCTGGCGCTGAATTTGCGTCAGTTTGCCTTCAGCCCATAACAGGATTTGCGAACCACTGAGATTTTCAAGATGCGGGTCATCGAGCGGGACCGGCATGATGTCGATCTGCATTCCTTCCTCGCAGCGCACAATGGCTTCCAGCCATAGCTCGGTGCTGTCCAGATGTCCCCAGCCCACCAGCGTCGCCGGATTGCCGGGACGTTTACGGGCGGCACCCATACACATCACCGCGTGTTCGATGATCAGGCCGTCAAGCTGGCTGCGTAACATCAGCAGGCGCTGATCCCCTGCACTGAGGCGCGAGCGCAAGGGTCTGAGCACATTATTCACAAAAGATGCCGCCGGATATTCACGACCGAGTTCCGTCATCAACTGACGGACTTTATTGCTGCGGCCATCCTGCAATGCGGTCAGCAAACTGTGTTCTGACTGCGACCAGCCGCCCGGCAGTGCATCCACTTTGCCTTCGAGCAGGGATTTCACCTGACCAACAGGTATCCCGCG
Organism: Rahnella sp. JUb53; assembly: GCF_004346065.1. Lineage (NCBI taxonomy): Bacteria > Pseudomonadati > Pseudomonadota > Gammaproteobacteria > Enterobacterales > Yersiniaceae > Rahnella > Rahnella sp. JUb53. The sequence goes on from NZ_SLYT01000001.1 coordinate 69,224, forward strand.
ATTAATCCAGCCCAAAATAGTGCGAATGGTATCAAGGTCATCATCATTAAACAGACGATGGCCGCCTTCGGTGCGCTGCGGTTTTAGCAAGCCGTAACGGCGTTGCCAGGCGCGCAGCGTGACCGGGTTGATACCACAAATTCGGGCGACTTCGCCGATGCTGTAAAGAGACATAATGAATTCCAAAATTTTCGCACTAACTGATCTTAACTCTAGCGCCAGATTGCAAAGCTGTACAACTTTATTATTTTTGTACAACTTGCCTAATACTTTTCGCCTACATTATTTTAACTTGCAATGTTCTCATATCAGAGATATTTTCCCGATATTGAGATTTAACGGCAGGGTAAGAAAATGGAAGAAGGGCAGGAAAGTCAGGATCTGCGTCTCGCTGAGCGTCTGGCAGAATTACGTATCGGGCAGGGCTGGTCACTTGAACAACTGGCGCAACTGACCGGTATCAGCCGTGCCACACTTTCGCGAGTCGAGCGGGCAGAAACCAGCCCGACGGCATCTTTGCTGGGCAAACTGAGCGCGGCTTACGGGCTGACGACTTCACGCCTGCTGATGGCGCTGGAAGATAACCCGCCGGAGCTTATACGCCGCGCGCAGCAACCTGTCTGGCATGATCGCGAAACCGGTTTTGAGCGTCGTTCGGTCTCCGCGCCCGCCCCCGGTTTTCGTGCTGAGCTGATTTCCGGTTTGCTGAAATCAGGCGCGACCATTTCGTATGATTCCCCGCCGGTGGACGGCCTCGAACAGCACATCTGGATGCTGGAAGGTGTACTGGAATTCACCCTCGATGGCCGCTGTTACCGGCTGGAAGCGGGCGACTGTCTGCGTTTTCATCTTCACGGCACAACATCTTTTCACGTACCCGGCCCGCAGGATGCCCGTTACGCCATCGTTATTTCACGTCCTTAACCTCTGATGAAAAGGGTTATTCCCATGCAAAGCAGCAATGAAGAAGTGGTGATCAGCGAAGTGCAGGGTGGCGTGCTGACGCCTGCGGATCTGGATGCGCTGGCGGAGACGCTGATGCAATCCGTCGCACTCGGCGCAAGTATCGGATTCATTTTGCCTTTTGGTTTTGTGCAGGCGCAGGCCTTCTGGCAAAAGCTTTTGCCAGCTTTTGAGCGTGGTGAAAAGCGTCTGCTGGTGGCGCGGGTGGCAGGGAAAATTGCCGGTACTGTGCAGCTGGTGGTCGATCAGCCTGCCAACGGCATCCATCGCGGTGACGTGGTGAAACTGATGGTTCACCCCGACGGCCGCCGTAAAGGGCTCGCCTGTAAGCTGATGACGGCAGTCGAAGCGCTGGCACGCGAAGAAGGTAAAACCCTGCTGGTACTGGATACGGTGACGGGCAGTCCGGCGCAGACATTGTATGAAAATCTCGGTTTCACCCTGAGCGGAACGATCCCGCATTATGCGATGTCGACGGAAGGGATGCTGGAATCGACGAGCGTGATGTATAAATTGCTGATTTGAAATGTTTTAAAGTCAAAACCGTGGGCGTCGGCCCACACCGACTTGGGGGGCGGCCTATCGCCGCCACCCCCCAAGACCCCCCGGGCTCTTTCACTGCACGCTATCGCGGGTACGACGGACATGTTCTGACGCATTTGTGAGTGGCGCAAAATGTCATCGCTTCGCGATTCCCGAATTTCAGGATTCGAGCCTAAGGTCTCGAACCGTTCATTCGGTGCCATTTTTGATCACGCCAATACACTTTTCTAAAAGATGAAGAATAGTCTGTCTTTGAATTTAAGATCGTGCGGGCGATTCAGAAAGCTTGCTGAATGAGAGGTTGCAGACCTAAGGCTGCAATCCCGAAATGAAGGTACCGCGCAGCGGCAAGATTTCCAGCCTGTCGCGGTGTTTGCTGAAACATAGCCAGCGAGCGAAGCGCGCAGTGTAAGAGCCCGGGATTCTCAAGGGGTGCGGCGACAGGCGCCCCTTGAGGCCAGTTTGGGTGGCAACCCAAGGTTTTGTGGGTGTGGGCGGCGAGCCCACGACCTTGACCTTGAAGCCAGTGTGGGTGGCAACCCAAGGTTTTGTGGGTGTGGGTGGCAACCCACGGTGTTGACCTTAAAAAAGCCGAAATATAGCAGCGGCCTCTGCTATCTCTTCTGAATGTACGTCAGCGCCAGCGCCACCGCCAGCACCAGCCCTTTGATGATATCCATCGCGTAATACGGCACCGACAACATCACCAGTCCGTTCGACAGCACGCCTAAAATGACTGCGCCCAGCAGGGTTCCCAGCGCATTCGGTTTACCGGAACCTGCCAGCGAGAAGCCGATGTAGGCGGCGGCAACGGCGTCCATCAGGTAACCGCCTCCGGCATTCACCTGCGAAGACCCGATACGTGACGCCAGCAAAATACCCCCAGCACCGGCCAGAACGGATGACATCACATAGGCAATCACGCGATAACGCGCGGTGCGGATCCCCGCCAGACGTGCGGCCAGCGGGTTACCGCCGATAGCGTACATGCGGCGGCCATGTTTGGTCAGCGACATAAACAGTTGTACCGCAATGGTCACGACGGCCATCACGATGACAATCACCGGCACCTGACCGAGCAGGCTGAACACCGCGGGCACCGTGCCTTCGGCCATGTCACCGCTCGGCAATAACATGTTTTCAGTGATCGAGCCGCCATAGCTGTAAGTCATCGCCGCGCCCTGAATCACAAACAAACTGGCGAGGGTGGCGAGCATGTCAGGGATCTTCAGGATGACAATCAGGAAGGCATTGAACAGGCCGACCAGCGTACACAACGCCAGCGTGATTAAGATGGCTTCGGTGGTGCCGAAACCGTGCCAGACGAACATCGAAATCACCAGCGCATTGGCGAGTGACGCCGTTGACCCGACGGACAAATCGAAGCCGCCGACCGCCAGTGAAATCGATACGCCGATAGCAATCACCGTCACGATGGCAATCGAACGCAAAATGTTGATGATATTCGACGGCTCGAGGAAGTTATCTGATGCCACACCAAAACCGGCAATCAGCAATACCACGGTCAGCAACATGCCCCATTTATACAAAAACTCGAACAGCTGATGACGCCACGGCTGACTCGCTGCGGGCACGCTTTCTTTACTCACCACGGCTTTGTTCACGCGGGTGTTCCTCCGGTTGAATAGACTAATAAGGTTTCTTCGTCGACGTTAGCGGCGTCGAGTTCGGCCACAATGCGGCCATCCCACAACACCAGAATGCGGTCGCATAAACCGACCAGTTCGGCGAACTCACCGGAAGCATAAATAATGCCTTTTCCCTGTTGCGCCAGGCCGTCGATCAGCCTGAACACGTCCGTTTTGGCTTTGATGTCTACGCCTTTGGTCGGTTCGTCGAAGATCAACACCTGACTCTCACTGCGCAGCCATTTTCCGATAGCGACCTTCTGCTGGTTGCCGCCGGAAAGCCGTGCCAGCTTCTGCATCGGCCCGGAAGCGCGAATGCCTAAGCGACTGATAATGTCTTTTGCCCATGACAGTGACTGGCGCGCGTTGAAAATACTCCAGCGCGAAAAAGTGTCGTCAGCGGTCACACTCAGGTTCATCGGGATATTTTCATCAATGAAAATCCCTTCCTTGCGCCGTTCTTCCGGCACTAACGCCAGCCCCTGTTCGACAGAAAGATGCGGTTCTTTCGGCTTCCAGGGTTTGCCATTCAGTTCACCGCTTTCCACCTGACTCGGCGTCGCGCCAAACAGCGCCTTGCACAGTTCAGTTTTTCCGGCACCCGCCAGCCCGGCAATGCCGAGAATTTCGCCACGATGCAGTCGCAGCGAGATATCGCGCAGTTTGTCTTTATCGTGCATCCCATGAATGCTTAGCAGCGTTTCACCGCTGTGCGGCGGACGGCGCGGCGGGTAAATATCGTCGAGCTGATGGCCGATCATTTTCTCAATAATGTGCTCGTTGCTCAGGCCGTCCATGCTGTCATCGCTGACCAGACGCCCGTCGCGCAGCACCGTCATGCGATCACAGATATCACGCAGTTCATGGATACGGTGCGAGATAAACACAATCGCCATTCCGGCGGCTTTCAGCTTGCGTACCAGTGCGAACAGACGCGCACTTTCCGCCTGATCGAGCGGGGCGGTCGGCTCATCGAGGATCAGGAACCGGCATTTATGCGATAACGCCCGCGCCAGCAAAATCAGCTGTTTCTCCGCCAGTGTGCAGCTCTCGATGCGAGCCCGCAGGTTGATGTTCAGCCCAAGCTGTTCGGTCAGTAACTGTGCCTGACGGTAAAGCTGCGGCCAGTTATGCAGATGACCCGGTTCAGAAAGGCGGTCGAGCATGATGTTTTCGGCAACGTTCAGCGTCGGCACCAGCGCGACGTCCACTTCCTGCTGCACCAGATGAATCCCGTGCTCGCGGGCATGATGCGGCAGGCGGATATTCGCGGCTTTGCCGTCGATAGTGATCTGCCCGGTGTAATGTTCATGCGTGCCGGAAAGCACCGCCATCAGTGTCGATTTCCCCGCGCCATTGGCGCCAACTAACGCATGGACGGAGCCGCCTTCCAGCGTGAAATCCACCTGGCGCAGGGCAGGGAAACCTGCAAATGAAATCGAGATATCGCGCATCTCAAGGAGGGAGGTGGTCACTGGGCGTTCGGCCTTATTAAATAGACGGATAGGGATTTAGACGTTTAGCCGTCCATTGGTTTTTTGATTGCAAATTTTTAACATATTGGGGGATTAAATCAAGAGATTAAAAAGGATAAGAGATAACAGAAAGATCTAAGGTCAAGGTTAAGACCGTGGGGGGCGGCCCACACCGACAAAACCTTGGGTTGCCACCCAAACTGGCCTTAAGGTCAAGGTCGTGGGCGTCGGCCCACACCGACAAGACCTTGGGTTGCCACCCAAACTGGCCTCAAGGTCGTGGGCGTCGGCCCACACCGACCAGACCTTGGGTTGCCACCCAAACTGGCCCTAAGAGGCGCCTATCGCCGCGCCTCTTAGGAATCTCCGGCTCTTTCACTGCGCGCTCCGCTCGCTGGCTATGTTTCAGGTATCGCAGCGACAGGCTGGAAATCTTGCCGCTGCGCGGTCCCTTCATTTCGGGATTGCAGCCTTGGGTCTGCAACCTCTCAATCAGCAAGATTTCTGAATCGCCCGCACGATCTTAAATTCAAAGACAGATTGTTTTCATCTTTTAGAAAAGTTGACTGGCGTGATTAAAATTCAGCTGAACGGAGCGGCTTCAAGACCTATGGCTTGAAGACCGAGAGAAGGCAGTGCGAAGCACCTGGATTTGCGCCACTCACTGATGCAACAGGACATGTCCCTTTTGCCCGCGATAGCGCGCAGTGAAAAAAGCGCGGAGTCCAGAGGCCCGCGCGTTACCGGGTCTCTGGTCGGTGTGGGCCGACGCCCACGACCTTGACCTTAAGGCCAGTTTGGGTGGCAACCCAAGGTTTTGTGGGTGTGGGCGGCGAGCCCAAGGTGTTGACCTTATTCCTCGATAAACCTAATCGCCACTCCAAGCGCGTCGGCCGCACGAACCAGAACCCGACCGTCAAGGTCATTAAACGTTATTTCCCCGACCCGCAAACTATTCCGTACTGCCTCCAGCGAACGGGTGGCGAATTCCAGTCCGACCATCCGCGCGCTGCCGTTTTCGCCTTCCGGCACAATGCCGAATTCAGCGGTGGCTTGCTCCGGCGTGATAAACCGGACGGTGGCGCGACCCGCGCGCAGGGCCACTTCCTGCGGTCTGATCTCCAGTGCAGCGGCACCAAATAACTCGCCATAGACTTTTGCGGCGTCCTGCGGATTTGCTGCAGAAATCACGAAGCTGGTGATATCAGCCACGGCGTTCGGGTGGTTTTGCCATTCGTTGCGCCACACCAGTTCCGGCGTCAGGTGATGACAGAAGAAACTGCGGCCATTCGGTACGCGGCTGGCGGCCAGCGGTACGGTACGGAAACGCGCATTCGGCGAGGTGCCATCGTTGAGCGCCACAGGGCGGAAGAATTCTGCCGGTGCGGAACCCGCAATGTTTTGCTGTTGCAGATGTTCGTACACCGCCGATGAATTCTGCGTTTTCCACACCAGACCGGTCAGGCCAAGCGGCGCCTGCCACAGGTCTTTGCGGGTGTGCGCGTTGCCCGGCTCAAAGCCGAGCAGTTCCAGATAGTTTTCGCCGAAAATCGCCAGATGATTACTGGATCCCAGCGAGTGATGGCCACGCGGCGTGAGATGGAATCCCAGACGGCGAAACTGCTGCCCGGCCTGATCCAGTTGTTCGGCGACGTTGATCACCACGTGATCAAGCTGCGGGCGAAGGGGCTGCGGATGTTGAGCTTCAGTCATTAAACGGTTCTCCCAGCGTTAACATCAGACGGTTTGCCCAGGCGAAGAACGCCGCAGACTGCGCCAGATCGACAATCTCAAGTTCGTCTAAACCCTGTTCGCGCAGCGCCGCAATGTGCTGCGCAGTGGCGACCGGCGGGGTAGCGGAAAGCGCGGCGGCGAAATCAATTTCGGCCTGCCAGCGCGGGGATTGTTCTTTGCTGAGAATGCCGCCCGGCGGGGTGTCGATCAGGCGCTGGACATCTTCCGTCTGTTTGGAAAGCTGGCTGGCTTTGCGCGAATGCACCGATGCGCAGTAAATACAGCCGTTGATTTTGCTGGCGACGGTGGCGGCCAGTTCGCGCTCTTTGCGCGGCAGCCCGCCGGAAGTGTAGAAAATTCCTTTGTCGGTCAGCGTGCGCTGTTCGAGCACCGGGAGATTACGGCCTAACAGGCGGAAATAGTCGGAATCCGTATGACCGAATTTCGCCAGGATCGCCTGCTGGGCTTCATCAAATTCTTCCAGCTTTTTCGCCGGTATCCACGGCTCCCAGCCCAGTTCTTCCTGGGTAAAGGCCTGTGGTGCATCGCGGCCGGTGTGGGTATTCGGTTCGGTGCGCCAGAACGCGGCACCGACCGGTTTATTGCTGCCGTTCTCTACCGGCTTGCCACCAATCAGCCGGTAGCTGCGTAGCACACGGCTCTGGAAACTGACGAAAGCGATCAGTTGCGACAGTGTGACAATCGCATCCGCCGACCAGCCAGCTTTTTTCAGTGCCTGCAAATGCGCCGGCGTCGCGCTGGCAGGTTTGAAACTCAGGCGTTCACCGTGCGTCAGCGCAGCGTCGAGACGGGCAGTTTCGTCGATGTCGGGCAAGTCCTGCAAACGTTCGGAATAGTGGTTAGTCAGTTGCGAATCGCCATGCCAGCGCGCGACGTTTTGCGCTAACCGCAGGCGTTCAGCCAGTGAAAAATCCACGCCATCCTGTTCGGTAAACAGCGCGTCATAGCTGCCCTGTGCGTGACGGGTTGCGGCATCACGCGTGTCGCGAGCCTGTTTCAGCGCCGAGTCCGGGGCGATGTCAGCCAGCTTTTCCAGCAGGTCGGTCGAATAGGTAGTCATAGGGCTTCCCTTGAGAATGAGGAGTCGGCAGCGGAGGTGGAAACACGGCGTTGCGGCGTGCGGCGAACCCAGCCGAGCGCGGGCGCAACGTGACGGGCAATCAGTTCGATAGAACGTAAAATGTAAGGGTGCGGCGGATCGATGGAATGCACCTGAAACGCCAGATCGGTGACACGTGCCAGCGCAGTATCGGCCTGCAATGTCGCGGTGACCTGTGCCGCCGTGCCGAGATGCACGTCGAAAGCGCGGATGTAATCGTCCAGCGTATCGCCTTTCACAATCTGCCCGCTGGCGCGGTGGTTTTCGGCCTGACGGCGTAAACCTTTTTGCGCCAGTTCACGGGCTTCATCGCCGTTTTCAGTGACGAATGCGGTACGCGATCCCATGATGCGCGGCGTCACGCCTTCCGGCAGTGCATCCAGATAGGCATCGATAATCGGGTTTTGCAGTTCATCGAGACGTAAATCTGGCGCATCTTGCGGACGTGGCTGGGTGCGCGAAAGCATCAGGCCGTCACCGGATTTACCGGCACGTGCGCCGCCGTCCACCGAGAACGTCGCCTGCCAGACGCGGTTCGCCAGTTGCGGAGCGGCCGGATATAAACGGTTATCGGTGCCCGCCAGCGGTTCGCCGCGCCAGGCGGTGAGCAGGGTTTGCAGATTGTTGCCAAAGGCCTTGCCGCGATCCTGACTTTCCAGCCCGAACGGCGGGAATGACGTCGGCGTACCGCCCGAGCCTAAACCGATTTCAAGCCGTCCGCCGGAAAGTAAATCCAGCACGGCGGTGTCTTCGGCAACGCGCAATGCGTTTTCCATCGGCAGCGTGATCACGCCGGTGCCGAGACGGATAAAGCGGGTATGCGCTGCCACCTGCGCGAGGAAAACCAGCGGCGCAGGCAGGCCGCCTTCGGCCTCGTGAAAATGGTGCTGCGCGACCCACGCGGAATCAAAGCCTAACTGTTCGGCGTGAATAATTTGCTCGGTCGCCAGCCGGTAACGTTCCTGCGCGCTGGTGTTGTCCAGCAGGCGGGTGAAGAATCCAAGACGTTTACTGCTCATAATGTCCCTCTTTTTTTCTGTACGGACGTTCATGTACGGGTTCAGGCGGCGCGGTGGCGGCCGGGTATGGCGTCAATCAGCTGGCGGGTGTAATCGCTGGAAGGCAGGGCGAAAACGTCTTCCACGTCGCCGGAATCTACCTGCTGTCCGCGGTTTAACACCGAGACGCTGTGCGAGATTTGCCGGACGGTTGCCAGGTCGTGCGAGATAAACAAATAGGTCAGGCCGAGTGAATCCTGTAACTGCGAAAGCAATGTCAGGATTTGCGCCTGCACGGTGACGTCGAGCGCCGACGTCGCTTCATCAAGGATCAGCACTTTCGGCTCTAAAATTAATGCGCGTGCTATCGCCACCCGCTGGCGCTGCCCGCCGGACAGCTCACGCGGTTTGCGGCTGAGTAATTCTTCCGGCAGCGCCACGCGGCGGGCGATATCCAGCACCCGTTCACGGCGCACGGCAGCGGGAATTTTTTCGAAATTCAGCAGCGGTTCTTCAATCACTTTGAACAGCGTTTGCGACGGATCCAGCGAGGCGAACGGGTTCTGATACACCAGCTGGATTTTCCTGCGCAGCTGACGCAAGGCTTCGCCTTTCAGGCGCGTGATGTCTTCGCCGTCAATCAGCACACGTCCGCTGTCCGGTTTCTGAAAACCGAGCAGAATGCGCGCCAGCGTGGTTTTGCCGGAGCCGGATTCGCCGACCAGCGAATGCGTGGTACCGCGCAGAATACTAAATGACACATGATCTACAGCGCGGAACGCCGCCTGATTTTTGCCGCCCAGCGTGAAATCATGGGTGATGTTTTCGACCACCAGTACCGGATCTTCCGCCGTGCGAAGTTGCGCACGGTGACGGCCGGAAAGGGCAGGGATATCGGCGAACAGCTGGCGGGTGTAATCACTCTTCGGCGCCTCCAGCACCTCGCGGGTGATGCCCTGTTCCTGCACTTTGCCGTGACGGAACACCAGTAACCGGTCGGCGCGTTCAGCGGCAATCGCCAGGTCATGCGTCACCAGCAACACGGCAGTACCGAATTCGCGGCGCAGTTCGTCGATCAGATCCAGAATGCGTTTTTGCACCGTGACATCCAGTGCGCTGGTTGGCTCATCGGCGATGATCAGCGCCGGTTGCAGGGCAATCGCGATGGCGATCAATACGCGCTGTTTCATGCCGCCGGAAAGTTCATGCGGATACTGTTTAGCCCGCTGTTCAGGATGTGACAGGCCAACGCGGGAAAGCAGCTCCACCACGCGGGCGTCGCGCTGCGCACGCGGCAGCCGCTGATGGATATCAAGAATTTCCGCTACCTGCGAACCGATGGTTTTCACCGGATCCAGCGAACTGGTCGGATCCTGCGGTATCAGGCTGATGCGCGCGCCGCGCAGGGCATCCAGACGGCGCTGCGACCACTGGCTGATGTCCGTGCCGTTCAGGCGAATTTCGCCCTGTTCGATATGACCGTTCTCCGCCAGCAGGCCAATAATCGCCTGTGCGGTGGTGGTTTTCCCTGAGCCGGATTCGCCGACCAGCGCCAGCACTTCCCCGGCGTTAATCGTAAACGATACGTTATGCACCACCGGTTTGCCGTCGTAGGCAATTGATACGTTTTCCAGTTCGAGAACCGGCGGAGCGTCATGCGTAAAAGTGGCCTGTGCGTTCATCGCGTTCTCCTGCGTAATGACTGGCTGATGCGGTTGGCGGAAAGCACCACTAACACCACGACCACGCCGGGGAAGGTGGTCAGCCACCAGGCTGTGGAAATGTAGTTACGGCCTTCGGCAATCAGTAAACCCCATTCCGGCGTCGGCGGCGGTGTGCCGTAACCGAGAAAACTCAGGGTGGAAATCGCCAGGATCGCGCTGCCGAATTGCAGTGCGGAAAAGGCAATCACCGAGGTCAGCGAGTTGGGCAAAATGTGTCGCCACAAAACAGAGAAGAAGGATCCGCCGCTGCCATAAGCGGCTTCGACGTAATCGCTGTGACGCACCAGCACCACTTCAGCACGTGCCAGTCTGGCGAAGTTGGCAACCGACGTCACACCGACGGCAATCGCCGCATGAACCGTGCCGAAACTAAGCAAAATAATCACGCTCAGCGACAGCAGCAGGCCGGGGATGGACAGCAATACGTCGTTGATGCGCATGACAATGGCATCCACCAGACCGCCGCTGGCACCGGCCGCGAGACCGAGTGCGGTGCCGAATACCAGCCCGAGCGCCACGGCGACCAGCGCGCCGGAAAGTGAATGCGATGCGCCGTAGACAATCCGTGCGTACACATCGCGGCCAAGCTGATCCGTGCCCAGCCAGTGTCCGGCCTGCGGCGCGAGACGCTGCGCACCGGCAATCCCTTCGGTGCCGCTGTAATCCGTAAATAAACCAGGCGCAATTGCCCACAAAATGACGGTAGCCATCACCAGCCACGCCAGGATTAATCCCGGTTGCAGGCTGGCCGGTTTCCAGCGGCGGCGCTGTGTGAGCGGCAATGAAAGCGTACTTTTGCCAAGCGGTAAGCTGCTCATGCGGTGGCTCCCCGTGAGTTTTTAGAAGCAGAAGCTTTAAGGCGCGGATCGAGTAACGGATACAGCAAATCGACCAGTAAATTGATGCCGACAAAGGCCGCGGCGGAAATCACCACAATCGCCTGCAATACGGCGACATCCTGATTGTTGACTGCCTGCTGGGTCAGTTGTCCGAGGCCGTTAAGACCGAAGACAGTTTCGGTGATCAGTGCTCCCGCAATCAGTTCGCCGAACAGCAAACCGGCAATGGTCAGCGCCGGAAGCAGGGCGTTGCGCGCCACATGTCGCCACAATACGCCGCTGCGGCTGGCGCCTTTGGCGCGGGCGACGGCGACGAACGGTTGGGTTTGCACCTGATCAATGCTGCGGATGAGGATCTGCGCCAGCGGCGCGGAAATCGGCACCGCCAGCGTGATAATTGGCAAAATCAGCCCGACCCATTCGCCCGGATTGATCACCGGGATCCAGCGCAGGTGGAACGAAAAGAACTGAATCAGCGCGATGCCCAGCCAGAAGGTGGGAATGGAAATAAACAGCGACGGCACTGCCTGTAAGGCGTTTTTCAGCCAGCCGAAATGCAGCAGGCTGGAAAGAAATGCCAGCGCAAAGGCCACCACGGCGGCCAGTGCGAAACCAATCAGTGCCAGACGCAGCGTCGGCGGAAAGTTGCTGCTGAGTAATTCGGTGACCGGTACGCCAGCCTGTATCGAATAGCCCAGATCCCCGCGCAGGAAATTACCCAGCGTATGCAGATATTGTTGCCAGACCGGCACATCGGCGCCGTACGCAGCGCGCATATCGGCGATCTGCGCCGGGCTTAATCCCATGTCCGGGTTCTGGAATTTAATCAGAATCGCGTCGCCGGGGAGCACCTGCAGCAGGATGAAGGAGACGGTAAACGCCGCCCACAGCACCAGCAATGCCTGCCCGAATCGACCGCTTACGTATCGGCTCATGATTGACTCCCGTCTGTTAATGCTTTTCCAGCCAAGCGCCATAGAAGCTCGGACGCCCGACCGCTTCAAAGCTCACGCCTTTGAAATATGGCGCACCGGCAAACACCTGCGGCTCTTCGAAAATTGGAATCACGTATGCCTGATCGAGCAGGTAGTTCTGCACGTCGCCGGTCAGTGCCAGACGTTTTTTCGGATCGACTTCGGCAGAGATCGCGGTCAGCAGATCGTTGAGTTTGTCGTCGCGGAAGCTTTTCACCTTGCTGCTCAGGCCACCTTTTTGCAGCAGCGCATCGCGGTTAGTCGGGTAGAAGGAGCTTTTAATCACGTCCGGATCGGCACGTCCGACTTCCACCACGTTGGCCGGGGTTTTCTCAGGATCGAGGTTATCCGCCACGCGGCTGCCCGCATCGCCCGCCAGAATATTCAGCTTCGCGCCGACCTGGCTCCACTGCTGAGAAACCAGCTGCAACACTTCTTTGTTCTGCGGTTGTGGCAGGGATTCATAAATAGTCAGCGACAGCGTTTTGCCGTCTTTCTGGCGTATGCCGTTCGGACCCGGTTTCCAGCCCGCTTCATCCAGCAGCTTTTTGGACAGCGTCGGGTCGTAAGTCAGTTTGTTACTCAGATCGACATAACCGGCCGCCGTTTTGGCAATCACAGACGTGGCCTGCGGATAGTTTGGCGAGAACAGCGTGTCGACAACCTGTTTGCTGTTGGTGGCGTGCAGCAGCGCCTGACGCACTTTCAGATCTGACACCAGCGCGTTGTCCGGACGGAACGAAATGCTGTCGTTAACGCCTTTGGTCGGCGCGGCATAAATCGGGAAGTTCTGGTCTTTAGCCTGTTTCTCGTCATACGCCTGAACCTGACGGATGAAATCAGCCTGACCCGCCAGCAGCGCGCCGATACGCACGCTGTCTTCGCCGGTGACGATCACTTTGATGCCGTCAAGATTGGCGCGACCCTGCTGTTTGAGGTTTTTCGGCCCCCAGTTGTAATCCTTCCGCGCCGTCAGATCGACTTCACGTCCCAGCGTTTCTTTGCTGACCACGAACGGGCCGGAACCGATGATGTGCGTGGCGTCGCCCAGCGCATCAAAATTGCGATCCAGCGTGCTCAGCGACACCAGACCGGAGCCAATCGTCGCGGTGCCCTGCAGGAAGCCCGGCGAGGATTTTTTGAAATAGAACTTCACGGTCAGCGGATCAACCACTTCGCTGTGGTCGTAATTGTTGATGACTTCGGAAACCGGCAGGTGATGCGCTTTATTGCCCAGACCGTAAGTATCAAAGTTTTTGGCGACCGCGCTGGCGTCCAGCGGCGTGCCGTCGGAGAAGGTCACGCCCGGACGCAGCTTGAATGTGTATTCGGTTTTATCGGCATTGAAAGACCAGGATTCGGCGATCCACGGCTCAATTTCCAGCGTCTTCGGATTCTGATAGGTCAGTTTATCGGTGATCTGATTCAGTATGCCGCCGTTGGGATAGAAGCCGCCTGCGGGCGGATACAGGTTAGTGTGCGCCTGTTGCTCAAGATAAATCAGGGTGCCGCCCTGAACCGGTGTGCCGTCAGCGGCGATGGCGGAAAACGTGCTGGTGAGAAGTGCCCCTAAAGCCAGTGCGCGGGTAACCGCGTTAATCCGGCGAATGTTCTTCATCGTTAAACCCTTTTTCTTATTTGGTGTGATGGCTGGTGAATGACTTATGCGTTCTTAGAACGAAAGTGCTGAGCCCATAACAAACCAATTTAAGGGGGAGGTGAACGAAGGAATTTTGCAATCGTTAGTTGGAAACGGCATTAGGGAAAATGGGCGGGAGGCAGAAAGAAAAAACCAGCGGCTAATCCGGACGGGTGGACCGGATAACCGCTGGCGATCATCAAAAATGATGAGCTAAGGAGAAACTGAGGTCGTCAGTGATCTTTTAATGCAGCTTCTGTGCCAGTTTTTATTTCAGGCTGTGTTTTTACCTGTTTGCTGCGGCTCAGGAAGGCATTCAGCAAAATCGCACCGAAGGTCGCCGTGCCAATGCCGCCCATGCTGAAACCGCCCAGGCTCAGGGTAAAGTTGCCTGCGCCCAGTACCAGCGTGACCGCCACCATGATCAGATTGCCGTTAAGTCCCAGATCCACCTGATTTTGTACCCAGATACGCGCACCGGCCACGGCGATTAATCCGAATACCACAATCGACGCGCCACCGAGTACCGGCCCCGGAATGGTGTGGATCAGTGCACCAAATTTGGGCGAGAAGCCCAACACGATGGCAACGAGGGCGGCGGCGACAAAAATCAGCGTGGAGTAGATTTTAGTTACGGCCATCACGCCGATGTTTTCTGCGTAAGTGGTGACGCCGGTACCGCCCGCCGAGGCGGAAAGTAAGGTCGCCAGACCGTCGCCGACAAACGCGCGGCCCATGTACGGGTCGAGGTTTTTGCCGGTCATGCCTGCCACCGCTTTAATGTGGCCGAGGTTTTCAGCCACCAGAATTACCGCAACCGGTGCAATCATCAGCATGGCGTGAGAGCTGAATACCGGCGTGGTGATGGCCGGCACGCCAAACCATGGCGCTTGTGCCACGGCGCTGAAATCCACCGGAGTACCGAGCCCGAGTCCGTTAGTGATCACCATGTAAATCAGATACGCCGCCACCAGCCCGAGCAGCAGCAAAAGACGCTGCACCAGACCGCGGGTGAACACCGCCACTGAGCCGATACACAGCACGGTCATCACCGCCATCCAGCTGTCGAATGAAGAAGCCGATACGCTGTTAATGGCAATCGGCGCGAGGTTCAGGCCGATCGCCATCACCACCGCACCGGTGACGACCGGCGGCATCAGGCGTTCAATCCAGCGCGTGCCGACCGCCATCACCACAAAACCGATCAGTGTATAAACCACGCCGCAGGCAATAATACCGCCCAGCGCCACGCCGATATTCGGGTTGGCGCCATGGCCGCTGTAGCCGGTCACCGCGATCACCAGCCCGACAAACGCAGCGCTGGAACCGAGATAACTGGGCACACGCCCGCCGACGACCAGGAAGAACAGTAAGGTGCCGATGCCCGACATCAAAATCGCCATGTTGGCGTCAAAACCCATCAGCAAGGGCATTAAGACGGTGGCACCAAACATTGCCACCGTATGTTGCAGACCCATGATCACTGTCGATCCGAACGGCAGTCGTTCATCCGGTGCGATCACCGCGCCATCCAGATTGCCTTCTCTTTTACGCCATTGTGGAAACCAGGTATTTGCCATGCACGACCCTTACTAAGTTGAGAGGATTGAGTTATCAGGCTATCTGACGCATCAGCGGGTGATAGCGCCGGTCGAAATACACCAGTCCGTGGCTGTCGTCGTTGCGTCGCAATGCAACGGCTTCACAAATCAGGATGTCATGGGTGCCGACGCTGGTGATTTGTGTGACTTTGCAGTCAAACGACACCAGCGCGTCGGTGAGGATGGGCGAACCCGTGGCGAGACGCGCCCATTCGGCGGCGTCAAAGCGTTGTTCCATAGGCGTTTTTCCGCCGAATAAATTGGACAGTGACTCATGACAATCAGCCAGCGTGTTTACGCACAGCACCTGATTTTGCGTAAACGCTGAATGCACGGATGCTGAGCGGTTCAGGCAAACCAGTAATGTCGGCGGCGTATCGGTCACGCTGCACACCGCAGAGGCGGTGAAACCTGCACGTCCGCCGGGGCCGTCGGTGGTGATGATATTGACGGCAGAACCGAGCCGCGCCATCGCATCGCGGTATTCTTGTTTCTCAACAGCGGCTTGTTTCTCAACAGCGGCCTGTTTCTCAACGACGGCTTGTTTTTCAACAGCGGCTTGTTTTTCAGCGACGGCTTGTTTCTCCACGGCAGCTTGTTTTTCAACGACGGGCATATCGGTCGCAGACAATGTGGCGTTCAGGGGGGATTGCATGGTCATGTCCTCAGAGGTTTTATTCGTACTGACTAGCGGGTGGCGGTATGCAGCGCTGAATGCCGCCGCAGCCAGTCCAGTAAAATCGGGTTAAAGGTTTCCGGGTCGGTCACGCTCATGGCATGGCCGCCGTACAGCATTTGTGTGTGTTCGCCCTGGGGCAGGCGGGAAGCCAGATCCACCGAACGCGACCACGGCACCAGCAAATCGTCTTTAGCGCTGAAGGCCAGCGTCGGGGCTATCACCTGGTCCAGGCTGTCCGTCAGGTCTGAATCCATCAGCGCCTGCAAGCGGTGCAGCAGGTTTTCCATTCCCTGAAAATGCGCCACCTGATGCTGGCGCTCTTCCTGCAATAACGCCTCATGTTCAGAAAGCCAGTCACCCGGATACAGAAACAGCGGTTGCGCCTGCACATAGGCATCCACGCCGCTGTTGAGCAGCAGATTCTGCCGCACTTCAAAACAGCGCCGCGTCTGGCTGTCGAGCTTCGTCCAGCCGTTAATCACCACCAGACTTTGCAGCAATGCCGGATATCGCAGGGCAAGATGCAGGCCGATAATGCCGCCGAGAGCGTGACCGACCAGATGACAGCGGCTGATTTCCAGCTCGTTGAGCATGCCTGCCAGCTCATCGGCCATGTCTTCCATGCGGTAACCGGCGGGCACCGTGCCCTGACTGACGCCGGTACCGTGCTGGTCGTAAACCACTACACGAAAATGTTCCGCGAGCATCGCCAGCTGTGGCTGCCAGAAGCCGCCGGAACCGCCGAGACCGGAAGAAAGCACGACGGTTTCTGCATCAGCATTTTTCTTACCCAGTATCTTGTAATACATGCTGCTACCTCAGGGAGTTCAGGACAGGTTCCATCGCACGGATTATTTGCCGATATGGGCGATGGACGCGATTTCGATCAGCGCATCCGGTTTCACCAGCCCGCACTGAATGCAGAAACGTGCCGGTTTTTCTCCCGGAAAATATTCGGCATACACCTGATTCACTGCGCCGTAATTTGCCCAGTCGGTGATGAAAATCGAGTTCATGGTGACGTCATCCATGGTGCCGCCTGCGGTTTCGATCACGCTTTTGATGATCTCCAGCACATGACGGGTTTGCGCAGCGGCATCGCCGACATGCACCACGTTATTGTCTTTATCAAACGGCAGGGTGCCGGAAACATACACCACGCCATCGGCGAGAGTGCCCGGAACAAAAGGTGCCAGCGGAACGCCGCTGCCAGCCGGAATAATGGCGCTTTTAGGCATCGTTAATCGTCCTTTTCAGAAAGCGGTCAGGCCGCGTTTTGTTCAGTTTTGTAGCCCACTGCGTCGCAGAAATTGCGCACGCTGGAGACCCAGCCAAAGAAGGTTTCGATGTTATAAATCGCGGCTTTTTGCGCGAATTCAGGTCCGGCCTGATGGGTGGCGTCTTCCAGCACTACGCCGAAATATTCGAGGAAGAAACCGTCGCGCAGGGTGGATTCGACGCAGACGTTGGTGGCGATGCCGGTGAACACCAGATGATGAATACCGTAACTGCGCAGCAGGCTGTCGAGCTGGGTATTGAAGAAGCCGCTGTAGCGCGGTTTGGGTAACACTATGTCGCCAGGCTGCGGTTGCAGTTCATCCACCAGGTCATAATCCCAGTCGCCTTTCGCCAGCAGTTTGCCCATCAGTTCCGGGCGTTTGCGCATGGTTTTCAGCGCGTTGGATTTATGGAAGTTCGGCGAACCGGCACCGCCAGCTTCGACATACTGGTTGTCCCAGCCGTTCTGGAAGAAAATCACTTTGATACCGGCGGCACGGGCGGCAGCAATCGCCACTTTGATATTGGCAATCACCGGCGCGGTGGCGGAAACATCAAAACCGGCCAGATCCAGATAACCGCCCTGTGAGGCATAGGCGTTTTGCATATCCACCACAATCAGCGCCGTTTGCTGCGGCGTGAAAGCAATGGCTTCAGGACGTGCTGTGAGGATCGTTTCCTCGCCGGTATTTTGGGGTTCGCGGCGGACCACAGTTTGATTCTCAACAACGTTCATCATGCGACCTCTTTCTGCTCAGTGCCGACGTGCTGGCGGGTTTTCATTAATGGCTGGATGTAACGGCCGAAGTTTTCAATGCCTTGCACAAAATCATCAAAGGTCAGCAGCACGCCGCCTGCGCCGGGCACGGTGTCGATTTCGTCGAGCATTCTGGCGACGCTGGCGTAAGAACCCACCAGTGTGCCCATGTTGATATTGACCGCCGAAGTCGGGTCAGCCATCTGGCGGACGTTGGTATCGGCGCCGGATTTGGTGTCTTTGCTGCTCTGATCGGTGAGCCACGCCAGCGCATCGGCGTCGGCACCGTCTTTATATAACTCCCATTTGGCACGGGCAGCGGCATCGGTTTCGTCGGCAATCACCATAAACAGGACATAAGAGGACACGTCGCGGTTTTCAGCTTCTGCCGCCGTTTTCATGCGCGCAGCGGTTGGCGCAAAGGCGGTCGGCGTGTTAACGCCTTTACCGAAGCAGAAGTTGAAGTCGGCGTGTTTGGCGGAGAACGCCATACCGGCATCGCTCTGGCCGGCGCAGATCACTTTCATTTCGCTCTGCGGACGCGGGCTGACGCGGCAGTCGTCCATTTTGAAGAATTCGCCGTCGAGCGTGCAGTGGCCGGTGCCCCACAGGTCGCGCAGAACGCTGACGTATTCGGTCAGGTAGTCATAGCGGCGGGTGAAATAGTCGTCGCCCGGCCACATGCCCATTTGTTCGTATTCTGGTTTCTGCCAGCCGGTGACGACATTCACGCCGAAACGGCCATTAGAAATTGAGTCGATAGTCGCCGCCATGCGGGCCACGATCGCCGGAGGCATCACCAGCGTGGCGGCGGTGGCGTAAAGCTGGATGCGGGAGGTCACGGCGGCAAGACCGGCCATCAGCGTGAATGACTCCATGTTGTGTTCCCAAAATTCGGTTTTGCCACCGAAGCCGCGCAGTTTGATCATCGACAGCGCGAAATCGAAATGGTAGTGCTCCGCTTTCTGCACGATGGTTTTGTTCAGTTCGAAGGTCGGTTTGTACTGCGGCGCAGTTTCTGAAATTAACCAGCCGTTGTTGCCGATAGGAATAAAGACACCGATTTTCATAGCTCACCTCGATTGAAAATAATAAGTACCAAAACAAGGGATTGCGAAAATCTCTGCGCGGCTTGAGTGCGTCCTGCGGGTTCCGAATTGCACCGTGCTGAAATCTCCAGACGGAAAGGTTATTGCAAAGCGGATGCCAGTTTTTAAATCATGATGATTATCAGCAGGTTAAAAATGAGTCTGGATGCATGGTGGAGCAAACGGTCTGTTTCAGACCATCTGGTCAAAAATAACTGCACGTTTATCAGGCAGGATTGAGCTTAAATGGTGCAGAATTGTTAATTTTATAATCCTTAATGGTTACGCATTAATATTGTCAGTGTTACTTCCATCATCGGGATGCATAGCGATAGTCGCCTGTAGCGCCATTTGCTATGATTTCAGCCTTGCCGTTTGTCTCAGGGAGACGTTGTGAAGCCATTGGTCGAACCTCCGCAGCCTGCCGCCGGAGAGAAAAAATCCCGTCAGACGGCGGCGAAAACCCCGTCGCGTCGCTCGCGGGCGGTCGCTGCCAAGCGCGGCAATATCATGGCGGCGGCGCTGGAATTCTTTTCGTTGTACGGCATTCATGGCACCAGTCTGGATCAGGTTGCCGAGCGCGCCGACGTGTCAAAAACCAACCTGCTGTATTACTTCCCGTCAAAAGAAGATTTGTATATCGCGGTACTGAAAGGGCTGCTGGATATCTGGCTGGCGCCGCTGAAAGCATTGCAGTCTGATCAGCATCCGCTGGAAGCGATACGTGAATATATCCGTCTGAAACTGTGTGTATCCCGTGACCATCCGCAGGCATCGCGGCTGTTTTGTCTGGAGATGGTGCAGGGCGCGCCGTTACTGAAACAGGAACTGGGCGGGAGTTTGAAAACGCTGGTGGAAGATAAATCGGATGTTATTCGCGGCTGGATCAAAGATGAGCTGATCGCGCCGGTTGATCCGATGCAGCTGATTTTTATGTTGTGGGCAACCACCCAGCATTATGCGGACTTTGGCGTACAAGTTGAGGCTATCACCGGTAAAACGCTCAGCGATCCTGAGTTTTTTGAACAGACGGTGAATAACGTGCAGCACATTATTACCGAAGGCATTCAGCTTCGGGCTTAAAGAGGTCAGGATGGATTCGGTTTCTCAGTTAGTATTGGGCGCGGCGGTCGGTATCGCGGTGATGGGCAAACGCGCGCCGGTGTGGAAATCCGCGCTGGCCGGGGCAGTCTGCGGCACGTTGCCCGATCTGGATGTGTTTTACGATCACGGTGACGCCATCAGTAATATGACGATGCACCGCACTGAAACTCATGCGCTGTTGTATCTGACGTTGATTTCACCGCTGCTGGCCTGGCTGATGGCAAAACTGCTCAGCGGCGGGCGGCATTTCAAACACTGGTGGGGCGCGGTCTGGCTGGCGCTGATCACCCATCCGCTGCTGGACTTAATGACCGTTTACGGTACGCAGCTCGGATTACCTTTCACAAACTATCCGTTTGCGGTCGGCAGCATTTTCATCGTCGATCCGCTGTATACCTTACCGCTGATCATCGGCGTCGGGCTGGCGCTGTACCGCGAGCAACAGCGCGGGATCACGTGGAATAACGTGCTGCTGGGCGTGAGTTGTTTGTATCTGGCCTGTACCGCCTTCGAGCAACATCAGGTGACGCGGCATGTTGGCGAGGAATTACAACGCCAGAATATCGAAAGCACGCAGGTGCTGGTCACGCCGACGCCGCTCAATTCGCTGGTGTGGCGCGTGGTGGTGATGAATAAGGACAGCTACGGCGAAGGGTTTACCTCGCTGCTGCATCCGGATTCACCGATCCGCTTCCGCTTTTATCCGCGCGGCGAAGCGTTATACGAGGCGCATAAAGATAATGCGTTTCTGGCGCGCGTCGCCTGGTTCAGCCACGGTTTCTTCAGCGTAAAAGAGCAGGGTGGCCACATTCTGGTCAGCGATTTACGCATGGGACAGGAACCGGATTACACCTTTGTGTTTGATCTCGGCGAAATGAAACCCGGTATGCCGCCAGAACTGCCGGTGAAAGTGGCATCCGCCAGACCGTCCGCCAGAAAAATGCTGGATCAGTTCTGGCAGGCGCTGGAAGTGGAGTAATCCGCAGTAAGGTGAAAGGAACTTGGTGGCGGATGCCAGTCACTTAAGGAAATGAGGCCCGTGAATTCGGGCCTTCAATGAAGCAAACAGTACTACAAGTCTGATTCCTGCGTTACTTAGAAGCACAGAAATGAATTTGTATTCATAAATGGCTTAATTAAACGGTTGGCATCAGGCATGAATCCCATTCCCGCAGGAAATTATTATATTGTTGAAAGGCCAAAGGGTAGTATCAAAAATAGAATAAGAGCCTGGGGCGTGGATACTTATAAAAGCACATTCTATTATCACGTTGACCATAGTGAATGGTTTGCTTTATATCGAGACGATATGTTAACAGATGATGGGACTATGATTGAAGGCGTGGGACGCGGCGGTTTCAGGTTGCACCCTGGGCAAATATCTGAAGGATGTATCACACTGGCTCATCATTGTGATTTCGCAATGCTGAGAGACGCTTTATTGCGGACAACCATGGTAGAAGTCCCTTGTATGAAGCATTTAATGGCATATGGAACAATTGAGGTAATCGCCAATGGCAGCATATGTCCTTAAAGGACTGCGGGTTTTGGGGTTTCTGACTCTATTCTTTATCAGTTCGAAAATTTACTTTTTTATCTATGGTGATACAGCCATATTAAATGGAAATACAGCATTTCAGGTCGCTGGATTTTTCAACAATAATCCTACGCCAGAAGATGTTTATGCAATCTCAGACTATGCAGTGCTGGTTATCAATATTATCGTGGCAATTGTTGTGTATTCTGTTGGTATAAATTTAATTCCAATCAAAAGTTTATTAGGTAAGGGTTTTTCTCAGCACATTGCGAGCATAGCGAAAGGGATAGCACTCAGGATTTTGAAGGTGGTTTCAGTGATTGGCCTTTTCGCGCTGTTCGTTTGTTGCATCGATTATGACCGATTTGTCTCGCCTGACGCGGAATATGGTCCTGCATTGGTATTTGCAATTACAACCTTTCTTACACTGATGAGTTATGGTTTGTTCGTTTATATGTTGCGTAGGTTAATGAAAAAAAAGAGGCCTGAGCCTGCTGCCGGTCACTTAAGGAAATGAGGCCCGTGAATTCGGGCCTTCAATGAAGCAAACAGCACTACAAGCCTGATTCCTTCGTTCCTCAGAAGCACAGAAAGAATTTGTATTCATAAATGTGCTTAAGTGACGGGTATTAGCCAGGTGGCTCTTTTTTCAATCCCTTCTTATATCAATCATTCAGACTTTGCGGCTGCGGCAGCGCAACCAATAACCGATCCCCAGCACCACAAACCACAACGGCGTGACGAGAAGCGCCTGACGGGTGTCATCCTGTAAGGTCAGCAGCACCAGAACGAAGGCGAAGAAGGCCATACAGACCCAGCACATCAGTTTACCGAGTGGCATTTTGTAGATGGATGCTTCGTGCAACTGAGGGCGTTGACGGCGATAGACCAGGTAAGAGCAAAGAATGATGGTCCAGACGAACATAAACAGAATCGCCGAAACGGTGGTGACCAGCGTGAAGACCGTCACCACGTTTGGGATCAGGTAAATCAGCACCACACCGCCGAGCAGGCAGATACAGGAGAAGGTCAGGCCGTTTGACGGCACCGCGCGGGAAGAGAGTTTACCGAACGCTTTCGGCGCATTGCCTTCCTGTGCCAGACCAAACAACATGCGGCTGGTGGAGAACACGCCGCTGTTAGCGGAAGACGCCGCCGAAGTCAGCACCACGAAGTTGATAATGCTCGCCGCTGCGGGAAGACCGGCCAGTACGAACAGTTCAACAAACGGGCTTTTATCCGCCACTACATGGCTCCACGGTGTGACGGACATAATCATGATCAGCGAGAACACGTAGAACATGATGATGCGCAGCGGAATGGCATTAATCGCGCGCGGCAGGGACTTTTGCGGATCTTTGGTTTCTGCGGCAGTGGTGCCTACCAGCTCGATCCCGACAAACGCGAACACCGCTATCTGGAAACCGGCAAAGAAGCCGCTGACGCCTTTCGGGAAGAATCCGCCATCATTCCATAGATTGCTGAACGAGGCGACGGTGCCTGCTGGTGTCTGGAAGTGGGTCAGCACCATCACCAGTCCGGCGATAATCAGCCCGACGATGGCGACGATTTTGATCATCGCAAACCAGAATTCCATCTCACCGAACATTTTCACCGTGGCAAGATTCAGGCTGAGCAGCACCAGAACGCAGAGCAGGGAGGCGATCCATTGCGAGAGGCCGGGGAACCAGAATTGTGCGTAGGCGGTAATTGCCACGACATCCGCGATGCCGGTCACCACCCAGCAGAACCAGTAGGTCCAGCCGGTGAAATAGCCAGCCCACGGGCCCAGCAGGTCGGCGGCAAAATCGCTGAAAGATTTGTATTCGAGGTTGGACAATAAGAGTTCGCCCATCGCACGCATGACGAAAAACAGCATAAAGCCGATGATCATGTAGACGAAGATGATGGACGGACCGGCGAGGCTGATGGTTTTTCCCGAGCCCATAAACAGGCCGGTACCGATAGCGCCACCGATGGCGATAAGCTGGATATGGCGGTTGGAGAGATTTCGCCGCAGACCTTCCGCGTTCTCTTCCTCTGGCCGGGCGAGGATTTTTGACTCTTCTTGCATGTTGTATAGATTCCTGTTTTTTGCTTTTTGCGTATGAACTCCGCCATATCGCATTCATTTACGGCAATTATTTGAGCTCTGAGGCTCTTATATCCTCTCAGCTGGAACGACAGCCGGAGTGAGTGATTGTAATAATAATGTTAATTTCGAATATGTTATAACCGAGATGAAAAATGCCAGTCAGGGTAAATGTATCGTAATTTTTACATAGTGGATAACTGAGTGTTAATTAATCAGGTATGAGCCGAAGGGGAAGAATAATACCTTTTTTTGGTGTGATGAGCTTCACAAATATTTACCGGAAAGACGGTAAAAAAAGTAAGGGTAAGCGTTTGACATCATCAGGATAGAGGAGAATAATTCGTCCCGTTGGGTCGTTAGCTCAGTCGGTAGAGCAGTTGACTCTTAATCAATTGGTCGGCGGTTCGAACCCGCCACGACCCACCAACAATTCGCAAGCCCTTGCATTATCTCCTGCAGTTTTAATTCTCCTTTCATTATTACGTAATACGTTCTCCGCCAGACAATATAAGCCAGCGAAAAAAATAACGCTTTGTGTTCTCAGAAGGCTTTTGTTCTCAAAAGAAGTCGGTGAAGTTTTGTTTTTAAATCAACCAGCAAGTTGGGATTATTTACGCGAGCCTTGAAGGGTGTAAAGACTGAATGATTTTAGAGGAGTCAGGCCCCTGAATGAGGCCAGAATATGTTAGGGCGAGGTGATACAGGTATATATCAATACATAATTGTCGTATTGGGAGTCTTACCATTCTTAAGCTGTTTTTGCACCCGCATACACAAGCTGAAAATCAGCAGATGAACATGGGTGATAAAAGTACGTTCTTCAGCAAACTGACTGCTGCGTAAAACGACCGTTTCGGATCGGTTCTGTTTGGCAACCAGCAGCTCAATCCCTTTTTCACGAAATTCGTCTTCGTATGCCTTAACTATCCCTGCGGGAGCGATGAGTGTGTAACTGTACATAATCATTCCTGACATTGAGTTGAACATCTGATCGGATAAATCTGATTAAGAATATCAAATACGACCTGATGACTATTAGCAATTCGGGTGATGGTTTTTTATACGGATGTCACAAATCAGCACGACTTTTAAGAGCTGCGGACACTTCACCTGTTGCCGGTACAGGTTTTTTGTTGCCCGTTGCGCGCACGCTGCTATCATTCGTTCATAAACTCAGGGAGATAACGATGAAAAAAACACTGGTGGCCTTGGCTGCTTTATTTTTAGCCGGGTGTGCGAGTAATCCTTATGAACCGACGCTTCAGGTTAAATCAACCTACGCGAATGCCAGCGCGGTTGCGCCAGAAGGGCAAACGCATATCCGTTTGCATCGGTTGGAACAATCTTCGATTATTCCGTTTGAGAAGACCTGCCCGCTGCTGGTGATTCTGGACGGAAAGACAATCGCCACTCTGCATTTCAATCAATATGTGGATTTGAATGTGCCAAACGGTATGCGCAAGATTGAAGTGCGGATTGCCTGTGCGCTGACGAAAACCACCGGCTCGATCACGGTCGATGCGAACGGGAAAAACATCAGTCTGGAAACCGACCGTAGTTTCTTCGGAACCTACAATATCCGGCCTGAAGGCAGCACTAATAAGTAATAAAATGAAAAACCCGCGAAAGCGGGTTTTTTATTGTCAGCCATTTATCTGCATTTTCAGATGTACGGCCTGGACCACTCAAGAATCTGATCGTGCTTCAGCGGGCGTGAGAAATAGAAACCTTGCACCGAATCGCACCGAAGCTCTTCCAGACACAACAGGGTATCGTTGTCTTCAACCCCTTCCGCCACCACCTGATAACTGAGCGCATGCGCCATTTCTATCATCGATTTCACAATGACTTTGCTTTTGTTGTCATTGCTGATGCCCTGAATCAATGACTGGTCCAGTTTCAGCGTATCAGCCGGGATCTTTTGCAGGTAATTCAGATTACTGTAACCGGAGCCGAAATCGTCCAGCGCGATGCTGATCCCCATATTGCGTAGTGCATCCAGCGACGCTACGGCGTGCGGATTATTCGCCAGCGTCTGAGTTTCCAGACATTCGATTTCCAGCATCGAGGGCGATACCTGATGCAGAATCAGCGCGTTGTGAATGCGCTGCACCAGATCCTGCTCTACCAGATTATTGGCGGTGAGGTTAATCGATACCTGAATTTGTGCGCCGCGTTTTTGCCATTCGGCAATTTGCATCACGGCCTGGGTGATCACCCAGTTGGTCAGCGGAGTAATCAGCGGTGTTTTTTCAGCCAGAGGAATAAATTCGGACGGCGAAATCACGCCGAGAGTCGGATGCTGCCAGCGGATCAGCGCTTCAACGCCCTGGAATTTTTTATCGGCCAGACGAATTTTCGGCTGATACAGCAAATGGAAATCTTTGCAGGAGGCAACGGTCGCCATCAGATCATTCAGCAGGTTAAAGGCGCGCCGCTGGATAACATCCGATTCCTGATGATAGGGCATCACCAGCTGGTTTTTGCTGATGGCTTCATGCAATGAGGACATCCCCTGCCGCATGATGTTTTCAGCGCAGTCAGAGGTTGGCGAAAATACCGTATAACCAGCATGCAGGCGGACATTTATCGGAATGTCGCTGGTGATACTTTTCTGAATTCTTGTCGCCGCATTTTCCAGCTGAGTGAAGATTTCTTCCTGCTCATCAATGCGCTTGATGAGTGCAAAGCGACCCAGCATCAGGCTGTACACTTTGTCATTTTCGTTGAGTTCACTGCGCAGGAATGAGCCGATATCTTTGAGGATATTTTCGACTTTGGGGATACCAATGGCACGGCCAATGTCATAGGCGTAGAGCGTATCCAGCGTGTCGATCATTATCAGCAGATAAGCGGTATTGTCCGGCGCTTTGATCAGTTGCGCGATGTCTTCCATCAGACGCTGGCGGTTAGGCAAGCGCGTAACGATATCAACAAAACTCATGCTGCTGCGGGATTCGATAATGTCGATGACAATCGCCGCCAGATCCGAGAGCATTTCTGTTTCCTGAACGGAAAAGTCGCGGGGATTTTTATCTGCCAGGCATAAGCTGCCGACAGCAAAACCTTCACGGGTAATCAGCGGGGCACCGGCGTAAAAGCGCATCCCTTCTTCACCAGTGACCAGCGGGTTCTCGTTAAAACGGGGATCCAGAGTAGCGTCATTCACCACCATCACAGACGAAGAGCGGATGGTGTAATCGCAAAAAGCGATATCCCGTGCGGTATAACACAGCGCGGTATTGGTTTTAGATTTAAACCACTGACGATGCTGGTCAACCAGAGTAATGATGCAAATTGGAATATCAAAAATCTGCTGAGTGAGACGGGTAATCAGATCAAGGACTTCATCCGGATTGCTGTCAGCAATCTTGAGTTTTTGCAGCGCCGCAAGCCGTTTCTTTTCGTTTGGATTCAGAACCCTTTTCATTCTGTACGACCTCTGATCGCCGAGCTGGACGCGTTTAGTTATGCACTATAGCGTGACTTTGATTCATTTATCATTTTCTTTTGTCCGTTTTGCGAGGGTGGCTGTCAGTTAGTCAGGCGCAGGAAGTTATCGTTTGCGTACTATGAATCTACCGGCGCATCGCAGCTGCCTCTAAACCTCAAGGAGAATCGTATGTTAAACGACCCGTCGCAGAAATATCGCCCCTTCCCGCAGGTCAATTTGCCTGACCGGCAGTGGCCGGGAAATGTGCTCAGTGCGGCACCACAATGGTGCTCAAGTGATTTGCGCGACGGTAATCAGGCGCTGGCGGAACCCATGGATAATGCGCGTAAACGTCAGTTTTTCGATTTGCTGATTAAGTGTGGTTTTAAGCAGATTGAAGTCGCATTCCCGTCGGCATCGCAAACCGATTTTGATTTTGTTCGCGGGCTGATTGAAGACAAGCTGATCCCTGATGACGTGGTGATCCAGGTTCTGACGCCATCACGTCCTGATCTGATTGCGCGCACCTTTGAAGCTCTGAAAGACGTGCCACGCGCTATCGTGCATTTATACAACGCCACCGCGCCGGTGTTCCGCGAAGTTGTTTTCAATCAGGATCAGGCTGCAACCCGCGAACTGGCCGTGCGCGGCGCGCAGCAGATCCGCCAGCTTTGCGAACAATATTCGCAAACCGACTGGACGTTCGAATATTCACCGGAAACTTTCTGTTTTACTGAACTGGAGTTCGCGCTGGAAGTGTGTGAAGCCGTGGCGGATGTCTGGGAGCCGGGCGCGCAAAGACCGATGATCATTAATTTACCGGCCACTGTGGAAGTCAGTACACCGAATATTTATGCCGATCAGATTGAATGGTTCTGTCGTCATTTCAGCCGCCGCCAGCAGGTTTCCATCAGCGTGCATCCGCACAATGACCGCGGGACCGGCGTGGCGTGTGCCGAACTGGCCATGCTGGCGGGTGCAGATCGCGTGGAAGGGTGTTTGTTCGGAAACGGTGAACGCACGGGGAACGTAGATCTTGTGACGCTGGCGCTGAATCTCTATACACAAGGTGTCGCGCCTGAACTGGATTTCAGTAATTTGCAGGCTATTGTGGAAGCGGTGGAAGAGTGCAATCAGTTGCCGGTGCATCCGCGCCATCCGTATGCGGGGGAGCTGGTCTTTACAGCGTTTTCTGGTTCGCATCAGGACGCTATCAAGAAAGGGTTTACGGCGCAGAAAGCCTCAGATAGCCCGTACTGGCGCGTGCCGTACCTGCCGCTGGATCCTGCGGATGTCGGATGCAGCTACGAAGCGGTCATTCGCGTCAACAGTCAGTCAGGGAAAAGCGGGGCGGCGTGGCTGCTTGAGCAAAACCACGGTCTGAAATTGCCACGTGGCTTGCAGATTGATTTCAGCAAAGCCGTACAGCGCGAGACCGATACGCATGGCAAAGAAATGAGTACCAGTGATATCTGGCGCCTGTTCCGCCAGCGTTATGGTTTAACTGAACAACCGGCGATCAAACTGCTGGGTTATGACATCCGCAGTGATGAACAAAACGTCTGTCATTTCAGCGCGCGGATCCGTTATCGCAATGAAGATCAGAATATTACCGGCAGCGGCAATGGTCTGCTTTCCGGCGCAGCTGATGCGCTGCGTCGCAGTTTCGACGTGCAACTGGAGATCGGGGATTATCACGAGCATACGCTGGGGCATCAGAGTCACAGCCGTGCGGTAGCCTATCTGAGCTGTCAGGGGCGTCCGGGGGAAACCTGTTACGGCGTGGGGATCGACAGCGATGTTTCCAGCGCGTCTTTGCAGGCGTTGTTTAATGCAGCCAGCGCCATAATGGCTGATTAATGTGGCTGACTGATTTTTCTGGTTAAGCTGTCTGATTAAAGTATTCGCTGGGTGAAACGCCCAGTAAACGGCGGAACATCGCACTAAAGGCACTCGGGCTGTCATAGCCGAGTGCCAGCGCCACATCAATCACTGACACGCCAGCCGCCAGCTGATTCAGTGCTTCGAGTAATTTCGCCTGACGTACCCAGTCACTAAAACGTAATCCTGTTTCACGCTGAAAACGGCGCGAAAGGGTGCGGCTGCTGATCCCCAGCCGTTGTGCGATGTCTTCCAGCTCCCAGGATGAACACAAGTCTGCCCGGATCTGCTGAGTCAGTATCAGAAGCTCCGGCTCCTTCGGTTCCGGAAGATGAAGCGGTAAGCTCGGCAACAGACGTAATTCGTCAAGCAAAAGCTCCATAATGCGTTCGTCGCGACCGCCGGGGAGGTAATCGACCGGAACGGTCAGCGAGGTGAGGATCAGTTCGCGCAGCAAGGGCGAAATTTGAACAACCTGACATTGTGCGGGCAAATCTGCACGGGCCAGAGGCTCAACAAACAGGGTGCGGGCTTTGACACCACCGATAAAACGCAGGCTGTGCTCGACGTAAGCGGGTAACCAGACGCCGCGTCCGGGTGGCACTATCCAGGTTCCGAGCGTGGTATGCACTTCCACCACGCCGGATAAAGTATGAATCAGTTGTGAACAGCTGTGGCTGTGCGCGGGCTCACTGTCGCCATGCTGGTAATCGATAGCCAGAGGGGCTATCGCCTGGTGAGGAGCAAGGAAGTTGTGCTGCATGGATCAATGGTGTTGTTGGTTCTTGGCATCTTCAACGGCTTGTTTCGCTTCTTCTGCCGCTTTCTGAATTTCTTCTTCAGTCAGCTGTTCCGAAACTTCCAGCAGTTCTCCCAGGCCGTCACTGACATGGACATCATCGGCTTTGCTTTTGTTTTCTTTGTTCTTTTCGTCGCTCATGCTTTTGTTCCCGTTAAATGAATTCAGGACTTAACTATAGCAGAGAGTTAGCGCAGAAAGTGCAGGGTATAAACGGGGAAAGGCAGAGCCTGTCGGGCGACAGACTCCTGAATACATTACTGGCGGTATGCGAACTTAATTTGTTGCAGGGAGTTTTTGAAGACTTCAGCCTGTTGCTCGTCTTCCATCTGCGCAACAAAACGCTCCATGTTCAGCATGACTTTACCCGCATCGGCCTGACCGATGGCTTTGAGGATCAGGGTCAGCGTGGCTTTCAGGCAGGCAACTTCGGTCGCCAGTGTTTCAACGTTAGCTTCAGTCGTAAAATCGCAATTACACATTATTTATATCTCCTCAGGCTGGCTGCCAGGCAGCACGCCGATTTCTAAAGGGCAGAAAAATGGGGCTAAAAATGAACTCACCCGTTCGTGCCGGGTGGAAAGTGGCGGCATTTTAGCATAGTTGGCCGGTTTTAGTGCATCGCCGGTGTCGGCGCTGTCAGCGCGTTTATTGGATATAAACATATAGCGCTTTTGTACATGGAGTAAAGAATACTAAACATTATTGCCGGATGAGAACATTTCATCCCCACGTGCAGATTTATTCATATAATCCCGCAGCAATTCGTGCGATCGCAAATAATCATCGGCCATATCATATATATGTGAATGAGGTTTGCTGGCGGTTAAATAGACAGCACTGTTAACAATGGGGTTTAAGCCTCAAAAGACAGCGGGCATTATTTTTTTGCGGGAAAAAAGACAGGATGGATCCTGCTGCTTTACCCTTGATTAAAAAGACTTTTTTATAAATTATTAATACAGCTGATGGCATTTCTCATTTACATTCAGCAAAGTAGTTTTTTGCAGACACTCCTTGGTCAGGAAGACATGTTAGAGTAAAATACGCGGGCTATAATAAATAACTGTGTCTTCCTGATTTAAAAACACTGCCTTGACATGCAGTGGGACGAGTTAGTTGATGCTGGCCTCTAATTGCCACCTTCTCTTCATTTATACGCTGTCTGAGAACAATATTAATGTTCGCCGCGTTGGAATACGTAAGACTGGCCTGAAGACCCTGACGGTGTGTTGCCCTTATTTTTTGGAGAATTCTCTTTGATTAGCGTTCTTCTTGTTGATGACCACGAACTGGTGCGCGCAGGGATCCGACGCATTCTTGAAGATATCAAAGGCATCAAAGTTGTTGGTGAGGCGCAATGCGGTGAAGATGCCGTCAAATGGTGTCGTACCAATGATGTTGATATTGTCCTGATGGATATGAACATGCCAGGTATTGGTGGGCTGGAAGCGACGAAAAAAATCGTCCGTTTCTCCCCGGATATCAAGATCATCATGTTAACGATTTATACTGAAAACCCGTTGCCGGCCAAAGTGATGCAGGCGGGGGCGTCAGGTTATCTGAGCAAAGGTGCTGCACCACAGGAAGTGGTCAATGCGATTCGTCTGGTCGATTCTGGTCAGCGTTATATTGCGTCTGATATTGCACAGCAAATGGCTCTGAGTCAGATAGAACCTCAGTCTGAAACACCGTTTGATTCCTTATCTGAGCGTGAATTACAAATCATGCTGATGATTACCAAGGGACAAAAAGTGAATGAAATTTCAGAACAACTGAACTTGAGTCCGAAGACCGTTAACAGTTATCGTTATAGGATGTTTAGTAAATTAAATATCAGCGGCGATGTTGAGTTAACCCATTTGGCTATTCGACACGGTTTGTTCAACACGGAGACTTTATCAGGCAGTGAGTGATGAGCGTTTCGACCCCAAGGCCTTTCTGAAAACGGTCACCAGCCAGCCCGGCGTCTACAGGATGTATGACGCCAGCGGCACCGTAATCTACGTAGGTAAAGCCAAAGACCTTAAAAAACGTCTTTCGAGCTATTTCCGTGTCCAGGTTTCCAGCCGCAAAACCGAAACTCTGGTCAAAAATATTGCGCAAATCGATGTCACCGTTACGCATACGGAAACGGAAGCGCTGCTCCTCGAGCATAACTACATCAAGCTGTATCAGCCACGTTACAACGTCTTGTTACGTGATGATAAGTCTTACCCGCTGATTTTCCTCAGCGCGGATAATCATCCAAGAATTACGGTTCACCGTGGTGCAAAACACGCCAAAGGCGAGTATTTCGGGCCTTTCCCGAACTCTTATGCCGTGCGTGAAACCCTGGCGTTGCTGCAAAAACTTTTCCCGATCCGCCAGTGCGAAAACAGCGTTTACAGCAACCGCTCGCGCCCTTGTCTGCAATATCAGATTGGCCGTTGCCTGGGGCCGTGCGTCAAAGGGCTGGTGAGTGAAGAAGATTATAAAGATCAGGTTGAATACGTTCGCCTGTTCTTGTCCGGTAAAGATCAGCAGGTAGTTACCCAGCTTGTTAACCGCATGGAAGAAGCCAGCAAATCGCTTCGATTCGAAGATGCCGGACGGATAAGAGATCAGATCCAGGCCGTGCGCCGCGTAACCGAACGTCAGTTCGTGTCCGGTAACAGTGAAGATCTGGATGTCATCGGCGTGGCCTTTGAATCCGGTATGGCTTGTCTGCACGTATTGTTTATCCGGCAGGGCAAAGTGCTGGGCAGCCGCAGCTATTATCCGAAAGTGCCGGGCGGTACTGATCTTGGTGAAGTGGTACAAACGTTTGTCGGGCAATTTTATCTGCAGGGCAGCCAGCAGCGGACACTTCCCGGTGAAATCTTGCTGGACTTCAGTCTGGCGGAAAAAGATCTGCTGGCCGACTCGCTTAGCGAGCTGGCCGGGCGCAAAGTGCAAATACAGAGTAAACCGCGCGGCGATCGTGCACGTTATCTGAAACTGGCGCGCACCAATGCTTCAACAGCCCTGACGACCAAGCTGGCGCAGCAGTCGACAATCCATCAGCGGCTGGCGGAGCTGGCAAAAACCCTGCACCTTGCTGAAATTAACCGCATGGAATGCTTCGACATCAGCCATACTATGGGCGAGCAGACGGTCGCATCTTGTGTGGTTTTCGATGGCAATGGTCCGGTGCGTTCAGAATACCGGCGCTATAACATCAATGGTATTACGCCCGGCGATGACTACGCTGCGATGGCGCAGGTGTTGCAGCGCCGCTATGGTAAAGCGCTGGATGATAATAAAATCCCGGATGTCATCTTTATCGATGGCGGTAAAGGGCAGCTTGGCATGGCGCTGGATGTGTTCAATTCACTGAATGTGGAGTGGGATAAATCCAAACCGTTGCTGATTGGTATCGCCAAGGGGGCGGATCGCAAAGCCGGACTGGAAACGCTGTTCTTTGTGCCAGAAGGCGAGGGGATTGCGCTACCGGCAGATTCCCCGGCTCTGCATGTTATTCAGCATATTCGCGATGATTCACACAATCACGCCATTACAGGTCACCGGCAGAGACGCGCTAAAGTCCGCACTACCAGCGCACTGGAAGAAATCGAAGGCGTCGGGCCGAAACGGCGTCAGGTTTTACTGAAATACATGGGAGGCATTCAGCCATTACTGAATGCCAGCGTAGAGGAAATTGCACAGGTACCGGGTATTTCTATCGCATTGGCAGAAAAGATTCATAATGCGTTGAAACACTAAGGGCGTTGTAGCAACATACTCATAATATCCACACCGGACAAACAGTTACCTTCGCTATGCAATTTAATATACCTACGTGCCTTACCCTGTTTCGCGTTGTACTGATACCGTTCTTCGTGCTGGCCTTTTACCTGCCTTATCCATGGGCACCGCTGGCTTGTGCGTTGATCTTCGTTTTTGCCGCCGCGACTGACTGGTTTGATGGTTATCTGGCACGTCGTCTGAAGCAGACAACCCGCTTCGGTGCGTTTCTTGATCCCGTCGCCGACAAAGTGATGGTGGCTATTGCGCTGGTGCTGGTCGCGGAGTATTTCCACTCCTGGTGGATTACGTTACCTGCTGCGACCATGATTGCCCGTGAAATTATCATTTCAGCATTGCGTGAATGGATGGCTGAAATTGGTAAACGCAGCAGTGTGGCGGTATCGTGGATTGGTAAAGTGAAGACCACAGCGCAAATGCTGTCGCTGGTCGCGTTATTATGGCGTCCGGATGCGATTGTTGTGGGCGTGGGTGTCGTGGCGTTGTACATTGCTGCGGTGCTGACTTTCTGGTCAATGTTCCAATATCTCAACGCTGCGCGCCACGATTTGCTGGAACCCTGATCAAACTGACGTAAAAAACGTCAAACGATCGCCAGAAGCGATAATTTTATTGACTCAATCCGTCAGGTCAGTAGAATGCAACGCATCGGAAGGCAGCCAGTCTTATGCCAGAAGATTAGTTAAAAAAATCAGTACGTTCTGATTAAAGCGGGAATAGCTCAGTTGGTAGAGCACGACCTTGCCAAGGTCGGGGTCGCGAGTTCGAGTCTCGTTTCCCGCTCCAAATTTTATTAAACTGGTTCGTGAATTGGTTTAAGTGCAAGACAAGTAGTAAGATTTAAGGCGCGTTAACAAAGCGGTTATGTAGCGGATTGCAAATCCGCCTAGTCCGGTTCGACTCCGGAACGCGCCTCCAATTTTCCCGGAGCCCGGGTGGTGGAATCGGTAGACACAAGGGATTTAAAATCCCTCGGCCTTAGGCTGTACGAGTTCAAGTCTCGTCCCGGGTACCATGGGAAAATGCAAAGAATAATCAAAAGCAATATAGTAGTAATGTCGTTATAGCCACCTTCGGGTGGTTTTTTTATGTCTGCCTTTCATAATATTATTGATCCCCAACAGCAGGAACAATCGCAATTTTTCTATCATATCTGGCCGTCTGAGACGCCGATTTATGCCCTGATATTGCCTGCTTGTCAGACAGAGACCCTTCAAGATCCGATATCCCCTTCGCCTTCAGATCATGGAATGTGAAATTGAAATCCAGTTCTGGGAATTTCTCCTTTGCTTCTTGCTTTGCCTTCATCCAACGACTGTTAAACCCATCCCGCGTGTACCCCGCCCCTGATGCCTGATGCAGAACAAAAATGCTGCTCATCCCGGCATTAATCGGCAGAGTTCCGGCGAGTGCAATAGCCGCCTTCAAACGCGGACCCCACGCTTAATCTGAGCAACACCAGTTTTGCTTTGCTGGATCATTATGCCATTTTCCAAAAGCTGCATTTTTTTCATGCTCAACACATCAGCCTGGCGGGCAACACAGGTAAGCCAGTTCCATTGCAACTTTCACGACCGTTGGCGCAACGCTATAAAGTGCATCATATTGCTTATCAAAAATGTATGTCGTTCTGGCCTGTTCCTTAAACTGCTTTACGCCTTTACACGGATTCATGTTCACCATGCCGCGCTCATATCTCCAGCGAAACACGCGGGATATAAACGCCCTTTCTCTGTTAGCCTGCGTCCGGCTTTTTACCCCTCGCTTATCCATATACTTTCGAATGTGCTCCGGTCTAATATTATCCGGTTGCACCGCCCCAAACACCGGCATAACTTTCACGGAGTATTTTCGATAGTCTTTTTGTGTTTCTTTCGCCAGCTCCATAAAGTCACCAGAGTTGAAGAACTTCTCCACCAGGCCTTCGAATAAATTCTCATCTTTCTTATCGTTGATTAATGCCTCGTATGCTGCCCAAACCTCAGCAGGGGAGGAGTCAAAACCGCATAGCCGGATAGTGCCGCCATTCTTCGGTTTGAATTCAAAGGCCGAACGGCCCCGACAAGTGCGCGGGGGCATCCAGTTATCGGCCGGGTTTGTGCGTTTTCTTCCCATTAGTCCATGGCTCCAAAATTTGGCTCCTACATTCAATTAACAACAGGTTGTTGACGATGACCCATAGGATCATTGAAATGCTGCCATGTTGTACGAGGCCGGCCATCCTTTCGAATGATTTTGAACTGTCTTTAATGGACGAATACCCCGGCAGTAACGATAAGCAACTGGTAAAGGAGGGGGATCCTTGCATCGTTAAAATAGGCGCTGACACTGTCATTACAGGATATATCGACCGCTGGGCTCCGATGATTTCAGCCTTGAGGCATGAAGTCCGGGCAACGGGCCGAAGTAAGTGTGAGGATCTAGTGGATTGCTCAGCCAAGTGGGATAACAACGTCATCACCGGCGCTACCCCATTACAGATTGCACAGCGTCTGGCAGCGCCCTATAGCATCACCGTATCGAGTGATGTTACCGGTATAAAGAATGTCCCACAGTTTACGCTGAACTGGGGGGAGAGCTCTCAGGAAATCATTGACCGAATCACTCGCTGGGCCGCGCTTCTCTACTATGACCTACCTGATGGCAGCCTCTATCTGACCCGAGTTCGTACGAAGAAGGCCGCCAGCGGCGTAGCGCAGGGAGTCAATATCGAGGCAGCAGCCTATGAAGCCTCGATGGATGAGCGGTTTTCCGAATATACCGGTGTATCAATGACGGTTAACCCGCTGGTTGATGACACCGGTTATGGAGCCGTGACCAAAGCCACCGCGAATGATCCGGACGTTGCCAAAATGCGATACCGGAACCGGATCATCATTGTCGAAAGCACGATGAACACCACCGAGCTGGCGCAGCAGGCGATTGACTGGGAAATGAACCGGCGTTATGGCCGCTCTAAGGTTCTGCAGGTCACCATTGATAACTGGCGCGACAGCGCGGGCAAGCTGTGGGAGCCCAACACCCTGATCCCCGTTAATATCCCCAAGATGGGCATCAATGACGTGCTGTGGCTGCTGGCGGAAGTCACTTTTATCAAAGATGACCAGGGCACGGTGGCGCAGATGGTACTGATGCCGCCGGCGGCATTCTCGGTTCAGCCATATCGTTTCTACAACGTCATTCAGGAGCTGAACAGATGACGATGCTCAACACGCTTTACCGCCGGGCGATGATGATGCTCGGCGTGGGCAGCGTATCGCTGACGAATGATGATGGTGGGATCCAGAAGGTGCAGTATCAGACGCCGCTGGAAGTGCGCAGCCATACGCCGCGCCTGATGGAGTTCGGTTTCTCCTCTTCATTGCCGGATGGTGCCGATGTGCTGATCGCCTACCTTTCGGGCGACCGGTCGAACGCGGTGGTGATTGCCTCCGGTCATAAAGGCAGCCGCAAAACCGGCCTGAGTCTGGGTGAAACCATCATTTATGACCAGTGGGGGCAGCACATCAAACTCACTGAAACGGGAATAGAAATTGATGCAAACGGTCAGCCCGTCAAAGTCATTAATTCAACCACCGTCACCATCGTCGCTTCAGAAGAAATCTATGCTGACACGCCGGTGCTGAAATGTGCAGGGGACATCATTGACAACGCCGGGAGCAATACCACCACGCTGAAAGATCTGCGTGACACGCACAACCACGTTGTTAAAAATGTGCAGAGCGGAAGTTCATCGCCTACAAGCGAAAAACCCGGGGAGTTAGTTGAATGACTGACATTACAACGGTGTGGAATGCTGAACAATCTGTTGGTGACTGGGCTGAAGCTTTCGGTGATCTACAGTCAGGAGACGATTTAGAAACTGCCATTTTAATCAGCCTTTTTACTGACAGGCTGGCGCGGCAAGATGATGAGTATGATGGTGATAATCGTCGCGGCTGGTGGGGGGATCAAGATCAGGATTATCCAATTGGTTCACGGCTATGGCTGTTGCGTCGACAGAAGCTGACTTTAGCCGTTGCAAACAAAGCTCAGGACTTTGCCTCAGAGGCGCTTAAATGGCTTGTCGATGATGGCGTCGTTGCCAGTATTACCCCTGTCTCCCAAATTATTTACCCGAACCGCCTGAACCTTTTCATCACCTATCAAAAACCGGGACAGGACGCTGTGTCTAAGCGTTATTTCTGGGTCTGGGAGTCTTAATCGATGCCATACAATCGGCCAACACTCACTGAGTTACGTGCGCGTAATCTCGCAGCAATTGAAGCAGAATTAAAAGGGGTAGGTACCCCATTACGGTTTTCAAATCTGAATATTCTTGGCACCGCAGATGCTGGTCTAGCTTATCTCCATTATGGCTATCTTGACTGGATAGCGAAGCAGTCAGTGCCGTGGAGCGCGACGGATGAGAATCTTGCGGGGTGGGCTGCGTTAAAAAGCGTGACGCAAAAAGCAGCCAACGCCGGGACAAACAATGCCACCCTTTTCACCGGCACTGCAGGTGCAGCTATTCCGGCGGGTACCGTCTTAAACCGGGGTGATGGTTACCAGTACACGACAGATGCGGAGGTTGATATCGGGGCCTCAGGCACGGCAACTGGCGCAATCACTGCGGTGTTACCCGATCCTAATGATGACCCGACGGGTGGCGGCGATGCGGGGAATACCCCGGCAGGTACCCAACTGACGCTGGATGTCAGCATTTCAGGCGTTGACTCGATAGCGACTATCATCACGGCCATTACGGATGGTGCAGATATTGAAACCGAAGATGCTTTCCGTTCCCGGACACTGCTTGCCTACCAAAATACACCACAGGGCGGAAATGATGATGACTATGAAGCCTGGGCGCTTGCCGTAGCAGGTGTTACGCGGGCGTGGACGGTACGCAGGCTTATGGGGGCCGGTACTGTTGGCGTGTATATCATGATTGACGGCACTGATACCTCAAATAATGGTTTTCCCGTGGGTACCGATGGTATTTCCTCACTCGACAGCTGGTCGGGCACCAAGGCGACCGGGGATCAAAAAAGGGTAGCGGATTATATCTACCCGCTTCAGCCCGTCACGGCACTGGTGTATGTCTGTTCGCCAATTAAAACGACCATCAATTTTACGATTAGCGGCCTGGCATCGGCTAACAGTACAACAACTGCCGCAATTGCCGCTGCCATTGATGGGGTATTGTTCGAGTCCGGCAACCCTCAGGGGGCCACGATTTACCTGTCTGAACTGCTGATTGCCATCAGTAATGTCAGCGGTACGGGTGGGTTTATCCTGACTTCTCCCTCGGCAAATATTACCACCACGACCGGGCAATTGCCGGTAAGGGGTACGGTGACTTATACATGAGCCGGTTTACTTTAGAAGATTACACGTCAGCGCTGCAAAATTTAATGCCAACCGGACTGGTATGGTCACGCAAAACTGATGGTGTTCAAACCGCCGTATTGCGGGCTCTGGCACAGTCATATCAGGACAGTGATGATGCGGCAGTATCATTGCTAATCGGCGCTTTCCCGGCGACGGCAACCATTATGTTAACCGACTGGGAGAAAACGCTCGGGCTCCCGGACGATTGTGCTATTGGGGAAAATGACAGCATTGCCATCAGGCAAAAATCAGTAGTCTCGAAACTTTTTAGTACGGGCGGTCAGTCCGCTGCATATTTCATAGGTGTAGCCAAAGCGCTGGGTTATGACATTACCGTGACGGTTTACCGCCAGTCACGGGCGGGAATGTCAGTTTGCGGTGATGCCCTGAATGGCGATGACTGGCCGTTTACCTGGCTGGTTACCGCGCCTTCAACCACGATCACCTACGCTCAGGCCGGGCAATCTTATGCTGGCGATCCTTTGCGTTCGTGGGGTAATAAGCGGCTTGAATGTCGTCTCAGTAAATTGGCTCCGTCGCACACCATTGTATTATTTGGTTATGCTAATTAATCATTAATCTTCGTAAAACAAAATTAGCGCCTTAACTGGCGAGGACATTTCTATGCAAAAGATTGGGAGTATCACCACTACGGCAGATGCCAATGGTGAATGGACTAATGGCAATGTGGCCGCAGGCATCTCTCCAACTATCATGGATGCCGCCTGGTTTAATACAATTCAGCGTGAACTTGCGAATATAGTGACTGGTGGAGGACTAGTTCTTGATCCAGCGAACGACGCACAGGTTCTTGCGGCACTTAAAAAAATCTTTCTGCAATCAGGCAATAATCTTTCCGAGATTGCCACCGCAGGGACGGCAGCGCAGAGCGCAGCGAGGACGAGCATTTTAGCCGCAGCCATGGCTGGTTTATCCACACAACAGTTCTCAGTAGCAGCAGCGACAAACCCTGCCAATGCCGTGAGGCTGGATCAGTTTCAATATGGGAGTAACGGAAATGGAGTATTTATAAAGTTCCCTGGGGGCATGCAGATTTGCCGCCTTACACTTACAATTCTGCCCAACAACTCAGCCACATGGACCTATCCATTGTCGTTTTCCTCGGCACCGCAGGTGGTAGCTATGCCATTCCCTAGCGGACCACTAACAGCACCAATATGGCTTTCTGCAACAAGTGCGGGATCATGCATTTTTTTCAATAACAACTCGGCTGGTGCTCAGCTTAATGCAATAGCAATTCTTTAAGGGTGATTACATGAAATTTATTCCGGTTGATGCCTCAGGTAATATCATGGGCATGTTTTTGTCAGAAGATCATATTTCACGGGAAGATGAAAATACCTCTATTGAGCTTAGCGATGAGGACTGGGAGAGTGTGGGGCCGGGCTATGTATATGTTAACGGATCGCTGATCCCACCACCGCCAAAGACACCAGAAGAAATTCAGGCTGAAAAAAATGCGGGTAAAATCGCAGCAAACACGGCGAAGAAAGCGCAATTAATTGCAGCAGCGACCGATAGGATATCTGTACTACAAGATGCAGTAGATCTCGACATGGCGACAGCAGACGAAATAGCAGCATTGCCTTTGTGGAAGAAATACCGGGTTCTATTGAGTCGCGTGGATGCTAATACATCGGATGATGTTGCGTGGACGGAGACTCCGGCAAAATAACTTCATGATCACTCGTTTTCAAAAAATTTGATCGCGCAACTATCAAGGCAAGTGTGAAATATTTAGTAGTATATATATTAGTCAATAGGCTTTTGACGAATATGTGAGGAAGCACAATCTTCAACGCCACTGCCAGCAAGTCCAATGCCGACACGTAATAAAGCCCTGTTTTATAACAGGGCTGCCAAGCATTACAGGCAAACTGTGATTTTTTCTGGCCCCTTAACTATGTAATTGTTATTAGGCCATGTATTAGCTTCTGAGCATACTCCTGAAGGGATTGCTGGGTTTGCGTTGACATTAAAAACTAACCCCGTTCTTTTCTGAATTAATGCACTCAGTGACCAGGCAGAAACGCTCAGCCTCCCATTCGTGTTTGAGAAGCCAACTTCCTCACCTTTAACACCCACCGCTGCAAGATCTCTTGATATCCTATCAATCATCCAGTTATCTCTGATGTTGTCGTTCTCCACTATTTGGAGATATGAATTACTTACCATCATCGACAACATCACCAGCGCGACAAGTAATATCACTTTAGTTTTGGTAAACAGCCCATTATCACTCACGGATGCGATCATGATTGCGTATGCGAAAGAAACAGAGAACATTGAACGAGGAGATATATCCCATGTTTGCAACGCAGCTATAGGAGCAATAGCCGCAAGAATGCAAATAAGAAATGCCGGAACGTAGACTGCGGCAACCCCCCCCCTTTTTATAACCGCCAGAAAAAGAAACAGTACCATGATGAAAGAAAGGGACATCGCGTACTGCCAGGGTATCAACCACCAGTCGTTGTAAAAGAAGCTCGGCAAGAAAGATGCAATGTCGTGTAGCCTTGCGTAATAATCCGTAACCAGACTTGCCCGATTGTCCCAATTATTCTCGCCAAGTGACGTCTTAGTAAACTTGAACAAGATAGCGTATAAAACCACACCGCAAATGAATGGCATTAAATTCTTAACTGAACCAGCAACACCATTATTTTTGAAGTTTTTAATAAATTCGAAAAGGTAATAGCTTCCTACGACCACAATCGCTGGTTGGTAATTACCACAGATGAGGATGACAAGTATCGATATCTTCCATCCGTTTCGTTCTGTAGATTTTAACTTTGATTTCTCATTTATTATGACAAGCAGGGATAGACATGCCATGCACAGTGCGAAGCAGACATTAGCAAGGTGGTATACAGACATCATGCTGAATACAGGGTGACTGACAACAACAGCAGGGATGAGAAGGTAAACTAACAACGGTGTTTTATCACCTGATATAGCATCGATAATTAAAGACGATGAGAGAGAGGTGAACAAAAAGAACAGAGGCAAAAATAGTGGAGATGATGAAACTATGTTCACGCCAAGCGAATTAAATACCCATGTGATACCCGCCTGAACAAAGCGGCCCTGCTGCATATAGAAAGAAAGAGGTACGTCTCTCATCTGGAGTAAGTAGTCATCTGGCATGTAGGTAGAAAACATTGCGCGAGAGCACCCAAGATACATGACCACCATAGATATAATGGTGGCTATGAATATCCTTTTCCTTCCTTCAACATCTGACTTTATTGTTGATAACCCATATTCCATTACTGTATTCCCCCCCGCTTATTCTTTTTTACTAGGTACCTTGGCCTTTCTTTTGACTCAACATATATACGCCCAATATACTCACCGAGTACACCTATGCCAATAAGTTGAACCCCACCAAGAAATAGCATTGAAACCATTATCGATGTGTATCCCTTCACGGAGTTACCAAATATTAATGTATCGATGATCATATAGGCCCCGTATAAAAAAGAAAGACCGGCGACTATCAGGCCAATGTAAGTCCATACTCTGAGAGGGAAGGTCGAGAATGAAGTAATCCCTTCAAGTGCAAGGTTCCATAATTTCCACCCATTGAATTTAGATTTACCCGCAACCCTTTCCGCTCTAGCGTACTCAACAACATCAGTCGTCCCACCGACCCATGATAGAATCCCTTTCATGAATAGATTTCTCTCTGGCATCATCATTATGTTGTCTACAACTTCTCGTGACATCAGCCTGAAATCACCAACGTTTTCTTCAATTTGTGGGTAGCTGATTTTGTTATGTAACTTGTAGAACCATTCTGCCGTCTTTCGTTTCAAATGACCGTCTGTGCTTCTATCAATTCGCTTAGCCAGGACTACATCAGCTCCGTTCTGCCAGCGGCTAATTAGCAGAGGTATAACCTCGATTGGATCTTGGAGGTCTACATCGATAGGTATAATGCTATCACCAGTTGCATGCTCAAGACCTGCAAACAGAGCAGACTCCTTACCAAAGTTTCTTGTGAACGACAATGATTTAACGAGTGGATCTGATACAGAAAGTGACTGAATAATGCTTTCAGTGCCGTCTCTGCTTCCATCATTGATAAACACTATCTCCACTTCAAACCCAGCGAGCTCTCGGCGAACAGCCTGATAAAAAATCGGTATCGAGTCTTCTTCATTAAAGACTGGAACAACCAGGGATATTTTCATTTAAATGGCCTGAATATGATGTATTTAGAGAATAAGAAACCAAACACTAAGCTCACGCCTGAGAAGACGGTCAGCGTGAATATGGAGGATAGCTCACACCTGTCTGCCAACCAGCCAACAAACGCCGCCATGCCGCCCATAAACATCACGTAGAGCATGTAGCGCAGAGCTGTTGTTTCACTGCTGAATGTCCATCTTGCATTCGCGAAGAAAGAGAAAGTTACCGAAATGCAAAAAGCACCAAAGTTAGCCAACGCCTGATCGGTTCTGGCCGTGTGGATAATCATGTAAAACGAACCCCAGTGGATTGCTGTATTGATTATCCCAACAGACGCGTAACGGAAAAAACTTTTGAACATAAGTAGGCTCTGTGATTTTTTGTGGATAATCGTACCAGCGTTAGATCTGATAGCAAGGTTTTGTAAAGATTTTTTGGGGTTCAATGGCTGGCTGCATATTTTTATGATTTGGTGAAAACTAAACTCTGATTAATTAAAACCCCGAAAACTCACCAGTCATTAAGCAGCATCAACAGGCGAAAAAAAACCTCCGTTGGTGACGGAGGTTCTCTCAAGAGAAGGAGCCGCGTATCTTTTACGTATCCTTTTCTGTCCAGATGGTGTCAGTGCTCAGTCCTAACCTTACCCATAAATTACTGGTTTATATGAGTTTGTCCCTGCACTGTCCTATCTAAATTGGTGGAGCTGGGGGGATTTGAACCCCCGTCAATTCTCGGGGAAAACTTCATAATTACAAGCTTTCGCCAATTGTAACTTGTTGACTTATTTCAATTAAATTTGATGCCAATATTATGAAATAGTTGGCTAACTCTATGGATCATCTAAAAACCACGCAGGATTTAAAATCCCTCGGCCTTAGGCTGTACGAGTTCAAGTCTCGTCCCGGGTACCATGGGAAAATGCAAAGAATAATCAAAAGCAATATAGTAGTAATGTCGTTATAGCCACCTTCGGGTGGTTTTTTTATGTCTGCAATTCAGGCACTTCCTGCTGCTCCACTCTGATACAACACATTCTGTTGCCACGAAGCTATTGCCACAAAATCGGCGTAATAAAAAAGGCCACCTGCAACAGGGGGCCTTAAGTGTTTCTTCAATAACATCCCTGGCGCAAAGAGCCGCAGTCAGAGTTTTATTTCTGAACAGAATGTTGGTTATCGATAAAAAGAATGAAGAAAATCAGAAA
Source organism: Rahnella sp. JUb53 (assembly GCF_004346065.1). Lineage (NCBI taxonomy): Bacteria > Pseudomonadati > Pseudomonadota > Gammaproteobacteria > Enterobacterales > Yersiniaceae > Rahnella > Rahnella sp. JUb53. The sequence goes on from NZ_SLYT01000001.1 coordinate 113,715, forward strand.
TTAAAACAGCCCCGAGGGGCGTTTTTAGGGTCAGAATTCACCCGGTGATTCAGTATTGCTCAGTGCCCTGATAGATAAAGGCAGGTGGTAGTTAGGCTGGCTGGTGAAAAACGCCTGCAGGGCAACGCGTTTCTTACGGTCAATTGAAATCTCTTCCATGGTTTTACGGAAGATACTGTACCGGCCACAAGATGTGCAGGTCACAGTAACAATTTTTGCGGACATATTGACCGACGTCTTATTCGTGCTTTGGCACAACGGACACTCGTCTTGAGCGCTTACAACTGTGGAACTCATAAAACCTCCGGTTTTACTTAGAGCGGGCAGTAGTCTAGCACAAAAAGGCGCCAGTTACTTAACGATAATTTAATTATCAGTGGATTTCAGCGCCAACTCAGTGTAGAGAGCCCACAAACCGCTGATGCCTTGGGAAAAGTGACCCGGCGGTTTTCTTCATACTTTTCATTTCACTTCCCTGCTTCTCACTTCACCTTCCTGCGTTACACTTAAAAGATTCACTTCTCCTATGGATCCTTGCTTAATATGACTTCCGCTTTATACCAGCGTACCGATGGTTCGGTTTACAGACATATTTATATCGTCGGGGATTTACACGGCTGCCTGAGCCTGCTTGAAGAGCAGCTGGCGAGAGTAGCTTTCGACCCGCATCGGGATTTATTGCTATCAGTCGGAGATGTCGCCGACCGCGGGCCTGACAGTGTGGGATGCCTGAGGCTGTTGAATGAGCCCTGGTTTTCCTGTGTCCGGGGCAATCATGAACAAATGGCTATTGATGCAGTGAATGAAGAAAATATCCCCCGCTGGCTGCGCAACGGTGGCGACTGGTTTTATGCACTGGAAGGCGAAAAACAGGAAGAAGCAAAATCACTTATTCTTCAGGCTGATAAGTTGCCACACGTACTTGAACTGACCACCCGTGAAGGCAAACTAATTGTGGTCGCTCACGCGAATTATATTTCAGATGATTATGTTTTCGGCAAGCCTCTGGATGGGTATGAGATTATCTGGAACCGGGATCGCGTTAACTTCGCTCTGGCAGGGCGTTACAAACCCATTTCCGGCGCTGACGAGTTCTATTTCGGCCATACGCCGGTGGAGCCTGCGATGCAGTTTGCTAATCAGTTTTATATTGATACCGGTGCGGTTTTTGACGGCTATCTGACGCTGCGTCAGTTGCAATAAATTGAGGCATTGCAGAGGTTTGCGGTGAGTGCCGGGCAACGGTATAGTGAGCGGCTGCGAAACGGTAAGGGCGTGAGATAACATCATGGAAAGTAAGCGTGAAGACAGGATCCAGCGTCTGTTACTGGCTTTAAAAAAAACCGACAAAATTCATCTGAAAGAAGCGTCGTTGCTGCTCGATGTTTCCGAAATGACGATTCGCCGTGACCTGAATTCCGCCCCCGCCCCGGTTATTCTGCTGGGCGGTTACATCGTTATGGATCCCAAAAATAGCCCTTCCACGCATTATTTTGTCAGTGAACAGAAAATGCGGCAGATAGAAGAAAAGCGACGACTTGCTTCGCGTGCTGCCAGCCTCATCCAGAATAACGATACTGTATTTTTCGATTGCGGCACGACTATGCCTTATGTGATTGAAAAAATTGCCGAAGACTGTGTATTTACCGCTATTTGCTATTCCCTGAATACGTTTCTGGCGTTGCAGGAAAAACCGCACTGCGAGGTTATTTTGTGCGGAGGGGCGTTCAAATCCAGCAACAGTATCTTCACGCCCATAGGGCGCAGCAGTGAACTGGATTTTATCCGGCCCTCGAAAGCGTTCATTTCCGCAGCTGGCGTGAGCATTGAGCATGGCGTGACGTGTTTCAACTTTGATGAGCTGCTGATGAAACATCAGGCCATTGAACGTTCTGCGCAAAGCATTCTGGTGGCTGACAGCAGCAAGTTCGATCAGGTGCGACCGGCTGCGATCGCACCTCTTGCCCGTTTTAATGTGGTGGTCAGCGATACTGAGCCACCACAGGCTTATATCGATTTTTGCGACCAGTCTGACATCCCGTTGCTGGTTTGATCATCTAACGTATCGGCGGAATTTTCTCTACGGACTGATACAGCACCACTTCCCAAATGCCATTTTTCGAGCCATCACTGAGATAGTGCTCAAAACAGGCCTTACCATCCGGACGGTAATGACTGCTGGCGAGCAGCTGGCTGTAAAACTCACGCCAGGCTTTCTCGAAATTCTCATCTGTTATCGTGGTGTGGTATGCCGCATAAGTGCCACCGGGCAGCGTTTGCAACGTCAACCCTTCGGCATCATCAAGAATAAAGTTATCCGCAACGCACACAGAAGGATCAGCACGCAAAGCTTCCGCAGGCGTTGTATCCGGGTTATCGTGAAACCACGTCAGCCATTCTTTTTGCGGCTGATGGTGCCGTGCAACCCATTTTGTCAGTTGCTGAAAGCCGTGATGGATTGACTCCTTATAAGGGCCAACAACCCGGTAGCTCACCAGCTTTTTCGCCGGTCTTTCTACGATTAGTAATGCCACGATGATCTCCTTTTATCTGACATGCAGAGAGTGGATTCCTTTTGGGATGACGCAAATGCCAAACTATAACAGTTTGCCGTTTAACTCCCGGCAACTGCTCTACGCGCTATAACAGTTGTCATGATAAAATTCACTTATCAGATTGCATTATAGTCGTGACGCAATGAGGAAATGAGATGGACGTAATCAAAAGTGTATTAAACAGTGAAATTGATCGTATCAACCATCAGGAAGGGCGCGACGGGAAACCACGCATTAACGCAGAATTTTTTGTGAATCACCCTTGGTTATGTCTGGCCATGCTGGTGGGGTATATCGCGGTGGGCATCGTGATGTACGTTTCGCCTTACATGGGCATCGGTTGGTTCATCGGGTTCACCGCGTTTCTGGTCTTCATGTCGGCAATGTTACTGCTGGAAATCAAACCGGTTTATCGCTATGAAGATATCGGCGTGCTGGACTTACGCGTCTGCTACAACGGTGAATGGTATTTCAGCCGTGAATTATCTTCGGATGCCGTGCAACAAATTCTCAGTTCCGACAGCGTAAGCGCACGGATCAAAAATCGCATTCAGTCGATCGTCAGCCATAAAGGTTTTGTCGATTTTTATGATGTGTACGATCTGGCTCGTCTCGAACAACAACAGCTGCCGGATCCCACCGGAACAGCACAGTTAGCTCATTAATCCCGCGTGTAAACATGGCCACAGGCCATGACGTTACCCTGCATGCTCTGATAAAATAGCGGCTGGACATCATTTTTGTGAATGAATCTGACAAGCGAAAAAGATGTTGAGCCGTGACAGGAGCGACTGTGGAACGTATCAAACTGACTATTCATCATCTGCACAAAATCATTTCGGGCGAGAAACAAGATGCTCAGGCGACCGCACGCATTTATGCCGGGGACGAATTGCTGCTGACTGAAACGATGACCGGGCAGGCGACGCATTTTGATCGCTTCATTAAAGCTGAACGCGATAATGGCAAACCTTTACGCGTTGAATGGGACAGCGACGGCAGCGCTGAAATGTCAGTTTCCCGCGCCGAAGTATGCCCCTGCTGTGGCGGTGACGTCTTACACGGTTGATTTAACCTGGCACTGTCCGCATGTAGAGTAAAAGCCGAACAGAGGTGCATGATGAAATTTATCAATAATGAATTTGAATACCGTAAATGGATTATGGATGAAATATTCCAGGCGAGTGCGGTAGGCGAGACCTCTGAGTTTGCCGATCAGGAAGTGGATGACTTTATCTTTGATGCGCGACCGGTGGCTTATCCGTGTGTGGCTGTCATGATCCAGACGCCGGGAGAGCCGGGCGTCTGTGAGCCGCGCTTCTTTTACAAAGAGCAAATCTTTGAGTGGGCGCATAAAATGGGATTTGGTTTCGACAGCTGAAGGCTGTGGGACACTCATGCGAAAACCCTGAGCGGGACTCAGGGCTTCCTGTTACCGGTATACTCTTACCAGTTTAGGCCTGACGTAATCAGACGTTTTTCCGGTCGATTTTCTCTTCGCCCCAGAAAAGATAGTCGTCCTTGGTTTTAGCGAAGGCGATAGGCAGAACCTCATCGTTTCCTTCTTCCCAAATTTTCTGCGCCAGCTTCTCGTCGTTTTTAGCCAGTTCGAAAATAGCCTCAGCGATTTCGTGAGACGTTTCACGGGTATTTGCCCAGGCTTTGATGTTTGACGTCGTCATCCGGTTCTCCTCGTATTTATCAGCAAAAAGTGTCTCCGTGACACCGTTGTATTCACAATAACTATGGTTTCCGAAAGGTGTTTATGCAAATCCTGCGGGTTTTTGTGGCGTGTCTGTAGCCTTTTATACGCCTTCAGGGCACAAAAAAACCGGCATCTGCCGAGGCGGGTCGTTATACTTAGGCCGATTTCGAACAATTAAGGTGATGAGAATGAGCGACGATATTTTTGATTTTGACATTGATGCTGCACTGGAAACCGCTGAAGTCAAAGCGGCTGAAAAAGCAGCGGAAGTGCCTGAAGCCGTTCAGGACGAAAGTGACTGCGAAGGTTGCAAAATCTGATTTTGTACAACTATGCAGCAAACAAAAAACCGCTTCGGCGGTTTTTTTGTATCTGTCATTTCTTTCTCTTTGCCGATTTTTTGCTGAATATCCTTTACTGACATAGCGTTGCAACCGGTTATCCACAATGGCATTTTGACGCAAATGTAAGGGTAGCGTTAAGGCATTTTTTTTGGGATAAATTCCTATAGAACAGGAAGATAGCTGGCGGTACTTTGTCACCACCTGATAAGCAGGTCGTGAGGTTCACAATGAAAAAATTGATTTTAGTTCTCGCCGTTTTGCTAACTTTGCCAGCTATCGCACAGGCAGACGTCGAGCTCGGAGTTAATATGCCTGGCCTGTCACTGCACATCGGTGATCGCGACAACCGCGGGTACTATTGGGATGGGGGGGACTGGCGTCCGCCAGGCTGGTGGGATCATCATTATCGTGATGAAGGGCGTGGTCACTGGGTGTATTACGAGCCAGCTCCGCCACATTACTGGCATCACGAGCACTGGCATGAAGGCCCGCCACCAGGCTACTGGCGCGATGGACCTCCGGGACACTGGCGCGAAGGCCCGCCTCCGGGACGCTGGTAACAGTTTAAGATAGTCAGGGTAAACACAGTTAAACAGATTTAGGGAACAGGGTTGGCAGTGGCGATGCGAAGGCATCCCCAATGTCAGTTCTGTTCCTCTCAGTTCTTCTCTCAGTTCTCCTCTCTTTATTAAAATGCTTCTTATGAATTAATCACGTCATTAATAATAAAATTTAATCTATTTGTTCAAATTATATTTAATTCAAACATTTGCCATCTAATAACTAAATGTTCATAAAATGAATTTTTCAGAGTAATTGCTGCTTGCTAAAGGCCATTGATATGTTAATTTCTTGTTATATGAAATCAGCAATGGATGGCTCGAACGCGACGCGTGCCTGATGTCATAGTTGCACTTGATAACTGCACTTTAGGGAGAATTTTTTCAGGTTCGCAATAGGTCTTTTACCGAGATTATCCCTATGCAATTTATTAAAAATGATTATGAGTACCGGGTCTGGATGCTGAATGCCTATTTTTATCAAGATGATATGGAGGGGGATAAACTGCTGACCGATGAGGAAATGGATGATTTTCTCTTTGAATACCGGCCACAGGAATATCCATGTTTAGGCTCAGTAACGCCGTCGAAAGAAAGCTCGCTGGAACTGGATATCACTTTCTTTTATCGGGATCATATCAGTGAATGGGCAAAATCGATGGGGCTGATAAATACCAAGTAATACTTTTGCTAAATACTTATTTTCTTTATGAATAATGAAAAGCGCCGTCAGGCGCTTTTTGCTTTTATAACGATGAGTTAATCACTACAAGTTTATAACTACAGGCTTAATTGCCCCGGACTTCAACCAGCACCGGGCAGGGCGAATCTTCGATCACGTCGGCGCTGACCGAGCCTTTCATCATGCGACCAAAAGCGGAAAGCTGGCGGTGGCCGATAACAATCACGGAAGCATTGATCCTTGCGGCTTCCGCCACCAGCGCTTCACCCGCAGGCCCGACAATCAGATTACCTTTGGCACGGATACCCGCCTGCTTTAGTGTCGCCATGGCCTGACCGACGACAGCCCGGGCAGTGTTTTGCTCTGCTTCTGCCGGCGGATAATCAACAATTTCACCCGGTTCATCTCCGTTATCTTCCAGAGCATAAGATTCATCAATACAACAGGTAACATAAACGGTCGAAGGCTGACCTTTAGCCAGCTGACAGGCAAGATTTGTGACAAAAGGCGACTGCTTTGATCCGTCCACCGCCAACAAAATGACATCAAACACGGGAACTCCTTTATTCATTTTTAGGGCTGTTATTTGTTCTCACTCAGCTTGCCGATTTCACCAATCAGGGCGGTTTTGCACTCCAGCAACGCTTCGCGGATTTGTGCTTCTTGGGCTGCGCGTCGGGCCGTCGGGAAAAGTACGGAGACGGAATACCTCCCCAGAATAGTATCTATTGCTACGGCAAGGGTGGTGACGCCGCTGACCGTTTCGCCTTCTTCCATCGCGATTCCGCTTTCACGCACAGCGGCAACTCTTTCCAGCAGGGAATCAAATGTGCGTACAGTATTTTCGGTTGCCGGTTCCAGAACCTCGCCCACCAGAATGCGGATTTCTTCATCCGTTTTCAGCGACAGCAGGGCGCGGCCGCCGGACGTGCTGTATATCGGCAGATTCAAACCGACCCGGGGAACCACGCGTAATTCCCGCTCGGCCACGATGCTGTGAATATTGGCAATCTGGCGGCCACTCGCACGCCCCAGTGAAACAGTTTCCTGCGTGATATCGCAAAGCTGACGCAGGAAAGGGGAGGCGATGGCAATCACATCAGTATGCACGGTGGAAACCAGTTTCAGCAGTGTCGGGCCTAAACGCACGCCGCCGCTGCCTTCTGAGCGCACTAAGCCTTCTTCGGCCAGCGCCGCGACGATGCGCTGCACGGTCGAACGGGGCAGGTCTACCTCATTGGCAATTGCGCCAAGACTCATGCCCTGCGGGTGTTTTCCCAGTGCATTGAGAATGGTCGCTGCGCGCGAGATAACCTGGATCCCACTGCTGCGTTCTTCGTCTGCCGGAATGTCCTGAGCCATCATTTCTCCTTTTCCCCCACCGGTGATCCCAATCTGGATCCTGAGCGGTCAATGTAATGGCTCGCCGGGTTAAAAACAATTTTTAATCACATTGCAATACAGTGCACCGTATTATAGTATTTCTGCTTGTATCGCAATGTGGTGCATTGCATCGAAATGTATGTGATCCATCCGATGTTTGAAGCTCACAGGATACAAACCTGCCTTTTCCTCTCACCGCACTTATAAAGCGGTGAAGTTAACGAGTTGATGAATTTATGAATCAGTCAGTCACGGCGGCACCTGCCGCCACGATGCCTGTTCCGCAGCCTTTCACCCTGAGACTGGTGATCGGGCTAATCGGCGTATTAATCGCCTCGCTCTGTTCAGGTCTTAACGACCGTGTCACTGATATCGCGCTCGCGGATGTGCGTGGTGCATTGAGTATCAGTTCTGATCAGGGTTCCTGGCTGATCGGTGCCTATCAGGCCGCGGAAGTGTCAGCCATGATGCTGGCACCGTGGTTTGCTATGACGTTTTCACTGCGTCGTTTTACTCTGTTCGTCACGACGGGCTTTCTGGTTCTGGCCGCGGTTCTGCCTTATTCCCCCAATTTGCCCGTGTTTATCGCAATGCGTGCTGTGCAGGGGATTTTTGGCGGTGCGTTGCCGCCGTTGCTGATGACTGCGGCACTGCGTTTTATGCCACCGCACCTCAAGTTATACGGGCTGAGTGCCTATGCGCTGACGGCAACATTCGGACCCAATATGGCCACGTCACTGGCGGCAATCTGGACGGATTACGTTGGCTGGGAATGGGTATTCTGGCAGGTGATCCCGCCGTGTCTTCTGGCCTTCGCCATGGTTGCTTACGGTCTGCCACAGGATCCGTTGCGGCTTGAGCGGTTTAAACAGATGGACACTGTCGGAATGCTGACCGGGCCCGCCGGAATTACTTTGTTAGTTCTGGCGTTGCAGCAGGGCGAACGGCTGGACTGGTTCAACTCTCCTCTTATCACGCTGATGTTTTTTGGCGCACTCGGCTTGCTGACACTTTTCCTGGTGAACGAATGGCACCATCCGTTGCCTCTTTTCAAATTACAGATGTTGCGTCGGCATAATCTGGCGCATGGCCTGATCACGCTCTTCGCGCTGATGTTTCTCTTCTTATCCGGCTCGGCATTGCCTGCCAGCTATATGGAGCAAGCTGGCGGATTTCGCGCGGTACAGGTCGGGCCGCTGGCGCTGACCATAGGTGTACCGCAGTTATTGCTCGCACCGCTGGTGGCCTTCGTGCTGACCATGCGCTGGATAGACAGCCGCTGGGTGCTGGCCTGCGGGTTGGGGCTGGTGGGTTTGTCCTGTTTTCTGGGAACGCAGATCACCGGTGTCTGGTCGCGCGAAAACTTTTATCTGATCCAGATAATGCAGGCTTTCGGACAACCGATGGCGGTGCTGCCAATTCTGATGAGCGCCACCAGCGTGGTTCAGCCTCAGGAAGGGCCTTTTGCTTCAGCGATGTTCAACACTACCCGCGGGCTGGGCAGTGTCATGGGCGGTTCCCTTGTGGCCGTTTTTGTCAGCCATCGTGAACAATTCCATTCCAACATTTTACTTAATCATGCCGGCAGTGTGAGTTATCTGCTGTCCCAGCCTTATGCCGGCGACAGCACTTTCCTTGCGCCGCTGAACAGCACGGGTGCAGCGATTTCGACAGAAATCCTTGCTCAGTTTTCCAAAGGTGTGAAACGACAGGCGCTGGTGATGGGGATATCCGACACCTATATGGTCATCATCGGGCTGGCACTGTTCCTGGTTTTGCTGGTCGCCGTTTTGCCGAAAAGGACTTATCCCCCTCAGTCGCTGGTTAAGCGTCCCTGAATGCAGCATCACCTGACTATTTGAATTCACTATAAAAAAAACGAGAGATAAGAATCATGACGAAAACCTCATCCGTCCGCCTGAGCTGGCTGATTGCCGCTGTGGTGGTGATCATCCTGACGGTAGTCGCTTTCTGGATCCTCAGCGGCAACTCACGGCCTGTTACCGATGATGCCTTTGTATCTGCTGATTCCACGCTGGTCGCACCGCGGATTTCTGGCACTATCGCCGAGGTTTATGTGCAGGATAACCAGAACGTGAAAGCGGGGGATGTGCTGGCAAAAATAGACGACCGGGATTACCGCAACGCTGTGCAGACTGCGGAAGCTAATCTGGAAACAGCCAATGCGCAGATGCTAAGCCTGACCGCACAACTGGCTAAGCAGCAACAAACTATTTTGCAGGCGCAGGCACTGGTGAATTCGGATGCCGCAAGCATTGCCTATGCGCGCCAGAGTGCGGACCGCTATAAAAGACTGCTGCAAAACGGCTCTGGCACCGCCGATGCACGTGACGAATCCGATGCCAATTTACGTGCCAAACTGGCGTCGCAGCAAAGTGATATAGCTGCGGCACTGGGCGCTGAAAAGCAGGTGGATGTCCTGAAGGCACAACAGGCGCAGGCAAAAGCCGGAATCGATTCAGCGGCGACTGCGCTGGCGCAGGCTAAACTGAACCTTTCTTATACTGAAATTACTGCGCCGGTTGACGGCGTGGTCGGCCAGCGCTCGGTGCGTATTGGCGGATATGTCAGCGCGGGCACACGCGTTCTGGCGATTGTGCCGCTGAAGGACGCCTATATAGTGGCGAACTATCTGGAGACTCAACTGGGTGATGTGCAGACGCAGCAGCCGGTAGAAATTAAAGTCGATGCGCTGCCGGGCGTGGTGCTGAAAGGCAAAGTGGACAGCATCTCTCCTGCAACCGGCGTGACGTTTTCGCCGATTTCACCTGATAACGCGACAGGAAATTACACTAAAGTGGTGCAACGGCTGGCAGTGAAAATTGTGCTGGATGCGCATCAGCCTGATGCCAGTCGTCTGAAAGTGGGGATGTCGGTGATCCCGTCGATTCAGACAGCGCGCTGATATAGCGCCGGCTCAGCAATTAAAAAGGCGGCTCTGCATCAGCAGGGCCGCCTTTTCTTTATGTCCGCTTCGCAAAAGGGATCAGGATGCCTGATTTTGAGGAGGCGTTGGCTCAGATGCGTTTTTCTTTGCCGGGTGCTGCGGTTTACCTGAGAACAGGAAACGCAGGATCGGGATGCGTTTATGAACCTCATAAAGGAAGAACGCGATACCAAACACAAACACCAGTCCCAGTAAGAAGCCCAGCCAGTCACTGTGGATTTTCGGCGTAATAAATGCACCGTAAATAAGCGTTAACGGGTGGTGGATCAGATAGATAAACAGTGATGAATTCACCAGATAGGTTATCCACGGCGCCTGGAAATTCAGCAGGTAATGGCTGAACGAGAACACCACGTTAACCATCAGGATGCCCAGCAGGGTAGTGATGATGGCATCAATTTCCATCGAATACAGCTGCGGGGTATTTACATGCTGATTGAACATGTATGCCACGAACAGGAAGATGCTGACCACGCCCGCCGTTGCCGAAGGTTTCAGGAACAACTCTTTCAGCCAGGAGAATTTATAAGCAAACGCACCGATGATGAAAAATGGCAGATAAAACAACGTCTGCATAACGATGAAATTAAAAGCACCGTTTGAAAGTAGCTCAGGCGCAAAAAGATACAAGCTTCTGTTAAATACCGCGTAAATTAATCCGATGAACAAAAATATAATTGAGAGTTTTCCTAAGCTGTTTGTCCGGCTTTTTATAATTTGAATACGACTACTCTTAATTTCTTTAATGAATTTGAACAGGTAAAAACAAATACTGGTAAGAATAACTAACGTTAACAGGAACCATAAATGTGAGACCAGCTCCCAGACGGTGGCATTAATTTTCTGATAAAAACCCATGCTGTCCCAGCCGGAGAATTTATCGGTAAATTTCATCAGGAAATACAACTGCGGAATAGTGATGAGCGGGAAGGCCGCCGCCAGCGGGATGGCGACGCGCTCCAGACGTACCTTCAGCCATTGCTGGGGATTGTAGCGCTCATAGAGCATATAAGAAAAATACCCTGAGATAACAAAGAATACCTGCATTCGGAAGGCGTGAATGACATCATTGAATATTGTCAGGCCGTGAGAGGGTATTGCACTGTTTACCGCCCAGATATGACTGGAGTAAATCAATGATATATGGAAAGGAATACCCAGCAGCATCAAATATGCGCGGATGGAGTCTAAGAAGAACTCACGTTGTGGTTTTTGTTCTTTCATTACGTATCCGTGGTAGAGAGCTCATCCTAATTTTAGAGCGTGATTTGTCATAAGGCCTAATTTTACCGGTAAGCAAAAATGACCCTCGTTGACATTAGTTTAGTTTCTAACCTTAAAACATGCTTTGTTATAGGACAAGTTTCCATAGCCGGAGTTTCAACGAATTGATATCCTTGTATCCTGTCGCGCTTAAACGGTTCATCAATGGCTGAACCATCGACTGCTCAAGTTGTCGGAAACCTGACACTTCCCTTAAAATAGTTACAGTTAACGAGTTAAGCGCGCGTAAAGGAGACAAGGTGTCGGATAAAAATTTTTCCATAGGGTCACGTATGATCAAAGTCCGTTTGCTAAGTGCCGCAGTGTTGATGACCATGTTCACCTCATCTGCCTGGGCTTTTTCTATAGATGATGTTGCCAAACAAGCGAAGGCATTAGCCGATAAAGGTTACGAAGCGCCGAAAAGCAATCTTCCGTCTCAGTTCCGCGATCTCAAATTCGCAGATTACCAACAAATTCAATTCAATCATGATAAAGCGTACTGGAAAAACCTGAATACGCCGTTCAAGCTTGAGTTTTATCATCAGGGTATGTACTTCGATACGCCGGTTAAAATCAACGAAGTGACGGCGAACTCAGTTAAAGAAATCAAATACAGCCCGGACTACTTCAACTTTGGCAACGTCAAACATGACGCTGACTCAGTGAAAAACCTCGGCTTTGCCGGCTTTAAAGTGCTTTACCCGATCAATAAAGCCGACAAAGATGATGAAATTATGAGTGTGCTGGGTGCCAGCTACTTCCGCGTCATCGGTAAAGGTCAGGTTTATGGCTTATCCGCGCGTGGTCTGGCAATCGACACGGCACTGGCTTCCGGCGAAGAATTCCCGCGTTTCCGTGAATTCTGGATCGAGCGTCCAAATCCGGATGAAAAACATTTAGTCATTTATGCGTTGCTGGATTCTCCACGTGCAACCGGTGCTTATCGTCTGGACGTTTATCCAGGCAAAGAAGCGACGGTGGATGTGCAGTCTCAGGTTTATCTGCGCGACAAAGTGGGCAAGCTGGGTGTGGCACCATTAACCAGTATGTTCCTGTTTGGCGCAAATCAGCCTTCACCGGTACTGAACTACCGTCCGGCGCTGCATGATTCCAACGGTCTGTCGATTCACGCCGGTAACGGTGAATGGATCTGGCGTCCGCTGAACAATCCGAAACACCTTGCGGTCAGCCAGTTCTCAATGGAAAACCCGAAAGGCTTCGGTCTGCTGCAACGTGGTCGCAGCTTCTCCAACTTCGAAGATTTGGACGATCGTTACGACTTGCGTCCGAGCGGTTGGGTTGAGACCAAAGGCGACTGGGGCAAAGGTAAAGTTGAGCTGGTCGAAATTCCGACGGCTGATGAAACCAATGACAACATCGTTGCTTTCTGGACGCCGGAGCAATTGCCTGATGCAGGCAAACCGCTGAGTCTGAACTATCGTCTACACTTCACCCGTGAAGAAGAGAAGTTACATTCTCCTGATCTGGCGTGGGTTGAACGGACAATGCGTTCTACGGGTGATGTGAAACAGTCGAACCTGATCCGTGAGCCAGATGGCAGTGTTGCTTTCCTGATTGATTTCGTCGGTCCGAATCTGAAAGCACTGAAGAGCGATACGCCGGTGGCGTCTCAGGTCAGCGTTGGTGACAACGGTGATCTGGTTGAAAACTCCGTCCGCTACAATCCTGTCACTAAAGGCTGGCGTCTGACGCTGCGCCTTAAAGTGAAGGATCCGAAGAAAGCGATCGAAATGCGCGCTTCTCTGGCCAATGGCGACAAAACTCTGAGTGAAACCTGGAGCTATCAGCTGCCTGCAAATGAATAAGTCAACGCACTCTACTCAAGATTATGTAGAAGCTTTGCCGCTTACTGATGAACAGAAAGCGGCGCTCACTCAGCAGCTTCCCGTTGCTGAAGAGCAGGCTTTTGCAACCGTCCATCACCGCTTAGGCGGTGATGTGTCGGCCATCGTTGATGCTGCGGATCCTGATGCCCCTTTGGTGTCAGTCAAAGCACGTGTCAGCGCAAGCTGGCCAGATGCCCGGGAGAAGGGCACTCTGGACGAAGTCGATAACGAAGGCCGTACCATCGCCCGCGCGATGCCGCCGGTTAAACGTTCCAGCATGTTCCCTGATGTCTGGCGCACCAACCCGGTCGGTCGTTTCTGGGATAACCTGATGGGGCGCAGTGCGGCTTCCCGCCATCGTGCCTCAGAAATGCCTGAGTCGGAAAAGCGCTGGCGTCATGCCGGTTCTGTTCGTCGTTATATCCTGCTTATCCTGATGCTGGTTCAAACGGCGATCGCTACCTGGTACATGAAAACTATCCTGCCTTATCAGGGCTGGGCGCTCATCGACCCAAGCGATATGCTGAATCAGGACTGGCAACAGTCGGTTCTGCAATTGCTGCCTTATGTCTTACAGACCGGGATTCTGGTGCTGTTTGCGATTCTGTTCTGCTGGGTTTCGGCCGGTTTCTGGACCGCACTGATGGGCTTTTTGCAATTGCTCATCGGTCGTGACAAATACAGCATTACGGCATCGACTAAAGGCAATGAGCCGCTGAATCCGAACAACCGTACTGCGCTAATCATGCCTATTTGTAACGAAGACGTGGAGCGCGTTTTCGCGGGTCTTCGTGCAACGTATGAATCAGTCAAAGCCACGGGTGACCTGGATCAGTTCGATATTTACGTGCTCAGCGACAGTTACGATCCGGATATCTGCGTAGCGGAACAAAAAGCCTGGATGGAAGTGTGCCGTGACGTCGAAGGTCACGGGCGTATTTTCTATCGCCGTCGCCGCCGTCGTGTGAAACGTAAAAGCGGAAACATTGATGACTGGTGCCGTCGCTGGGGCGGGGAATATGCCTACATGGTTATTCTCGATGCCGACAGCGTCATGAGCGGTGAATGTCTGACCGGCCTGGCCCGTCTGATGGATGCTAACCCGAACGCCGGTATTATTCAGTCTGCGCCAAAAGCGTCAGGTATGGATACGCTGTATGCGCGTTGCCAGCAGTTTGCGACCCGCGTTTACGGCCCGCTGTTCACCGCCGGTCTGCACTTCTGGCAGCTGGGCGAATCTCACTACTGGGGCCACAACGCAATTATCCGCGTGAAGCCGTTCATCGAACACTGTGCGCTGGCGCCATTGCCAGGCGAAGGTTCATTTGCCGGTTCCATCATGTCTCATGACTTTGTGGAAGCCGCGCTGATGCGCCGTGCAGGCTGGGGCGTGTGGATTGCCTATGATTTGCCGGGCAGTTACGAAGAGTTACCACCAAACCTGCTGGATGAGCTGAAACGCGACCGCCGCTGGTGTCATGGTAACCTGATGAATTTCCGTCTGTTCCTGGTTAAAGGGATGCACCCGGTTCACCGTGCGGTGTTCCTGACGGGCGTGATGTCTTATCTTTCTGCTCCGTTGTGGTTTACGTTCCTCGCGTTGTCTACCGCATTGCAGGTCGTTCATACGCTGATGGAACCGCAATACTTCCTGCAACCACGTCAGTTGTTCCCGGTGTGGCCGCAGTGGCGTCCTGAACTGGCGATAGCCCTGTTCTCGACCACCATGGTCTTGCTGTTCCTGCCGAAGCTGCTGAGTATTGTGCTGATCTGGGCAAAGGGCGCGAAAGAGTTTGGCGGTGCATTCCGTCTGCTGGTTTCGATGTTCCTCGAGATGTTGTTCTCGGTACTGCTTGCGCCGGTACGTATGCTGTTCCACACCGTTTTCGTGGTCAGCGCGTTCCTTGGCTGGGAAGTGGTCTGGAACTCACCGCAGCGTGATGATGATGACACGCCATGGGGCGAAGCCTTCAAGCGTCATGGATCTCAGCTGTTGCTGGGTGCTGTCTGGGCTGCCGGTATGGCATGGCTGGACTTGCGTTTCCTGTGGTGGCTGGCGCCAATCGTCTTCTCTCTGATCTTGTCGCCGATTGTTTCGGTGTTGTCGAGCCGTGCAACGCTTGGGATTAAGAGTAAACGAGCCAAACTGTTCCTGATCCCGGAAGAGTACAATCCTCCGCGTGAACTGGTGGCGACTGAAGAATACCTGACGCTGAACCGCGAACGTAAGCTGCAGAATGGCTTCATGCACGCGGTATTTGATCCGGGCTTCAACGCACTGGCAACGGCGATGGCAACGTCCCGCCACCTGCTGCGCGATGCCGTTGAAAACGGTCGTCGTGCTCATCTGGAACATGCGCTGAAAACTGGTCCGAAGGATCTGGGTAAAGCGGATCGTCTGATTCTGCTCAGTGATCCGGTGCTGATGGCACGTTTACATTCTGCGGTGTGGACGCAACCGGATCAGCAGGCATGGGGTGCATACTACAACCAGCTGCCTCGTAACGTACAGGCGTTCCCTGTTACGCAGACGCTGGAAGTAAAACCCACCTGACTGACAGTGCAGGGCTAAAAACGGGCAGTATGTGCAAACATACTGCCCGTTTTCTTTATGCGTGAAGACAGGTAATCTTTAGCGGATTACAGTGTAAATTTTACCTCCCCTTAACATTGAAAGTGTCACGCGCGTGCTAAGCTCAGAGCGCAATTTTGCGCTAAAAAGCGTGCTTCTTTTGATTTGATTCGACAGGTTGTGTGAGTGATTAAACGGGTTGTTTTACGTGGATGTGTGCTGGCGTTACTGACCACTCTGCTTGCCGGATGTGGCAGTATTATCAGCCGTACCGTTCCGGGGCAGGGACATGGCAATCAGTATTATCCCGGCGTACAGTGGGATTTGCGTGACAGCCCGTGGCGTTACGTCACCGTCATTGACGTCCCTTTATCAATGATTGTCGACACTTTTATGTTGCCGATTGATGCCCGCCACGGGCCTTATGAATGAGTCTTAATCCGCGCCCTTAATCGATATCGCGGCCGGGATATTCGTCTTCATCATCCCATTCTTCCGCTGCGGCTTCACCTTCTTCGGTATCAAGCTGCGGCTCGTGCTGGAATTCGCCTTCATCCCATTCATATAACGTGGCTTCGTCATCCCACTCTTCTTCGAGTTCTATCTGATCATAGTCCTCGTCAAAGATAGCCTGCGCTGCCGCGCCGCTGCGGAAAGTCAGTGCGTCGACAGCTTCGCCTTCACCGGTGAAAAATTCTGCCTGCCACATGATATCGCCATCCTGCATGATGTATTTTTGCAGGTTGAACTGATCCGGAACGGGCTCCTCATCACCATGGATCCTGTCTTGCGCAGCTTCGAGAAATTCTTCGCGGGCGGCATCAATAGCTTCTTCAAGCGTTGCGTACATGCTCATTGTTGTCTCCTGGATTGAAAGGGAAATAGGGGTGCAGCAAATAGCGTTATTAATGAACAAGTAACGACCATCTGACAGTGAAAAACCTGATTAAATGATTGTTGTCGATAACTGGCAGGATGCAAGTTTTCAGACCAAATCAGTCGGATTTTTTTCTGCTATTCTCAATTTCTTGCTGGTGATTTTCATCGGATAAAAAGAGAGACGGTACAAATGGTTTCACGACAGGCAGTTATGCGGGTGGCGCGTCCGACGGATAATCTCGAGCCGTTAGCGCGAATGTATTGTGAGGGGCTGGGTTTCGGGGAGATCGGCCGTTTTAGCGATCATCAGGGCTTTGATGGTGTGCTGGTAGGGCATCCGCATCACCATTATCATCTGGAGTTCACGCATCACCACGGCACATCGGTGGGGCGGGCGCCGACGCAGGACAATCTCCTGGTGTTTTATATTCCGGATAACGAGGAATGGCGTAGTCAGTGTGAGCTGATGTCAAAAGCGGGTTTTATCGCCGCGCCATCGTTTAATCCTTACTGGGATGAATGCGGTAAAACCTTTGAGGATATCGATGGTTATCGCGTGGTTCTGGCTCAGCGTGACTGGAGCGTCTAGAAACTTGCGTCAGTACAAGCTTTGCGACGCCAGCCAGGCGCTAGTCCGCCATAGCCTGCTTAGGCCGGCGTTGCAGGCACCAGTACGAATATCCCGCATTGAACAGCACGACCATCGCCGTGACGAAAAATACCGTACGGAAGCCGTAACTGGCGGATACCGCCGCGCCCAGTAAAGGACCCGTGACGTTCCCGACGTCGCGGAAAGACTGGTTGTAACTGAACACGCGTCCGGCAACCTGATTGGTACAGTTATAAATCAGCAGCGTCTGCACGGCGGGAAGCAGGGCGCCATCGCAGGCACCCAGAAGAAAGCGCAAAATACCCAGTTGTAATGGCGTCTGGACAAAAGCCATGGGGATCAGAAGCAACACTGACAGCGCCAGCATCGCCACCAGAATTCGCTCCGGGCCAATCCGGTCGCCAAGTTTGCCCAAACGGGGCGCACTCATCAGCGCGGCCACGCCAGGTACCGACGCAATCATCCCACTAATGAACGCCAGATTTTGCGTATTTCCCGCCAGTTCACGCACATATAACGTCAGGATCGGCGCAATTGAGCCGGTCGCAATCTGAATAATCAACGTAGTGACGAAAAGACATAACACCAGCTTGGGGTTTTTCAGCGAAGCAAAAACTTGCTTCCGGTTGAGCATGTCCTTTTTGTTCACCGGCACGAACTGCTCGCGGATGAAATACAGCGTCATCAGAAAACACAGGAATAACACGCAGGCGGTGATGAAGAACACCGGACGCAAACCGTAGCTGTCGGCGAGCAACCCCCCGACCAGCGGGCCGATCAGTGCGCCACTGACCGCACCGGTAGATAACGTGCCCAGCGCCCAGCCGCTTTTATTGCGCGGAATTTGGGTGGCGATCAGCGCATTGGCATTAGGGACGAATCCGCCAAGAAGCCCGAGCAGCGCACGCAGGATCAGGAATTGCCAGATATTTTGTGCAAAGCCCATCAGCGCCATAACAATCGCCATGCCCAGCGCGGAACGCAGCAACATGATTTTACGGCCTTTACGGTCGGCGAGTCCGCCCCAGAAAGGCGAGGCGATAGCAGAAAACAGAAAGGTAATACTGAAAACCAGCCCCGACCACATATTCAGGGATTCATGGCCGGTAACACCGAGGGTTTCTATATACAAGGGCAGGAACGGCATGATCAGGCTGAATGCGGCACCGGTCAGGAAGCAGCCAATCCAGGCAACATACAGATTACGTTTCCAGTTTATAGGATCTGGTGCGATTTCAGGTTCAGGTGCCGGAGTCATAAAATACCGAAAAATGAGGTCAGGTTCGCTCTGGAATGACAGACGGAAACAAGACAGAGCACAAGTAACAATCAATTGGCATGATAATTATGCGCCTAATTATCATTCACTTCAATGATGTTAATGAACTGTAACAGTAAGAACTAAAATACAGGTTTAAAAAAATCGGGGAGTGAAGAAGATCAAACGGAGGGTGAAAAATGCAAAAAAAAACGGCCAGCAACGAAGCTGACCGCGACAGACACAGATTTAATAACAGCCAGGTTGACGCAAAAAAGACCGATTAACGCAAGGCTTCGTTTTTCATAACGGAGTAACGGCCACTGCCCAGGAACATGATCACCAGACCGCCGAAGAAGTACATGGCTTCACCTTCCAGACCCCAGGCTCCGACTTCTGTGGTGGTAAAGAACTTACCGGCGACGACCAGGAACACAGCGACTAAAATATTGAAGGCCATTACCAGCGCAGCAGGGCGGGTGAAAATACCCAGGATAATCAGAACCGGCGCAATCACTTCGCCAATGTAAGCGCCATAGGCGATAAAACCAGGCAGACCGTCAGCCTGCAACATCTGGGCAATCCAGCCGACACCGTTTTCTATTTTAGCCACGCCATGAAATAAAATGAGAATGCCAAAAGTCAGACGTAACAGCAGCTTACCAAAATCCTGATGATCCATGGCGCGGGTAAAAGAAGCGTTCAGTTTAGCCAACATAATGTGTTCCTTTTGAAGGTAACATGCCCGGGTGCAGGCAGGGGGTCACGCGGCTCCAAGATCAGCGGAGTAATCACGTGGAGAAATTATGCAGAGAGTATTGGCCTAAACGGGATGGGATAAAATCTGATAACTTTGAAGATGTCTGTCAAAAAAACTGTCGAAGCAAATCAAAAAACCGGCAGAACCTGAGTCCGCCGGTTTGGTACGTTAATCCCTGAGGGCTTTATAGAGCGACGGTTCCCCTTGCGGGCGCGTTTTGAAGCGGCGGTGCAGCCACATATATTGCTCCGGCGCCTGGCGGATTTCGTTCTCAACCACTTTATTCATATATGTCGCGGCGACAATTTCATCATCCAGCGGGAAGTCAGCCACCTGAGGATGAATGATCATCTCATAGCCTTTTCCACCCGGCAGACGGCGCGGGGTGAACGGGATAATGGCCGGTTTGCCCATCCGTGCCAGCAGATAGGTGCCGGTTGTCGTGGCGGCTTTATCCACGGCAAAGAAAGGAACGAACACGCTGGCACGCGGGCCGTAGTCGTGATCCGGCGCATACCAGATGATGTCGCCCTGCTTGAGACTACGGATCATACCTTTGAGGTCTTTGCGATCAAGCATCCCTTTGTTCGAACGCATACGTCCTTTGGTCTGGATCCAGTCCATCAGCTTATTGTCGTGCGGACGGTAAACGCCCACGCCCGGGTTGTGAATGCCGAAAATGCGGGCGCCCAGCTCCAGCGTCAGGAAATGTACGCCTATCAGCAACACGCCCTGTTTGTTGTCACGTGCGTGCTGGATATGCTCCAGACCGCTGACTTTGAACCAGCGCTCTATACGCCAGTCCGGCCAGAACCAGGCCATACCGGTTTCAAATAAGCCCATTCCCACGGATTCAAAGTTTTTAACCACCATATCTTCACGCTGTTCCGGGTGCATGTCCGGGAAACATAATTCGATATTACGCTGCGCAATTTTATAGCGGTGTTTGAGAAAACGCATAGAGAAGCGGCCCAGTCCGGTGCCAATTCGATAAATGACCGGATAAGGTAATAATACCAGCGCATACAGCAAGCCCAGACCAAGCCAGGTGATCCAGTAGCGTGGGTGAAGCAACGATCGGTTAAAGGTCGGTACCTGAGTCATAGATTCTCTGCGTCAATGGATCGAAGTAGAAAGTTTATAAGCTCTGTCTAGTGCAGCAGCCTGCCACGGAAATACGTCCATATTTCGATGGGAATAAAAGTTGTTCGTAATTATTTGCAGTAAAGTGAAACATTGTGGCATTTTTTTTGGATGAGGTGAAAATTCACGGCACTAATACCTCATTTTACTTATGGATTGGGTGAATGGAAAACAAGTTGGTTTTTTTTCTACTTATCCGTTTTGCCATGGTATACATCGCATCAAATATCAGCAGAGAAACGGTTTTTGTCAATGAAACAGGCAGCCCTGAAGGCTGCCTGTTGTGCTTTTGCGACTGAGGGGTTATTCCGAATGGAACAGACCTTTCAGCCCGTGAGGCTCGCTGCGCCAGTACTGTTTCGGCGCCGAAACTTTGGCGCCCAGTTTCGCGGCGGCATGCCACGGCCAGCGCGGGTTATATAAAATGCCACGAGCGAGGGCAATCATATCAGCCTGACCGGTGCCGATAATGGCTTCAGCCTGTTCCGGTTCGGTGATAAGTCCTACGGCGATCACTGGCATGTTCACATAACGCTTGATGCCGTCAGCGAAAGGCACCTGATAGTTCGGGCCAACAGCGATTTTCTGGTGCGGACTCAGGCCGCCGCTGGAGACGTGAATATAGCTGCAACCCAGCTTATCCAACGCTTTAGCCAGTTCAATGGATTGTTCCAGGTCCCAGCCACCTTCCACCCAGTCAGTGGCAGAGATACGCACACCGATCGGTTTTTCAGCCGGGAATTCGGCACGTATTTCCTGGAAGATTTCCAGCAGCAATCTCATACGGTTTTCCAGTGAGCCACCGTACTGATCCGTGCGCTGGTTTGAAAGCGGTGACAGGAACTGATGCAGCAGATAACCGTGCGCACCGTGCAGTTCGAGCAGGTCTAAGCCCAGGCGATCCGCGCGGCGGACAGTCTCAACGTACGCTTTTTTCAGTTCATCAATACGCGCCAGAGACATCGGCTCAGGTGCTTCAGTACCCTCTGTGAAGGCAATCGCGGAAGGTGCGACCGTTTGCCAGCCGCCGGCGGATTGTGGGATTTGCGCGCCACCGTTCCACGGTGCAGCGCAGGAGGCTTTGCGACCGGCGTGTCCCAGTTGCAGACCCAGCGGCATTTTGCTGTTGGCGCGCAGGCCGGTAATCAGATCTTTCATTGCTGCTTCAGTGGCATCGTCCCATAACCCCAAATCCTCGGCAGAGATACGTCCTGCGGCTTCAACGGCAGTGGCTTCAAGGATGAGCAGACCGGCACCCGAGAAGGACAACTGGCCCAAATGGGCGTGATGCCATTCAGTAGCTTTCCCCTCATCGGAGGAATACTGGCACATTGGGGCGATCACAATGCGGTTTTCCAGCGTCAGCTCGCCTAAGGTAATTGGTTCAAAAAGCTTACTCATATTTCATGCCCCTTAAAATTCAGCGTAGTGAAGAGTTCCCAAGGATGGGTGACATCTAAGAATAGGTTATCGCATTTAAAACATGGGCAATGAACAGCAGGTGTTTTTCTTATGACGAATTTGCAACGGAAGATGTCCTCGTTGTTGCTTTAATGTATAATCTTGCCGCTTCAAAAGTAGCTATTCGGTATCCAATAGTTAAATTCCCCTGAAAGACAGGAACGTACACCATGCCAGTGTTACATAACCGTATTTCTAATGAGGAACTCAGGGCGCGCATGTTGGCTGAAACAGAGCCGCGCACCACCGTTTCTTTTTATAAGTATTTCCAGCTCGAAGATCCGAAAACCTTCCGCGATGCTTTGTATGTCAGCCTGACGCGTCTTAACGTGTTTGGTCGTATTTACGTGGCAAAAGAAGGGATTAACGCGCAAATCAGCGTTCCGCAGAGCAAGTTTGAGGCGTTTAAAACCGAGCTGTTTTCCAGCCATCCGGCGCTGGATCAAATTCGTCTGAACGTGGCGCTGGAAGACGACGGTAAATCCTTCTGGGTGCTGCGTCTCAAAGTGCGTGACCGTATCGTGGCGGACGGGATTGATGATGATTCTTTCGATCCTTCTAACGTGGGGGAGTATCTGAAAGCCGAACAGGTCAACGCCATGATTGACGATCCGGACACGCTGTTTGTTGATATGCGTAACCACTACGAATATGAAGTGGGGCATTTTGACAAAGCGATAGAAGTGCCATCGGATACCTTCCGCGATCAGCTGCCAATGGCCGTTGATATGCTTAAAGAAGACAAAGACAAAAAAATCGTGATGTATTGCACGGGTGGGATCCGCTGTGAAAAAGCCAGCGCCTATATGCTGCATAATGGTTTTAAGAATGTGTATCACGTTGAAGGCGGCATTATTGAATATGCGCGCCGTGCGAAAGAGCAGGGCTTACCGGTCAAATTTAAAGGTAAAAACTTTGTCTTTGATGAACGCATGGGTGAGCGTATTTCTGATGACGTGATCGCGCATTGCCACCAGTGTGGCGAAGCGTGCGACAACCACACCAACTGCAAAAATGACGGCTGCCATCTGTTGTTTATTCAGTGCCCGACGTGTGCGGCGAAGTTTGACGGTTGCTGCAGCGAAATCTGTATGACCGAACTGAAACTGCCGGTGGAAGAACAGCGTGCGCTGCGTGCTGGCCGTGAAAACGGCATCAAGATTTTCAATAAGTCCAAAGGCCTGTTGCAAACCACCATGCACATTCCGTCACCAGAAAACGACTGATCTGCGTCTGAATGCTGAATGACAAAAAGCCCTGAACGGCATTCGCTGTTCAGGGCTTTTTTGGCGCAGTGAATTACTTCTCCTGCACACCTTCCACGGAAATAATCAGCTCCACATTCTGAGACGCAGGACCCAGATCGGTGGTGATGCCGTAATCTTTCAGCGCGATAGTGCCTGCGGCTTCAAAGCCTGCACGATAGCCGCCCCACGGATCCTTGCCCTGACCGAGCAATTTGGCCTGAAGGGTCAGCGGTTTGGTGACGCCGTTGAGAGTGAAATCACCGGTGACTTCCAGATCCTCACCTTCTTTTTTCACTGACGTTGATTTGAACGTTGCCTGCGGATGTTTGCCGACATTCAGGAATTCAGCGCTGCGCAGATGTTTGTCACGTTCGGCATGGTTGGTAAACACGCTGGTGGTGTTGATGGTCACATTCACTTTATCCGCCGCTGGGTCTTTCTCGTCGAAAGTGAATCCGCCGTCAAAATCGTTAAAGCTGCCGTAGAGCCAGCTGTAACCTAAATGTTTGATACGAAACTCGATAAAGGCGTGCTGACCTTCTTTATCAATTTTGTAATTTGCTGCGGTGGCAGAACCGGCGGCCAGTAACAGGGATGCCAGCGTCAGACCCAGAGTGGTTTTTTTCAACATGGTTATTCTCCGTTTATCCATAATGTGAACAACATAAGTAAAGAGCAGAACGTTAACCGGATCAGCGCCCCAGCATGCGTGTCAGGGTGCTGTCGCGGTCAATAAAATGATGTTTAAGCGCTGCAAGCGCGTGGAACCCCGAGACAATCACAATGCCCCACGCCAGCCACAGATGCAGGGTGCCTGCAATGTCCGCCTGCTGATTCAATCCGAACAGCGTTGCGGGTAGTTCAAACCAGCCGAAGACGCTGACGGCCTGGCCTTCAGCAGTCGAAATGAGATAGCCGCTGACAAGAATGCCGAACAACCCGATAAATAACAGAACATGAGCAAGCCACGCGCCGATCCGGGTTTTCGCGCTATAGCTTTCAAGAGGCGCAGGCGGCGGTGAAATAAAGCGCCAGGCCAGACGAAATACCATGGCAATAAATACCAGCACGCCAATACTTTTATGTATTTCCGGCGCACGGTGATACCAGGTGTCGTAATAACCCAGTCCGACCATCCACAATCCCAGTGCAAATAATCCGTAAACGGCCAGTGCAATAATCCAGTGAAGGATTACTGAAATATGACCAAACCGGACGGGCGTATTTTTCCACAACATAAACAGGCAATCTCGACTAAGGCTTTTTGTGGAAATTAAACATTTAGAAACATTCTGGCAAACTATTATTTCCAAAAAAGGCGATTAATTTTACTCTTTCATTATTTTTGATGTTTTTATCATGATCTTATTCAGTGCTTTCGTTTTATCTGCACGAAGATACTGGTTTTTGACTGTAAGGCAGAGCCGGCAAGGGTTTGTCAACTTTTGTCATCGACGGTAAAGTTTGCTTTTCTTCTAAAAATTTGAGTAAAAATAATGATTGCAACAGTGATTAATAAAATTGAATGCTTTTGGCTTGAGGTTTGTTGAATGGCTGAGGATACGGAATAACGCAGTATTTATGTCGGAAAGACTCAATGTTTCTTAAAGAAAGCGTAAAGACTTTTAGGGTTTTGTTCAGACCTGATCGAGATCAGCTTATGCAATAGGATGATATTTATAATCCTTTTTAATTCCGATTAGGAATATTTTTATTGTCTTATATTTGATGTTTCCTGATGAGGTTTCTTTCCCTGAATTCAAAGAGAGCGGCATCCGGCATCACATGGAGAGTGACATTATGTTTACTGCACCAAAACGGTTTACTGCAACAAAACGTTTTGCCGCCATTCCGGTACTGCTGACATTATTCATCGCCCCGCTGGTCGTTCATGCTGCGCAGTCTCTGCCGGTAGTAACCGCGGCCACTATCGAAACTCAGGCTGACGGCGTTGGCCGTACTTATCTCGGGCGCCTTGAGGCCGTTCAGGCGGTGAATATCACCAGCAGGACGGAAGGATTTATTGCCCGCCGCGCCTTTGAAGAAGGGCAGTTCGTGAATGCCGGGGATCTGCTGTATGAAATCGAACCGGCCCTGCATCAGGCCGCGGTTGCTCAGGCAAAGGCCCAGCTGGACAGTGCGAATGCCACCGCGCGCCACGCCCAGACACATCTGAACCGTATTCAGCGTCTGGGAGATGCGCGTACGGTGAGTCAGTCCGATGTCGATACGGCGCTCGCCGCACGTGATACCGCCCGCGCTGCCGTGGCGCAAGCTCAGGCTGCATTGAAAACGCAGGAACTTCAGCTCAGTTACACCCGTATCACCGCGCCCATTTCGGGGCGCATCGGCGTGAGTCATTTTCATACCGGCAGCCTGGTCAGTCCGGCCAGCGGTGTAATGACGGAAATTGTGCAACTTGATCCCGTCCGCGTGGTGATTTCGGTCAACGAGCGGGATGTTCTTAGCGCGACGCATACCAGCGGTGACCTCGGGCAGGCATTTTCTGATACCCATATGGCTTTGTCCCTGCGCTTATCGGATGGCTCACCCTATATGAAAACGCCGGTGTTTGAGTCACTGGGTAACCGCATCGAAGCACAGACAGGAACGTTGCCAGTCAGGCTGACGGTCGCCAATCCTGAGCATCGTTTATTGCCGGGCGGAACAGTCAATGTCACCGCCCAGCCGCACACAGGGGATCAGCTGCCGGTATTGCCGGCGCAGGCTCTGCAGCAAAATGCGACAGGATATTTTGTTCTGCTGGTGAATGCTGAACAGCGCATCGAGGCGCGTCCTGTCCGGCTTGGCGCACAAACTTCTCACGGCTATTTCGTGGCGGAAGGATTGCAGGGCGGCGAAAGTGTCGTGACGGAAGGCCTGCAACAGGTTCAGCCAGGCATGAAGGTCAGTGTACGGGACGCTTCTGACGTCTCAGCCGCCGCTGCTAAGAAAGGTTAAGGAACAACGATGCTTCAGCAATTTATCAAAAGACCCCGTTTTGCGGTGGTGATCGCGCTGGTGACGGCGCTGATGGGTGCCGTTGCACTGAAGGTAATCCCGGTTGAGCAGTATCCTGATATTACGCCACCGGTGGTTTCGGTCAGCGCCACCTATCCCGGTGCCAGCGCGCGCGATGTGGCGGAATCCGTCGCTGCGCCGATTGAAGCGCAGGTCAATGGCGTCAGTAATATGTTGTATATGTCGTCGAACAGCGGCAATAACGGCAGTTACACCCTGACCATTACCTTTGCCAGTGGAACCGATCCGGACACCGCGGCCGTGGAAGTCCAGAACCGTATTTCTCAGGTCAGCTCGCGCCTTCCGCCGGAAGTGCTAAGTACGGGTGTATCGGTACGTAAACAGGCGTCTAATATTCTGATGGGGATCAGCCTGCTTTCACCTAAGAATACGCACGACAAATTATTTATCAGTAACTTTGCCAGCATTCAGTTACGCGATGCGCTGGCGCGTATTGATGGCGTAGGTGATGTCCGGGTTTTCGGTTCGCGTGATTACAGTATGCGGATCTGGCTGGATCCGAACAAAATGGAAGCGCTGGATGTCAGCAGTATTGAAATCAGCACGGCTATCCGCGAGCAAAACGTACAGGCCGCTGCCGGACAGATTGGCGCGTCACCCAGTCCATCGATGCAGCAGCAAACCCTGACCATTAGCGGTGCCGGACGGCTGAGTTCGCCGGAAGAGTTCGGCAATATCATTGTGCGCAAGAATGCCAATGGCGGAACGGTTCGTCTGCGGGACGTCGCGCGAATTGAACTGGGCGCGCAGGATTATCAGGTCAATGCCACACTGAATCAGACGCCATCTGCGTTCCTGTCTGTATATCCCGCGCCGGGAGCGAATGCGCTGAATGTGGCCAATGCGGTGCGTGAAGAGATGACGCGTCAGGCGCGCAATTTTCCTCACGACCTAACCTATGAAATTAAATTCGACTCAACCCGTTTTGTCAGCGCTACGCTGGATGAAATCGCTGTTTCACTGGTGCTGACCTTTATCGTTGTTCTGACAATTGTGTATTTGTTCCTGCAAAGCTTGCGAGCGACATTCATCGTCGCGCTGACCATTCCGGTTTCGTTGCTTGGCACATTTGCTGTGCTGTACGCCTTTGGCTATTCCGCCAATACGCTGAGTTTGTTCGCCATTATTCTGGCCCTGACGGTGGTGGTCGATGATGCCATTGTGGTGGTAGAAAACGTCGAGCGTCTGATGATGGAAGACCCGTCTCTCGGACGCGTTGCCGCCACCCGCAAAGCCCTGAAGCAAATTGCGGGCCCGGTAATTGCGACGACCGTGGTTCTGCTGGCGGTATTTGTCCCGATTGCGGTTTTGCCTGGCATTACCGGCGCCCTGTATCGTCAGTTTGCCGTTACATTGTCTGCTGCGGTGGTGCTTTCCAGTATCAATGCGCTGACGCTGACGCCGGCACTTTGCGCGACGTTGCTCAAACCGCGCCCTGAGAAACCCGCCCGCATTTTCCACCTCTTTAATCAGGGGCTGGACAAGGTGCGTGACAGGTATGTCAAAACCGCTGCGCGTCTGAGTAAACATGCCCTGACCAGCGTGGCGACGGTACTGGTCATAACCGGTGCCTGCGTGTGGGGCTACAACAGCCTGCCAAAATCTTTTCTGCCGGATGAAGATCAGGGCTACTTCTTCGTGAATGTGCAGTTGCCAGATGGTGCATCCCTGAACCGGACTGACGCCGTGCTGGATCAGATGCAGGCTCTTCTGGAGAAGGATCCTGCGGTGGAAGATGTGATCGCCATCAGCGGCTTTAGCCTGATGAGCGGGGGCAGTGCGCCCAATACTGCATTCGGCATAGTATTGCTCAAACCCTGGGGTGAGCGCAGCGCAGTGGATCAGGTGATCGGTCGTCTGCAACCGGCAATGGCGGGCATTCCTTCCGCGATGATCATGGCGATAAATCCGCCGGCGATTTCCGGGCTGGGAACCGCTTCCGGACTGGATTTACGCCTTCAGGCCTTGCAGGGACAATCCCCGCAGGAACTGGCAGAGATTGGGCGAACGATAATCCAGAGTGCTAATCAAAATCCGCAGCTGAGCCGTGTCTTCACTACCTTCAGCGCCTCCGTACCGGAAATTGCTTTAAGTGTGGATCGCGACCGTGCCGCCATGATGCAGGTGCCCGTTGGCAGGATTTTCTCGACATTACAGACGTCTCTGGGCGGCGTGAATGTCAGCGATTTCATCAAGAATAACCGTTTGTTTAACGTGCAGATGCAAAATGAAATGGAAGATCGCCAGCGTGCGGACCAGATTTCGACACTCACTGTGCGCAGTGATAACGGTTCACTGGTAAGCCTTGGGAAAATGGTGGAGCTGACACCGTCACTGGGCGCGCCTTTTATTACGCAATATAACCAGTTCTCGTCGCTGGCGGTGAGCGGGGCGGCGGCGCCGGGCGTCAGTTCCGGTGAGGCGATGGCGCAGATGGAAAATATCCTCACTGAAAAGTTACCGGCAGGATATGGCTATGAATGGAGCGGAATGTCGTTGCAGGAAATTCAGGCCGGAGGGCAGGCAATCCTTATCTATGCCGCGGCACTTCTGTTTGCCTATCTGTTCCTGGTGGCGCAATACGAGAGCTGGAGCATTCCGCTGGTGGTCATGATTTCGGTGATTTTTGCGGTATTTGGCGCTATCGGCGGCCTGCATTTAGCGGGATTAAGTAACGATGTCTATGCTCAAATTGGCATGGTGTTGCTCATCGGGTTGGCCGCGAAAAACGCTATATTGATCGTCGAGTTCTCCAAAGCACGCAGGGAAGAAGGGGCATCCGTCCGCGAAGCAGCGCAGGAAGGGGCGAAACAGCGTTTTCGTGCTGTTATGATGACGGCCATTTCCTTCATTCTCGGCGTGTTACCTCTGGTAATGGCGTCAGGAGCGGGAGCCATGAGCCGTCATATTATCGGTGTCACAGTGTTTAGCGGTATGTTGCTGTCCACGACGGTGGGGATCCTGTTTATCCCGGCGCTGTATGTTCATATTCAGCGTTTACGTGAGTGGACGAAATCCCGCTAAAGGCATGAGGGAAAGAAATTTGCGAAAGACAATGGTGACAACTCAGGGGCTGAGGATCGTCGTGATGATGGCGATGCTGGTGGTGATATTTGCGGGCATTAAATCGGCAGCAGATATCATTGTGCCATTCATTCTGGCGCTGTTTCTGGCTTTCGTGCTCAATCCGCTGATTGTCTTACTGGGAAAATGGCGGGTGCCCCGGGCACTCGCGGTATTACTGGTTGCGACCCTGACGGTATGCCTGATGGTGTTTCTGACCACCAAGTTGCTGATGACCCTGAATGAGTTTGCCCGCACATTGCCGCAGTATCGCGGGCTGATTGCAGCAAAGCTGATCGAAATTGATACCTGGTTCCACTGGTCAGAATTTTCATTAACACCTGAACAACTGGCCGGCTATATTGATCCGGCCTTCATGCTCAATCTGGTCAGCAAGCTTATCAGCTATCTGTCTAATGCCATGGCGGGTTTATTTTTACTGCTTATGACCGTCGCCTTTATGCTGCTCGAAGTTCCGCAACTGCCTTATAAGGTGCAGCAGTTGTCCGAAGATCCGGGTAAGGGCATGGCGAATGTTCAGCGTGCGCTCGACAGCGTAACCCGTTATCTGGTGATCAAAACGCTGATCAGCGTGGTGACCGGGCTGGCGGTGTGGGCGTTGCTGGCCGTTATGGGGATCAGGTTTGCGTTTCTCTGGGGGATGCTGGCTTTTGCGCTCAACTATATCCCCAATATTGGTTCTTTTATCGCGGCAATTCCTCCCATCATTCAGGCATTTTTATTCAATGGCTTCAGTGAAGGACTGATTCTGACCGGCGGATATATCCTGATCAATCTGCTGTTTGGCAGCATTATTGATCCGAAAATTCTTGGCCGCGGGCTTGGGCTTTCAACGCTGGTGGTGTTTGTATCGTTGATTTTTTGGGGATGGCTGATGGGGCCGGTGGGAATGCTGCTGTCAGTACCGCTGACCATTGTGCTGAAAATTGCACTGGAGCCGACCGCTGCTGGTCACAAAATTGCCGTCCTGTTGGGCGACGGAACGCTGAAACGCTAATTTCAGTTTTGCTCTTCTATTCGCTGAGCGAGAATTTCGATGCTTTGAAGCGATATCAGTAATTGCTGACGGGCGGCTAGATCAAGCCCGTCAAACAATCTGTCGATGGCTTCCTGCTTGGGTTTTTTTACCTGCGCCAGTGCCTGTTTGCCGGCTTCTGTCAGCTCAAGCAATTGCGAACGGCGGTCAGTAGGATGGCGACGACGTACCAGTAAACCATCTCTGTCCATCGCATCTATCGCATCTGTGATCGTTCGGGGAGATTGCTGAAGCACGTTGGCCAGCTCAGCCGGACGGCAGGTCCCTTCCTGGGCAATTGCTGTCAGCAGTTTTTCGCGTGCCAGAGAAAGTCCCTGAGCGGACATGGCGGCGTCTACTTGTTTACGCATCAGCCGGATAACCGACAGCAGCGTTTCAGTGATCACCGCCGGAGTTGCATCGTCAGATGTGTGTTCAATCATATTGTGAGGCCGCTCAAAATTAGTCTGCTAACGTTGAGTTTATTGTATCCCTCCGCGGGGGGAGTGCAACCTGCCTGTGGCATGGAGTTAAAAGCACGACGGATAAAGTGGAAGGTTTGAAGCGGAGAAATAGTGATGACAAAGCCCTTAATACCCTGACTGAACAGGATATTAATTAGCTTTGTTGACTTAACTGTAGATTTTGTAAATCTGCTGAAGGTCATCTTTAATCTGACGACTGACGGGTGTTGCGGAAATATCATCGATCGGCCAGAACATATACTTGATGAGATTATAAACGAAGCAGAACTCCAGACGGTTACGCACTTTTATTTTTTGCGCCAGATGACGCTTATGGACATACACCGTACGGCTGCTGATATTCAATTTTCTGGCGATGCGGTAGTTAGGCATTTCCGACATCCAGTAACTCATCACCAGAATCTCCTGATCGCTGAACAAGGTTCTGGGGATCTTGAAATTATTGACTGGCATAAACATTTGCGGGTCTAACGCTATGTCTCGTAATAATGACGTCAGTGACTGTTTGTTGAGAATAAATACTTCGCGGGTAATCGGAATCGGAGTATCACAATCAGGATAATTCGCATCGATATAGCAGTATATACTTGCGCCGTGTCGATACTCGAAGAAGTTTTTTAATTCCTGAGACAATTCGGAGTTGTGACAATACTTCGTCATGTTAACTAAGATAATGTCTGGCTGAAATCCAGGGATTGATTCTAACGCCTGTGAAACATTCACTGCATCAATAATCTGGAGATTATTATTCTCAGCCAGATAAGAGAAAATTCCTAATCGGGTAAAGCCACAGGGTTCAATAATTGAGATTTTCATGTCACGTCCTTGTCATGCGTGTCATTACGCGATGGAAACCACTCCTGTGATTTCTGCGGCTAGCATAGTTTTTTTTCTATAATGCTGTCAATTCGGAAATACCAGACTATTGATCTCGTTCAAAGCGAAATTAGAAATAATCCTTACAGAAATACAATGACAACCATCGTTAAATATCAACGATGGTTGAAACATTTATACATTAACTGAATCTTGAGAGAGAAAAGGGTTTAAGATCAAAAGGAATAGGATGATTGTTAGCGAAGTGAGTAACTATTTCACCTAATACGCTGGAAAATTTGAACCCGTGTCCGCTTAACCCTGAAATAACCAGCGTGTTTTTCTGGTCAGGCAGTGTATCTATAATGAAGTCTTCATCCGCAGTCATATCGTAAGTGCATGATGCACCGCGCAGACTGACCCCAACTCCTGGCAGGAAATGTCGGAAAAAATTGAAGGACTCGGTACCATCCTGACTGATTTTGCCGAAAGGTGACCGTTCCTCCGGTTCTGTGATCCACTGGCCCCCGTTGTGTTTTCCTAGTTTCAGGGCATCTTTGACAGAGGGGAAACCGTAGTACTGATCGCCTTGCTGTGTCTCAAGAGTAAACGCAGGGAAGTGGTTTTCCTCACTATAACGGCCATCTGCATGGAACCAGGCGAAAACTTTACGCAGAGGTTTAACCGGCAATTCAGGCAGAATTTTGGTGACCCAGGTTCCCGCAGATATCAGCATTTTTGCCGCACTGTAGACGCCATCCGCCGTAGTCACCTCAACGCTGTTCTCATGCCATTGAATACTTTCAACCGGGCAATTAAACAACTGCGCGCATCCGGCTTCTCGTGCCAGACGGATATAAGCGGTGACGGCCATTTCACATTGAAGATAACCGGAGTCAGGCTCAAACACGCCTGAGTAACCGTCAGGTAACGTGAATAAAGGCCATTTATCGCGGATCTCGGCGGCGCTCAGGTTCTGTGTGTTCAGGTGATAGGTTTGTGCGCTGTGTTTTACATTGCCGATGAATTCAGAATTTTCGGGACCGATGTTGAGCACGCCGCTGCGATGAAAAATCTTATCGCCGCTCAGTTCTGCCAGTTCATTCCACAGCGTTTGTGCCCTGAGCAGCATAGGTACATAGCGCGCGCCTTCACCATAAGCATGGCGGATCAGGCGGGTTTCACCGTGATGGCTGCCTGCCTGATGGGGCGGCATTGAACTGTCTATCATCAGTACCTTCAATCCGGCACGTGTGGCGTAGTAGCCCGCCGCAGAACCGACGGAACCGCTGCCGACGATGATGAGATCGTAATCCATATTTAAAAATTCCTGAGGTGAGTTTTTAACAAACAGGTTACAGGCATGATAGAGAGTTTACGACGGTGAAGGCAAGCAGGTCAGGGGCAAAGAAAAAGGCACCAGGATGAAATCGCTGGTGCCTCAGGCTGGCAGATTAAAATCAATGTTTTCGGTGATCACTGTATTCGTACTCGTTAGATTCTATCTTTTCAATGCCGGCTTCGAGAATGTTGATCAGTTGTCGGGCAACGTCGGTAGTTAACCACAAAGTTCTGTCTACCTGAGCATCCTCGGGTGTCTGGTCTTTTGAAGACAGGTAATGAAGACGTATCATCATGGCGTCATAAGAGTCGACGGTACTGATATCCCAACCAACAAGCGGGTGTGTCTGAATAACTTCATCATTTCTGTCCATATAGACCCCTTATATTGTAGTGACTAACGTGAGTGACTATCTGAGGATCAATGCGGCTCATTATCAGGTGAGCTTGTTCAGTATAAACAGTTAAATCGATTTATGGTGAGATTTGAGAGTATTAAATTGTAAATAATTTGTGGCGATTAATAATTCAGCAGAATAGTCCGAAGATTAACCAAAATTGTTTTTGGGGGAAGTGTGATTTATGCATTCCAATGGAATAAAAAACCGGACTGCGACGCCCGGTGAAATACAGAAATAGCCTTACGGCGTGGTTTTAATAAACCTGATTATTATAAATAGGGCAGAGAAAATGAATAGGTTTGCAGAAATTTCATAGTGTTACTCATCGTTCTGATTTGAAAACCAGTCGTCGGCACTTTCCCAGGTTTCCTGCAAAATTTCTTCGATCAGATCGCGATCAGTTTTAGCTCCGCCCAATACGGACAGGCTATTTGCTCCCGCATAACGGACCTGAACTTTATTTTCGCGATCAGTAAACTGTTTGTTAATTCTCTTACTCAATTCACCCGATAACGCGTCCAGCGCGCCAACAGGCAGAGGCTTGGTTTTATCGATTGTGACTTCAACACGCATAGGACCTCCTGAATAGATTTGACTGTATATTTATACAGTCAAATCATGATCAGCGCAAGCTACCGTGCTGAGAAATCGTATTTAGTACGATGTCACTTTCCAGTTCAGGGTTTGTCCCGCGAGGAATGGAACAACAGATTCGTTACCCAAAGCAATTTCTTCCGGCTGCGTCACCGACGTGTGCGTCAGTTCGATGAAATCTTCATTGAGCGGCAAACCATAGAAACGCGGACCATTAAGGGAGCAGAATGCCTCGAGATGCTGCAGTGCATTCATCTCTTCGAAGACGGTTGCATAAGCTGATATCGCGAGTGGTGCGTTAAAGCAACCGGCACAGCCACAGCTTGATTCTTTACGGCCTTTGGTGTGCGGGGCGGAATCGGTACCCAGGAAGAAACGGTCAGCACCGCTGGCGATGACTTCACGCAGTGCTTCCTGATGAACGTTGCGTTTAAGAATCGGCAGACAGAACAGATGCGGACGAACTCCGCCTACCAGCATATGGTTGCGGTTAAACATCAGATGCTGTGGCGTAATGGTTGCGCCCAGATATTGATTACCGGAAAGAACATACTGAGCCGCTTCTTTGGTTGTGATGTGCTCGAAGACAATTTTCAGCTCAGGGAACTGACGGCGAACCGGATCCATCACTTCATCGATGAAACGAGCTTCCCGATCAAAAATATCAACATGGCTGTGAGTGACTTCGCCGTGGATAAGCAAAGGCATGCCGATTTTTTGCATACGCTCGAGCACAGGATAAATCGTTTCGACATCCGTAACCCCATGCTGGGAGTTGGTGGTCGCATTGGCCGGATACAGTTTTGCCGCAGTGAAAACACCTTGCTCGAACCCGCGGGCAATTTCTTCCGGATCCAGAGAATCGGTCAGATAGCAGGTCATCAGCGGGGTGAATTTATGCCCGGAAGGCAGCGCGGCCATAATACGTTCACGATAGGCGATTGCCGCAGCGACAGTCGTTACAGGTGGCGTCAGGTTTGGCATGACAATCGCGCGACCAAAGACTTCACTGGTGAAAGGTAACACCGTGCTGAGCATTTCGTCATCACGAAGGTGAATATGCCAGTCATCTGGGCGGCGGATTTTCAAAACTTGCGGTGTTGTGGTCATCAGGCAAAACTCCGGCATTGAGAGACAAGATGTTGGGATCAGGTGCGGTAATGGGAGCATTAACGGCGGGGAACAAGAATAAGCGTAAAACCGTTGTGTTGCATCTGTTAAATAAAGTTCGTATTGAAATCAATGTATCGAAAGGTTCATAGTGGAGGGAGATTTTAGTCACCGTGCTTCATGGTGTGTGCCTGAAGCACGACAAAATAACGGGAGAATCATTATGGAAATCAGAGTTGTTGCCACAATTGTCGCGAAAAAAGAATTCAGGGCAAAAGTGACAGAAGCATTGCTTGACGTAATTGAGCCAAGTCGGCAGGAAGTGGGTTGCCTGCAATATGAGCTGCATCAGGATCTGGATAACGACGGCACTTTTGTTTTCTATGAGCGCTGGGCATCAGAAGATGCGTTGAACCAGCACAACAAGACCGAGCATTTTCAGCATTTCGCCAGAAGCCTGGAAGGGAAACTTGAGGAACTGACGATCCGTCGTCTGAAAAGTCTGGCCTGATTTTCATGGGGCAGCTAACTCGCCAATAAAAAAACCCGCCGAGGCGGGTTTTTAGTTTTGTGACACTGTCAGCTCAACGGAATTACTCTGCTGGCATTTCCGGCTTAGTGGCAGGAGCCGTGGCAGTCGTTACTGCAGCATGGCCACCGGCAGAACCTTTGCCATCAAAGTTGAACTCAGGGCGAACCCAGTCACTTTGACGCGCGGGTTCAGGCACATAGCTAGGTGCTGGTGCTTTCGTCATAGGCGCCGTCGCGAAATGCTTGAAGCGAGGTGCAACAACCGCAGCTTCAGTCACTGCCGGAGCGTGCGCAACGGGGGCAGCCTCCACGGCAGGTTTTACTTCCGCAACCGTTTCTGCTTTCTCTTCCACTTTTACTTCAGGTTCTGCGACTGGCGCAGGTGCCTGAAGTTCAGGTTCAGCAAGCACGACTGTCGGTTCAACGACGGCTGGCTCGTGCGCTTCAGGTGCCACTTCGACAACAGGCGTTTCTTCAACAGGTTCAGCTGTTGCAGGCTCAACCAATACAGGTTCGTCAGCAACAGGCTGTGCCGCTTCTGCAGGTGCAGCTGCTTCTTGCTGAGCAGCTTCAACTACTGTTTCTGACTGAGCAACTGGCTGAGGTGCAACCTCTGCAGCTTCAGAAATGACCGGCGTATTTGCCTGGGCAATCTCAACTTGCTGAGTCAGTACTTCAGGTGCTTCTGCTTCAGTGTTCTGCTGCTCATGGGACTGATATTCAGAAGACTGATATTCAGAAGAGTGGGCCACCGGATAGGTGATCCAAACTTTGCCAGACGCCATTTCCGGAGAAACGAATGCACCTGCCATTGGCATTGGCGACTGAGTCGGGTAACGCTCGTCACGGTAACGACGACGACGCTGACCGCTGACACGCAAGTGACGCGGAGAACGACGTGAACGACGCGGCATTCCATTTTCACGGGCGTTGTCATTCTGATTGTCTTCGTTGTCCGCTGTGTTTGCTGGTTCGGCATCAGAAGATTCTTGCGCAACCACGGCTGGCGCTGGTGCTGCCGGACGAGTGCCGGTGATCAGCAACTGAGCCGCAGCTTCTTCTTCATGATCAACTTCTTCAGATTCGAAGCGGATTTTCTGATTCAGCTGGCGACGCTGACGGCGCTGTGCTGGCTGACGGTCTTCCTGTTCAGTTTCATCAGTAACAACCGGTGCAACAACAACTTGCTCAACAGCAACCGCATCCTGAATTTTCTCTTCAGTTTGTGGTTTACGTTTGTCTTCAGAACGGCGACGCGAACGCTCACGACGAGGTTGTTGCTGCTGTTCTTCGCGAGCAGCAGTTTCAACTTCTTCGTTACGGGTTTCAGTAACAACCGGTTCCTGATTACGACGGCCACGACGCTGATCATCACGTTGTTCGCGATTATTTTCGCGGTTATCACGGCCTTCGCCACGATTATCACGATTGTTATCACGACCTTCGCCCCGCTCACCACGATTACCGCGGTCATTGCGCTCGCCACGTTCACCGTTACGCTCACGGCGTCCGCCCTGACGACGCTGGTTACGGCGTTCGTTATTACGACGGTTTTCGGTTTCAGTTGCTTCCGTAGTCTCTTTTGGTGCTTCAACAGGTTTAACTTCCTGTTGTGGCTCCGGTGCGAACAAGCTCTTCAACCCGCTCAGCAGACGGCTGACAAAACCGGATTTTTCAACAACAGGCGCTGCCGGAGCATTCACTGTGGCTGTTCTGGTTTTGACAGGTTCTTCAGGCACAGCATCCTGCTCGAAGCTGGAAGGAGGTGCTTCGCTTTGCAGCGCGAATGCAGCCAGTGCCGGTTGCTCAGGACGACGACGTTCAGCCGGCAACTCTTCAGAAGGTTGCAGCATTTCTGCTTCGTGGATCTGAGGCAGCAAGTAGCTCAGTGCAGAGATTTCTTCACCTTTACGTACACGCAGAACGTGGTAGTGCGGAGTTTGCATCTGATCGTTAGGTACGATCACTGCACGCACGCCACCCTGACGTTTTTCGATGGCATTCACCGATTCACGTTTTTCGTTCAGCAGGTAAGAAGCGATTGGCACCGGAACGATGGCATGCACTTCTTTGGTGTTTTCTTTCAGCGCTTCTTCTTCAATCAGACGCAGAATCGACAGTGACAGAGATTCGTTGTCACGGACGGTACCGGTACCTGCACAACGCGGGCAAATATGGTGCGTTGATTCACCCAGTGAAGGGCTCAGACGCTGACGGGACATTTCCAGTAAGCCGAAACGGGAAATACGACCAATCTGGATGCGGGCGCGGTCCTGACGAACGGCGTCACGCAGACGGTTTTCCACTTCGCGCTGATGGCGAACTGGCGTCATATCGATGAAGTCGATAACGATCAGGCCACCCAGGTCACGCAGGCGTAACTGGCGGGCAATTTCGTCAGCCGCTTCAAGGTTAGTGTTGAATGCAGTTTCTTCGATATCGCCACCGCGGGTTGCACGCGCGGAGTTGATGTCGATAGCGGTCAACGCTTCAGTGCTGTCGATAACAATCGAGCCGCCGGAAGGCAGACGGACTTCACGCTGGAAAGCGGATTCGATTTGCGATTCGATCTGGTAGTGACTGAACAGCGGAATTTCACCGACGTACGGTTTAATTTTGCTGCTGAAATCAGGACGGCCCAGAGCGGCGATATGCTCTTTTGCCAGGTCGAGGATTTTCGGGTTATCGATAAGGATTTCGCCGATATCCGGACGCAGATAGTCACGGAATGCACGAACGATAACGTTACTTTCCTGATGGATCAGGAATGGGGCAGGGCGGCCTTCAGCAGCTTTCTTGATAGCATCCCAATGCTTGAGACGGAAAGTCAGGTCCCATTGCAGGGCTTCTGCGGATTTGCCGACACCGGCAGTACGCACAATAAGACCCATGCCATCAGGCAGTTGCAGAGAAGACAGCGCTTCTTTCAGTTCAGTACGGTCATCACCTTCAATCCGGCGGGAAATTCCCCCAGCGCGTGGATTATTAGGCATCAGAACTAGATAGCTACCGGCCAGACTGATAAACGTCGTCAGTGCT
Source organism: Rahnella sp. JUb53 (assembly GCF_004346065.1). NCBI lineage: Bacteria > Pseudomonadati > Pseudomonadota > Gammaproteobacteria > Enterobacterales > Yersiniaceae > Rahnella > Rahnella sp. JUb53. The sequence goes on from NZ_SLYT01000001.1 coordinate 152,413, forward strand.
GCGCCTTTATTTCCACGTTCTTCTTTATCGACCTGAACAATAACTTCCTGACCTTCGCGCAACACATCTTTGATGTTTGGGCGGCCGTGGGAAGAATAGTTGCTAGGGAAATATTCACGGGAAATTTCTTTCAGGGGGAGGAAACCGTGTCGTTCTGCGCCGTAATCTACGAATGCCGCTTCCAGACTAGGTTCAATGCGGGTGATTTTACCTTTGTAAATGTTCGCTTTTTTCTGCTCATGGCCCGGACTTTCAATATCCAAATCATACAGCCGCTGTCCATCTACAAGGGCAACGCGCAACTCTTCTTGCTGAGTCGCGTTAATCAACATTCTTTTCATCGTAACTTACTCATTATTATTCCATTATTGACAGAGCTGCGGGCAAAATGACCTCATGACCGGGTAAACCGTTGGCCCCGAGTCTTCTCGCAAATCGTCAACCTCACGGTTGTCGCTTGCATAGGGGCGCATTATTTCGGTAAGTCTGCTTTTGCTGTATTAAAGACACCAGCGTTATGAAAGCAGCACTTTTATTAGGGGAATAGCTTCTGAATTTAGGTTAACAGATCTCATTCCGTATGCCGGCCAAGCTGCAACCCGCAGCCCGCTAATTGCTTGATTTCACATTACGTCTTACGCCATTGCTGCGTTTTTGCGCAATCAGGCAAATCTATAATTCCTGCGTTTTCCCTAACTTAAGAGAAACAACGCCGAAAGTAGTTTCATTATTCCATTGCAGGCACTGTGATAGCAAGGTGACTTTTCCCATGCGGGTAAGATATTTACCTCAATGAGAGATGTGCCGCATTGTCTGAACTTTCGCTTTCTGTAAAAACAAGGGGTATAGAAGGGTTTTCCTCAGCAGTTACTGGTAAAGTAAGAGTTAAGCACATAAAAATCAGTGGCGCGAACCGTGCCGGATATTTAGAATCGCGAGCCATGAAAACTGAGAATCCAACTGTACAATTAATCCCCATCTCCGAAGACGAAGCCGGTCAGCGCATCGACAACTTCTTACTTAAAATCCTTAAGGGCGTGCCGAAGAGCATGATCTATCGCATTGTGCGTAAAGGTGAGGTGCGGGTTAATAAGAAAAGAATTAAGCCTGAATACAAATTACTTGCCGGTGATGAAGTGCGTGTCCCGCCGGTTCGCGTGGCAGAGCGTGATGAAGCGCCGGTTTCTGCGAAGCTGGATAAAGTCGCGGCTTTAGCAGATTGCATCTTATATGAAGACGACCATTTACTGATCCTGAACAAACCTTCCGGTACTGCCGTACATGGTGGCAGCGGTCTGAGCTTTGGCGTGATCGAAGGTCTGCGAGCCCTGCGTCCGGAAGCGCGCTTCCTTGAACTGGTTCACCGTCTTGACCGTGATACTTCCGGCGTTTTGCTGGTCGCCAAGAAGCGCTCCGCCCTGCGATCACTGCATGAGCAATTGCGCGTTAAAAGTATGCAGAAGGATTACCTGGCGCTGGTGCGCGGTGAATGGCCTTCGCATTGCAAAGTGGTGCAGGCTCCGCTGCTGAAAAATATCCTGCAAAGCGGTGAGCGTGTTGTCAGGGTGAATGCGGAAGGAAAACCTTCTGAAACACGTTTCAAAATTGAAGAGCGTTATGAATTTGCAACGCTGGTGAAAGCCAGCCCGGTGACAGGCAGAACGCACCAGATCCGTGTGCATGCGTTGCACGCTGGTCACCCGATTGCTTTTGATGATCGTTATGGTGAGCGTGATTTCGATGCGAAACTGTCAGGAACGGGTCTGAACCGTCTTTTCCTGCATGCGGCTGCGCTACGTTTTGAACATCCGGCTAGCGGTGAAACCATGCGCATTGAGGCTCCTATGGATGCCAAACTGCGTAACTGCCTGAAAATTTTACGCGGCAAAGCAAACGCTCGTTAAAAAGATCAGCTTATAAAGAGGCGCACTGGTTGCGCCTTTTTTATGCCTCTCAATTAACGGCTTTCAAGCAATGGATTGATGCCGTGTTCGCGCAGTAAGGAGAGCAGGGCAATAAGTGGCAGCCCGATTAGCGTGTTTGGGTCGCGCCCCGTCAGACTGTCGAAAAGCGTAATCCCCAAACCTTCGCATTTAAAGCTACCCGCGCAGTCGTACGGCTCTTCGCGATGTAAATATCCGGTAATTTCTTCATCGGTCAATGGCCGGAAGGTGACGTCAAACGTTTCGCATAACGTCTGCGCTGTTTTTGCATCGCTGTTATAGAGACTCAGGCCGGTATAGAACGTAACCATTTTTCCGCTGGCTGCCCGCAACTGACGGAATGCATTATCGAAAGTGTGCGGCTTTCCGGTGATTTTTCCATCGATAAAGCAAACCTGATCGGAGCCAATGATCAGATGATGCGGATAAGCAGTAGCGAGCGTGTCGGCTTTGGATTGCGCCAGCCGCTGCACCAGTTCTGCCGGATTTTCATCGGGAAAAGGGGTTTCATCAATATCGGGTGAAGCGCAGGTAAATTTCAGCCCGGTTTTCTCCAGCAAGGCTTTCCGGTAGGCCGAGGTCGAGGCTAAAAGTAAATCTGGTGCAGACATAATCATAATTTTTTTTCACAAAGCGTAGCGTTATTGAATCACACATTTTAAACTGTCGTCCGCTGCGGAAGCGAATATTGGTGAAAGGTGCGGTTTTGAGGCCTTTTTCTTTGACTCTCTGTCGTTACAAAGTTAATATGCGCGCCCTATGCAAAAAGTAAAATTACCCCTGACCCTTGATGCGGTCCGCACTGCCCAGAAGCGTTTAGACTATACAGGTGTCTATACTGCAGATCAGGTTACGCGTGTTGCCCAATCAGTGGTCAGTGTGGATTCTGATATACAAACCTCATTGTCGTTTAATATCGACAATCAGCGCCTGGCTGTGATTACCGGCCACTCCGATGTTGCTGTGACTCTGGAATGCCAGAGATGCGGTAAGACGTTTGAGCATCAGGTTCACACAACATATTGTTTTAGCCCTGTCCAGAATGATGAACAGGCTGAGGCATTACCGGAAGCGTACGAGCCTATCGAAGTCGATGATTTTGGCGAAGTCGATTTGCTGGCAATGATTGAAGACGAAATTATTCTTTCACTGCCTGTCGTTCCGGTACATGAATCTGAACACTGTGAAGTGTCCGACGCGGACATGGTATTTGGCAAACTGCCTGAAGAGGCGGAGAAACCTAATCCATTTGCCGTATTAGCGAGTTTAAAGAAAAGTACTTAAGGAGTAAGGTCCATGGCCGTACAACAGAATAAACCAACCCGTTCTAAACGTGGCATGCGTCGTTCACATGACGCTCTGACCACTTCCACTCTGTCTGTGGACAAGACTTCTGGTGAAACTCACCTGCGTCACCACATCACTGCCGACGGTTTCTACCGCGGTCGCAAGGTAATCGGCTGATAATTGCCTGCAACTTATTCACGTGATAAGTGCTGGCAAGGCGATACCTTGACTCGTCTAACCATCGCGTTAGATGTAATGGGCGGAGATTTCGGTCCTTCCGTCACAGTGCCTGCTTCATTGCAGGCACTGATCTCTAATTCTGAATTAGATCTTCTTCTGGTCGGCGATCCCGACGCAATCACACCTTTCTTAGCCAAAGCCGATCCTTCTATAACAGAACGAATTCGGATAATTCCTGCTGAATCAGTTATAGCCAGCGACATGCGCGCGTCGCAAGCTATACGTGCCAGTAAAGGAAGCTCAATGCGTGTGGCGTTGGAACTGATCAAAAGCGGTGATGCACAAGCGTGTGTCAGTGCCGGGAATACCGGCGCTCTGATGGGATTAGCCAAAATGGTGGTCAAGCCACTGGATGGCATTGAACGCCCGGCGCTGATGAGCGTCCTGCCCAATCAGCAACGCAGTAAAACTGTGGTGCTGGATTTGGGGGCGAACGTTGAGTGCGACAGCACAATGTTGGTCCAGTTTGCCGTGATGGGTGCAGTAATGGCGGAGCAGGTGGTGGGTATCAGTAACCCCCGTGTCGCCTTACTCAATATCGGTGAAGAGGAAAGCAAAGGGCTGGATAATATCCGCGAAGCCGCCGCTATTTTAAAAAATACCGCACTAATCAACTATATCGGCTATCTTGAAGGCAATGACCTTCTGACCGGTAAGACAGATGTGATGGTGTGTGACGGCTTCGTGGGCAATGTTACGCTTAAGACCATGGAAGGTGTAATAAGGATGTTTTTGTCACTGTTAAAATCCTCCGGTGAGGGTGGCAAGAAGGCCTGGTGGTTGAAATGGTTGGGACGGATAGTCCAGAAGAAGTTGCTAAAGCGTTTTAGCCACCTCAACCCCGACCAGTATAATGGCGCATGTTTGTTAGGATTACGGGGCATCGTTATTAAAAGCCACGGTGGAGCAAACCAGCGTGCGTTTGCTGTTGCTATCGAACAGGCTGTGCAGGCGGTGCAGCGGCAGGTCCCTCAGCGGATTGCCGCGCGCCTTGAAGCTGTATTACCCAAGAGTGACTGATCGTACATGTATACAAAAATTCTCGGTACGGGGAGCTATTTGCCCGTGCAAGTTCGGACTAATGCCGACTTAGAAAAAATGGTGGATACCTCCGACGAGTGGATTGTCACCCGCACAGGTATTCGTGAACGTCGTATCGCTGCACCGGATGAGACTGTGGCCACAATGGGCCTGCACGCAGCAGAAAAAGCACTTGAAATGGCCGGCGTCAGCGCAAGCGACGTGGGTTTGATCATTGTTGCAACAACCTCATCTTCACATGCATTCCCGAGTTCAGCCTGCCAGGTGCAGAACATGCTGGGCATCAAGGATTCTGCAGCGTTCGATCTGGCCGCCGCTTGTGCAGGTTTTACCTACGCACTGAGCGTTGCCGATCAATACATCAAAAACGGTGCTGTGAAATATGCACTGGTGATCGGCTCTGATGTGTTGTCGCGTAAACTCGATCCTGAAGATCGCGGTACGGTTATTCTGTTCGGTGATGGTGCGGGCGCAGTATTGCTGGGCGCTTCAGAAGAGCAGGGCATCATTTCTACGCATATGCATGCGGATGGTCATTACGGCAACCTGCTGACGCTGGCCTACCCAAGCCAGACTGAGCCGGAAAAACCTGCTTATGTCACCATGGCGGGTAATGAAGTCTTCAAAGTCGCTGTGACTGAACTGGCGCACATTGTTGATGAAACACTGACCGCAAATAATCTCGACCGTACTGCACTTGACTGGCTGGTTCCGCATCAGGCGAATCTGCGCATTATCAGTGCGACAGCGAAAAAGCTGGGTATGGGAATGGACAAAGTCGTGGTTACGCTCGATCGTCATGGCAATACCTCTGCGGCCTCTGTGCCTGCAGCATTTGACGAAGCAGTGCGTGACGGCAGAATTCAGCGCGGGCAATTAGTGTTGCTCGAAGCATTTGGCGGTGGCTTTACCTGGGGCTCGGCGCTGGTACGTTTTTGATTTAACAGGATGATAAAAATGACAAAAATTGCAGTTGTTTTCCCTGGTCAGGGTTCTCAGACGCTCGGTATGCTGGCTGATCTAGCCGCTGCACATCCGGTTGTTGAAGAAACATTTGCCGAAGCTTCTTCGGCGCTGGGATATGATTTATGGCAGCTGGTGCAACAGGGGCCTGCTGAAGAACTGAATAAAACCTGGCAGACGCAGCCTGCGTTGCTGGCCGCTTCCGTCGCTATCTGGCGTGTATGGCAGCAGCAGAACGGCACTCAGCCTGTTCTGATGGCGGGTCATAGTCTGGGCGAATATTCTGCTCTGGTTTGTGCCGGTGTGCTGGATTTCAAACAGGCGATTTCACTGGTTGAACTGCGCGGCAAACTGATGCAGGAAGCGGTTCCGGCAGGTACTGGCGCGATGTACGCTATTATCGGTCTGGATAACGACGCGATTGCCAAAGCCTGTGAAGAGTCTGCTCAGGGGCAGGTTGTCTCTCCGGTTAACTTTAACTCGCCAGGTCAGGTTGTGATCGCGGGTAATAAAGAAGCGGTAGAACGTGCCGGTGCGGCCTGTAAAGAAGCGGGTGCAAAACGCGCTCTGCCTCTGCCTGTCAGCGTGCCATCGCATTGTGCGCTGATGAAGCCTGCTGCGGATAAACTTGCCGTTGCACTGGAAAATGTCACATTCAGCGCACCGCAGTATTCCGTGGTGAACAACGTTGATGTGAAAATTGAAACGTCTCCTGAAGCCATCCGCAGTGCGCTGGTACGCCAGTTGTACAGCCCGGTGCGCTGGACTGAGTCTGTCGAATTTATGGCAGCACAGGGCGTTGAGCAGCTTTTAGAAGTGGGGCCGGGTAAAGTATTGACCGGTCTGACAAAACGTATTGTTGACACCCTGACGGCGGCCGCTGTGAATGACACGGCAAGTCTGGCAGCGGCGTTAGAGCAGTAATAAGAGGATGAGTATGACCTTCGAAGGCAAAATTGCACTTGTTACTGGTGCCAGTCGTGGTATTGGCCGCGCTATTGCAGAGAAACTGGTAGCAGGCGGCGCGAAAGTGATCGGCACAGCGACCAGCGAGAAAGGTGCTGAAGCGATCAGCGAATATTTAGGCGAAAATGGCAAAGGTATTATGCTCAATGTGGTTGATTCTGCATCTATTGAGCAAGTATTGGCGACAATTCGAGCTGAATTTGGCGAAATTGATATTTTAGTTAATAATGCCGGCATTACCCGTGATAACCTTCTCATGCGTATGAAGGATGATGAGTGGCAGGATATCCTGGATACGAATCTGACTTCTGTGTTTCGGCTTTCAAAAGCTGTCATGCGAGCTATGATGAAGAAACGGTGTGGACGGATTATTACAATTGGTTCCGTTGTTGGCACCATGGGTAACGCAGGGCAGGCGAACTACGCGGCGGCTAAAGCTGGCTTGATTGGTTTTAGTAAGTCTTTGGCACGTGAAGTTGCTTCACGTGGCATTACTGTCAACGTCGTCGCTCCCGGCTTTATTGAGACGGATATGACAAGGGCGTTGACAGATGATCAACGCGCAGGCATTTTGTCATCAGTTCCAGCCAACCGGTTGGGCGATGCCAAAGAAATTGCCAGCGCCGTTGCTTTTTTAGCCTCTGACGAGGCCGGCTATATCACGGGTGAAACATTACATGTCAATGGCGGCATGTATATGATTTAAAAATTACGAAATTATTTGCGTTTTTTGCGGTAAAAACCGCAAAATAGAGCAAATTCGTGGTTTGACCAGCCTGGATTTAGTTGCATCTTTTTCAACATTTTATACACTACGAAAACCATCGCGAAAGCGAGTTTTGATAGGAAATTTAAGAGTATGAGCACTATCGAAGAACGCGTTAAGAAAATCATCGTTGAACAGCTGGGTGTTAAACAGGAAGAAGTAGTGAATGCTGCATCTTTCGTAGACGACCTTGGCGCTGATTCTCTCGACACCGTTGAGCTGGTTATGGCTCTGGAAGAAGAGTTTGATACCGAGATCCCTGACGAAGAAGCTGAAAAAATCACTACTGTTCAGGCAGCAATTGATTTTATCAACGCTAGCCAACAGTAAGCGTACATGCTTTAAGTTTAGATAGTTAGGCGGTCATTTGACCGCCTAAGTTTTTTATATCCCACGGTATTACTACTTTTTTCCCTCCCTGGAGGACACACGTGTCTAAGCGTCGAGTTGTAGTGACTGGACTGGGCATGCTGTCTCCTGTCGGCAATACTGTAGAGTCCACTTGGAACGCTCTCCTTGCCGGTCAGAGTGGCATCAGCCTGATCGACCATTTTGATACTAGTGCCTATGCAACGCGTTTTGCTGGCTTAGTAAAAGATTTTAACTGTGAAGACTACATCCCGCGTAAAGATGCCCGCAAGATGGACGCCTTTATTCAGTATGGTATTACTGCCGGTATTCAGGCGATGCAAGACTCCGGGCTTGAAGTGACTGCTGAGAACGCGACACGCATTGGTGCGGCGATCGGTTCTGGCATCGGCGGACTTGGTCTGATTGAAGAAAACCATACGTCATTGGTTAACGGCGGACCTCGCAAAATTAGTCCTTTTTTCGTTCCATCAACCATCGTTAACATGATTGCCGGTCATCTGAGTATCATGTTCGGGTTGCGTGGGCCGAGTATTTCTATTGCTACAGCCTGTACTTCTGGTGTGCATAATATTGGTCATGCAGCACGTATCATCGCCTATAACGATGCTGACGTGATGCTGGCAGGCGGCGCAGAAAAAGCCAGCACCCCGCTGGGTGTCGGTGGTTTCGGTGCAGCACGCGCATTATCCACGCGCAACGATAATCCCCAGGCCGCAAGCCGCCCGTGGGATAAAGATCGTGATGGTTTCGTACTCGGTGACGGTGCCGGAATTATGGTGCTGGAAGAGTACGAACATGCCCGCAAACGCGGTGCAAAAATTTATGCTGAAATCGTCGGCTTTGGTATGAGCAGCGATGCTTACCATATGACCTCTCCACCGGAAGACGGTGCAGGTGCCGCGCTGGCGATGGAAAACGCTTTGCGTGATGCAGGCATTTCTGCGTCGCAAATTGGCTATATCAACGCGCACGGGACTTCTACCCCTGCGGGTGACAAAGCCGAAGCGCAGGCGGTTAAATCTGTCTTTGGTGCGGATTCTCACAAAGTGCTGGTCAGTTCAACCAAGTCTATGACAGGCCACCTGTTAGGTGCGGCGGGGGCGGTGGAGTCTATCTTCACTTTACTCGCGCTGCGTGATCAGGCCGTTCCACCGACCCTGAATCTGGACAATCCAGACGAAGGGTGCGATCTGGACTTTGTACCGCACGAAGCGCGTCAGGTGAAAGACATGCAATATTCACTTTGCAACTCCTTCGGATTCGGCGGAACTAACGGTTCCCTGGTATTCCGCAAGATGTGATTGCGACGGTGTATTATTGAGAAAGGCCCGTTAATCGGGCCTTTTTGCTGTCTGAATAAAAGCATCTGCTATGCGGTAAAGTGGAATCAAACGGCAGCTCAACGGAAGGAGTCTTCCCGCCATTTCGGCCTGCCGGTACGATAAAGTAAGAATGCTCCACTTGCTGCCAGAGGCCTGCTCACGCAGTCTCAGCGGTCGGAGAACGCTAACCCTGAAGTCAGGAGGAAGTAACCATGTGGATTAACGGTGCGGCGGCGACAACATTGCCAGCGGCAGACCGGTCTGTGCAATTTGGCGACGGTTGCTTCACTACGGCCAGGGTGTTGCGCGGTGAAATCCTGCTTCTTCCAGAGCACATTGCGCGGATGCAGCGCGCGGTGTCTGTTTTGCATATTGATGGCGTGAACTGGGCAGCTTTAGAACGCGAAATGATTCAGGCCGCAGGGCAACAGGAAGAGGCTGTCGTTAAAGCCGTTGTGACACGCGGGCAGGGTGGACGAGGCTACAGTTCGGCAGGATGCTCTGAACCGACCCGGATTGTATCTGTGTCCGCTTATCCGGCACATTATCACGCGTTACGGCAGCCCGGTGTAAAACTCGCCCTGAGCCCGGTGACGTTGAGCAAAAATCCGCTGCTGGCGGGCATAAAACACCTCAACCGTCTTGAGCAGGTGATGATCCGCCTGCATCTTGACCAGACGGACGCCCACGAGGCGCTGGTGGTTGACACCTCAGGTTGCCTGGTGGAATGCTGTGCGGCTAATTTATTCTGGCGGAAGGGGAATCAGGTATTTACACCGGATTTATCACAGTCGGGCGTGGATGGCGTTATGCGTCAGCACATTATCCGGCTCATTGAAAACTCGTCGCCCTGGACGCTGCACATTGTCAGTGAACCTGCCGACGTATTGTTTGATGCCGATGAGGTGCTGATTTGTAATGCCCTTATGCCGGTTTTACCCGTGGCACAGGCGTGCGGGTGGCATTACTCATCCCGAGATTTGTACAATTTTTTGCTCCAGAACTGTTAAAAAAGTGAATAAACAATGACAAACAAAAAGACCAAAATCTTCGCCGTTATTGTCCTGATCCTTGCAGGACTGGCGACGTTTGCCTACCAGAAAGTGAAACAGTTTGCGGATCGCCCGATCAATGTCAGCAGTGAAACGATCTTCACCCTGCCTGCCGGTACCGGGCGTGTGGTTCTGGAAACGCTGCTCATCGACAAGAAGCTGATGAAGCCCAATCCGTGGTTCCCATGGTTATTACGTTTAGAGCCTGAACTGAGTGAGTTTAAAGCCGGTACCTACCGTCTGGAAAAAGGCATGACCGTTCGCCAGATGCTGGAGTTGCTGAAAAGTGGTAAAGAAGCTCAATTTAGCATTCGTTTTGTCGAGGGCTTTAAGCTCAGCGACTGGATGAAGGTTTTAGATACTTCAGAGTATCTCAGGCATGAACTTAGCGGCAAAAGCGGTGAAGAGATCGCCGCGGCCTTAGGCATGACCGATACCAAAAATGCCGAAGGCTGGTTGTATCCCGATACTTACCATTACACCGCAGGCATGACGGATTTATCTCTGCTCAAACGCGCCCATGTGCGCATGGAAAAAACCGTTGCGGATATCTGGAAAGACCGCGCTGATTCGCTGCCGTATAAAACGCCTGAAGACATGGTCACTATGGCGTCGATTATTGAAAAAGAAACTGCCGTGAAAGATGAGCGTCCTGAAGTGGCGTCTGTGTTCATCAATCGTCTGCGGATCGGCATGCGTCTGCAAACAGACCCGACCGTTATTTATGGTATGGGTGATAAATACACCGGTAATATCACGAAGAAAGATTTAGAAACGCCGACCCCCTACAATACTTATGTGATCACCGGCCTGCCGCCTTCACCGATTGCGATGCCGAGCGAAGCCTCACTTCAGGCTGCGGCACATCCCGCAAAAACGCCGTATCTTTATTTTGTCGCTGACGGCAAAGGCGGGCATACTTTCAGCACTAACCTTGAGAACCACAACAAGGCGGTTCGTGTGTATATAGAGGCTCTTAAGAACAAGAATGAAAAGTAACTTCATTGTGATTGAAGGCCTGGAAGGGGCGGGGAAAACCACTGCTCATAACGTGGTGGTGGATGCATTGCGCCAGCACGGCGTAGAAGAAATTGTGTTTACCCGTGAGCCGGGCGGTACGCCGCTGGCGGAGAAATTACGCGATTTGTTTAAGCGTGGCGTAGATGGCGAAAAACCGACGGTCAAAGCCGAAGTGCTGATGCTTTACGCTGCCCGTGTCCAGCTGGTTGAGACGGTGATTTTACCCGCTCTGGCGCGTGGCGCGTGGGTGGTAGGTGACCGGCACGATCTCTCCTCACAAGCTTATCAGGGCGGCGGACGTGGGATTGATGCCAAACTAATGACCTCATTGCGCGATACCGTTCTGGGGGATTTCCGCCCTGATCTGACGTTGTATCTGGATTTACCTCCGGCCATCGGCCTGCAACGTGCCCGTGCGCGTGGTGAACTGGATCGTATCGAGCAGGAAGCCTTGCCTTTCTTTGAACGTACGCGCGCCCGTTATCTGGAGCTTGCCGCCGCTGACAGCCGCATTAAAACCATCGATGCCTCGCAGACTATTGAAGAAGTGAAATCATCGATCGAACAGACACTGAAAAACTGGTTTGACGAGCAGGCAACCCGGGAGCATTCATGAACTGGTATCCGTGGCTCAGCGCCCCTTATCGCCAGCTGACAGGGCAATATCTGACAGGCCGCGGGCATCATGCGGTGCTGATGCATGCCGCTGCGGGGATTGGGGATGAGGCGCTGGTATATGGTCTGAGCCGCTGGCTGCTCTGCCAGCACAAGGATGGCGAAAAGAGTTGTGGTTCATGCCACAGCTGTCAGCTGATGATTGCCGGCAACCATCCTGACTGGCATATCCTGCAACCTGAAAAAGGCAAAAACTCGCTGGGCATTGATCCGGTGCGTCAGCTCATCGAAACGCTCTACAATTATTCCCAACAGGGCGGCTCGAAAGTTGTGTGGATCCCGCAAACGGAATTGCTGACTGAAGCCGCAGCGAACGCCTTGCTGAAAACGCTGGAAGAACCCCCGGCGGGCACCTATTTCCTGCTCGGATGCCGCGAACCTTCGGCGTTACTGGCAACGATCCGCAGCCGCTGTTTTTACTGGCATCTGCCGGTGCCGGAAGAAGCGCTGGCGGTGCAGTGGATCAACCGTCAGCTCAGTGCTGATCCTGTCTCGATCAAAACCGCATTGCGTCTGACCAACGGTGCGCCGTTGTCAGCCATTGAACTGTTGCAGCCGGAACGCTGGAAGCAACGCGTGGCGCTATGCCAGCAGCTTTATACGCAATGTCAGCAACAGGATATGCTTTCCCTGTTGCCGCAGCTTAATCATGATGACGCGCCGGAACGTCTGTACTGGCTGGCGACGTTACTGCTTGATGCCATTAAATGGCAGCAGCAGGCAGGGCAGTTCATCATCAACCACGATCAGCAGCCGTTAATTGCGTTGCTCGCCGGTGCGCAGTCCGGCGTGGCTTTACAGCAATCGGTGAGTGCCTGGATGCATTGCCGCCATCAGCTGCTTTCTATCGTCGGTGTTAACCGTGAGTTACTGCTGACCGAACAACTTCTTGAGTGGGAACAGATGCTCCAGGGCACGGTTTCTGCGTCGATTTTCAGTTCCGCGCTTTCCCGCTGAACCCCTTATTTGTCATGAGTTAAATACTATGTTTTTAGTCGATTCCCACTGTCATCTCGACAGCCTTGATTACAATGAGCTGCACTCCGGCGTGGATAATGTGCTGGAAAAAGCCCGTGAACGTGACGTGAAATTTATGCTGGCGGTGGCGACCACATTGCCAGGTTATCGCGCGATGACACAGCTGATTGGTGACCGTCCCGACGTCGCATTTTCCTGCGGTGTGCATCCGCTGAATATTGACGATGGCTATGATTTCGCAGAACTGCGTGAGCTTGCCGCCAGCCCGAAAGTGGTGGCAATGGGTGAAACCGGTCTGGATTATTTTTATCAGAAAGAAGCGCATCAGCTGAAACTGCAACAGGATTCATTCCGCGAGCACATCCGCATTGGCCGCGAGCTTAACAAACCGGTGATCGTCCATACCCGTGATGCCCGTCAGGATACGCTGGATATTCTCAAAGAAGAGAACGCAGGGGAGTGCGGTGGTGTTTTGCATTGCTTCACCGAGGATCTGCCGACGGCAAAATTCCTGCTGGATCTGGGGTTCTTTATCTCGTTCTCAGGGATTGTGACTTTCCGTAACGCTGAAGCGTTGCGTGAAGTGGCCCGTTATGTACCGCTGGATCGTTTGCTGGTGGAAACTGACTCACCGTATCTGGCACCCGTACCACATCGTGGTAAAGAGAACCAGCCTGCTTATGTGCGTGACGTTGCCGATTATATGGCCGTGCTCAAAGGTGTGAGTGTGGAACAGCTGGCTGAAGCGACCACTGCAAACTTTTCACGATTATTTCACATCGATACTTCCTCCCTGATCTAACCTTAGGCTTAGTCATATACGCCAGATTTATTTTACACCTCGTAATTAATCACCAGAATGAGGTATCGTGGCCCCGTTTTTTGCGGGGTCACTGGCGTTTATTTCGGATTAAATGTTGTAAATCGTGGGTTTTTTAAACGCTCTCACTGCATTTTTCAGAAAAACGTGACTGCCATCAAACATTAACAAAGGGAATTATTTTACCCTGCGTAAAAATTAAAAGGGGTGCTCAGACACCCGATAGCAAAGGGCTGTACGACCTTTTGCAAAGCGGTTAGTTATCAGGCTAAACCGCATGAAGTATCAAAAAGCATCATTACTCAGGAGCACACTCAATTATGTTTAAGAACGCGTTTGCAAACCTTCAAAAGGTCGGTAAATCGCTAATGCTGCCAGTATCCGTACTGCCAATCGCAGGTATCCTGCTTGGTGTCGGTTCTGCAAACTTTAGCTGGCTGCCAGTGATCGTTTCCCATGTTATGGCCGAAGCCGGTGGTTCCGTCTTCGCTAACATGCCTCTGATCTTTGCTATCGGTGTGGCGTTAGGCTTCACCAACAACGACGGTGTTTCTGCACTGGCGTCCGTTGTGGCATACGGCATCATGGTGAAAACCATGGCAGTTGTTGCACCACTGGTTCTGCATTTGCCTGCTGAAGAAATTGCAGCCAAGCATCTGGCGGATACCGGCGTACTGGGCGGTATTATCTCCGGTGCGATTGCGGCATACATGTTCAACCGTTTCTACCGCATCAAGTTGCCAGAATACCTGGGCTTCTTTGCCGGTAAACGTTTCGTGCCAATCATCTCTGGTATGGCAGCGATTATCCTGGGTGTGGTTCTGTCCTTCATCTGGCCGCCAATCGGTACAGGTATCCAGACCTTCTCACAATGGGCTGCTTACCAGAACCCGGTTGTGGCATTCGGTATCTACGGCGTTGTAGAACGTGCGCTGGTTCCGTTTGGTCTGCACCATATCTGGAACGTTCCATTCCAGATGCAAATCGGTGAGTACGTGAATTCTGCGGGTCAGGTATTCCACGGCGATATCCCACGTTACATGGCGGGTGACCCGACTGCGGGTAAACTGTCTGGTGGCTTCCTGTTCAAAATGTACGGTCTTCCAGCGGCGGCTATCGCTATCTGGCACTCAGCAAAACCTGAGAACCGTGCAAAAGTCGGCGGCATCATGATTTCCGCTGCACTGACTGCGTTCCTGACCGGTATCACCGAGCCAATCGAATTCTCCTTCATGTTCGTTGCGCCGATTCTGTATGTGATCCACGCGATCCTGGCCGGTCTGGCATTCCCAATCTGTATCCTGTTGGGTATGCGTGACGGTACCAGCTTCTCGCACGGTCTGATTGACTTCATCGTACTGAGCGGCAACAGCAGCAAAATCTGGCTGTTCCCAATCGTGGGTGCGGTGTATGCCGTGGTTTACTACAGCATCTTCCGTTTCCTGATTGCGAAACTGGATCTGAAAACCCCTGGCCGTGAAGACTCTACCAGCGAAACCACAGCGCAGGGCGGTTCTGAAATGTCTGCTTCTCTGGTTCAGGCTTTCGGCGGTAAAGACAACATCACTAACCTCGATGCCTGTATTACCCGTCTGCGCGTCAGCGTAGCGGACGTCTCCAAAGTTGATCAGGCTGGCCTGAAAAAACTGGGTGCGGCAGGTGTAGTGGTTGCAGGTTCTGGTGTTCAGGCGATTTTCGGTACCAAGTCTGACAACCTGAAAACTGATATGGACGAGTACATGCGTAACCATTAATGGTGAGCAATGTCTGGTTCTGAGAAAGGAGGCTTCGGCCTCCTTTTTTCATGCCTGCGATTTGGAGGAACGGTTGCCGCTGCCTCTCGCTGGCGCTTTCTGCGTCAATTAAGCATCAAAAAGCGTAATCAGGTTGAAAGGAATGGAAATTCTAACCCATACTGCGTACAACGCTTTTTACTTTGTTAAGGACAGTTAAGATGGCCGAAGAGACAATTTTCAGCAAAATTATTCGCCGTGAAATTCCCGCAGATGTGGTTTACCAGGACGAACTGGTGACTGCATTCCGCGATATTTCTCCTCAGGCGCCAAGCCACATTCTGATCATTCCGAATACCCTGATCCCGACAATGAATGACGTTGATACCACGCATGAAGCCGCGCTGGGCCGGATGATGACGGTTGCCGCTAAAATTGCTGAACAGGAAGGGATTGCCGAAAGCGGTTACCGCCTGATCGTCAACTGCAACCGCGACGCGGGTCAGGAGGTTTATCATATCCATATGCATCTGGTCGGTGGCCGTGCATTGGGTCCATTGCTGTCACGTCAGTAAGGGTAAACATGCGTTTCCTGATGGCATTATTGCCGGTAATTTTGTTGACAGCCTGCAGCAGCAAGCCAGGCATTGCGCTCAATAATCAGCAAAGAGTGGTCATGGAGTCCCCCGTTCTGACGGCGGGTATTATCCCGAGTTCGCCATCCGTGTCTGATTCCGGTGGGCAGAAAAAAGCCACCAGTACACTGGATAATAACCAGCCACATCCTGTCACCTTGCATTACCGTTTCTATTGGTATGATAAGCAGGGACTGGATTTATTACCGATTGCCGAATCCCGGACCGTCACCGTGCCAGCCAACAGCAGCGTTGACATCAGTTCACTTAATGGCAATCTCGATGCGTACAGTGTGCGCATGTACCTTTATCTCTAAATTCCCGTACGGAGAAGGTTGATGAAAAAGTATTTTCTCATTGTGGCAATGGCTGCTTTGATCCTTGGTGGTTGTACTTTGCCAAACCAGCAACAAACCCAGCAGCCAGAACAACCACAGCAACCGCAACAGCCACTGCCGCCGGTCAATCCGCCAGTGCCAGAGCAGCCACCGGTTCAGCCGGTTCCACAGCCGCCAAAATTCGCGAATATTGACTGGACGGCGACCGTTCAGCCGATGCTGGCAAAAATGCTGAAATCCGATGGTGTGCAGTCCGGCAGCGTGTTGCTGGTGGATAGCGTTAAAAACAGCACTAACGGCTCACTGCAAATGGCCAAGGCGACGGATGCCCTGCGTAATGCACTGGCGAACAACACCACTTTCCAGGTGGTTCCGGCAGATCAGGTGTCTTCGGCCAAACAGTCACTGGGATTATCGCCGGATGACAGCCTGGCGTCGGTCAGCAAAGCCATCGGTCTGGCAAACATCGTGAAGGCCCAGTACGTGCTTTACAGCACCGTAAGCGGTGATGTAAAAGCGCCGACCATGTCGATGCGTCTGATTACCGCACCAAGTGGCGAAATCGTCTGGTCAGGCCGTGGTGCAGTCCAGAACTAACGCTGAGCTTCTGCAATCAGAACTACGGCAACTGATCGAAAAACATTATCCGGCGGTGAAAACCGCCGGATTTCGTTTATTACCGGTCGCCGGACTGACGGGAGAAAGCTGGAAAATTTGTTCGCCTGCCGGTGATTTACTGGCGCGGCATCAGTCTTTTGATAAGCGGATTGCGGGCGCTGACCGGCGACGAGAATCTGCGATTTTGCGGCATGTCGCGCGGCAAAGATCAGGCCCGTGTGTCAGACTTTATTCGCCGCCGTGGCTGATTGTTGACTGGATAGAGGGCACGCCGCATACGGAACAGACCTTCGCAACGCCCGCCACACAGCAGTCACTGAGCCGGACGCTGGTCAGGCTGCACCAGTTACCGCCTTCAGGCTACCGGCTGGATTTACAGCATCAGTTTGCACGTTACTGGCAACATATCGACCGGCGCAGACTCACGCCGCGCTGGTTGCGTTTACATCGCAAGATGATGTCGCAGACACAGCCCGTGCCGCTGAAACTGGCGCTGGTGCATATGGATATCCACGCAGGAAATGTATTGCATACGCCAGACGGCCTGCGGTTGATTGACTGGGAATACGCGGCGGATGCGGATGTTGCCCTGGAGCTGGCTGCGATTGTTCGCGGCAATGGCTGGAGTACGCAGCAGCAAAATGTTTTTCTGCGTGAGTACATCAACGCGGGTGGCTATCAGGATATTTCTCTTTTGCAGCAGCAGGTTAACCGCTGGCTCCCCTGGGTCGATTACCTGATGCTGATGTGGTTTGAAGTGCGCTGGCAGCAGACCGGCGAGCATAAATACCGTGAATGGGCGCAACCGTTGCGGCCGTGATAATCGTCTGAAAAATAAAAAGGAGCGTCCATTTTGTTAGGACCTGTAATGCTGGATGTCGTTGGCTTTGAGCTGGATGCCGAGGAACGTGAAATTTTGCAGCATCCGCTGGTCGGCGGACTGATTTTATTCACCCGAAATTATCATGACGTTGATCAGTTGCATGAACTGATCCGCCAGATCCGCGCCGCGTCCCACGACCGGCTGGTGCTGGCGGTGGATCAGGAAGGTGGACGCGTGCAGCGTTTCCGTGAAGGCTTCACCCGTCTGCCTGCCGCGCAGTCTTTTGCGGCCCTGAATGCGCCGCATGAAGCGAAGCGCCTGGCACAGGAAGGCGGCTGGCTGATGGCGTCAGAAATGATTGCTATGGATATCGATATCAGTTTTGCGCCGGTTCTGGATATCGGTCATATCAGCGCGGCCATTGGCGAGCGTTCGTTCCACGCCGAACCGCAGAAAGCGCTGGATATGGCAGAGCAGTTTATTCTCGGCATGCATGCCGCGGGGATGAAAACCACCGGTAAGCATTTCCCGGGACATGGCGCGGTCAGTGCGGATTCTCATAAAGAAACGCCGCGTGACGATCGCCCGCTGGAGGTGATCCGCGGGCACGACATGGCAATCTTCCGCCAGCTTAATGAACGTAAATTGCTGGATGCCGTCATGCCAGCCCACGTGATTTATACCCAGGCTGACCCGCGTCCGGCCAGCGGTTCACCTTACTGGCTACAGGAAATTTTGCGCAAAGAACTGAATTTCAACGGTGTGATTTTCTCCGATGATATTTCGATGGAAGGTGCCGCGATTATGGGCAGCTATCCGGAACGTGCTCAGGCTTCTCTGGATGCCGGTTGCGATATGATCCTGGCCTGTAACAACCGTCAGGGCGCAGTGAGCGTGCTGGATAACCTGTCTCCGGTCAAAGCTGAACGTGTTGCGCAGTTGTATCATCGCGGACTGTACAGTGGAAAACAGGCCCGTCAGGACCTGCAAAATTCCAGTCGCTGGAAAGACGCAAACCGTGAACTGACCGCGCTCGACGCCCGCTGGCAGGAACATAAAGAAACTGCCCGGTAACGTTTTTCAGTCCGCGTAAGGGTTTCAACGCACATTCAGGATGAGGTAAACGATGATTATCTATTTACATGGCTTCGATTCAACCAGTCCCGGTAACCACGAGAAAGTGTTGCAGCTACAGTTTATTGATCCCGACGTCCGTTTCATCAGCTACAGCACGCTGCATCCGCGCCACGACATGCAACATTTGCTGAAAGAAGTCGATAAAGTGCTGCATGAAACCACCGACAAAAATCCGCTGATTTGCGGTGTCGGGCTCGGCGGGTTCTGGGCTGAACGTATTGGTTTCCTGTGCGGTATCCGCCAGGTGATGTTCAATCCGAACTTATCCCCGCAGGACAATATGACCGGGAAAATCGACCGTCCCGAAGAGTACGAAGACATCGCGACGAAATGCATCAGTGATTTTCGCGAGAAAAACCGCGACCGTTGTCTGGTGATTTTATCCCGCGAAGACGGTGTGCTCGACAGCAAGCAAACCGCTGAGAAACTTCATCACTATTACCCGGTTGAATGGGATGAACATCAGAGCCATAAGTTCAAGGACATCTCGACCCATCTTCAGCGGATCAAAGCGTTCAAAAACATCGCCTGATTTAACATTTCATTTCTGCAATATTTAAAAACCACTGCCCGAAAGCAGTGGTTTTTTTATTTGGTTCATTCCGCGGGATGAAATCATTTTTCCGCCTGTTTTTCCTCTAACCTGCTGATTTAAATCCGTCAAAATACGTGCCATTTCCCTAAGTCAAATTAGCCAAATGAATTTAAATTGACCTATATCAATTTTGGTATGACCAAATCACCACGCGTGATATCCTCCGTCTCAGATACCGATTTAACTTAAGCAACCCTATGTAATATAAGGATAATATTTTTACTCTTATATAACAATTGGTTCACATTTGAGGGGGTCATTTTGACATCACCAATGAAGAAAATTGTGATTATCGGCGGTGGCGCCGGCGGTCTGGAACTGGCAACCAGCCTGGGCCATAAACTTGGCCGCAAGAAAAAAGCGGAGATCATTCTGGTCGATCGCAACCATAGTCATTTGTGGAAACCCCTGTTGCACGAAGTGGCGACCGGCAGCCTGGATGACGGCGTGGATGCGCTGAGCTATCTGGCTCATGCCCGCAATCACGGCTTTACCTTCCAGATTGGCTCACTGACTGACATCGATCGCGAAAATCAGACCATCAAACTGGCTGAAATCTGCGATGAGAACGGCGAAATGCTGGTGCCGGTGCGCGATATTGCGTACGACACTCTGGTGATGGCGCTGGGCAGCACCTCTAACGACTTCGGTACACCGGGCGTGAAAGACAACTGCATCTTCCTGGATAACCCGCATCAGGCGCACCGTTTCCATAACGAAATGCTGAACCTGTTCCTCAAGTTCTCTGCCAGTTCCGATAAGCAGAAGAAAGTGAATATCGCGATTGTCGGTGGCGGTGCGACCGGCGTTGAGCTGTCTGCTGAGCTGCACAATGCGGTCAAACAGCTGCACAGCTACGGTTTTGAAGGTCTGGACAGCGAAGCGCTGAACGTCACGCTGGTGGAAGCAGGTGAGCGTATTCTGCCGGCGTTGCCACCGCGGATTTCTGCGGCGGCACACAATGAGCTGACCAAACTGGGCGTGCGCGTTCTGACGCAAACCATGGTTACCAGCGCGGATAAAAACGGCCTGAACACCAAGTCCGGCGAATTCATTGACGCCGATCTGATGGTCTGGGCGGCGGGGATTAAAGCCCCTGATTTCATGAAAGAGATCGCCGGTCTGGAAACCAACCGTATTAACCAGCTGGTGGTGGAACCGACGTTGCAAACCACACGCGACCCGAACATCTATGCGATTGGTGACTGTGCGTCCTGTCCACAGCCGTCCGGCGGTTTCGTGCCACCGCGTGCTCAGTCAGCACACCAGATGGCCTCCCGCTGCTTTGCAAACATCATGGCGCAGCGCAAAGGGCAGAGCCTGAAACCTTACGTTTATAAAGACCACGGTTCACTGGTTTCCCTTTCACGCTTCAGTACTGTCGGCAGCCTGATGGGTAACCTGATGCGCGGTTCTATGATGGTCGAAGGGCGTCTGGCGCGACTGGTTTATATTTCGCTGTATCGTATGCATCAGATTGCACTGCACGGTTACATTAAAACCGGTCTGATGATGCTGGTCGGTGGCATAAACCGCGTGATCCGCCCGCGTCTTAAACTGCACTGATTCCGTTCAGCGACGTTTTTTTGAACGTCAGCTGAATCGTTTCGTACCTAAAAGCCTGTTAATTACAGGCTTTTTTATTTCTGATGCAATATTTATTACGTTACAAATACCCACACAGCACAAGATCACGTCACTATTACTTTGTCAGCTAAGAATCCTCCGAAACGCCCCTCAGACAGGTCATTTTCCTCACTTACAGATTTCGTCTTATTGTTTGCTTACGTTTTGGTATGCACTATTGACAATAAGTTTACAGACGGCGTTTCACGCACGCCGGACCTCAGATGTGTTGTTGTCCGCTGAGGAGCGCCCTTGAAAGGGCGAATTGCGTGGTAACATTTTCGGAGGAAGTCCTGTGAACAAGTCAATGTTAGCTGGGGTCGGAATTGGTGTGGCTGCGGCGTTGGGCATTGCTGGCGTTGCGAGCATGAACGTCTTTTCGTCTGGCCCGCAATATGCGCAGGTTGTCAGCGCGACGCCAATCAAAGAGACCACGAAAACTCCGCGTCAGGAATGTCGTAACGTCACTGTCACTCATCGCCGTCCTGTGCAGGATGAGCATCAGATCACCGGTTCCGTACTGGGTGCGGTGGCGGGGGGGGTTCTGGGTCACCAGTTTGGTGGTGGCCGCGGACGCGACGTCGCGACGGTAGCTGGTGCGCTGGGTGGCGGTTATGCAGGTAACCGTGTACAAAGCAGCATGCAGGATAACGATACTTACACGACTCAGCAGCAGCGCTGTAAAACCGTGTATGACAAAGAAGATAAAACGCTCGGTTATGATGTGACCTATAAAATAGGCGATCAGCAAGGGAAAGTTCGTATGGACCACGATCCGGGTACACAAATTCCGCTGGATAAAAGCGGTCAGTTGCAGCTTACCCGTTCGTAATCAACCGGTTAGTCCTTACAAAAAAGCCTGAGGCGTAAACCTCAGGCTTTTTTTATGGAATCAACCGTGCATTCAGTCCGTCGTGCTGAGCCGCTTCACTCCATTTTTATGTTTAACGATATCGGCCATGACGGCCAGCGCGATTTCGGCGGGGGTTTTGCTGCCAATTGGCAAGCCTACCGGCGCGTGCAGACGGGTAAAATCATCTGCTGTGAAATCAGCGATGGTTTGCAGACGCTCACGGCGACGTGCGCTGTTGCGCTGCGATCCCATCGCACCGATATAAAATGCCGGGGTATTCACCGCTTCCATCAGGGTCAGATCATCCATTCTCGGGTCATGGGTCAGCGCAACAATGGCGGTATTCGCATGACAGCTTTTTTGCTCGAGATATTTAGCAGGAAACTGTTTTTCCAGACGAATATCCGCCTTCAGCGACGGCAGAAAGTTTTCCAGCACGTCCTCGCGGCACTCACATACCACCACTTCAAATCCCAGCGCGCAGGCAAAATCCGCGCAATACAGCGCGACACTCGACAATCCGGCAATCAGCAGACGCGGCGGGGCGGCCAGATGCAGGGTGATGCAATCATCATTGCGCATCACCTGAGTCGCTTTATGATAATTCGTCAGTTCCAGATGATCGCAGGCTGCGGGCAGGGTAAGTGACTTGGTCAGGGCGTAATGTCCCGCCAGCGCCATGCCCATTCTTTGCAGATAATCCACATTACCTTGCGATGACGGCAAATACTCGATCAGCACATCCAGCGAACCACCGCACGGCAGGGCAATATTTGGCGTCAGACCGCCTTCTCCGTAGCGCACAATCTGGCTGGCTTGCTGATATTCGCCTCTCGCTATGCGTTGCAGGAAATCCTCTTCAACACAGCCACCGGAAAGCGAACCGCAAAAATGCCCCCCGGCTGTTGCCACCATCAATGCGCCGGGCGCACGCGGGGAAGAACCGTAAGTGTTCAGCACCGTACAAAGCCAGACCGGCTGGTGCGCCAGCCATTCCATCGCCTGAGAAATAACCTGATTATCAAGATGCTGCATACGGTTGTCCGTTCTGAAAAAGCGAAGATTTGGGGAGTTGCTCCGGCAGATCGATATCTGCGATCACTGCCGGATTGTTAAAATTCAGTCGTAAAACGTCGCGTCCGCGCAAAAGATCCCGCGCGCCATGATCGCCGCGCAACTGCAAAAGTCCCTCACGCAACGGCCGGGAAAAACCGACCGGATGGCCCGGCTCATTTTGCCAGTATGGCCGTACCACCTGCGCCTGTTGCAGGCTTTTAGCAACCGCGGTGAAAACCTCTGCGGGAACAAAGGGCATATCCGCCAGATGAATCAGCCAGCCGTCCCATTCCGGCGTATCGCGTACGCCGGCAGCAATGGATTCACCGGTTCCGGCACTGCTGACGAGGGTAAAAGGCACGGCTTTACGTGCGCAACTGGCCTGAACCTGCACATTTTCCGGACAGGTGACCACATGGACTGACAAACCACTGCCGGTTAACTGATTCAGCGTGGTTTCAAATACCGTGACAGGATTTTCTGCTGTTTGACTCAGAACGGCATTGAGCTTGTTTCCCTCGCCACCGGCGGCAGAAAACCGCTTTCCTGACCCTGCTGCGAGCAAAATAATTCCGGCCATTTCGCTTCTATCCCTTCTGGTTATTGTTTGCGCAACAGAAATGAATTATCGCACTTTTTTGCGCTCATTTGTGAACAAGATATTAAAAATGTGTTTCTCATCATAGCTTATAAGGTTTTGCGTACCTATAATCGCCCGCGAAAAACAGGATTTTCAGAATATTAGAAAGTGCTGAACAATAAAAAGACATAAAAGAATCAAAGGAATTTATGAGCAATTTCAATCCGTCCAGGCGGCGCTTTGTGAAAGGCGCGGTTATCGCTGGCGTCTCCGTTTATCTCGCGCCGTTGCACAGTCGGGCTTATGCCGCACTGTTCGAAGAAAAAATTCTGCAATCACCCCAGTGGGATGCACAAAACAAACGCGTCCGTTTCCGTATCGATGGCAAAGCGAAAGTTATGGGGCAGAAAGTCTTTGCCCGCGATATCCGCGCCAAAGACATGCCGCACTGGCCCCAGAAGCAGGCGCACGCCTTTATCCTGCGCGTAACTGAAGCCGATAAAGTTTACACCGGTCTGGATCTCTCACTGCTTGGCGACGATCTTCAGCCCGACCAGCTGGTAACGGCCAACGTGCTGGCGCGCGACGGGCTGGCATTCCCGGCCTTTTACGGCGAAGACATGCTGCTGCCGGAAGGCAAAACGCCTGCCTATCTGGGACAAGCCGTGGCGATCCTGGTTTATCAGGATTTTGCCAAATTCCGTTTCGCCAAAAATGCATTGAAATTCAAGGACGGTGTGGTGCGGTACGGCGAGAAAACCGGGCCGCTGGAGCGCGATCCGTGGGGCACGTTCCGCTTTGTGCGCGTCGGGGGTGAAACCGCCTATGAAGACGATAAATTCTCCAGCCTGAAAGATATGCCGGTCTTTCCGGTGGGTATGCGCAAACACCTGCCGGTCTGGCCGGAAGGGCGCGAGGGCGGCAAGCTGGACGAGCAGGGCATGTTCTACGCGGGTGAAATGGCTGATGAACTGAAATCGCCTCCGCAGGACTGGCTGGTGATGTCGCGCCGTTTTACCACGCAATCCGTTGATACTTCCGCGCTTGAGCCGGACAACGCCAACGGCTGGTATGACACTGCGACACAAACGCTGCATATGGTGGTGCCAACGCAGTCGCCGCAGGAAGTGGCGGATGAGATGCCGCGCATGATGGCGAAATCACACCGTACGGTGAAAACGCTGATTATGCATCCGTGCTACACCGTAGGATACGGCTCGAAAGATCACTACAACTTCCCGTATTACGGTGCCGTTGCGGCGATGTACGGTGACGGCACGCCGGTGCGTCTGGCTAACGACCGCTTTGAACAGTTCCAGTCAGCGCTCAAACGCCATGCGTTTGATATGAATTACGACATTGCCGTGAACCGTGAAACCGGCATGGTGCAGTCATTCCATGCGGCAATGACCGCAGACGGCGGCGGGCGCAGCAACTTCACGCCGTCGGTGGTGATGGTTGGCGCAACAGCGGCACAGTCGATTTACTACTTCCCGAAAAGTGATTTATCTGCCGTCGGTCTGGCCTCGCGCGCGCTCGATGCGGGTTCCGCACGCGGCTACGGTACGCTGCAAAGTATGGCCGCCACTGAAATGATGATGGATGAGCTGGCCGCTGAACTGAAGCTGGATCCGATTGCGTTCCGCATGCGCAACGTTCTGAAATCGGGCATGAAAAACACTCAGGGCGCCATTCCGGCGGGCGCTATTCGTGCTGATGAAGTGCTGGAAAAAGCCGCTGTTCATCCGTTATGGACAGAGCGTAAAAAGCGTAAAGCCGAATACGAAAGTCAGAATCCGGGTAAACGCTATGGCGTCGGTTTTGGTTGCGTGCAGAAAGATTTCGGCACCGGCGCGGAAACCTCTTTCGCCCGCGTGGAACTCAGTGAAAAAGGCGAAATCAGCCTGTGGCACAGCGGCGCGGAAATGGGCACGGGGATGTCGACGTCGCAGTCCGTTCTGTGCGCTGAATGGCTGGGGAAACCGGCTGAACAGGCGCATTTCTCGGTGACAGACTGGTCGGTATTGCCGGTGGAAACCAGCGGCGATCCGTACATTATGTCGCAGGAAGAGCAGGACAAACTGCAAACCAATCCACGCTGGTCGCCTTCTTACTGCTCGCCATCCAGCGCCAGTAACTCGGCCTATTACTTCTCTCACAGCACCCGCGAAGCGGCACGCCTGATCTTCGACAACGGCATCTGGCCAGCGGCGATGGCTATCTGGCAAACCGGCATTGGTGGCGGACAGGCTGCGCCTTATGTCGTGCGCAAAGAAGATGCCCGCTGGGTGGAAGGCGGTCTGACCGCCAACGGAATGCAAATTCTCAGCCTCGAAATGCTGGCGAAAAAAGTGTACGAAATGAAAGGCATGACCGGCGCAGCGGTTCACGTATTCAACCGCTGGCAATGGGCAGAAGCCGATTTCACCCTCAATAATGTGCGTCAGCGCATTCCGGTTGATGGCATGTCAGTGCGTCACGGTGCGGATCAATTCCAGACCCTGGCGCGTGACGCGGTGTATTACCCGCCAACACAACGTAACAACGCTTCTGTGACCTATTACAGCGCGGTCGGTACGCTGGCCGAAATCGCAGTCGACATTGCCACCGGCAAGGTCGAACTCCTGACGCACCATTCCATTATGGAGTGCGGCAATCTGATCGTACCTGAGCTGGTTTCAGGTCAGTTGCAGGGTGGGCTGGCGATGGGTATCGGTCACGCATTACACGAGTATTTACCGCTGTACGAAGACGGGCCGGGCAACGGAACGTGGAACTTCAACCGTTACCATTTGCCGCGCGCCAGCGATGTGGCGGTCTGGAAACAGACCAGCGATATCCTGCCTGCGCTGTCGGAAACCGATCCGCCGAAAGGCATGGCTGAAGTGGTGATGATCCCGGTCGTCGCTGCGCTGGTGAACGCCATTGCCGATGCCACCGGCCACCGTTTCCGTGATTTGCCTGTTCGTGCTGAAAATATTCGTGAGGTTTTACAATGAGCATCAAAACCCAGCCAATGACGCTGACCATCAACAATCAACAATACGGCCCGCTGGAGGTTCCTGAAGGCCTGATGATGATTGATTTCCTGCACGAGTATGTGGCGCTGACCGGTTGCCGTCTGGGCTGCGGTCAGGGGATTTGTCACGCCTGCGTGGCGATCGTCGACCATGAAAGTGGCACCAGCGAAGAAGTGCGGACCTGTATCACCGGCGCACATTTCTTCAACGGCAAAAAAGTGCGTACCGTCGAAGGGCACGCGAAAACCGATGACAAAGGCGAAGTCCACCTTTCTCCGGTTCAGCAGGCGTTTCTGGAACATTACAGTTTCCAGTGCGGTTACTGCACGCCGGGTTTTGTGAATGCGGCGACGCTGCTGCTTGAGCGTCTGGAAAAGCACCCGATCCCGCTGGCTGATCTCGAAGCGGCGATTAACGGCGCGCTGGAAAATCACATCTGCCGCTGTACCGGCTACGTGCGGTATTACGAAGCGGTACGCGATGTAGTGATGAAAACCCCAGGCCTGATCCGGGAGCATGCGTGATGAAAAAACGTCTTTTCCTCGCGCTGCTGGTGGTGATTATTATCGTGATCGCCGTGCTCTGGTGGCGGGAAAACCGCACGCTGGATGCGCCGGTGCAGAAAGTCACTGCGGATACGGCGCAGATTGAACGCGGTCATTATCTGGTGCAGGCGTCTGACTGCGCGGCATGTCATACCGCTTCCGGCGGTGCGCCGCTGGCGGGTGGCTATCCGCTGGAAACGCCGTTTGGCAAAATCTTTGGCAGCAATCTGACGCCTTCTGCGGACGACGGCATTGGCCGCTGGACGTCAGACGATTTCTATCTGGCGCTGACCAAAGGCGTGGCGCCGGGCGGACGTCATCTGTATCCGGCGATGCCTTACACTTCATATAAAGGTGTCACCCGCAAAGACTCTGACGATATGTATGCGTTTCTGATGACGCGTCCGGCGGTGGATCAGCCGGTGCCGGAAAACGAAATGCCATTCCCGTTCAACCAGCGTATGGCGATGATCGGCTGGAACCTGTTATTCCGTACCAGCGATCCGATGCCAGCCAGTTCTGAGGGGAATTCTGCCGACTGGCAGCGCGGTCAATACCTGACAGATGTGCTTGGTCATTGCGGCGAATGTCATACACCTCGCGGCAAACTGGGGCAGATGGATACCGACAGTAACCTGAGAGGCGGTACGCTCGGACGCATTACCGCACCAGCGATCACCCCGGAGTCGCTGGCGCAACGTGGCTGGAATCCGGCGGATCTGAGCCGTTTCCTCGCGACCGGCATTGCGCCTCAGGGATCTGCCTTCGACGAGATGCATAAGGTTGTCGACCTCAGCACCCGTCATCTGACCGACGCCGATCACCGTGCGATCGTCACGTACCTGCTGGGCGACAAACCACCGGCGGCGGTGCCGGTCAGTACCGGACAGGGCGGTAATGACGCCGGACGTATCACTTATCTGGATCAGTGTTCCGGTTGCCATATGGCCGATGGCTCCGGCAAACCGCACGTCGCGGTGGCGATGCAAAACAACGCCACCTTGCGCCAGCCGGATGGTCGTAACCTGATCGTTTCCGTGCTTGATGGTTTACCGGCTCAGGATTTCCCGAACGGTGAAAGCATGCAGTCGATGCCTGGTTTTGCGGACCGTCTGAACGATGCGCAAATTGCTGAGATGGTGAATTATCTGCGCGTGACCTTCGGCGGCCTGCCGGGGGATATTTCGGCGGACCAGGTGAAAGCGTTGCGCAAACACTGATTAATCAGCCTGATGAGCCTGTAAAAAAGCCCGGTGAATGATGAGTTCACCGGGCTTTTCTTTTTGCTTCGTCAGACTCAGATCAGATGTTCTGTAAACTCACTCAGCATGTCACCGACAAATTTCAGGCGTTTTGGGCGGTCAGTCAGATCCAACATAAACTTCAGCTTGGTCGGACCGTCGAGACGATACACCTGCGGCTGTTTTTGCAGCAGACCGATCAGGAAGCCCGGATCGACACGGTTCTTATCACCGAATTCGATAAAGCCACCGCGCTCGTTACCTTCGATACGCCGGATGCCCAGCTCTTTAGCCTTCAGGCGCAGCACGGCAATCTGCAACAGATTGCGCGCGGCGTCCGGCAGCGTGCCGAAGCGGTCGATCAGCTCCACGCGCAACTCGTCCAGTTCACCTTCGGTCTTCGCGCTGGCAATGCGTTTGTACAATGACAGGCGGGTATTGACGTCAGGAATGAAATCTTCCGGCAGCAGCGCAGGCATGCGCATTTCGACTTCCGTCTGGCTGGTGGTTAAATCCTCCAGCGACGGCTCGCGGCCTTCCTTCAGCGCTTCGACGGCGTTTTCCAGCAATTCCATATACAGCGAGAAACCGATGCTGGTCATCTGACCGCTCTGGCCTTCACCGAGCAGCTCACCTGCACCACGAATTTCCAGGTCATGCGTCGCCAGCGCGAAACCGGCACCCAGGTCTTCCAGCGAGGCGATGGCTTCCAGACGTTTATGCGCATCAACAGACATGGCTTTCGGCGGCGGCGTCAGCAGATAGGCATAGGCCTGATGATGTGAACGCCCGACGCGGCCACGCAACTGGTGTAACTGCGCCAGACCAAAGTGATCGGCGCGTTCGATAATGATGGTATTCGCCGTCGGAATATCGATACCCGTTTCGATGATGGTGGTACACACCAGCACGTTAAAACGCTGATGATGGAAATCATTCATCACGCGCTCAAGGTCGCGTTCACGCATCTGCCCGTGACCGATAGCAATACGCGCTTCCGGCACCAGTTCGGCCAGACGCTGCGAGGCTTTTTCGATATTCTCAACGTCGTTGTAAAGATAATAAACCTGCCCGCCGCGCAGAATTTCACGCAGTATCGCCTCACGAACCACCAGACTGTCGTACTCGCGCACAAAGGTTTTGACCGCCATACGACGCGCGGGCGGTGTGGCAATAATCGACAGATCGCGCATACCGCTCATCGCCATATTCAGCGTACGCGGTATAGGCGTTGCGGTCAGGGTCAGGATATCCACATCGGCACGCATGGCTTTGATTCGTTCTTTATGGCGCACACCGAAGCGGTGTTCCTCATCGACAATCAGCAGACCGAGATCTTTCCAGCGCAGGTCGCTTTGCAGCAGTTTGTGCGTGCCGATAATAATATCGACTTTGCCTTCGACGGCATCTTCCAGCACCACGTTTTGCTCTTTGGCGCTGCGGAAACGCGACATCATTTCGATGCGCACCGGCCAGCTGGCAAAACGGTCGCGGAAGTTATCAAAGTGCTGCTGTGCCAGCAGCGTGGTCGGCACCAGAACGGCCACCTGTTTGTTGTTGGAAACGGCAAGGAAAGCTGCGCGCATCGCCACTTCGGTTTTCCCGAAACCCACGTCGCCACAGACCAGACGATCCATCGCCAGTGGTTGCGTCATGTCGGTCAGTACAGCATTAATCGCCTGAGCCTGATCCGGCGTGGTTTCAAACGGGAAAGCCTGACAGAACAGCTGATACTGTTCTTTGTCATGCTTAAAGGCGAAACCACTTTTGGCTTCGCGCTGGGCATAGATATCGAGCAGTTCGGCGGCAACGTCGCGTACTTTCTCTGCGGCTTTCTGCCGTGCTTTCGACCAGGCTTCACCACCCAGTTTATGCAGCGGCGCGCTTTCGTCGGCACCCCCGGCATAACGGCTGATCAGATGCAGGGATGACACCGGCACATAGAGTTTGTCTTCACCGGCGTAAGTCAGGATCAGGTATTCGGCAGTAATACCGCCGGTTTCCAGCGTGGTCAGCCCGAGATAACGACCGACGCCGTGCTCGACATGCACCACCGGCTGACCGGGGCGCAGTTCGGCGAGGTTGCGGATCAGCGTATCGGTATTAATCGACCGGCGGCTGTCCTGACGGCGACGCGCCACGCGTTCACCAAGCAGGTCGCTTTCACAGATCAGCGCCAGCTGTTTATCCGCATCCAGAAAACCGCGTTCACATGCGCCAATCATGATGTAACGACCGGCAGTATCGGCTTCTTCGATGCGGGTAATCAGCGTCGGCATCAGCTTGATGCGTGCCAGCAAATCCTGCAACGTTTCGCGGCGGCCTTCACTTTCTACCGAGAAAACCAGACTGCCCGCGAAGGATTCATTGAAGCGACGCAGGTTATCCATCGGCGCTTTATTCTGCGGCTGAACGGATAAATCAGGCAGCTTTTCGTAGCTCAGGTTAGTGTTCGCGGCTTTCTTCGGCAGCGAATCGGTGCTCAATTGCACGCGTGGCCACTCTTTGAGTTCGGCAAATAACGAATCAACGCGCAACCACAGATTTTCCGGTTCCAGCAGCGGACGCATCGGATCGACGCGGCGGCTTTCGTAACGCTGGCAGGCATCCTGCCAGAAACGTTTGGCGGCGGCTTCGAGGTCGCCGGTATTCAGCAGCAGCGTATTTTCCGGCAGATAGCTGAACAGCGTGGTCAGCGGCTGGCTGAAAAACAGCGGCTGCCAGTATTCGATACCGGCCGGGAAGGTGCCTTTGCTGACCTGCTGATACACATGCTCAGCGTCGCGACGCACTTCGAACTTCTCGCGCCACTGGCTGCGGAACAGTTCGATAGCATTTTTGTCGGTCGGGAATTCATGTGCGGGCAGCAGATTGATGTGATCGACTTCGGTCAGCGTGCGCTGGGTATCCACGTCAAAGATACGCAGACTGTCGATTTCATCATCAAAGAAATCAATGCGGTAAGGTTCTTCGCTGCCCATCGGATACAAATCGAGCAGGGCGCCACGGGTGGCAAACTCACCGTGTTCCATCACCTGATCGACGCTGCGGTAACCGGCTTGTTCCAGCTGCGCACGCAGCTTATCGCGGGAAAGTTGCTGGCCTTTTTTCATCACCAGCGCGTGACCGTGCAGGAACTCGTGCGGGCAGACGCGCTGCATCAGCGTATTCACCGGCAGAATGATGATGCCGCGTTCCATAGTCGGAAGCTGATACAAACTGGAAAGGCGCGAAGAAATGATTTCCTGATGCGGAGAAAAACTGTCGTAAGGCAGGGTTTCCCAGTCGGAAATGCTCAGGACTTTGTTTTCAGTAAACTGCTGGATTTCATCGCGCAGGCGCAGGGCATTCTGCATATCAGGTGCGATCAGCAGCAGGGGGCCGGTATGGCGTTCACTGATTTGGGCGCATTCCAGCGCGCAGGCGGAGCCCGTAAGCTGGCCTAACAGGCGGGTGTCGCCCGGACGTTCAGGCAACGAATAACGATAATCTTGAGACATAGGCTGTTTTGAGTTCTCGTTTTGGCGGCTGTCGGAGGCCAATTTGCAGACCGTATCTTGCTTCGCTGGTGTCATCGGGGTCAACCCGTTGACGGTATAAAAGCGTCAACAGAGTCACAAAGTTAAACCGATTACTTTGGGTTAGTGGTTCCATAAAGCGGTGCTAGCCTTTATTATCCTTGATCACTTTAGTCTGCGCCACGCACTTATTTGCGGCCAAGCACTTAAAACGGATGTTATGTATCAACCTGTCGCGTTATTTATAGGTCTGCGCTACATGCGCGGGCGTGCTTCGGACCGCTTCGGGCGGTTTGTCTCCTGGTTATCCACCATTGGTATCACCCTTGGGGTGATGGCGCTGGTAACCGTATTGTCTGTGATGAACGGTTTTGAGAAAGATCTGGAAGGTAACATTCTGGGTCTGATGCCTCAGGCGTTAATCACCACACCGGCCGGATCGCTTGATCCACAGAAAATCACCCATGATCAGGTGTCAGCGCTGAAAAGTGTTAACCGCGCCGTGCCGCTCACCACCGGTGATGTCGTGCTGCAAAGTCCCGGCAGCGTTGCCGTGGGCGTGATGCTCGGTGTCGATCCCACTCAGCATGATCCGCTCGCGAAATACTTAATTGGGGTTGCGCAGCAGGAACTTCAACCCGGTCAGTACAACATCATTCTGGGCGATCAGCTGGCGCAGCAACTCAAAGTGCGTCGCGGTGATCAGCTGCGTCTGATGGTCACCAGCGTCAGCCAGTTTACGCCGGTCGGTCGTGTGCCAAGCCAGCGTCTTTTCAATGTGATCGGGACGTTCTCCGCCAACAGTGAAGTGGATGGTTATCAGATGCTGGTGAACATTCAGGACGCCTCACGTCTGATGCTGTATCCGAAAGGCAACGTGACTGGCTGGCGTCTGTTCCTCGATAAACCGCTGGACGTCGACAGCCTGAGTACGCAAAAGCTGCCGGACGGAGCCAGCTGGAAAGACTGGCGCGAACGTCGCGGTGAGTTGTTCCAGGCGGTGCGTATGGAAAAAAATATGATGGGGCTGCTGCTGAGTCTGATCGTCGCCGTCGCCGCGTTTAACATTATTACGTCACTGGGCTTACTGGTGATGGAGAAACAAGCCGAAGTGGCAATTTTGCAAACGCAGGGGTTAAGCCGCCGCCAGATTATGGCGCTGTTTATGGTGCAGGGCGCCAGTGCCGGTGTGATCGGCGCGTTGCTCGGTGCTGTGCTCGGCGTGGTGCTGGCCACCCAGCTGAATACCATTATGCCGGCTATCGGGCTGATGCTTGATGGCGCGTCGCTGCCGGTCGATATCGAACCGGTTCAGGTTGTTGTCATTGCGCTGGTCGCCATGGCAATCGCCTTATTATCTACGCTTTATCCTTCCTGGCGCGCTGCTGCCACCCATCCCGCAGAGGCTTTACGTTATGAGTAATTCTTTATTATTGCAGTGTGAAAACCTCTGTAAGACTTATCAGGAAGGCAAGATGCACACCGACGTGCTGCGTGACGTGAGCTTCGCCATGCAGCCGGGTGAGATGATGGCGATCGTCGGGACGTCCGGTTCCGGTAAAAGTACCTTGCTGCATCTGCTGGGCGGACTGGATTCACCGACGTCCGGCGAAGTGATTTTCAAAGGTCAGTCGCTGAACAGCATGTCATCTTCTGCCAAATCTGAACTGCGAAACCGCGAACTGGGCTTTATTTATCAGTTCCACCATTTGTTGCCTGATTTCACCGCGCTGGAAAACGTGGCGATGCCGC
Source organism: Rahnella sp. JUb53 (assembly GCF_004346065.1). NCBI lineage: Bacteria > Pseudomonadati > Pseudomonadota > Gammaproteobacteria > Enterobacterales > Yersiniaceae > Rahnella > Rahnella sp. JUb53. The sequence continues at coordinate 185,928 of NZ_SLYT01000001.1, forward strand.
TGCTGATCGGCAAAAAGAAATCTGCCGAAGTGCAGGAGCGCGCGCTGGCGATGCTTGAGGCGGTTGGGCTGCAACACCGCAGCAATCACCGTCCTTCCGAGCTTTCCGGCGGTGAACGTCAGCGTGTGGCGATTGCCCGTGCGCTGGTGAATAACCCTTCGCTGGTGCTGGCCGATGAACCGACCGGTAACCTCGACCAGCGCAACGCAGACAGCATTTTTGAACTGCTCGGCGAACTGAATGTGCGTCAGGGCACCGCGTTTCTGGTGGTGACTCATGACCTGCAACTGGCCAATCGTCTGACGCGTCAGCTGGAAATGCGTGACGGCAAGCTGCAGCAGGAATCGATGTTGCTGGGAGCGAAGTAATGTCTGGCATTCCTTTTTCATTATTGATTGGTCTGCGCTTTAGTCGTGGGCGCCGCCGCAGCGGTATGGTGTCGCTGATTTCGGTGATTTCAACGTTAGGTATTGCGCTGGGTGTGGCGGTACTGATCGTCGGCCTGAGCGCCATGAACGGCTTCGAGCGTGAGCTGAAAGAGCGAGTGCTGGCGGTGGTTCCCCATGGCGAAATCCGTCCGGTGAACCAGCCGTTTAACAACTGGCAGGGCGTTCTGGATCGTGTGGAAAAAGTGCCGGGCATTGTGGCCGCCGCGCCGTATATCCAGTTCAATGGCCTGATCGAGCACGGTGCAAAACTGCGCGCTATCCAGCTTAAAGGTGTGGATCCGCAGAGCGAACCGCGTGTCAGTGCCGCGCCGAAATTTGTACAAAACAATGCATGGCAGAACTTTAAAGCCGGTCAGCAACAGCTGATCCTCGGTAAAGGCGTTGCCGATGCGGTGGGTGTGAAGCAGGGCGACTGGGTGACGGTGATGATCCCTAACAGTGACCCGGAAATGAAACTGTTGCAGCCAAAACGCATCCGTTTGCAGGTCGCCGGGATTTTGCAGCTCAGCGGACAGCTTGACCACAGTCTGGGCATGGTGCCGCTGGCCGATGCGCAGCAATATCAGGATATGGGCAGCAGCGTGACCGGCATTGATATCAAAGTGAATGATGTCTTTGCGGCGCAAAAATTAGTCCATGATGCGGGTGAAGTGACGCAGGCTTATGTCTACATTAGTAGTTGGATCGGCACATACGGCTATATGTACCGCGATATCCAGATGGTCCGCGCCATCATGTATATGGCGATGGTGCTGGTGATCGGCGTAGCCTGTTTCAACATTGTGTCTACGCTGGTGATGGCAGTGAAAGATAAAAGCAGCGATATTGCGATTTTGCGCACACTGGGCGCAAAAGACGGGCTTATCCGCGCGGTCTTCATCTGGTACGGTTTACTGGCCGGGCTGGTGGGCAGCGTGGCGGGTGTGGTGATTGGCGTGATTGCGGCTTTTCAGCTGACCAACATCGTTAACTTTTTGCAAAAGCTCACCGGCCATCAGTTCCTGTCGGGCGATATTTATTTCATCGACTTCCTGCCATCTGAGGTTCACTGGCTGGATGTCGCGGGCGTGCTGGTCACTGCCCTGATCCTGAGCCTGCTGGCGAGCTGGTATCCGGCGCGTCGTGCAAGCCGTATTGATCCTGCCCGCGTACTCAGCGGCGGTCAGTAATGTTTTTATTAATGCAGTGTTGATGCAGTTTTAATCAGACACAGAGAGAGTAAGGAGCACTTCATGCGCACACGTCATCGTCTGTGTCGGTTTCGCAAAAACAAGCGCATTCGCCATCAGCGGTTCCGGTCGAATATTTTCCACCGTGATTCGATGGCTGCGGCTTCACTGAAAAAGCCGTTTGTGGTGGTGCTGACCGGTGCCGGGATTTCAGCTGAATCCGGTATCCGTACCTTCCGCGCTGCGGACGGTTTGTGGGAAGAACACCGTGTTGAGGATGTGGCGACGCCGGAAGGTTATCGCCGCGACCCGGAACTGGTGCAGCGTTTTTACAACGAACGCCGCCGCCAGTTGCAGGCCGACGATCTCAAACCGAATGCCGCGCATTATGCGCTGGCCACGCTGGAAGAAGCGCTCGGCGATAACTTCCTGCTGGTGACGCAGAACATCGACAATCTGCACGAGCGCGCCGGGAGTTCTCGTGTGATTCATATGCACGGTGAATTGCTGAAAGTACGCTGCACGCAGTCCGGACAAGTGCTGGAGTGGCCGGGCGATCTGAGTGTCGACGACCGCTGTCATTGCTGCCAGTTCCCGGCGCCGCTGCGTCCGCACATTGTCTGGTTCGGTGAAATGCCATTTGGCATGGACGAGATTTACGACGCACTGGCGAAAGCTGACTTCTTCGTGGCGATTGGTACGTCAGGCCATGTTTATCCGGCTGCCGGTTTTGTTCATGAAGCGCGTATTGGCGGTGCCTGTGCGGTTGAACTGAATCTTGAGCCCAGCCAGGTAGAAAGCGAGTTTGATATGAAGCATTACGGTCTGGCGAGTCAGGTCGTGCCGGAATTTGTGCATAAATTTCTGACGAAGAAAGATGAAGCCTGGTCGTAGACCGGGCTTTTTTTTCGACTTAATGGCCGTAAAGCGAAAAATTGCGCCTGTCCCGCAGACATATCTCGTTAAACTTGGCGAAAACTGACCTGACGCAATATTCACGGTTTTCATGCTGCGCATAATAAAAGCCAGCCGCCAGAGGATACCCAAATGAATAAGTTGCTTGATCGTTTTCTTCATTATGTTTCTTTCGATACCCAATCTAAACCCAATGTCAGACATACGCCCAGCACCGACGGGCAACTCAAGCTGGCGCAAGCCCTGCGTAATGAACTGAAAGAACTGGGATTTTCAGATGTCACTCTCAGCGATAAAGGCTGCGTGATGGCAACCTTGCCGGGAAACGTGGCCTGGAAGGTACCGGTGATTGGTTTTATTTCCCATCTGGATACCGCGCCTGATTTCACGGCCAAACACGTTAATCCGCAAATTGTGGAAAATTATCGCGGCGGCGATATTGCACTGGGAAATGGCGACGAAATTTTATCACCGGTAATGTTCCCCGTGTTACATCAGCTTCTCGGCCACACGATCATTACCACCGACGGCAAAACCTTGCTCGGGTCTGATGATAAATCCGGTATCGCAGAAATTATTACCGCGATGGTGCGGCTGAAGGACAGTAATATTCCGCACGGGCCGGTGCGTATCGCCTTCACGCCAGACGAAGAAATCGGCAAAGGCGCGCAGAGTTTTGATATTCCTGCATTCGGCGCGCAGTGGGCCTACACCGTCGACGGTGGCGGAGTGGGGGAGCTGGAGTTTGAGAACTTCAACGCTGCATCGGCCACAATTAAAATTGTCGGTAATAACGTGCATCCGGGCAGTGCCAAAGGGGTGATGGTGAATGCGCTGTCACTGGCGACGCGTTTTCACAACGAACTGCCTGCGGATGAAACCCCTGAGCACACAGAAGGTTATGAAGGTTTCTATCACCTGACGACCATCAAGGGCAACGTTGAGCGCGCGGAAATGCATTACATCATTCGTGATTTCGACAAAACCCAGTTCGAAGCCCGTAAGCAGAAAATTATTGATGTCGCGCATCTGGTCGGCAAAGGGTTGCATCGCGATTGCTATATCGAAGTGACGCTGGACGATCACTACTACAACATGCGCGACAAAGTGGCACAGCACCCGCACATTATTGCGCTGGCGCAGCAGGCGATGAAAGATTGCGACATCGAGCCCATCATGAAGCCTATCCGCGGCGGTACTGATGGCGCACAACTTTCGTTCCGTGGTTTACCCTGCCCGAATATTTTCACCGGCGGCTATAACTTCCACGGTAAACACGAATTTGTGACGCTGGAAGGAATGGAAAAAGCGGTCTCCGTAATTATGCGTATTGCGGAACTGACGGCGGAAAGATCTAAATAAAACCTGGTCAGCCTTTGAGTTATAAAGTGTAACAATACAAGGCTGGTTAGATTAACCTCTAATATCAGCGCGTTACCCCTTCACTTTGGTTATTAAGATATCCTGCCTAAATATATCTTGATTTCGTATCCGTGAAAATAAGTGTGCATGCCAAATCTCTGAACCTTAATCCTTTGAAACGCCTGTTGCGGCTTCGATAGCCCCGTCGGGCCGCGAAAGCCCGACAGCATTGTGTTTGTTATTTTAAAAGCTCCATTCCGTGCAGCGTCATCCGGCAGCCATCTGCGCCATTACCCTGCGTAGTGATCAAACATTTGTCTGGCATGGCTACTGCCCGGAAAGAGAGCTGTAAGTTAAACTGACTACGTTCTTTATCCACCATGATAATATCGTTATTTCTGAGTATAATATTTGAAATATTCGCCTGACTAATTAACTTAATCATACCGGTGCTGGAAATATAAAAGCTGGTGTTGGTCTTATTTCTGTCCAGAGAAACCATAGCGATTTCCAACTTACTGCCATCACTGGCCTTCCAGTTATCCACAGCGCCAAAAAAATCAGGAAAAATGCCCTGATGCAGGAAAGAAGAAAGCGAACCGATATGCTCCTGAATCCATTGATTTTTGGATTCAATGATCTGAGCGGAAAAGTTAATTTTAGATTGAATCTCATTTCCCGGAACGGATATTTTTTTGTTATCAATAAAATAATTCATTCGGGAGAGATCGGCGAGCATACTCGGATTCATGACGGATTTGCCAAACCTGCGGATATCCCGGTCTATATTCTGATTAATTGTATTGTATAATCTACAGGTTATTTCAGATGAGATATTCCGGCTTATGTAAAGATCGGTTTTTTTTGCTTCAGGTTTTTGGAGGGGATGACGGGAAAAAGTATGAGCTTTAGTTAACTCATTTTTTTTCTTGAACAACTGTGTCAAAAACATATCTGGCCTTTAATAACTGGGTTTAGTAATGAAATATAATCCGCAATTATAAGATTAAAAAAGGCTGTTGACTAATATCAATTAATTATTGGTCGCGTGTCAGAGATTAATAACTAAAATATTAAGTTTTTTAATTAATACAGAATGCCGGAGCATCCTGTATTAATAATTAGATTAAATAGTTCTTAATATCAGTCGTTAAAGTACCAGTAACCGCTGTTCACCAGCGCAGACAGCAGCGCAAGGAATGAAGGATCGTCCAGCGCATCACCCAGCATTTCTTTGGTCACGGTTTTGTGACGGGCAATGGCATCCACTGCGCCGATATGTTCCGTGGTCATCGCTTCACCGTTGACGTAACAGGTATCGCCCACACGCAGCACGCGCAGACCGCCAAGTCGTTCCAGCGTTTCACCGGATTCCAGCAACTCATAAATTTCACCTGCCTGATAAGGCGGTTCCGGCGGTGCCAGATCCAGCTCATGACGCGACTGAGAAATAAATTCACCAAACCAGCTGTTGAAATGCGCCGGATTACTGATCAGATCCAGCATCATGCCGCGCAGTTTATCCAGCTCAGCCGGTTGTACTTCGGCAGGATGTTCACGTTCAACCAGTTCCGGATCACTGTAACGGTGACTGCCGAGTTCGCGGGAAAGCACGTAATCCGCAAAGCCACTGACCATTTCACGGGCATTTGGCGCACGGAAACCGACAGAATAATTCAGTGAGTTTTCCAGCGAATAGCCGTCATGCGGAAAACCTGGTGGAATGTAAACGATATCGCCCGGCTCCAGTTCTTCATCAATAATCGCGTCGAACGGCTCGACCTGCAGCAAATCCGGATGCGGGCAATGCTGTTTCATGGCGACTTTTTCGCCCACACGCCAGCGACGACGGCCGGTGCCCTGAATAATAAAGACGTCGTACTGATCCAGATGCGGACCCACGCCGCCGCCCGGAACCGAGAAGGAAATCATCAGGTCATCCATGCGCCAGTCAGGGATATGGCGGAACGGGGTCATCAGATGTGAAGATGGTTCGTGCCAGTGATCGACCGCCTGAACCAGCACCGACCAGCCGGTTTCGCCCAGATGATCGTAACTTTCAAACGGCCCGTGGCTGACATTCCATTTACCGTCGTGATTGCTCACCAGACGGCTGTCCACCTCATTTTCCATCGCCAGTCCTGCCAGTTCGTCAGGCGAGATAGGATCCACAAAATTTTTAAAGCCGCGTTTTAGCACGACAGGACGTTTTTGCCAGTAACGCTGCAGGAAATCATTCCAGTCTAGGTCGAGTTGGTAATCCATAGTATTTCCCTTGCATTAAAAGGAGGGTGGATAAAGAAGAGGGCTGTCTGTAAATGATTATAACGGAAGGTGTTGCGGCTGAGTTGGGCAATTGCCAGCAAATTTCGCATGATGGTTAAGATTACGCCGAAATGTGCTGGCAAAATGGTCGGGTAAACGTTACTCCAGTTCGATGCCTTGTTGCAGGCCGAAACAGACACGCATACTCGCGCCGCCGAGCGGGCTGTCGCTGATGATAATTTTGCCGTCATATTGCTCGATAATGTCGTTGGCCAGTGAAAGTCCCAGACCTTGTCCCGGGCGCAATGTATCCGCACGCTGACCGCGCTGGAAAATCACCTCACGCTTGCTCTCGGGAATACCTGGGCCATCATCTTCAATCAAAATCACAAGTTCATGCTCGGTATGTACAGCGCTGATTTCGACAAATTCCAGACAGTACTTGCAGGCGTTATCAATCACGTTGCCCATGACTTCCATGAAGTCATTTTTCTCTCCGACAAAGGTGATTTCCGGCGAAATATCGACGGTGATCACCACGCCTTTACGCTGATAAACTTTGTTCAGCGCTGAGCACAATCCGTCGAGGATCGCCGGCACGGAATGCACTTCGCGGATCAACAGGTTCTGTTCAGAGCGTAATGTGGCGCGATGCAGGTAGTAACCAATTTGCTGTGAAATGCGGCTGATTTGCTCAAGCATCACGGGTTCCGCTTCTTCGATGGTCATCTGCTTGCCATTACGCAGAGCGCGCAGGGTGGATTGCAAAACCGCCAGCGGGGTTTTCAGGCTGTGCGTCAGATCCGCCAGCGTAGTGCGATAACGATCATAGCGGCCACGTTCGCCGTGCAGCAAAATATTCAGATTACGCACCAGCCCGCGCAGCTCACGGGGCGGGTTTTCATCCAGTAATTCCCGTTCATGAGATTCCAGCTGGGCGACCTGATGGATGACCTCTTTGATTGGGCGCAGACTCCAGTATGCCGCCAGCCATAACAGCGGTACGACTAACAGTAGGTTTGCCAGCAGCACATAACTGAACCATTCCCACACCAGATCTGAACGTTGCAATTCCTGCGGTATGGTATCCACCACAACAATGTTAAGTGTCGGCAGGCGCGCCGTCGCGTTATAGGTGTTGACCGCAATGGAATGGGTCATCGCGTTGGCGTCGGTTTCGTCGTAATCCTTCAGCTTATCCTGCGCTTTCGGGTTATTGCCCAGCACTTCGCTGCTGATTTGCGTGTCGGTATCCAGCTCGTAGAAGCCCGGTTTATTCATCCACGCTTTATCGATATGCGCTTCCAGCTCGGGAATGCGGCGCTCAGCCCACAGCAGTTTTCCGTTGGCGTCGTAAATAAACACCAGCGTTGGCGTGTTGAGGTCGAGATCAGGAGGAACGTTGATGCTCAGCTTGTTGTCGCGCCACTGTGCCAGGCTGAAAAAGAGATTACTTTCGCCGCGCAGCAAACGGTAGGCGGTTTTATCGAAACTCACCATATATCCGACGACTGCCACCAGCCCGTAGGCCAGCGACAGGGCGAGAACGACCGCCGCGGTCGCCATCATAAAACGGACGCGAAGGGAGAAGGGTTTCCTGGTGCGTCCTTTCATGGCGCGTCCTTTCGTGGTGAGGAACATACCCTTACGGGCGGATGTCGAAACGATAACCCTGACCGCGAACGGTCGTGATCACATCAACCGGATGTTCAGCCTGTAATTTTTTACGCAACCGTCCCATCAGCACATCCACGGTGTGGCTTTCGCGCAGTTCGGCATCGGGATAAAGCTGAAGCATCAGGGAATCTTTGCTGACGACTTTTCCGGCGTTGCGGATGAGCGTCTCGATAATCGTATATTCGAACGCGGTCAGTTTAATCGGCTGTTCGTTAACGGTCAGCTCGCGGCGGGACAAATCAATCTGGAAAGGTTGAAGCGTAATGACCTGAGAGGCGAGGCCGCTGTTACGGCGCATCAGTGCCTGCATACGCGCCAGCACTTCTTCAAGATGGAAAGGCTTCGTAACGTAATCGTCGGCACCGGCTTCCAGCACGGCGACTTTATCTTGCCAGCTTTCACGGGCAGTCAGCACCAGAATGGGCAGATTGGTCTGATGGCTGCGCCAGCGGCGGATCAGGCTCAACCCGTCTTCGCCCGGCAAACCCAGATCGACAATCGCTATGTCCGGCGCATGTTCATGCAAAAAATAGTCGGCTTCTTTGGCATCTTCCGCCGCATCCACCTGATGGCCCATTTCCCGCAACTGAACTGAAAGGTGATGACGGAGCAGTGCATTATCTTCAATGACTAAAATTCGCATGGTGATTCCTTATCCTGACAGCACGCAAAAGGGTTTACATATTCTGAGTGCAATTGTAATTGATTCAGAAACATTTTAATCAACCTGAGGTCAACGCACATGTGCTTAAACCTCAACAGAACCTAAACGAATTATAAACGGCTTTTGGCAGAAAGCGCATAAAAAAGGCGACCCGCAGGCCGCCTCATGATCTACACCCTAAAAACTTACTTCAGTTCGTCAACCATGGTGGTGGCGCGACCGATGTAATTGCCCGGTGTCATGGCTTTCAGGCGGATTTTCTCTTCTTCCGGTAATTCCAGAGAATCGATAAACGCCTGCATACCCGCCGCATCAACACGCTTGCCGCGGGTCAGCTCTTTCAGCTTCTCGTAAGGCTTTTCGATACCGTAACGGCGCATCACGGTCTGGATTGGTTCAGCCAGCACTTCCCAGTTGTGATCCAGTTCGTTCGCCAGATTGGCTTCGTTGACTTCCAGCTTGCTGACGCCTTTCATGGTGGCCTGATACGCGATCAGCGCATAGCCCAGACCCACGCCGAGGTTACGCAGCACGGTGGAGTCGGTCAGGTCACGCTGCCAGCGGGAAACTGGCAGTTTGCTGGCAAGATGTTGCAATACGGCGTTGGACAGACCCAGGTTGCCTTCGGAGTTCTCGAAGTCGATCGGATTAACTTTGTGCGGCATGGTGGATGAACCGATCTCGCCCGCGATAGTGCGCTGTTTGAAGTGGTTCAGGGCAATGTAACCCCAGATATCGCGGTCAAAGTCGATCAGGATAGTGTTGAAACGCGCCACACAGTCAAACAGTTCGGCGATGTAGTCATGCGGCTCGATCTGCGTGGTGTACGGGTTCCAGGTCACGCCCAGAGACGTCACGAATTCTTCACTGAACTGGTGCCAGTTCACTTCAGGGTACGCCACGATGTGAGCATTGTAGTTGCCCACTGCGCCGTTGATTTTGCCGAGGATTTCGACGTTTTGCAGCTGCTTAAACTGGCGATCCATACGGTAAGCGACGTTAGCCAGTTCTTTACCGATAGTGGATGGCGTCGCTGGCTGACCGTGAGTACGGGACAGCAGTGGAATATCGCGGTACTTGTGCGCCAGACCTTTCACTGCATCAATAATCTGCTTCCAGTAAGGCAGTACAACATCCTGACGTGCGGTTTGCAGCATCAGCGCGTGGGACAGGTTATTGATGTCTTCGGAGGTACAGGCGAAGTGAATGAATTCAGATACGGCGTGCAGGGCAGGGATGGCCGCCACTTTTTCTTTCAGGAAGTACTCAACCGCTTTGACGTCATGGTTGGTGGTTTTTTCGATATCTTTAATGCGCTGAGCGTCATTAACATCAAAATTGGCCACAATCTGGTCGAGGAAAGCGTTTGCGTCAGCATCAAAAGCAGGAACTTCCTTGATTTCTGCACAGGCTGCCAGTTTTTGCAGCCAACGTACTTCAACCTGCACACGGAATTTCAGCAGGCCAAATTCGCTGAAAATAGTACGCAGCGCGCTGACTTTATCACCGTAGCGTCCATCAACGGGGGAAACGGCGGTCAGTGAGGATAATTCCATCGGTAGCAACTCCTGGGATCTTATTAACAATGAGCGAGAATATTCTTCGCCTGTTCAAACAAGCGATTACGGGAAAACATCAGTTGCAGGCGGCCACCGCCCACCTGGTGCCACAGTACCGCAGAGCGGATACCGGCCAGTAAGATGGCGCGGACTTTGGCCTGAACCTGCGGGTTTTGTAAAATGGCCGGTGAACCGGTGACCTGAATGCGCGGACCGGCCGGGCTGACCACATCGACATAAATCGAGGCCAGGGAGCTGATCATCGTTTCAGATTCCAGCTCAAAATGCGCCAGCTGGCGGTCAAGCTGATCGATACGTTCACCGAGCTGATTCATGGCGGCTTTATTGGCGTACAGCTTGCGTTCAAGCACCATCAGGCTTAATGCGTAACGCGTTAACTCAGCGCCCGGCCCCTGACGGTTAGCGTTCAGCACACCCAGCAGCGTCTCCAGTCCCATCTTCAAATTGGCTTCATTATTACCGTAAACCGCCAGCGTTGACGCCGGATTCATCTCCAGCAGGCTGCGCAGTGACACTGACATTTCTTCCTGCGAGCATTGGCCTTCGTGTGCCAGTTGCTGAACCAGGCGCGCTGCCTGACAGATCCCCGCCAAAGCCAGCGTAATGTCGTAATAATTTTTAGCCACGTTTACTCCTGTAAGCGTTTTGAAACGATGAGACGCAGTGACAATGAAATAGCCCAAATTCATGGCGACAGATCATGCCATAAAACTGCCTCTAAACACAGTTCGGAATCAGTGCAGGGCATCACAGTCGGACAGAAATAAAGCGGGACGCCCGAAAGCGTCCCGTATTCAACGATATATTTACCGCGTATCAGGCCTGAAGCGGCAGGCGCTGTTCGATGATCCCGCCTCCCAGACAGATTTCACCCTGATAAAATACTGCAGACTGACCCGGCGTGACCGCCGCAACCGGTGCCTCGAAACGCACTTCGATACGGTCTTCACCGAGTGGCGTCACCACGCACGGAATATCTTCCTGGCGGTAACGGGTTTTCACGGTGCAGGTCAGCGGTGCGGTCAGCGTTTTGCGATCGACCCAATGCAGTTGTTGGGCAATCAGACCGACGTTCATCAGGCGCGGATGTTCGTGTCCTTGTGCGACGTAGAGAATGTTGTTCTCCACATCCTTTTCCACCGTGTACCACGGCTCTTCGCTGCCGTCTTTCTGGCCGCCGATGCCCAGACCTTTACGCTGGCCGAGTGTGTGATACATCAGCCCCTGATGTTGTCCCATCACCTGACCGTCCACGCTTTTAATCACGCCAGGTTGTGCCGGTAAATAGCGGCCAAGGAAGTCACGGAATTTACGCTCACCGATAAAGCAAATGCCGGTAGAGTCTTTTTTCTTCGCAGTGATCAAATCCAGTTCTTCGGCGATACGACGAACTTCAGGTTTTTCCAGTTCACCGACCGGGAACAGGCTTTGTGCGACCTGCTCGTGACCGAGCGTGTAGAGGAAATAGCTCTGATCTTTGTTGCCATCAACGCCGCGCAGTAAATGGCTGACACCGTCGATATCCTGGCGGCGGACGTAGTGACCGGTCGCGATATAATCCGCGCCCAGATCTTCAGCTGCAAATTCCAGGAAGGCTTTGAATTTGATTTCTTTATTGCACAGGATATCCGGGTTTGGCGTGCGTCCGGCTTTATATTCCTCAAGGAATAATTCGAACACGTTGTCCCAGTATTCCGCCGCGAAATTCACGGTGTGCAGTTCAATACCCAGCTTGTCACAAACGGCTTGTGCATCCGCAAGGTCAGTGGCGGCTGTGCAATATTCTTCGTCGTCATCCTCTTCCCAATTTTTCATGAAGAGGCCCTCAACCTGATAACCCTGCTGTTGCAGAAGGTACGCAGAGACAGAGGAATCGACACCGCCGGACATCCCGACGATCACTTTTTTCTGGCTGTTGTCAGACATAATAGTCCCGAAACACATGAATTAATTGCCCGGTACTGACGGTGTTTATTCTGATGCTTGACTCACGAGGATGAAGGCCGCGCGCATCCAAAACATCACAAAAAACCGAACACCACAGAAACCGAACAGAGAGGAACTGCTTTACTAAGATTCCACGCGAGCTACATCGTGAAGCGCAAAATTTTATCACGTCAGGCCGGTTGCTGCATCGCTGATTAACCGCGTGGCAACAACCGGAAGAGGAGGGTTATTCCGGCAGATTGAAATTGTGCAGAATTTCCAGAGGATAACGCGGCGATTGCTGATAACAGCGAATGCTTTCGGCCACCAGCGGCGAGCGCAGTTGCGCAGAACCGATAATTTCCTCGGCAGTCACCCAGCGGCAACGGTCAATATCAGCATCCTGCGGTGCGGTTTCCAGCATTTCTGGCAGGTCAATCACAAAGGCGAAACGCAGAAACGGCGTGGCGTCTGGTGCCTGCCACTGGTGCAAACCCAGGAAAAATTGTGGCTCCGCGCGGATCCCTGTTTCTTCATACAGCTCACGTTTTGCTGCATTGACTAAGGTTTCATCGGCTTCGAGATGACCGGCAGGCTGATTCCAGGTGACTTTGCCGTGAATGGTTTCTTCGACAACCAGAAACTTTCCCTGTGCCTGAACGATGCAGGCGACAGTAACGTGCGGTTTAAACATGCGGAATTTCCTTCCATTGGCCGGGTTGTAAGTCGCCGAGGGTGAATTCGCCCATACTAAAGCGGATCAGGCGCAGCGTCGGGAATCCCACATGGGCCGTCATGCGGCGTACCTGGCGGTTTCTTCCCTCGTATAACGTGATTTTCAGCCACGCAGTCGGGATAGATTTGCGCTCGCGGATTGGCGGATTTCGCGCCCACAGCCATTCCGGCTCATCGACAATTTCCGCACCCGCAGGCAATGTCGGCCCGTCTTTCAGTGTGATGCCCTCGCGCAGTGATTTTACTGCGGCGTCATCCGGTTCGCCCTCGACCTGAACATAATATACTTTGCCGGTGCGTTTGCCCGGCTGAGTCAGCGCAGCCTGCAGTTTGCCATCGTTAGTCAGCACCAGTAAACCTTCGCTGTCGCGATCCAGACGGCCTGCGGCATAAACGTCTGTTAAAGAAATGTAATCTTTAAGCGTTGCCCGACCGGCCTCATCAGTGAATTGTGGCAGTACATCAAACGGTTTATTGAAAAGAATCACCTTTCCCGGCCCTTTTGGGGCAGATTGTTCTTTGGCAGGCCTTTTGCTGAAACGTTTAACGTTGTGATTTTTAAAAGATAGCGGGTTCATAGGCATTGAAGTTGGAGAGAATTAGCGCATTATACTTGAAAAATGTTTCGGATTGGCTAGCGAGAAATATTCGAGTAATATCGTCCGGCATCTTACAAATTTTTAACAAAAATGCGCTCGAAGGAGAGGTTAATGGAAAGCAAAGTAGTTGTTCCGGCTGAAGGTAAAAAGATTACAGTAGACGCTCAGGGTAAACTGGTCATTCCTAATAATCCTGTTATCCCATTTATCGAAGGTGATGGCATCGGTGTTGACGTAACGCCTGCCATGATCAAAGTCGTTGATGCGGCTGTTCAGAAAGCCTATAAAGGCGAGCGTAAAATCTCCTGGATGGAAATCTACACCGGCGAGAAATCCGTAGAACTGTACGGCAAGGACGTGTGGCTGCCAGAAGAAACTCTGGACCTAATCCGTGATTACCGTGTTGCTATCAAAGGCCCACTGACAACTCCGGTTGGCGGCGGCATTCGCTCCCTGAACGTGGCACTTCGCCAGCAACTCGACCTGTATATCTGTCTGCGTCCGGTTCGTTATTACACCGGCACTCCAAGCCCGGTTAAACGTCCTGAAGACACCGACATGGTTATTTTCCGTGAAAACTCTGAAGATATTTATGCGGGTATCGAGTGGAAAGCGGGTTCTGCTGAAGCAGATAAAGTGATCAAGTTCCTGCAAGACGAAATGGGCGTGAAGAAAATCCGTTTCCCACAAGATTGTGGTATCGGTATCAAACCTTGCTCCGAAGAAGGCACCAAACGTCTGGTTCGCGCTGCGATTGAATACACTATCACCAACGATCGTGATTCACTGACTCTGGTTCACAAAGGCAACATCATGAAGTTCACCGAAGGTGCCTTCAAGGATTGGGGCTACCAGCTGGCGCGCGAAGAGTTCGGCGGTGAGCTGATCGACGGCGGTCCGTGGGTGAAAATCAAGAACCCGAACAACGGCAAAGACATCATCATTAAAGACGTGATCGCGGATGCGTTCCTGCAACAAATCCTGCTGCGTCCTGCTGAATACGACGTTATCGCTTGTATGAACCTGAATGGTGACTACATCTCCGACGCCCTGGCGGCGCAGGTTGGCGGCATCGGTATCGCACCGGGCGCAAACATCGGTTCTGATTGCGCGCTGTTCGAAGCGACGCACGGTACTGCACCGAAATATGCCGGTCAGGACAAAGTGAACCCGGGTTCAATCATCCTGTCCGCAGAAATGATGCTGCGTCATATGGAATGGTTCGAAGCCGCAGACCTGATCGTCAAAGGCATGGAAGGCGCTATCGCTAACAAAACCGTGACTTACGATTTCGAACGTCTGATGGAAGGCGCTAAGCTGCGTAAATGTAGCGAGTTCGCCGACGACATGATCGCAAATATGTAATTGCGATATTGTTGAAGAATCAGCGGAGGCTTAATGCCTCCGTTTTTTTATGTCCGCAATTAACTGATAAATGTCTCTGAACAAGGGCAATGCTTACATAAAAAATTTCAATATCAATAATTTGAGTTAAGTCTGTTGATGCTAAGTACAATTTTTTGGTGGGGATTCAGACGGATAATAGTTTATTTTTTCGGCCTTATTGTGCATCGAGGGCAGCGGTGTTACATATGAGCCACTTTTTACCACAGGAATGACTTTTTGTTGCGCTCACTCCTCTCAAGCTCTCTGTTCCGTATTGATCTGCGACGCCTGATCCTGATTTTAGCCGTGATGAGCGCCTTTGTGACGCTCGCCAACAGCTTTTATGCCAGCTATCGTGTTCAGCGCCAGTTACTTATCGACAATACGCTCGAAGAGAACCGCGTTTACGCGACGAAACTGGCCGCCAGCACCGAACAGTTTCTAAAAAGTATGCAGAAACAGCTTGCCTACAGCAGTGTGATCGCGGCGAGAAATTTTGACGATCCTGCCGTTCTGCAATCTGAAACCGCGCGTCTGAAATACCAGACCGACAGTTTTAATTCTGTCGTGCTCACCAATGCACAAGGCAAAATTCTGGCGACGTCTCCTGACAGCCTGCAACTGGTCGGCCATATTCTTAAAACGCCGGGTGCGCTTGAAGCACTGAAAGAACGCCGGCCGCTGATCAGTAAACCTTATACCTCGGTCGCGCAGAATCTGGTGGTCGTGATTTCGACACCGATTTTTACCGCTGAAGGTAAATACCTCGGGTATATCGCAGGTACTATTTACCTGCGCCAGAAGAGCATTTTGAATGAGCTGCTTGGCGAGCATTATTATCGCGACGGTTCATATATTGCCGTACTGGATAAAGAGCGCCGTATTCTCTATCACCCTGATGTCTATCGCATCGGAGAAGTGGTGAAGCCCCGTCCGCTGACAGAGGCCGTCAGAAAAGAACCCAATGGCAGCCTGATGGTCACTAATCTGGCGGGTCAGAACATGCTGGCCGGTTACGCCGTTGTTCCTTCGTCTGGCTGGGAAATTATTACTCAGCGGCCGACTGATTCGACTCTTAAGCCACTGGAAGGGCTGATGGTCAAAGTACTGAAACATCTGACGCCGCTGGCGCTGTTGACGCTGCTTTGTGTCTGGCTGTTCTCCAGAATGATAGCCCGCCCGCTCTGGTTGCTGGCGCGCAGTGCTAACGAAATGGATAAACCTGATATTTCCAGTAACATCCGTGAAATCCCTTCCTGGTATTTCGAGTCGAACCAGCTCAAGCGTGCTTTGCTGATTGGCATTAATTTATTGCAGAAGAAAATCGGCAAACTTAAATTCGAAACGCAGACCGACCCGATGACGGGTCTGTTCAACCGGCGCGGGCTGGCGATGGCTCTGGAATCAGTAGTGCAAATGCGGCAGCAGTTTTCTGCGATTACCTTGGATATCGACCACTTCAAGACGATCAATGATTCTTACGGGCATGACACCGGCGATGAAGTGATCAGAACACTGGCCGAGCAAATCCGGCATAATGCCCGTGAAAGTGACATTCTGTGCCGCGTGGGCGGGGAAGAGTTTCTGGTGTTGCTGCCAGACACGACGCTGGCGGAAGCAGAAATGATTGCTGAACGTCTGCGCCAGAATGTGGAAATATTGGTGCTGCCGGGGATCCGCCCGATTACGATTTCATTAGGTGTATCTTACTGGAATCAGCAAATGGGCGAACCGGAGACGTCACTGAAACGAGCCGATGAGGCGTTATACAAAGCCAAGCAGGAAGGGCGTAACCGCGTGGTTGTCGTACCTGAATAACGTTTTGCTCAGTCAGGGCATTGTCTGCCCTGACTGAGTTATTTACCGGTAGCCGCTTGCTGTTTCTTTGCCTGAGCCGCCAGATGATGCCCGATGGCGCATCCGGCCACTGCCCCGATGACAGCGTGATGCTTCAGATGACCTGCAACTCCGCCGACTACCGCACCTTTCAGACAGCCTTCTGCCTGCGCCAGTGAACTGACCAAAAGCATGCCCGCCATTGCTACACCCAGAACTGTATTTTTCACCTGATCTCTCCCAAAACGAACAAATAATGCTGTGGCAGAAAATGTCACATCAGGTATCCGGCTGTCATTTTGCTATCTGTAAGCAGGTACTGCCGCTGTTACGCATCACGTGGTCAGAAGCCCGGCGCAGCGGGTCGTTTGAGTTAAGCCGCGGTTACAACTGCGCAGGCGTTTAATGGCTCATTGAACAACGGTTTATATTGCCTGCCGGCAGCGGGCAACATCTACTTTCTTTAACTCTGCTAAACTTAACGTCAGTAACCGGCGAAGATCTTTCTACTTCTTCGCTGTCTCCGGTTATTTTCCACCCGTGAAGAAGGATGCCGCTATGACGCATCAAGAGCAATTGCAGGCCCTGATGGTTCGCATTGACGCGCTGGAACAACGTGAAAGACAACTGACTTATGCCTCCAATGCCTATCAGGCCATTCTGACGACCTTGCTGGGGATTGTGGACAAAACCACTCGTGATCGTGTTATCAGCATGGTTGATCAGGCGCATGATATGGCTTATGCCAAAGCCAGTCTGGAGCAGAAGGGAAATATTCTCGGCGCAGATGACATTACGCAGCGCATTTTCTTATTTGCTCAGGGGCGAGCGGCGCAATCTAAATAACGGCAGGCTGATGATGGATAAACGACTCGTTACCCGAAAGGTTGCGGGGCTTTTGTTTGTCTTGATATCAGGAGCGACGATCAGCTTTGAGCAGATTAATCGCTGCACCGAGCAAGATACGGCGCTGGACGCCGGTCGCCGTGACCAGTTGTTCATCGAGATACCCAATCAGCGCATCGGCACTCAACGGCTCACCTCTGTGGCGCATCTGAATCACGCCATCACCGATAATACGTGCAACTTCGTCCCAAAGCGGTTGGATCTCACTTTCCGAGAATTTCATAACAGCTCCCGTTTGTGTGATTTACGTACAATCTATCATCTGAGTGGCGTGTGGCAAGTGGGTTAGCGGAAAGAAGGTGAGGGCGCGATGGATTTGAAGTGCCTTTCCTTACGCAGTCAAACGCCGTAAGGAAAGGCAGGCAGCATTAGTGCTTAATTACGTACAAGTCTTTGGTGTAAATGTAATTAAGCAGGCTGTCGTTGAAACCACCCACATACGGTTTCACCAGACGTGCGCTGACATAGTGATACAGCGGAATTACCGGAGATTGTTCAGTCAGTACCTGCTCTGCCTGCTGATAGGCTTTGCCAACGTCGGCTTTATCCGTGGCTTTCAGGGCATCATTCAGTGCCTGATCATAGGCTGCATTACTGAACTTCGGCGTGTTCTCGCTGTTGCCTGTGCGCAGCGTATTCAGGAAAGTCGAAGGCTCGTTATAGTCAGCAATCCAGGCATAACGCACGACTTCATACGTCCCCTGATGCATGGTATCGAGCATTGTTTTCCATTCCTGATTCTGTAAAACAGCATCCACACCGAGATTCTTTTTCCACATTGACGCGGCGGCAATCGCAATGCGCTGATGCGATTCAGAAGTGTTGTACAGCAGATTGAATTTCAGCGGATGGTCCGGACCAAAACCGGCTTCGGTCAGCAGCTTTTTGGCTTCTGCGTTACGCTGTTCCTGCGTCAGGCTGGCTTCTTTTGGTTTAGCGAAAGTAAAACCCCCCGTGTTATCTGGCGATAAATGCCATGCCGGAGTTTGCCCCTGACCTAACACTTTATCGGCAATGATCGACTTATCAATGGCCAGATTCAGCGCTTTACGCACGCGGACATCGTTAAACGGCGGCTTTTGCGTGTTCATCGCATAGTAATAGACGGCGAGATAAGGGCTGACGTGAACCTGCGAGCCCAGCTCTTTTTTCAGCGAGGCAAACAGCGGAGAAGGTACGGTATAGGTGATGTCGATTTCACCGGCTTTATAGCGGTTAACATCCGCCGTGCCTGAAGCGATCGGCAAATACGTCACTTTGTTAATGACGGTATGCGAGTTGTCCCAGTAGTTCGGGTTGCGTACGGCGGTGATGCGCTCGTTGACCGTCCAGGTATCAAGCTTGAAAGGACCGCTGCTGACCAGATTTCCAGGCTGAGTCCACTTATCCCCGTATTTTTCAACATCCGCCTGACTGATCGGCGAAAGGGAAGGGTGTGCCAGCATGCCGAGGAAGTAGGAAAGCGGCTGGTCGAGAGTAATTTCCAGCGTTTGTTTATCCAGCGCTTTGATCCCTAACTGAGCAGCGGGCTTTTTGCCGTCAATGATATCTGCGGCGTTCAGCACATGCATGCTGCCGAGATAGCTTTCATAAGGTGAGGCTGTTTTCGGGTCGATCAGGCGTTGCCAGCTGAAGACCACATCCTGCGCGGTAATCGGTGAGCCATCAGACCAGACAATGCCGGGACGTAAATGGAACACCCAGGTTTTGTTATCTTTGGTTTCCCAGCTACCAGCCAGCGAAGGCTGTGCATCCCCCTTGCTGTCGGTAGTGACTAATCCGGCAAACAAATCGCTGAGGATGTTGAACTCCACATCGCTTTCCACTTTATGCGGATCAAGAGAAGCGGGTTCACTGCCATTGTTGCGGGTAATTTCCTGTTTGGCCGCCAGCTCTACACCTGCGGGAACGTTCGCAGCGTAAGTGGTGTAAGAGGCCATAAAGGTGGTGGAGAGAAGAAGCGCGAGAGGTATTTTTTTAAAGCTTCCATAAGTTTTACGTATCGTCATTGCCATTTCCTGCCCTGTCAATATGGTTAAATATCAATGAGTAACAGGGTATTCATACCTTTGTTCGGTCACTTTAGCAATCTTTATGAGACTTTTGTTATTACTCTGTGAAAGGCAACACAGTGGATTAGAAATCAGCGTTTTCGTGCGCCGGGATCCAATAGCCATCAATAAAATCTTCGATAGGATAGCAGCCGGCCTGCCGTAAGCCCTGCTGATGCATTGCAACGGTGCATTGTTTCTGAGTATTAAAGGCATCTACCACCAGGTCTTCACATCCTCCGCCCAGATAACAAATGGTCAAAACTAGAGCGAACATAGCGCGTCTCCTTCTTTGTCATCAGATTAAGCATAGAACTAATGTGTCCGTAAAAAAATGTAATAGCGCGCGTTTGCTGCATATTTGTCCGGTTGAAAAGAGGGGGTAAGGGCAGAAATGGCAGAAAAGAGAATTTCCATAAAGGGCATGATATCCTCGCGACCATAATTTTTATGAATGACGTAATGGAAGGAGCAGCTCATGTCCGAATCTTTAAACAGAGAACAAGAAATCGAATCTGATCTGGTTGCATGCCAGCTGGTGATTAAGCAAATTCTGGATGTGATTGAAATTATTGCGCCAGCAGAAGTACGCGAAAAGATGTCCCATCAGCTGAAAAGCATTGATTTCAGCAAGCATCCGGCAGGTGCCGATCCGGTAACTAAACGTGCCATTGAAAAAGCGATTTCATTGATTGAACTGAAATTCACTAAGCACGACAGCTAAGAATTATTGTCATGCCCGTGCTAACGGGCATGACAAGCCAAAAAAGTGTCTTATTTATTATCGACCACTTCGCCGACTTTTTTGAAAATCGGACAGTTCGCGACACCAATGACTCCGCTGTCAGAATGAATGTACTGAGAGCTGACAATCCCTCTGGCCGTTAAGTACTGGCATTTCAGGCCTAATCCCGCTGCATTCTCGCTGCTTCCGACCGTCACGCCATATCCTGAAAAAAGAAAAATAGCGTAAATCACAGCCAGTACAATAATCGTCTTAACGATACCCATTCTGAAACTCCCTAAATATCTGCTCCTGAACAATTCAGGATATTGATCAGCCTAGTAGAAGTTATTTTTCAGTAAATGTCATTGCAGCAGATTCCTAATCAGAAAAGCCCTGAAGATGTCAAAAAAATTGGCCCCGTAGAAGGGGCCAACGCACTACTGAAGAGTCTTATCAGACAGTCAAATTACCAGCGGTATTTCATACCCAGGTTTGCTGCCCAAGGCTGATCAACATCGCTGCCGCCGAGGTAGTTAACGCCTGTGTAAACGGTGAAGTTTTTGTTCATGTCGAACTGACCCCCTAAACCTAGGCGGACAGCAGAACCATCAACGCCGTTATCGATACGGTCACCGTTGATGTTTGCATCGTTGTTAGCATCTTCATACACATACGCCAGAGTTGCGTAAGGACTGAGTGCCTGATCTGCACCCAGATCGAAGGTATAACCCAGGTTCCCGCCCAACTCATAACGCATGCTGTCATAAGCCTGATCGCTAACATGCATGTTGTTGGTCATGCTGTAATCGTCATCGCCAATAAACACGCCAGTAATGCTTGCGTATGGAGTCAGATACGCCTGTGGAGCGAATTTCCAGTCGTAACCCAGTTTCAGACCAAAGCCCCATGCATCAGTAGTGCTGTCACCTGATACTTGCTGACCGTTGCTCATGGTGCTGTCAGTAGAGTTGTTGAAATGGCTGTAGCTCAGAGAAGAGTCAAAGAATGCGCCATTATTGAAGTTCAGGCTGGAGTAAACGCGTGCTGACTGGCTGTCAGTATCCGCATCCGCATCATCCATAGACAAGCTTGATTTGGCGAAGCTTGCTGCCATACCGACCAGCCACTGGCGTTCGCCACCCCCTTCGGTGACTTTATCCAGACCAACTATAATGCCATTAACGTCCTGATCGTAATCAATTACGCCGTTGTCACCATTTTGCTGACCACCAAAGTAGTTAACCCACACACCACCTTTGTCATTGCCCTGGGTGTGACGTGAACTGTTCATGCGGTTTTCTAAGGTGTCTTGTTCCATATGCCAGGTTGCTGCATTGGAAGAAGGCAGGCTCAGGGCTGCATTGGCGGTAGAGGTAATGCCTTGTTTAGCCAGCACTACAGTATCGTCATATTGCTCAGCCTGATATTTATAGGCACCCAGATCAGCGGTGTTAGCATGAGTAAATGTCGCATTGCCGCCGTAGATGCGGATCAGCTCTTTATTCTCATAATCAGCAACCTGGCCTTCGCCTGTCGCGTTATCAATACGTACCTGATAATTACCGTTAGTCACGCCAATGACGGACAGATGACCGTCAGAGTTGATACCGATGGTGCCCTGATCATAAACATAGTCGGCGGCAGTTTTGTCGCGCGCGTTGTTCATGTCAGAGTTAAGAACATATTCACGGCTACCGATATCGAAAGTACCGTTATCAGTCAGAACCATATTATGCGTATCAACCTGACCCAAACCTAAGTTCAGCTCGGAACCGTTGCCCACAACGATAGTGTTGGCATAAAGAGACGCAGTTTCTTCGGTCAATGATGCCTGACTGCCTGAGTTCAGGCTCAACACATCAGTTTTAACATCGCCGTGCGCGGCAATTTTCAGGGTTGATGCATTGGTCAGAGAAATGTGATCTGCCAGTAATCCTGACTCAACAACATTCACCTGAGAACGGTTATTGACGGTCAGATCATCAATGTTTGAAGATTTGGTCGTGTCCCACTCTGAACCGTTATTCAGCGCGACATTGAACAGACCGCTTTGATAAACATCATCGCCAACCAGGTAGCCATTGGTGCTGCTGAAAACAGAACCCGGCCAGATGCTGTTGGTGCTGCGGTTATACAGAGCTGAATCCATCTGAACATCTGAGGTGGCTGCGCCAACCCATTTGCTGCCATTGTCCAGTGTCAGGTTCAGTTCGTCTGTGTCATCCCAGCCATTGGTATCCAGCACACCATCGGCATTGCTGTCATAACCACCGACGTAATAGTTCTCGTCGAAAGTGCTGACAAAAGCAACGTCACCGGTAATGGTTGAATTATTGAATACGGCATTAGTTTTCATTGCGTTATCAGCTGTTGCACTTGCAACAACAGATAATGCAACGTCATCAGCCTGGGTACCTGCGGCGCTAATATTGCCGTAATCACTTGGCTTATCAGACTGGCCGTAGAAACCGGTGGTTTGCAATTCTGTGTAAGAACCAGAAGTCAGCGAGGAGTCATTAACTGTCAGGGTATTATCAAACGTATTACCGTTATTAACGTCAGTATCAGCCCACTCGTAGCCCTGGGTTAGCGCAATGCCAGCAACGTGAGAGTTGTTCTTAATAACGATGTCACTTTCCTGATCCAATGTCACCGCAACACCCATATCGTAGGTATTCAGGGTTTCATGATCACGCACTTTATTGGCATCAGTTACGTCGTAATCGAAGTGTTCGTAAGAATCGTTAATAGTGGAATTATCAATGGTCAGTTGCAAAGGTGACTGATCATAATCATTACGCGCATCGCCGCAATCGGTCGACATACACTCAGAAGTGATCATGCCGTTGACAGTGGTGTTGGTAATATTCAGCGTGTTGCTAGTGTTGTTATCAAAGCCCAGATAGTGAGTGGAAATAACGCCATTAACTATAGCGTTGTTGATTGAAGAGTAGATGTCTCCGCCAACGTAACCGTTATCTGCACCGTCATCATCTGCATATCCACGATAGCCGATATGACCCGCCAGAGCAGAGTCATGATAGAACGTGTCATATACGGTGCCAGATATATCAGCTGATATCGCCGCAGGTGCTGTTACTGCAACAGCGCAGGCCAGCGCTATTTTAGAAACGAAGAACTTTTTATTCCATGCATGCATTTATTAATCCCTCAACAAAAAATAGTCAGCATGAGTGAGCTGAAAATAATTCAGCTATTATGCTTTCATTTATATAACAGAAGAGACAGAAGAACTGTTCGACGGCGGGATGATATTTTAATGCATGGTTTAATTCAACAAGGAAGTTCCAGTGAAAGTTCATCAAATTTGAAAATTTATATTTAATAATTGCCGTGTTTTTAGTTTTGCATTTCTTTTAATATTTTAATGGTTGTTTTATAGTTTCTAAATAAATGTGTTTTATGGGTAAGCCGAACAGGCTGATTAATCCTGGTCTGATGCGAGCCAGGATGTGTGCTTTCAGGTTAGACGGCTATTTATCATATTGGAATGATGTTGAGATATGGTCTTTCATGAAGTTAATGGCTTCATCCGCTTTCTATTATTTCTTTATGTAATGTATTATTACAGGGTCTGCAAAATTCATTTTTAAGAAATTCGAAAGGGAGATTTTGTTTTTAAAGGCAGAATGAATAATTGGTTTTATTTGACGCAGGTCAACTCTTGTCTGGTTGGTATATATTTATAAGGTGAATGCATTTTAATTTATGATTTACGTATGTGATTATTACAGGATGTTTGCCCGTTAAAAGCCGACGTTTTGTTATATCGTTGTTTAAGATTTTCATCGTAGTATGTGTGTCTGTTCATTCATCCGTTGGACGTCGCCTTGAGCCCTGATAGACGTTGTTTAAACCAAAAGAAACCTGCCCTCAAATTGAAAAAGCCTGTTTTCAATGTCAGGAAGATCGTGATGTTCGTCCTTTTCCTGCTCATCTGCATAGGTCTTTACCTGCTTGCGCTTAACAGCTATTGCGATCAGGGCGGGAACTTTGACTTGGGCGTTTGTGCGATCACTTCATTTATCCCTTTTTAGGGGACCTCTGCCAGAAATTCTGTCTGCCGCCAGCCCGGCAGTAAGAAAAGCCTGTTTTTTCGTTAATGGATTTGTGAATGACTTCCCTGATCAGCCGGTGATGGTAAGATGAAGGCTCTGAACATTCAGTGGTAGGGTAGTCAATGTTTGATTTCGCAATGGGCCAAAACAGCCTGGCTTCATTGGTGCTGTTCGCACTCTCAGCTTTGTTATTTTTGCTGGTATGGTTTTTTGTCAGCCGGGCCAGTGTCAGGGCAAATGAACAAATTGCTTTGTTGCACGAGATAGCTGAGCAACAACGCCAGCAAACCGAGTTGCTTAAGGTTCTCGCTGCACACGCACGAGGCAAAGCGCCCCCTGTTGAAGCAGAGGATGATTCTGCTCTCAGTCTGCGTGGTTTTATTCCTGAACGATAATTTTACATCGTAAACCCGCTTCGGCGGGTTTTTGCTTTTGTTACTCCTTCATAAATCTGTCTTATTCTTCCGGTAGTCTCCACGCATGTGCCCTGCTGGATGGATGAACTGATGATCAAATGGTCGGAAGAAAACGATAGCGAAGTAAACCACAACATTGCTTTACTGACGGGAGAGGAACCTGAGAAGTGGTATCCCTACGGCGGTATGAAGGGCAAAGATTATTGCAACAACCCCTCCGACGCGTGGCCGATTATTTGCGCCAACAAAATCAGCATCAATTTTAAAGAGTTGCAGAGCGATCCCCTCTGGCTGGCTGAGATAAGCAGTCCTCATGGCCAGTGGCAGGCGCAAAGCAAACGGCCTCTGCGTGCCGCTATGGTGTGTTTCCTGCTTAGTAAGACTTGCGCATAAGCAAAAGCGCAGAGATACTCAGATTGTGACAAAGTTTTGCAAAGAAGTGATTCGAATAAGCGTCGCATAAAGCGATGCGTATCAAGTGATTAATGTTTCCTCATTTTGACAGTTGTGTCTAAGGCGGAGTCCATTATGAAGCGCATCATTAAAGGTGATAAAACTCTTTCCCATCTGGTGGTTGCTCATGCAGCTATCGACAGTCATGAAAAAGCCTACGGCAAACGCCGGCAGGGCTGGCCTTCAACCTATCTCATTAAGTATAAAGATGCGCGTGTAGCGGTCGAAGTTGTCACCCGCAGACAATCCTATGTTGCAACCCTCATGATCGGCGCCAGAAATCTGACCAAACTTTGCGGTATGCCTGCCTGAAAATCAGGAATACATCACCGTAATCTCAAACCGTGTCGTTAAACCGACACGGTTTTGTTTTATACAGGCTTTCTCATCAGCTGGCGCCGGTAAACATTTCCCCGGCGGAAAGGGCGCTTCAGCAGCCCTGAAATCAGGCTAATCAGGTCAAGCACCAGCAACATTGTCCCGGTGATCGCCAGAACCATCAGCGTCAGAATGGCGAAGGCGATGACTTTCACTGAAGCAGGGACTTTGATACGGCGAAAACGTGAGCTTAGCCACAGGCGGCCATACTGGGTCTGAATCTGCATAATATGCGTTAGTCGCGCAGTAAATGAGCGCCGGCGTTGAGTAGTGTTCCTGGTCATAAATTTTCTCCTTTTTGAACGTCCTCAGTAAAACACACAGTTATTAAGATTTTCTTAACCGTTGATAGCTGCTGAATTGGCACATATTTTTTCACTTTCTCTCTGTAGTGTGTTTAACAAATATGCTACTTAAAATGATGTGTTCACATTTTCGTTCAAACAGGAAAGCTTTCCCTTGGAGCCCTATGCCTGGTAAAAATCCCTATTACGATCCTTCAAAATCTCATCATACGCCTGACGGTTTCACCAATGTTGAACCGCAGAACCGCCAGGAGGGGGATTTCAAACGCTGGAGAAAGGAACGTAAAGCCCAGCGACTGCCTGCACCGCCAGAGAAAGGCTACGAACATTTCATCAGCCAGTGGTGGCAGACAGCTGATTTTAGCGGAACGGATGATCGTTTATGGTTTTTAGGTCACGCCTGTTTATTGCTGCGCGTGGCCGGACGTTACGTTCTTATGGATCCTGCGTTATCGGATCGCGCCTCGCCGCTGAGTTTCTACGGGCCTAAACGTAAAACGCCCGTTGCTGCACCGGTTGAAAAACTTCCACCTATTGACGTCGTGTTATTTTCCCATAATCACTATGACCATCTTGATCGCGCGACTGTGCGCAAGCTGTTACGACGTTTCCCTGACGTGCAGTTTATGGTGCCTTTGGGCATGAAACCGTGGCTTGAGCGGCGCGGAGCGCGGTATATCGAAGAACTTGACTGGTGGCAGGAACATCAGTTTGGTGATCTGACTTTCTCAGCCGTGCCAGCGCGCCACTGGAGTATGCGGACATTTTGGGATCGCAATCAGTCCCTGTGGTGTGGCTGGGTCGTCAGAAACACTGATTTGCGCTTCTATTTTTCCGGGGACAGTGGTTATAGCAATCAGTTTGAACTGATCGGTCAGCGTCTCGGGCCATTCGATTTAGCCGCCATTCCCATCGGCGCCTATGCACCAAGATGGTTCATGAGCGCGCAGCATATGGATCCGCAGCAGGCTGTGACGGTCTTTTCGCAACTACGTTGTCAGAAAGCCGTGCCAATTCACTGGGGGGTTTTTGAATTAGCTGATGATTCTCTCGATCAACCCTTAAACGAATTAGCGCAGGCGATTTCTCAAAGTGACTCGCCAGAAATGGAATTCAAACCCTTAAAAATCGGCGCAAGCATTTCTAAAGATTGAATATCATTTGCCCGTTGCAGAGGGATTTTAAAGTGCAATTTGGTAGTTATTAAATGAGAATTGTTATCAATCATCGTGATGTTTTTATGATGGCTTACAAAATGAATGGGTTACTGATTTGTTAATTAATATCCATGGAAGGATAATGCTCCCACTGTCAGATATTTTGCGGATGAAATAATTATTCGTATCGATAAGCGCAAAACTGCCGTTGGTGGCGTGTAATCCCTGAGATTGCTTAAGATACAGTGCATTGTGCTGATTAGGTTGTCGTAAAGTCCTCGCCAGTCATGCTGTCGCAGTGACGATTGCGCGCCCGTTTTCCGAGAACATGATAATGATGATTTGAGATTCCGATCACGGTATTTAATATTATATTTTCATAACGATATTTTTTATATGAATAAGTGAGTTTTAAAAGTTTGCGCAAGTGTTATACCGATTTAACCAACTCGCAAACTTTAATTCATTATAATGTCAAAAATGAGATGACAAGAAAACTGTATTAGGAGGGGGAGGGGTTTAGAATTGAATCTCCGAAGGGGGTGAGTGATTTTATGTATTATCGGGTACATGCCTAAGGCGCACAGTTAAGGTGCATTTATTGTAGTCTGCGTTTTGTTTTGCACCATTTTATCCTTCCCTGGCGTAATTGATTATTGCATAACCAGTCATATTGTCTGGCTATGTTTTAAACCGGTTGCCCGTTCTGTTGCACAAGTGTGCACCTGGCCCGACAGACCCGCTGTCACCCGAACGTGACCTGACCCGCGGTGTTGCTTTTCCGCGCCTTATCAGGCCATCAGCAAAAGGTTTTGGCCGATCTTGACAATAAAAATTCAAATAAAGGAGTGTTTTACGCTTACGGTTCTGCATTAAATGATCAATAATCAAAAACAGGTCGTTATTGTTTTGTTTGATATGCAGGTGAAACTGCAAAGCAGAAAAAAGCATGTCTATCAACATATTTCAGCATAACTGAACACGAAGTGCCTTTAACCGGCTCAAATATGTGCGACATGTCCATCACTGATTAAAAATGGCTTGCCATCGAATTCAGAGTATGTGATAACGCATCTGGGTAAAACGAGGTACAGTTCTGTATATGTGTGGCATTTTCAGTATAGAAGTTCTGAGTAAAGACGTTCACGTTGAATACCGCTTCTCTGCCGATTCTAATCTTAGTGCCTCAAGCAGTAACGACTCTAGTTTGTCTATGTAACGCCTACGGGCGGTTTAAACAATCCAAAGGAAATACTCAAGATGGCAAAGATCAAAGGTCAAGTTAAGTGGTTCAACGAGTCTAAAGGTTTCGGTTTCATTACTCCTGCTGACGGCAGCAAAGATGTGTTCGTACACTTCTCTGCAATCCAGGGTAACGGCTTCAAAACTCTGGCCGAAGGCCAGAACGTAGAGTTCGAAATCCAAGACGGCCAGAAAGGCCCGTCAGCAGTTAACGTAACTGCAATCTAAGCAGCGTCAGCTGTAAAAAAACCCGCCAAGGCGGGTTTTTTTGTGTCTGTTTTCAGCATGTTGAGCTGTTATTGCCAGCTCACTTTACCGCAAGATCATAATGCCAGATTGCTGATTTCGCCCGCTGATGCCCGGATGTGAAGGGTCTTTTGCCCGCTGATGACTGTTACGCCGGAAGCTGGTGTATTTGAATGCTGTCCCCTCCGTTGCACTCCCTGCCGTTGTACAAATCGTGCAACTGCCAGCGTGGTCAATTCCTGCAAATCCCAAAGCCTGTAGTTTAGCCTCTGCAATCGCAGCCAGATCAAGGTGACGATGACGCGGCGAAATCAGGGCAGGGGGGAAGTCGAGTTGTTGCATAAATGTATCCACAAGTTCCTGACTGACTTCGTAACAGCAAGCCTGCGCTGCAGGACCGATGGCCACAACCCAGTCACGAGTGTCACCCGACTGATTAATCCGCTGCGCCATTTTCTCCAGAATACCGTCGATAAGTCCCCGCCAGCCAGCGTGAACCGCGGCCACTTCCTTGCCATCTTTGCGGCAAAAAATCACCGGCAGGCAGTCCGCGGTAAAGACGGCCAGAAGAATACCGGGCACGGAGGTGATAAATCCGTCCGCATCGCCACAATCTTGTCCGGGCTGGGTCACATCCACAATCCGTGTGCCATGAACCTGTTTCTTTTCCGGTCGTGTGGCTTCAAAGGCTTTCAGATGAGCAGGCAGCAAGGATTCTTTATCGCCGAAGCCATGTAAAATGCCGGGGATATGGCTGAGTAAAACTGAGCTGTCACTCATCTCGTCTCTCGGTCAGGAAAATGATATCGCTTCAGTGTAGCTGCCTTTTATGCGGATTTTCCAGCAGTTGCAACCTCAGTGCGCCTTCTTTAGACTTACCTCTATTGCGAACTTTCGCCTCCTCAGACTTTCCTTGCAGGTTTTCTCCATGACGTATCAGTGCCCGCTTTGTTTCCAGCCGCTTACGCTGACAGGTCAGCAATGGTATTGCCCGGCCAATCATCAGTTTGATCATGCCAAAGAGGGTTACGTGAATCTGATGCCCGTACAGCACAAACGCTCGAAGCAACCAGGTGACAGTCCGGAAATGATGATTTCCCGTCGTGCATTTCTTGATGCCGGTCATTATCAGCCTTTACGGGACCGTTTGTCGGATATCCTCGATGAAGTCATTCCGGAGGATGCCCAGGCATTACTGGATATCGGCTGCGGGGAAGGGTATTACACTGCAGCTATCGCAGAACGATTAATACAGCGTCGTACGCTGAAAGTCTTTGGCCTGGATGTGGCTAAAGTGGCTATCCGTTATGCCGCCAAACGCTATCACGATGTGTCTTTTTGCGTGGCGTCCAGCCACCGCTTGCCCTTTGCAGACAGCTCTCTGGATGCGGTCATTCGCATTTATGCGCCGTGTAAGGCTCAGGAGCTTTACCGGGCCATTAAACCCGGGGGTTTGGTGGTGACTGTTGCGCCTGGACCGCGTCACTTATATCAGCTGAAAGGGCTGATTTATCAGGATGTACAATTGCATGCCGATCTGGATGAACAACTGGACGGCTTTGAGCGGATCAGCACCGAGGCACTGGCGTACAACATGAGCCTTTCGGGCGCACAGGCATTTGATTTGTTGCAGATGACGCCTTTTGCATGGCGGGCAACAGAGGAAGTGATGGCTGACTTAAAAGCTCAGACGGCCTTTGAGTGTGAAACAGATTTTCTCATCAGAATACATCAGCGCGTCTTAGCTTAAATAGCCCAGATGCTCGAGCAGGATATTCAGTCCAGTTCCGATCAGCACCACGCCCCCTAAAACTTCGGCCCACTTGCCTAAAAGCGGGCCGATAAAGCGTCCGACCATAATTCCTAACGTGGACATCAGCAG
Organism: Rahnella sp. JUb53; assembly: GCF_004346065.1. Taxonomy (NCBI): domain Bacteria; kingdom Pseudomonadati; phylum Pseudomonadota; class Gammaproteobacteria; order Enterobacterales; family Yersiniaceae; genus Rahnella; species Rahnella sp. JUb53. The sequence continues at coordinate 216,333 of NZ_SLYT01000001.1, forward strand.
GGTTGCCATACCGATAAAGAGTGCGGTCTGGATGATGTTCACTTCCAGTAACGCTAATCCTACGCCAATTGCCAGCGCATCCAGACTTGTGCCAACCGCTGTGGCTGCCAGGATCCAGAAACTATGGTGTGTTGCGGTTGTAAGAGCATCATCCGGTTTATCTTTCAGCCCTTCAACAATCATTCGTGTGCCAAGAATGGACAGCAGAATAAAGGCGAGCCAATGACTCCATTGCATGATGTATTGACTGGCAAATAAGCCCAGCCCCCAGCCAATTAGCGGTGTAATTGCTTCTATTACACCGAAAATCAGGCCAGTACGGAGGGCTTCACGCAGGCAAGGGCGATGAAGGGCAGCACCTTTACCAATGGATACGGCAAAGGCGTCCATCGACATGCCAAATGCCAGAATAAGCGTTGCGGATAAGTTCACGAGTATACTCCCCAAATAACGGCGCAACCTTATCATGATATTTTTATGCAGGACAACACCAAATAAATAAGGGTTTTTATATCCGGGAATAAATTAATGTTATTGCAGATAAAAGGGGTTTTGAATGTAGGGGTAAATAACAATCAGGTTAGTGTGGGAATATTAGAATTAAGCTTAAGCATTAAAGCCATAAATATACCTATGGCTATAAATGATAGTCTTGAGATTACTTCCAGGTTATTGATTTTCAACCATTAACTTGTATATCCTTTCCAGATCGTCAAGTTCATTAACGCGGATTAATAACTTTTTCTGTTCTAATTCAAATACCAATACACCATCTTCTGAAAGGTTCATGCTACGGATCCTGTCATAGGTAATGAAGGTATTGGCAAAATAAAAACCCTTCGGTTTGAACAGCATTTTTGGCCAGCGGATGAACGAGAGATAGAAAGCAATAAGGCCAAGACCAATTAACAGATAATTCGTTACGACAGTACCATTAGCATGGATATTGTTATAAAGCAGGATCGCCAGCAGACCGATGAAAATAATGGAATCCAGTTTATTGCGGCGTCTTAGATTCACACGCAGGCGCGTTTCACCATTTTTAGTTCCCATGATGAACTCATCGTAGATGGCGTAGGCCAGCAACAGGAGGATGAAGAGCGCGAGGACAATATCGGTAACAGACATGAAAACTCCAGCTTACGGCCACAAAAGGCAAATCAAAAACAGCAAAATCAGGTCATAAAAAAACCGGGGGAATGATCCCCCCGGTTTAGCGGTTATCAGAGACCTAACAGGCCAATCCAGTAACCGAAGATACCGATGGCGAAGAAGCCAACGATGATCCACAAGGCATTAACTTTCTTACGCAGCAGCCACATACAACCGAAGGTCAGCAGTAATGGCACCAGGCCTGGCATCAGCTGATCCAGAATCGTCTGGACAGTCGTGACCGTGGTATGGCCTGTCTGGTCGGTGATTTTTGATACCACCAGCGGAATGTTAACGTGCGTCCATTTGTTAACCAGAGCCCCCATGACAAAGAGGCCGAGAATTGACGCCCCCTCGGTCAGTTTCTGCAGGAAGCCGCCGCCCATATCGTTAACGATATCGACACCTTTTTTGTAGCCATAAGACACACCGTAGTAGCGGGTCAGCAGACGTACAAGGTTAAACAGAATGAAGAACAGCAACGGCCCCAGCAGGCTACCGGTCATCGCGATACCCGCACCCAGTGCAGCAAACACCGGACGAACAGTACCCCAGAAGATCGGGTCACCCACACCGGCCAGAGGCCCCATCAGACCGACTTTCAGGCCGTTGATGGCTGCGTCGTCGATAGGTGCGCCGTTAGCACGCTGTTCTTCCATCGCCAGCGTAACACCTAGTACAGGGGCCGCAACATAAGGATGGGTGTTAAAGAATTCCAGGTGGCGTTTGATAGCCGCTTTGCGATCGTCGTTATTTTCAGGGTAGAGACGACGGATGGCAGGCACCATACAGAAGCAGAAGCCCAGAGCCTGCATACGTTCGAAGTTCCATGACCCCTGGAAAAGGTTGGAGCGCATAAACACACCGCGAATATCGCTGGCCGTGAGTTTTTTAACTGCAGTTTGATCAACCATGTCCTTCACCCTTAATCCAATTCGTTGTCGAGATCGTTAACACCCGGTGCAGCCGCTGCCTGCGCAGACTTGTTGTATTTCGGGCTCAACTGGATGTAAAGAACAGCCATCACCACACCAATCACACCCAGTGCAACCAGGTTGAAGTTGGTGAATGCGGCAGTAACGAAACCAAGGTAGAAGAATGGCATCAGGTAGCCAGCACGCATCATGTTGATAACCATGGCGTAACCAACCACAACGATCATACCACCAGCAATGTTCAGACCGTTGGTGACCACTTCAGGGATTGAAGCCAGCAGGTCATGAACAATCGCAGTACCCACAGACACAGCAACAATCACCGCAGGGATTGCGATACGCATTGCCTGCAGGATCAGCGCGGAAACGTGGATCCAGGTAATGGCGTTCAGGTTACCTTTCTCAGCCGCTTTATCCGCTGCGTGCTGGAAGGCAACAGTGATAGTACGAACGATAATGGTTAATACCTGACCGGCAGCCGCCAGCGGGATAGCCAGTGCGATACCGGCACCGACAGACTGTCCGCCTGCGATAACCAGAATGGTAGAGATGATTGAGGCGAGGGCAGCATCCGGCGCAACAGCCGCACCGATGTTCATCCAGCCAAGTGCAATCATTTCCAACGTACCGCCGATGATGATCCCGGTTTTAACATCACCAAGAACAAAACCGATCAAAGTACAGGCAACTAACGGGCGGTGAAACTGAAATTCATCCAGGATCGAACCCATCCCGGCAATACATGCAACAATAAATATCAGCACAATTTGTAGTGTGGTGATCTCCATTGCACTTCTCCTATGACCAAAGGACGCTGAGTATAAACAGGCACATCAGGCAGATAACGTTGAGGGAATCTGCACATTCGTGATGTGCTTATTAATTCATCTTATTAATGAGATCCATCATCTTGAGGCGAGAGTCAGTAGAGACTTTGCGCACTTCAAGTTCGATACCTTTTTCATTCAATTTCTTGAACGCTTCGATATCTTTTTCGTCGACAGACACTGCGTTATTCACCTGAGTTTTACCCTGGCGGAAAGCCATACCACCGATGTTTACGGTAGTGATTTTCACGCCACCCTCAACTAAACGCAGAACGTCAGTCGGGTTAGTGAATAACAACATCACGCGATCGCCAGCGTATTTTGGGTTATCCCAGACACGGATGGCTTTTGCGACGTCAACAACGTGTGCAGTAACACCAGGAGGAGCAACCTGAGTCAGCAACGTTTTACGCACGGTATCGGCAGCCACTTCGTCGCTGACAACAATAATGCGGGTCACGTTGGTTTCTTTGGTCCAGCGGGTCGCGACCTGGCCATGAATTAAACGGTCATCGATACGGGCAAGGCCGATCTTCATATGGTCGTTCGGACCGGCAGGTTTAGCCGGAGCAGCTGCTTTTGGCGCAGGGGCGGCGGCAGGGGCCTGGGCAGCAGGTTCAGGGGCTTTCAGCGCTTTCACGCCGATACGACCTGTTTCTACTGCAATGGCAACCAGTTCTGCGAAAGAAGGGTTGTCATCGCGAGCCATGAAAGTCTCTGCCAGCATTGGGATATTGACACCGGTGACAACTTCGTAATTTTCTTTATCGACAACAATACGGCTGGCGGCATTGAACGGGCTGCCCCCCCAAGTGTCGACCAGGAAAAGGACGCCGCTGCTGGTGTCTAAACCACCCAACTTTGCCGTGTACTTTTCGATCAGGGTTTCGGCGTTCTCGCCCGGAACGAAATCGATATAGGCGACATTATCTTGTTCACCTAAAATCATTTCCGCTGTTTTCAGCAACTGCTCAGCTGCTGACCCGTGCGTGCCGATGATAATAGCAATACTCACTCGCTACCTCCTCTGTTAACTCTTGAAAAGAGTTATGCACATAAGTAATGGTGCTGATGATATCCGCCCGTTTTTATTCCTGAGGCGGACAGGGCATTCCCTGCGTACTAACGTTCCTTAATTTCTGATAAGACAGCAAAACAGTAAAACTGCAGAACCTCAACAGGTTGTGCGACGTGATTTATTTTAGTGTGCGAAAAAATAATTTTTGTGACCGTTGTCCGTTATTGAACGACGTAGTGTGAATACGTTTTCACATTGCACATTAAAACAGCATAGATGTTTCAAAATGATGCGGATCGTAAAAAATCACACTTTATTCAAATAATCATTCCTGATAGAGTGATTTTCCGAATCATTGAACAGGAGTACCGGGCCTCAGCCCTCCCTATGGACTGTCACCGACGTCACTATTCTTCGCACTATCACCTCATTCTTACCGGCAAATACGCCCCACTGGGCCTGATTACTGCCGCACTGAAACCGCTTTCATCTGAGATTTTTATCTTGACCGCCTCTGGCAAGTCTTCTGACCGCCTGACGTCACGCGTTTCTTTGCGTCATTTTTCTTTAACTCATTGCGGAGTCTGACATGGAATTTTTGATGGACCCTTCTATCTGGGTCGGTTTGCTGACGCTTGTTGTCCTGGAAATTGTTCTGGGTATCGACAACCTTGTTTTTATTGCCATTCTTGCGGATAAACTGCCACCTAAGCAGCGCGATAAGGCCCGTATTATCGGCCTTTCGCTGGCGCTGATTATGCGTCTGGGCCTGCTGTCGCTGATTTCGTGGATGGTTAAACTGACCACGCCGCTGTTCAGCATTGCGCAATTCAGCTTCTCAGGGCGGGATCTGATCCTGTTGGTCGGAGGGCTGTTCCTGTTATTTAAAGCTACCACCGAGCTGCATGAGCGGCTGGAAGGGCATGACGAACAGGGAACACCGAACCGCGGCTATGCCAGTTTCTGGTCGGTTGTGGCGCAGATTGTGGTGCTCGACGCCGTCTTCTCGCTGGATGCCGTGATTACAGCAGTCGGTATGGTGAATAATCTGGCTGTGATGATGACCGCCGTGGTGATCGCCATGGGTGTGATGCTGCTGGCGTCTAAATCGCTGACGCGTTTTGTGAACAATCATCCGACGGTAGTGGTGCTGTGTCTCAGCTTCCTGCTGATGATTGGTCTGAGCCTGATAGCGGAAGGTTTTGGCTTCCATATTCCGAAGGGCTACCTGTACGCGGCGATCGGCTTCTCGATTCTGATTGAACTGTTCAACCAGATTGCACGCCGTAACTTCCTGAAAAGCCAGTCTAACCGTCCGATGCGTGAGCGTACCGCCGAGGCCATTCAGCGCCTGATGGGCGGGAAACGTCAGCATCAGAATGAAGATGAGCCAGTCGGTGATGTACTGCCTGCATCAGAAGCTTTTGCAGAAGAAGAGCGCCATATGATAACGGGCGTTCTGACGCTGGCATCGCGTACATTGCGCACTATCATGACGCCGCGCACCGAGATTTCATGGGTGGACTGCGAAAAGTCACCGGCCGAAATCCGCAGTCAGCTGCTGGATACGCCGCACAGTTTGTTCCCGATCTGCCGTCATTCTCTGGATGATGTCATCGGTGTAGTACGTGCGAAAGACCTGCTGGTGGCGCTGGAGAACGGCGAAAACATCGTGGCTTTCGCGGAGAAAACGCCGCCGATTGTGGTGCCGGAAACCATGGATGTGATCAATCTGCTGGCGGTATTACGTAAAGCCAGGGGGCGTCTGGTGGTGGTAAACAATGAGTTTGGTGTGATTCAGGGGCTGGTCACGCCGCTGGACGTGCTGGAAGCCATTGCCGGTGAGTTCCCTGACGAAGATGAAATGCCGGATGTGATCGCTGACGGTGAGTCATGGATTGCGAAAGGCGGGACAGACTTACACCTTCTTCAGCAAGTTCTCGACGTGAACAATCTGGTGAATGCGGATGATGATTTTGCTTCGCTGGCCGGATTGCTGCTGTCGAAATCAGGCCAGATGCCGGTTGCCGGTGAAGTGATTGAAATGGCGTCGCTGCACTTTGAGATCCTTGAGGTGACAGACTATCGCATCGAGCGTGTCCGCATCACCCGGATTAAGTCAGAAGATCAGTGGGACGAAAGCCACTAAAGCTGGCGCAATGCCTGAAGGTAAAACGGCGACTCCGGTCGCCGTTTTTTATGCCTGAAATAGTGCGAATACTTTGGGATTAGACAGAACCCTGAACGTCCTGAGGTTCCATATTTTGGGTCGATTTCTGATAACGTTCCAGCCAGACCGGGAAAACTTCTACCGGCATCGGACGTGCAAAGTAGTATCCCTGCAAAGAGTCCACTCTGCGTTTACGCAGATAATCAACCTGTTCGCGGGTTTCTACCCCTTCAGCAATCAGCTTTAAATTCAGGCGCTGCGCCAGCGTAATAATGGTGTCCGTGACCGTCGCATTGATGGCATCGGTTCCGATGGATGCTGTAAACGCCTGGTCAATCTTCAGCACATCCGGATTCAGCGTTTTGAGATAACTCAGCGAACTGTGGCCGGTACCAAAATCATCAATAGCCAGCAAAATCCCCATGTCCTTGAGTTGAGATATTTCCGCGGCACGCAGTTCCTGAAGACGCGTGCGCTCGGTCAGTTCAAGCATCAGTGAGACAGAAGGCTGAGCCGGAAGCCACAGCTTGCGGATATCATCCACAATTTCCATATTATTAAAATGCTGCGCTGCTACGTTAATGCTGACATAAAAGCCAGGTGTCGCCGGGAAAACCGCCAGATTATCGGCAACGGTTTTAATCAGATAGCGGGTAAGCGAGATGATTAACCCGTGCTGTTCTGCCAGCGGAATAAATACATCAGGCGACACCCATTCCTGCCTGCGGTTTTTCCAGCGCATCAGCGTTTCCACACCGATACAGCGGCCGTCATCGCTGTTAATAATCGGCTGGCAATAGACCTTAAATTCGCGGTGTGAAATGCCGTGGCTGATCGGATAGGCCAGACTGATCCGGCTGCCGGAAAGCAGGTACACCGCGGTAGCCGTCAGCAAACTGATTAACACCGAAAGTGGCAAGTGTGAAGGGAGTTCATTCCAGGCCAGTTCGCTGGCTTTTTCTCCGAAGATGGAGACAGAGAAATCATATTTTTGCGATCTCTCACTCAGCAGAGGAGGGTACGGAAGATCGTCGCTGCTGATGATGTCCTTTTTGCCATACTCGAGATATTGCTTACCAACGTTCAAAACGATATGGCTGGCATAGGGCGGTTGCGGTTCGAGCAGGAAATTCGACAATATGCCAATATTATAAACAAACAGTTCGCCGTTACGGTTATCCGGTGTTGAGGGATTCCAGAGAACCAGTGTCGGGGTATCGACACGGCTCCATTTCGAAGCCCGCAGTTCAAGTTGCGTTAAGCCCTGAGAAAATGACGGCAAAATGTCGTTGAGGCTGAGATCCAGCGCACCGACCAGACTTGAACAGGTGATTTTACCGTCACTGACCAGGCTTATAGAGCGTAATGTCTGCAGCCGGGCGACTTTTTGCTGAAGTAACGATTGCAGGACGTTGCAGCCAAGCGTCTGATCCAGAGGCGTTGATTTTCCGGCAGGTGACGCCGGTTCGAGTAGTTTTTCCAGCTTCTGAACGGTGTGCAGCGCGACACGTTGCTGGTCTTCTGCAATGACCTGTGCTTGTTCGTAAATACGAATGCCAAGCGTCAGAAGCAAAGTACATATCCCCATCGCGCAGGCAAGCGCAATGCGATAGTAGCGATACTTCGCAAGTCCGGTCTGTGAGAACAGCATCGTTCTAATCCTTTTTATCCCGTGTTAATTGCAGGCTCAAATTATTTTTTTAAAGGTTTACCGATGCGTAACAGCCAGTGTGTTTTTATTGATAGTAGCTGTAAATCGTCGGATGCTCAGCCTGAGCTGGGGAAAATACACTCAATTTTAGGGTAAAAATTAAAGAAAACCAGCCTAGGTGACGTTGTCACTTATATTTTCCCCGAAGAACCCGTCCTTTATTTTTCTGTAGTAAGAGTCTTACCGATCGGGGAAATCAGGCGGAAAACAGCATGCCGTACCTGCAGGGTATAATGCAAGTGACACATCCATTATGTTTTGATAATACAACAGGTTGTCATTAACGAAGGTTTTATTGCTGCCAGCTATCGTGTGGATAATATTTCCTGCGGTAAACCGGCTGAAAATGCTTCAGCTGAAGAACCGCAGGAAATTATCAACGCGACAGTAAAATCAGTCGCACTGAACCTTAATCGCCAGACCACCACGCGACGTTTCACGGTATTTTGAATTCATATCTTTACCGGTTTCGTACATGGTTTCGATCACTTTATCCAGAGACACTCTTGGCTCGCTGGTGCGGCGCAGTGCCATCCGGGCAGCGTTAATCGCTTTCACCGAAGCAATGGCATTACGCTCAATGCACGGCACCTGAACCTGTCCGGCTACCGGATCACAAGTCAGACCGAGGTTGTGTTCCATACCAATTTCGGCAGCGACACACACCTGCTCAGGGCTGCCGCCCAGCAATTCCGTTAGACCTGCTGCCGCCATCGAACAGGCTACGCCCACTTCGCCCTGACAACCGACTTCTGCACCAGAAATCGACGCATTCATTTTATACAAAATGCCGATAGCGCCGGAGGTCAGGAAATAGCGCAGGTAAATGTCAGGGCTGACCGACTGAATAAACTGGTCATAATAGGCCAGTACCGCCGGCACAATGCCGCATGCACCGTTGGTTGGCGCAGTCACTACGCGTCCGCCTGCGGCATTTTCTTCGTTAACTGCCAGCGCAAACATATTCACCCAGTCGATCACGTTCATCGGGTCACTGGAAAGCTTATCGTTTGACACCAGCATCCGGCGCAGAGCAGACGCACGGCGCGGTACCCGCAGCGGCCCCGGCAACACGCCTTCAGTATTCAGACCGCGATCGATACACGCCTGCATGGTGTGCCAGATCTTCTCGAAATACTGGTCGATCTCCTGCTTACTGTGTTGCGCCAGCTCGTTCTTCATCACCAGCCCGGATAATGACAGGCCGGTTTCCTTACATTTAGCCAGCATTTCACTGGCCGAATTAAAGCTGTAAGGCACGGTGACTTCGTCGAGAACCGGCTGACCGAAGTGTTCGTCATCGACAATAAAACCGCCGCCGACGGAATAATACGTTTTGCTGTAAATCATTTTATCGCCAGCAAACGCATGGATTTGCATGGCGTTCTCGTGGCGTGGCAAATTCTCACCGCGGAACACCATGCCGGTATCACGCGGGAAATCTACTTCATGCTGAGTGGTGCCCAGCGGCAAACGCTCACGTTGCTCAACGTCGCGGATAAAATGGGGAATTCCGTCAATGTCGACGGTGTCTGGCTGATTACCGGCCAGGCCTAAAATAATGGCGATATCTGTGTGGTGGCCTTTGCCTGTCAGAGACAAAGAACCAAAAACGTCCACGGCGACACGCGTAACGGCAGGCATCATGCCCTTTTCCAGCAGGTCGTCAGCGAACTGTTTACCGGCTTTCATCGGGCCCAAAGTATGGGAACTGGAAGGGCCAATCCCGACCTTGAACATGTCGAAAACGCTAATCACGTCGAATACTCCTGTAATAGATTGCGGCAGGGAACGGGATCCCTGGCTTCCATAAATGAACCACAGCGAGATTTCGTCTTTATGGACGGCTCTCTTGTTCTTATGGATAGACTTATAGTTTAAAAGGGCTGAGAGGCAAAAGTTTCATTTTTCGCATGAAATAAACTTATTTGATGCAAAAGTGTGATCGCTATGTAATCAGAGCGCTCAGACTTCGACCTGTCCGGCGAGCTGGCGGATGATAGCGGCGGTGAGACCCCAGACAAATTGCTGCTGATACCAGGACAAATAAACGCGGTGATGAATGCCCCTGCGATGAATATCAAGCGGGTGATAACGAGCCAGATCAAAAGCTTCACGCAGCGGCATTTCAAATAACTCGGCGACTTCGTCTTCAGCCGGATGCAGCGGCACATCGACGGGTAACAGCCCTACTACCGGTGTGACCCGAAAACCGCTGCTGCTATCCTGCGGCGAAAGTGTGCCTAATACATAAACCTGTTCAGGCGGAATGGCGACTTCTTCCTGCGCTTCACGCAAGGCCGTGGCGATAATCGACGCATCAGAAGCATCCGCCGCGCCGCCGGGAAAGGCGACTTGTCCCGCGTGTTTGCGCAGCTGATCTGATCGGCGTGTCAGTAACAGCGTAGGTTCGGGGCGGCATATGATCGGGATCAGCACCGCAGCGTGACGGGTTCCGCGCAGCGCCGGTGCGGGCTGGCGAGGTTGCTGCAACTGAAAGCGCAATATGAAATCTTCAACAGCGGGGGAAAGTGTCTGAATTGGCGCATGTTGTTCCAGCAAAGTCACGATGATGTTTCTCCTAACTGAGGCAGAATTCGGGCAATCTTATCAAAAGTTTCCTGATATTCTGCCTGTTCCTGACTGTCCGCCACAATCCCGCCGCCTGCCCAGCAATGAATTTTTCCCTGCGACGTGAGTAACGTGCGGATGGTGATGTTGCTGTCCATGGTGCCGCAAAAGCTGATATACGCGATGCTGCCGCAATAGCCGTTGCGGCGATGTGGCTCGAGTTCTTCGATGATTTCCATTGCACGCACTTTCGGTGCGCCGGTAATGGAACCGCCGGGGAAACAGGCGCGTAACAAGGCCGCAGGATGGCACTCTTGCGGTAACTGCGCAGTGATGGTGCTGACCAGATGATGCACCGCCGGAAACTGCTCTACCACAAACAGTTCCGGCACGCGCACGCTGCCGGGTACGGCGACGCGCCCGATGTCATTACGCAGTAAATCTACAATCATCAGGTTCTCGGCACGATCTTTCTCCGATCCTGCCAGACGTTTTGCCTGTCGCGCATCTTCTGTCGGATCTTCGCAACGTGGCAGGGTGCCTTTAATCGGTCGTGTCTGAATCTGGTTTTCTTTAAGCCAGATAAAACGCTCCGGCGAGAGGCTGAGAACGGTGTTTTGCGGCAGACGCAGAAATGCTGAGAAGGGCGCACGGTTGGCCTGATTCAGACGCAGAAAAGCCTGCCATTCATCGCCGTCGTACTGCGTGGAAAAACGTTGCGCCAGATTGATCTGATAACAATCGCCGTCGCGGATATATTCCTGAATCTGCCTGAACTTTTGCCCGTATTCTTCGCGGCTCATATTCGCCTGCCACGGCGCATTCAGCCGGAAAGGCGCTGACGCAGAGCGGATTTGCTGATGCTCATCAAGCCAGCGCAAACGTGCAGAAATATCGCCATGACAAATCAATGTTAAACGCTGCAAATGATGATCGGCGATCAGCGCCCAGTCATAAATCCCGACAGCCATATCGGGCAACTCAATATCGCGTATCGCGATTTGTGGCAGATCCTCAACGCGACGGCCTAAATCATAGCCGAACAGCCCGAGAGCGCCGCCGAGAAACGGAAAGTCAGGCAAGCTTTCTGCGTGTAATCCGCAAGCAGTCAGTTGCTCTTCAAGCAAGGCGAAGGGATCGTCCTGCCGGCATTGTTCCACGCCATTTTTTTCAATCTGCGTCAGCCCGCCACGGGTGGTCAATGTTATCAGCGGATCCGCCACCAGAATATCGAAACGGTTATGCTGATGCTGTGCTGCACCTGAGTGTAAAAGCATCGCCCAGGGCAGGGCGGAAAGCGGTGTGAAACGCTCTGTCAGTGCATCTGGCTGATAAGGTAAGGAGTGAAAAACAACGGACTGGGTGGCTTGCATGGCAGGTATAAGCTTCTCTGGCGCGATGACGTATTTTAGGCCGATCCTAACACAGAACTGAGGGGCTGAAAGCAGCGCAGGCGATTTGCCTTATTTAGGCGTATACTGTGCAACCCCGCCTTGCGCGGGCTTTATTTATCACCAGTACAACAGGACACTCCCATGCTGACAGGTATGCCTTCATTATCACATCATGAACAAGAACAGGCCGCCGATCGTATCCGCCAGTTAATGGAAAACGGCATGAGCAGCGGCGAAGCCATTGCGACCGTTGCAGAAGAAATCCGCGAAACGCATAAAGGCGACCGCGTCACCGTCATTTTTGATGACGAAGACGAATAAAACTGACTGACGGTTTGCGTCACTGCTTGCGTCATGACAAAGAAAAACCGGACCCTTTTCAGGTGTCCGGTTTTTTTTCGTCTCAGCATTCTGAATCGTCTAGCCTTTAACAACCACAGCAGCGGCCGCTTTTTTCGCCTGTTCCACGGCGTCTTCAACATTGTCTGCAATCGCCAGCGCCACACCCAGACGACGTTTGCCACTGATTTCCGGCTTGCCGAACAGACGAACCTGATTGTAGCCCGTCAGCGCATTTTCCAGACCGCTGAACGTGACGTTATTGCTGGTCAGTTCCGGCAGAATCACGGCAGATGCAGAAGGGCCGAACTGGCGGATTTTACCTACAGGAAGGCCGAGGAACGCGCGTACATGCAGAGCAAACTCGGACAGATCCTGAGAAATCAGCGTCACCATACCGGTGTCGTGCGGGCGAGGGGAGACTTCGCTGAAAATCACTTCGTCGCCGCACACGAACAGCTCAACGCCGAACAGGCCTTTGCCGCCCAGCGCTTTCACCACTTTCTCCGCGATGTCTTTTGCACGCTGCAATGCCAGCTCAGTCATCTGCTGTGGCTGCCAGGATTCGCGGTAATCGCCGTCTTCCTGACGGTGTCCGATTGGCGCGCAGAAATGAATGCCGTCAACGGCGCTGATGGTCAGCAAGGTGATTTCGAAATCAAACTTCACCAGTCCTTCAACAATCACGCGTCCGCCGCCTGCACGGCCGCCTTGCTGCGCGTAATCCCATGCGGTCTGTAACTGATCGGCGCTGCGGATCAGGCTCTGGCCTTTACCGGATGAGCTCATGACCGGCTTGATAATGCATGGATAACCGATGGCGTCGACGGCCTGACGGAAAGCCGCTTCATCATCAGCGAACTGATACGTCGATGTCGGTAATTTCAGGGTTTCAGCGGCCAGACGGCGAATGCCTTCGCGGTTCATGGTCAGGCGGGTCGCTTCAGCACAAGGCACCACGTTGTGGCCCTGTTTTTCCAGCTCAACCAGCATGCTGGTTGCGATGGCTTCGATTTCAGGCACGATAAAATCAGGGCGTTCACTTTCGATAACTGCTTTCAACGCGTCGCCGTCGAGCATATTAATCACATGACTGCGATGAGCGACCTGCATCGCCGGTGCATCGGCGTAGCGGTCAACGGCGATCACTTCCAGGCCAAGACGCTGACATTCGATGGCCACTTCTTTACCCAGCTCGCCAGAGCCTAATAACATGACGCGGGTGGCGCCGGTGCGCAGTGCAGTACCAATGGTTAACATAGCTTCGTACCCAGATCTGTGGTGAGTGAAAACAGGAATTTCGGCGCGCAGTATATCTGAAATAAATGACGACGAAAACGATTGCGCGGCACGTCAGGTAAAATTCTCTGTGCAAAAAAACCGTGTTTTACAGGTTTTTTTAGCCTGTTTTCTGCTGTTTAAGGCAGCCGGTGAGCGTCTCTGTTATCATTTAGCCAAACCATGGCGTCAGGCTTCCTGCCGCTGCCCCGATTTTTGCCTCACATAAAGAGTTATCGCCTTGAGCACGCATTCCTTTTCTGCCCTGACATTGCCCGCTGAGCAACTTTCCAACCTGAATGAACTGGGTTACACCGAAATGACCCCGATTCAGGAAGCCTCTTTGCCTGCCATTCTGCAAGGTCAGGACGTTCGCGCTAAAGCCAAAACCGGCAGCGGTAAAACGGCCGCCTTTGGTATTGGTTTGCTGAACAGCATTACCGTTTCACAGTTTGTTGCTCAGGCGCTGGTGCTGTGTCCGACTCGCGAACTGGCCGATCAGGTCAGTAAAGAGTTACGCCGTCTGGCGCGATTTACCCAGAACATCAAAATTCTGACCCTGTGTGGCGGCCAGGCGATCGGGCCCCAGCTCGAATCACTGGTCCATCCGCCGCACATTGTGGTGGGTACGCCGGGCCGTATTCAGGAACATCTGCGTAAAGGCACGCTCAAGCTCGACGAGCTGAAAGTGCTGGTGCTGGATGAAGCTGACCGCATGCTGGACATGGGCTTTAGTGAAGATATCGAAGATGTCGTCAGCTATACGCCGCAGGACCGCCAGACGTTGCTGTTCTCCGCGACCTATCCGGACGGCATTGAGCGCATCAGTTCCAAATTCCAGCGTCAGCCGCTGAAAGTAGAAATCGAAGGTGAAGACGACATTGCCGATATTCAGCAAATCTTCATTGAAGCCGGTAAGCAACAGCGCTTATCCCTGCTGGCTGCGGTGCTGTATCAGTATCAGCCAACGTCCTGCGTGGTGTTCTGTAATACCAAGCGTGACTGTCAGGATGTTTGTGATGACCTGAAAGCGAAAGGCATCAGTGCGCTGGCGCTGAATGGCGATCTCGAACAGCGTGATCGCGATCGCGTGCTGGTGCGTTTCTCCAATGGCAGTTGCCGTGTGCTGGTAGCGACAGACGTGGCCGCGCGCGGGCTGGACATTAAACAGCTGGGACTTGTGATCAACTACGAGCTGTCTTTCGATCCGGAAGTTCACGTTCACCGCGTGGGTCGTACCGGCCGTGCAGGAACGAGCGGTCTGGCCGTCAGCCTGGTGACGCCGCAGGAAATGCCGCGTGTGACCGCGCTGGAAGATTATACCCGTCAGCGTTTCACCTGGCAGCCTGCTGCTCAGGCGCTGGCCGCAACGCCGGTGGCGCTGGATCCTGAAATGGCGACATTGTGTATTGATGGCGGCCGCAAAGCCAAAATCCGTCCCGGTGATATTCTCGGTGCGCTGACCGGCGATGCTGGGCTGACCGCTGCTGAAGTTGGTAAAATCGATATGTTCCCGGTTCACGCTTATGTGGCGATCCGCCAGAAAAGCGCGAAGAAAGCATTGCAGCGTTTGCAGGAAGGGAAAATCAAAGGCAAAAACTGTAAGGCCATCATTTTACGATAAAGGCTTTGCGCTGATAATTTTACGTTAACGGCTTATCTTTGAATTGAACGTCATATTGTTAATGTTGTGTTATTGCCTTGTTGAGGATTATATTATCTAACGCAAGCGATGACCTTGTAATTGGTGGGGCTATTATTTTTAAGGTCCACGGCTCCGGCAAGGTCAACTGGATGAACGACAAAGACTGGGAAGACGAACGATGAAAAAGGTAATCTTGGGCGTTGTGATGGCCGTTGCAGGAATGAGCAGCCTGAGCCAGGTCGCACAGGCTGATGAACCCGAAGTGAGAACGGCAACGGTGACACCGTGCGCCACGGCCACCAAAGATGACGTGGCCGCGCTGGTAAAACGTGATTTCCTCCAAAATCGTATTCCGCGCTGGGATGCGGATAAAAAAGTGCTCGGCACTCCCACGCCGGTCGCGTGGGTGGTGACCGACAGCATCAGCGGCAGTAATGCGAAATGGGATATCCCGCTGAAAGTGCGTGGTGATCACACCGATAAAACTTATCAGGTGACCCTTAACTGTCAGATTGGCGAAATCAGCTACAGCGCGCCGTTATAAGCACCGACTGCGTCCGTTAATTCCTTAGCGGACGCATTATTTCCCCGCATTGACGTCTCTTGGTTTCCCTGTCTAAACCTGTCACTCTTGTCAAACCGCAAAGAGGACAAAGAGATCCCGAGATGATGACACCTCCAAAGGCTGAAAAACGCCCGCAAACCCTGAGTATTCACGGTGATGACCGTGTCGATAATTATTACTGGCTGCGTGACGATGACCGCGCCGATCCTCAGGTTCTGGCCTATCTCACGGCTGAAAATGAATTTACAGAACAGGCCATGCAGCCACATCAGGCATTGCGTGAAACGCTGTACGGCGAAATGGTGGCGCGCATTGCGCAGCAGGATCATTCCGTTCCTTACGTGAAACACGGTTATCGTTATCAGACCCGTTATGAGCCGGGCAACGAATACGCCATCTATCTGCGCCAGCCTGCCGCCGGACAAGAAAACTGGAGCACGCTGATTGATGGCAATGAGCGCGCCAAAGACAGTGAGTTTTACACGCTGGGCGGTCTGGATATCAGCCCGGATAACAAACTCATGGCCGTGGCGGAAGACTTTCTTTCCCGCCGTCAGTACGATATCCGCATCAAAAAACTCGATGACGAAACCTGGACGGACGATCTGTTAAAAAACACCTCCGGCAGCAGCGAATGGGCTAACGATTCTCAGACGTTGTATTACGTGCGCAAACACAAGAAAACGTTGCTGCCGTATCAGGTTTATCGCCACGTGGTCGGCACGGATCCGAAAACCGACAAGCTGGTGTACGAAGAAAAAGACGACACGTTTTACGTCGGACTGGATAAAACCACGTCTGAAAAATACATTTTGATCCATCTCGACAGCACCACGACTTCCGAGATCCTGCTGCTGGATGCCGATGATCCGCAGGCCAAACCGCAGGTATTTCTTTCACGTCGTAAAGATCATGAATACGCCCTCGATCATTATCTTGGGCATTTCTACATTCGTTCCAATAAAGACGGCAAAAACTTCGGACTTTATAAGAGTGAAGATGGTGTGGAAGCCAGCTGGCAGACGCTTATTGCACCGCGCATCGAAGTGATGCTGGAAGGCTTCAGTCTGTTCCGTGACTGGCTGGTGGTGGAAGAACGTCACCAGGGGCTCACGCAGTTGCGCCAGATCCACTGGAAATCCGGTGAGGAAAAATCACTGGCGTTCGACGATCCGACGTATACCACCTGGCTGGCATACAATCCGGAACCGGATACGTCGTTACTGCGTTATGGCTATTCCTCGATGACCATGCCGAGCTCGTTGTTTGAACTGGATCTTGATACGCATGAACGTACCTTGCTTAAACAGCAGGAAGTGAAAGATTTCGATGCAGACAATTATCGCAGCGAACGTGTCTGGGTTACGGCGCGCGATGGTGTGAAAGTGCCGGTGTCGCTGGTTTATCGTCGTGAGTTGTTCAAGCTGAATGAAAATCCGCTGCTGGTGTACGGCTACGGTTCTTATGGCAGCAGCATGGATCCGGCGTTCAGCGGCAGTCGCCTGAGCTTGCTGGATCGCGGTTTTGTTTTTGCACTGGCGCATATCCGCGGCGGGGCAGAACTGGGTCAGCAATGGTACGACGACGGTAAGCTGTTCAATAAACTCAACACTTTCCATGATTTCATCGATGTGACCAAAGAGCTGGTGGCTGAAGGCTACGGCGATGCCGGACAGGTGTATGCGATGGGAGGGAGTGCGGGCGGCTTACTGATGGGCGCAATTATTAATCAGGCGCCGGAGTTGTATCACGGCATCGTGGCGCAGGTTCCGTTCGTTGATGTCGTGACAACTATGCTCGATGAGTCGATTCCGCTGACGACCGGTGAATACGACGAGTGGGGCAATCCGAACGACAAAGCCAGTTATGACTATATGCTGCAATACAGTCCGTACGATCAGGTCCGCGCGCAGGCCTATCCGCATATGCTGGTCACCACCGGTTTACATGATTCGCAGGTGCAATACTGGGAGCCGGCAAAATGGGTGGCGAAATTACGCGAGCTTAAAACCGATGATAACCAGTTGCTGATGCACACCGATATGGATTCCGGGCACGGTGGTAAATCCGGCCGCTTTAAAGCCTATGAAGATATCGCGCTGGAATACGCTTTTGTACTGGCGCTGGCGACGAAAAACTGAGTATCAGGCTTTTCCCCTAAATAATTCGAATTGCAGGCAGGCGGCAACTGAGCGAATCCCGATGAGCTGACATGGGTCAGTGATTCGGGTGAGTAAACGCCGCCAACGCACCTGCAATTTGAAGTATGACAGGGACATAAAAAAACCCGCTCTCGGCGGGTTTGATCTACGAAGTACATTGTTAAGCAGAAGCTTTCTTGGCTTTTTTATCAGCCTTTTTTTCGGCCGGCGTTTTCAATGGCTTTTTCTTCGCATTCTTTTTGCTATCCATTCCTTTACTCATAATTGCCTCTCTTAAAGCGGGTGGATTGGGTTGCTCACCTATTTACTGCTTAATTCAGGTCAGTTGCAAGCACCTTCGCGTTTCCCACAATACTTTACAGAGGAGTGACATTTCATCAGCTGGCATGTGAGGCAATCAAATTGCGTGATAAGTATGCGAACGGCATGCAAAACAACGGTTTTTGGAGATAACCACTTGTTGTAAGTGGGCCAATGCGCTGTTATTAAGATGTAAGCACATTTATCAATACACTGGCCGAATAGAACAGGAAATGTCATGCCAAAATTAAAAGGGTTGTATCCACCGCTGGAAGCTTATGCCAGTGGCATGCTTGATACGGGCGATGGTCACCAGATTTACTGGGAGCGCAGCGGAAACCCGGCGGGCAAACCGGCAGTATTTCTTCATGGTGGGCCTGGCGGCGGCTGTTCATCGGTTCACCGTCAGTTGTTCGATCCTAAAGATTATGACGTCATGCTGTTTGACCAGCGTGGCTGCGGACGCTCTAAACCTCACGCCAGTCTCGACAATAATACAACCTGGCATCTGGTCGATGATATTGAACGTTTGCGCAAAATGGCCGGTATCGATAAATGGCTGGTATTTGGTGGTTCGTGGGGCTCAACGCTGGCGCTGGCATACGCCCAGACTCACCCTGAGCACGTCAGCGAGATGGTACTGCGGGGCATTTTCACTCTGCGCAAACAGGAACTGACCTGGTATTACCAGGACGGCGCCTCCCGTTTCTTCCCTGAGAAATGGCAGCGTATTTTGTCGATCCTGTCGGAAGAAGAACGCAAAGACGTAATTGCTTCCTATCGCGCCCGTCTGACCTCCGATGACCGCGCTGTTCAGCTTGAAGCGGCTAAGATCTGGAGTTTGTGGGAAGGGGAGACCGTGACGTTGATGCCTGCGGAAGGAGCGGCATCATTTGGCGAAGATAATTTCGCGCTGGCTTTTGCCCGCATTGAAAATCACTACTTCACGTATATGGGCTTTTTAGAAACTGATGACCAGTTGCTGAAACATGTGGAACGCATCCGCCATATTCCGGCAGTGATTGTTCACGGCCGCTACGATATGGCCTGTCAGGTGCAAAACGCCTGGGATCTGGCGCAGGCCTGGCCGGAAGCAGAATTGCACATTATCGAAGGTGCAGGGCATTCTTTTGATGAGCCGGGCATTCTCGATCAGTTAATCCGCACCAACCAGCGTTTCGCCGCCCGGCGCTAACGTTTCCAGCTTTCCCGCTTACTTTTGCTTAGGCTCGTAAGGTAAGCGGGAGAACTTATGTGATTCCCCGCGATAAAACATCACCCGTTCACGAAAATAAGTGCGCAAATGCGCAGGCTGCTCGCGTTCTGCTATCTCCGCGACAACCGGCATGTTGTAGCGTTCTTTGAAAGCCACCGCTGAGGCGGCAAGATCGACGTTGATGCGATCCATTTCGTCTTTGCTGATTTCAGCCAGATTGATACTCATTGCTGCTTCCTGGTGATCCGTTTTGCCTCATTGTACCCGAGGCAGACGCTATCGTGAATGTTGTGATTTTACTTTTACACTATCCCTAAGAAGAGAATTGGCAGATTAATATTAAGAGTAAATAAGAACCATTCACAAATCTGAAGTGATAATTAACTTCAATAAGAACTCGCTAATTAATATCCTGAATAAGAATGATTCTTTTTAATATCCATCTATATGTTAATGATTATCATTGTTGTATATTTATAGAAATAAAATACTTCTATAAATCATAAGCTTAAATATATTTGTTATTTCTGTGAATATTAATGTGAATCGGGTGTTTTTATTTTGTATTGATGCGGGCATAATGCGGGTAATTAATTCAGCCCACCTGCCGTAATTTAAATCCGGAGCCGTACCATGCTTAAAAAAGAAATGATTGATCAGCTTAACGAACAGCTGAACCTCGAGTTTTATTCTGCCAATTTATATTTGCAGATGAGTGCATGGTGCAGCGATAAAGGCTACGAAGGTGCCGCCGCATTCCTGAAACAGCATTCAATGGAAGAAATGGATCACATGCATCGTCTGTTCAAATACGTCAGCGATACAGGTGCTCTGCCACTGCTGGGCGCCATTGCTGCTCCGCCGGTGTCTTTCGAATCGCTGACCGATTTGTTCAAGCAGACTTACGAACACGAACAACTGATCACTCAGAAAATCAACGAACTGGCAGATTTGTCCATGACGCTGAAAGATTATTCTTCCTTCAACTTCCTGCAATGGTACGTTGCAGAGCAGCATGAAGAAGAAACGTTGTTCAAATCTGTTCTGGATAAACTGGCTCTGGTAAGCAATACCGGCAACGGTTTGTTCTTCGTGGATAAAGATCTCAAAAATATGGTGGCCCAAGCTCCGGCTGGTTAATTTTCAGTTGTGTGAGCTTGCAAACAACGCAGAGTGCTTCGGCCTCTGCGTTTTTTATGTTTTTATGACAAACGTTTTAAGCGCGTTTGCGCTAAAGTGTCGGCGTTATAAATTCATCATCAAGCAAGCCAAGGAAATTATCGTGTTCAATAAAACCACTTCTCTTTGCCGTGCCCTGGCAGTCTCAGCCGTTTTGCTGAGCGGATTTATCTCACAGCAGGCTTCCGCTCATGCTCACCTCAAAACGGAAACTCCGGCGGCGGATGCGGTTCTTACAGCCAGTCCGACCGAATTATCGCTGGGTTTCAGTGAAGGTATCGAGCCAAATTTCAGTAAAATTAACCTGAAAGATGCCAGCCAGAAAACGGTGAAAACCGGGAAAATGACCCTGGCTGCGAACGATAATACGCAGGCCGTGCTGCCCCTTACCGATGCGCTTGCCGCCGGTAAATATGTCGTGACGTGGAATGTGGTTTCCGTTGATGGTCATAAAACAAACGGTCAGTACAGTTTCACTGTTAAATAAGCCATGAGCCTTACAGCACTTTTCGTCCTGTGCCGGTTCGTGCATTTTGTGTCACTGATGCAAATCTTCGGACTGAGCGTATTTTGCTCATTGCTGGCGCCTGACGGATTTTCAGCCATTTTACAGCGTAAAAATCAGACGCTGATGGTTTGGTCCGGGCTGCTTGCAGCAGTCACTTCTGTCGGAATGCTGGCTATTCAGGCAGCGCTGATGGGCAATGGCTGGGACGATATCCTCAACATTAACGTGTGGATACTGGTGTTAACCACCGCATTTGGCGAAGTCTGGAGCTGGCACTTATTACTGACCGCTGTGCTGTTACTGGTTCTGTTAATGGAGTGGATGCCCGGACGTCACGTCCTGCTGTTTCTGTGCTCGCTGGGTTTACTGATCACTCAGGCTTTGATTGGCCATGCGGCCATGCATCAGGGCTTACTGGGACTGGCACAGCGGACTAACCATGTGGTGCATTTGCTCAGCGCAGCCTACTGGTTCGGGTCTTTACTGCCTTTACTGACCTGCATGTTGTATGCCCGCGAGCCCTCTGCAAGACCCTACGCGATTGTGACGCTTATCCGTTTTTCTGTCTGGGGACATGCCGCGGTCTCGCTGGTGATCATCACCGGTGTCATCAATACCGCCATTGTTTTGCAGCGCTGGCCCACCGATATGACATCGCTTTATCAGTGTCTGCTGGTGGTCAAAGTGATACTGGTCGCGATGATGGCGGCAGTGGCTGTCTATAACCGTTACCGGCTGGTGCCCCTTATGGGTAAAGACCCGAAGAGGGCGCAGAGCCGTTTTATCACCATGACCTGGCTTGAATGGGGGCTGGCGCTTAGCGTTATATTGCTGGTGAGTTGGTTCGCGACACTTGCCCCGCGCTGAAACGGTCATCTGAAGATTACAAAGAATTTAATATCATCGAGGAAAAATCATGAGGAAAACACTGCTAGCCTGCGTGCTGCTTACCTTATCTGCCAGCAGTTTTGCCGCACCGCAACTGGAGACCATCAGCCGCCTGCAATACGGTAAGGACTGGGCCTTCACCCGTGAAGAAGTCATGCTGCAATGCCGTCCGGGCAATGCGCTGTATGTGATTAACGACAGTACGCTGGCGCAATATCCTCTGAATGACGTGGCAAAAGAGCAGGTTAAAAACCATCAGGTTCAGGCGGTGCCCCTGGAGAAAATCTGGCTGGATGACCCGCAGAATCCCGGACAAAAAATGAGTCTGGCACCTTTTATCGCCAAAGCTGAATCGCTCTGCTGAAGCGCCGTGCTGCCGGTAAATGGCTGATGTTAATCCCATGTTTTGCGTATGTTGTCACACAATGAAAATAATGCCTCATTGTTATTATCACTATGTTTCAAACTGGGTGGAAATTAGTCATCTGTCGTCTATTCTTTAAGTTGTACGGCTTAACCGCCTGCATTAATGCCAACTTTTAGCGCACGGCTCTCTCCCAAGAGCCATTTCCCTAGACCGAATATAGGAATCGTATTCGGTCTTTTTTTTGCCTGTTTTAAAATCAAAAAATTGCAATCCAAACAGTCAATTAGCCGATTTTCACTTACCTTCAGTACCACCAGTTTAGACTTTCTCACTCCACTGTAGCTATGATGTTTGCATACTCTATTTGTATGACCTGACAGGGCGAATTCTATGCTGATTTATAATGTTTTTGGTCGCCACCTTGCTGTTAAAAAGACTTCCGGTGGATGGCAAGTCTTCCGTGCGGATTTGGCAGAGAGAAAGTTCTCCAGACTTTATGACATCATCATTCCTGACGAGATGACCGAAGATGAAATTCCCGGCTGGCTGGGGGATATTTTTCATGAGGCGGCCAGTGAAAGGCATCCGGATGTCAGGCGGATGGAATAACCGGGCACGGCATTGCTGAATAGCGCTCTCAGATTTCAGTTTAAAAAAAAAGCCCGCTCGGGGCGGGCTGAAAGGGGTATTGCGAGGGTCTTACACACTATGAAGGACAGTTCACAGTGGACACAGGAGAAGAAACTTAGTCTTCGGGAATTAAAGTAACAAACTCAATGTCGATTTATGTCAAACCTTCGTAAGTTTATTTCCCTACTTGTAACTCTGTCAGAACATTATTTACTCAGGCGCTATACTCATAATATTACTCTCGATAAATCAAGGGACTGCTGCGGCACAACCGGGTAAGGAGCATTATGCGATATTGGGTTAGCCTGATTGTAATTTTAGCGGCAGCGTATTTCTGCGGTCCATGGGTAAGCCGCCATGTGCCTTCTGAATATAATCCTTTCACCCCGCTGGTTATCACTGACCCTCCGAATCTGATCACCCGGTACAAATTAAGAAAGCTGGATAATAATCCTCACGAATGTCTGGCCGCTCTTGAACGTGCTCAAACTGAAGGCGCTATTCAGTTCAGCAATGCAGGGAGTATGGGAGGAAAGTGTCCGCTGACTGATCCTGTTCGTGTTCGCGGTTTTGGGGATGTTGCACTCAGTTCGAGCTATCTGGCGAGCTGTCGCCTTGCCCTTAGCAGTGCGATGTTTGTCGGGCAGGTGGCGAAGCCTTTGGCTTCTCAGGAGTTAGGTTCACGGCTGGTAAAAATTGACCATCTGGGCAGTTATGCCTGCCGGAACGTTTACAATAAACCCGATGCACGGCTCAGTGAACATGCAACGGCTGAAGCTCTTGATATCGCAGGATTTGAGCTGGCGGATGGTCGCCATTTAACCGTGTTGAAGCAGTGGCCTCAGACGGGCATTGAAGCGCAGTATATTCATAGATTATTCACAGAGAGCTGTCCGTTTTTTGGAAACTCTATTGGTCCGGATTATAACGCAGCGCATGCGAATCACTTCCACTTAGGCATGCGCTGGTTCGGATTTTGCCGCTAAGCTGTTAGGTCGTTAATCTGCCAGATAACGCTCAACCAGTCGAGTCCAGTAGGCTGCGCCGAAGCTCAGACTCTCATCATTAAAGTCATAAGCCGGATTGTGCAAAACGGCGCTGTCCCCGTTACCCAAACGAAGGAAGCATCCCGGTTTTTGCTGCAGGAAATATGCAAAATCTTCACTGCCTGAAATGGGTGGCAGATTATCAATGACGTTGTCTTCACCCAGCAGTTCTTTTGCCACTTCGGTTGCAAACGCTGTTTCCTTGTCATGATTCACCAGCACCGGATAGCCGGGCACATATTGAATTTCTGCTCTTGCGCCGTATCCGGCTGCATGATTATCCACCAGCTGACAAATGCGCTGTTCGAGGGTTTTACGTACTTGCGGATCGAACGAGCGGACACTCATTTCCAGACGCGCTGTTTCCGGGATGACATTCGCCGCATGGCCTGAGTGCAATGAACCGATAGTGACCACTGCCGTTTCATTAGGGTCGATGTTGCGCGCAATGACCGACTGCAAGGCAACAACCAGACTGCCGGCAACCAGAATGGGGTCGACGGTCATGTGAGGGCGGGCGGCATGACCGCCTTTTCCATGGATAGTGATATTGACGGTGTCGCAGGCAGCCATAAACGGCCCTGATCGGAACATCATTTTCCCGACCGGATAGCCCGGGTGATTATGTAAGCCGTAAACGGCATCACAAGGGAATCGCTCAAAAAGTTGTTCAGCCAGCATGCGTTCAGCGCCGCTGTTGAAACCAATTTCTTCTGCAGGCTGGAAAATAAGATGTACGGTTCCAGAGAAGTTTTTGCTGCGCGCCAGCTGTTCGGCTGCACCAAGCAGCATCGTTGTGTGTCCGTCATGTCCGCACGCATGCATTTTGCCTGGATTCTGACTGGAGTAACTCACACCTGTTTGTTCAGTTATCGGCAAGGCGTCCATATCGGCACGAATACCGATACTGCGTGAACCGTTGCCAAGTGTCATTGTGCCGACGACGCCGAAGCCGCCAATGCCCGTTGCCACCTGATAGCCGAGAGATGCTAACCTTTCAGCCACGAGCGCAGCCGTTGCTGACTCTTCATTGGAGAGCTCCGGGTGTTGGTGCAAGTGTTGGCGAACTTTACGCAGCTCAGGAATAAGGTCGGCTACGTCAGCGATGGTGCAAAGTGATTTATTATTCATTTTTAGATATCTGTTTTTGCCTGAAAAAAATCCGGTGAACTGACCGGCGCCACGTCGTTACATCAGACAGAATGCAATGTGGAATCACCGCTTGCAATCAATTAATCAGGCCTGGAAAGAGGTTTTCAGATATGTGGAATGTTCAATTCAATAACGCTATGTAACTGATGTAACGAGCTAAAGTTTATTACGCGACGTTACGCAAGAATCAACTTTGACCGTGGACGGTATTCCCTGATGTCTGTAACTTCATCAGCTGCAAAACGTCGGATTGCGAGGTCTTAAGATCAGGCAAATGGTTTTCCATTCGCCTGAGCAAAATATTAAAAGAAATGAAGGCTTTTTTATAAGAAGGTGATCAGGCTGGCAGGTAGCTGATTGAATGCTCCAGAGAGTCGCATTTGGAATCGATGAGGACACTCCAGACACCTTTGTAGGGGATCCCTACATAAGCCGTATTCTGATCACTAACTGTCAAAATATCGCCGAAACCAGAGTGACGTCCTTTTCGCTCAACTTCACTTTCACACATCAGGTGTATGTGACATTTTTCTGAACAACGTATGACGACAGTGTCGCCACCAAACAGACTCAGTCTGGCTCGAACAATAGGCATGACTTTTCCCCAATTAGATAAAACACCTGAAATACGCTGTAACCGAACACTGCCAGGTTTTACGTCACCCAGACCGGGAGTGATATTGGTCACACAACGCTCATTTATCTATAAAACCAGACAAAAGCTGGGGAAATAATGACTTTAATCAAAAGTTATAAGAATCTTTCAGAGATTAATAATTCGCCATTTTTATGCCTGTAACCAAAAATGATCCTATTTTTAAGAAAGAAGTAAAAATGTAATTATGAGGTTAACGGAATGTGCTGAATCAAATCGGATGGTAACATCTGTAGGGTACCTTTCGGTGCAGTGATGAAGTGTATTCATTCGTTACAGAGTAATAAATTAGCTGCTTTTTCTTTCACAAGCTGACACCCTATAGGCGTATAACATGTGCGCGCGTTTGAAATTGATTATTATCGGATTTATTACCGTCTCACAGGCCCATTTTGCGGGTGATGAAGAAAAAGCGCGCGCAACACTTTCCTATTTTATCCAGTTATAAGGGCATCGGATGAATTGCTCCGAAAAATTTAAATACATCAGAAATTTCAGTGCGTTAACCCTGGTTCTGAATGCTTTTTTTACTATGCCGGCACATGCGGACGACGCGCAGTTACGGGCATGTGGCAATGCAAAAACCGCCAAAGACTGTCAGTTGCCTTTCCAGCAGGGGCTTTCGCCTGTTCAGGTCGGCCTTTCGCGTGAACCACAGTGGGGCTACGTGGATACCACCGGGCACATGGTCATCAAACCTGACTTCAGCGAAGCGCGGGGTTTTGTTAACGACCTGGCTGCGGTGAAAAAAGGCGACCAGTTCGGATATATCGATAAAAAAGGCCACTGGGTTATCGAGCCGCGCTTTACGCGTGCTACAGATTTTAACGCCCAAGGGACTGCGTTAGTGGTGACAGATAATCGTCTGGCGCTCATAGACAAAAAAGGCGCAGTGATTAAAACGCTGCCATTTGCCGTTGCACTCGACAGCCGTGGTTTTGCCGGCGGCCAGGCCCTGGCAAGTGTACAAACTCAGGTGTCACCTGCGTTGTGGAATGCCTCCACCGATCGCTCTCTTTCTTTACCTGATGATGTTATGGCGCTCGATTTGCCACAGTCAGGGTTAATCCCCGCCAAAAAACGTGATTCTTCAGAAGAAGGTTATTGGGGCTATCTCGATGAGAACGGTGACTGGGCGATAAACCCGATGGTGCTTAAAACGCGGGATGAACCACAACTTAATGGTGACGTAGTTGCGGTAAAAACCAAGAATCTTTGGTCATTTGTGGATCGTCAGGGTGTTGCGTTAAATAAAGAGCAATACAAATCTGTTCGACCGCTTGCTTCCGGCAGCTGGCTGGTGACGGGGAATGATAACAATAAACAGTTACTCAGCAGCAAGCTGGAGAAAGTGCAGGATATTCCTGCTGATCAGTCTGAAAACATTCTGGTCTGGGGAAAGGCAACATTGGGTACGGGTAGCAAAGGCATTGTTATCATCGGTGCGGATAATCAGATTGTTTCGCTGAAAGTGAATAAGCCGCAAGTGCTGCAGCAGGGAAATCATCTCTGGGTTATGCAAACTGAAGGCAAGGCGCCACAAGTCGCACAGATTTATGACAACAATGGTGTGGCGCTTCTCAATGATGCCACCCTTACTGCTCTCAAAGACTACCAACTACGGCCATTGGGCACAGTGGCGATCACAGATGATGTCACTGCACTGCCAGAAACAAACGGCGATGCGGCACACAGTCTCCCATGGGCGGTTCTGACCCCCGCGGATGCCAGCAAACCGCCTGCCATTCTTACCTCGCAAGGTAATGTTTTGTCTGATCCCCAATGGGCTTCAGTAGAAATCTCCGGTTCTCAGGCGCCGCTCATCATCCACACTCAAACTAAAAAAACGGGTGCTGTCGATGCTTCAGGTAAGTGGGTTATTCAGCCGGTGTATACCCAGATCACTCCGTTCGAGGGTGACTACACCTGGGCCGTAGAGAATGCCAATAATGCTGATGTTAAACATCTGATTGACCGAAACGGTAATGCAATCGAGGTACCGGCAGACATTCAGAAAAATGCTCAGCGTTTATCCTCAGGATTGATTTATTACACCGAGGGTGAAAAAGAAGCGCAGCGCTGGGGCTTGTGGGATATCGCGAGCAAAAGTATTAAGGCGGCACCACAGTTCACTGAAATCGATGCCTTCAATGAAGGTTATGCCCTGGCTAAAACGGATGAAGGATGGGGCGTTCTCAGCGCTAATGGCTCCTGGGCGATAGCCCCGGATGCGGAGCGAAGCGGTAAATTCCAATATATTGGTCAGGATGTGTTTACTCTTTCTGATAATGATCAGCCTGGAGAACGTGGTGCAATCGCCAGCCATTACAGTCTTTATAGTGCCCAAAGCGGGCTGGCGTTAGCGACGGATTTACTCGCCAGACCGCAAGCTGTCGGTCAGAACCATTGGCTGGTTCAACCTTCCGAAGGGGGCGTGGCCTTACTGGATAACGCCGGGCGTTCCCCTGTCAGTAAAGCCATTAATGCTTCATCGAGTTCTGTAGAAGGTGACTGGATTAAATTGAGTTTCGCGCCACATTACGGCGCGATTGACAGCCAGGGCCACTGGCAAATTCAGCCGCTTTACACGGCTGAATTTAATTTCATCGCACCTCTGAATCTAAGCCGTGCTGTCAGCGACGGGCGAACTATGCTGATAAGTGACCACGGCGCTTCGGCAGAGGGCTTCGAACAGGCGCAACCGCTTAATTCGATGATGCGTCTTGTCATGAATGATGACGAGAAAGGTGAAACCGTTCTGTATGACAACGACGGCAATGAAATCCAGCGCTTCGCCGGGCTTGACAGTCTGCAGGCCGACAAAGCCAGTTCAGGTGTTATTCCTATGCGTGATCAGAAAGGCCTTTATGGTTTTGTCGATCAGCAAGGCAAGAAGCTGATTGGTGCTTACTTCGATCAGGTGGGTGCGATGAGTAATAATTTTGCGACTGCCGTGAAAAAATCAACGTACGGAAACCTGCTGGGTTATATCAATACCACGGGCCGTTTCGCTGTTTTGCCTAAATTTGACTGGGCAACCGATTTTAGTGAGAAGCGTGCGTGGGCTGGTGGCAAGGGTGTGGTGAATTTGCTGAATGCCGACGGGAATGTACAGGCAAAAATTCAGGTGCGTTGTAATCAGCGCGTCATCGTGGATGCGAAAGGTGCTTATCTTTGGCCTGCTAAAGCACCCACTTGCGGTTCCGGGGGTAATTAATGATTGTCAGCAAACCTTTAAGGCTACGTCACGCACTCCGCTGCGCATTGAACACCGGTAGCACATTGGCCTTTTTGACGCTGACTGCCTCGGCTGTTGCGGCTGAACCTGTAATGGCTGAATCAGCACCGGGATGTTCGGCGCCATTGCCCGCTTCCAGAGCCGATATCCAGCTACGCGCTGCGCTGCCTTTAGTGCAAAATTTGTGTATCCGCGATGTGCGTGAAGGGCGTGCTGCCGTACTTTTATCCGCAGCTGACGCAACGGATGAGCGCTGGGGGTTTCTGGATAATCAGGGGCAGCTCGTTATCAAACCTGTTTTTGAGCAGGTCGGGGATTACCACTTCGGTGCCGCTGCCGCCATGCAGCAGGGAAAATGGGGCTATATCGATCTGACCGGCAACTGGATGATTCAGCCTTCCTTTGACAGCGTACAACCCTTTACAGAAGCCGGTCTGGCCGTTGTGAAGGTGGGCGGAAAATCCCAGATTATTGATCGTAAAGGTATTCAGGTCGGTAAAGCACTTGATGATTTGGTTGATGATGCTGTCCTGAGTAATGGCGTTCCTGCCCGCCTCAGCCTGACATTTAACAGCGTACTACTTTCACCAGACGGTGTACGCCATGTGGCGACGGACAAAATGGAAGTGGTTGAGCCGTTTGGTTCCGATGATCTGTTCATTGCGGTCGATGCCACAAAAGGCTATGGCATTGTGGATGGGAATCTGACCTGGCGTGTTCAGCCACAGTACACGTCCATCACCTTGGATCCCCGTAATCCTTCTGTCGCACTGGCGAAAAAAGCGGATGGAATGACTTTAATCCGCACTGACGGAAGTCAGGACGAGCAGAAATATCTTACTGTCAGCGAGGAAACTGGCGCCTTCTGGCTGGCGAAAACGGCCGATGGCGTCAAATTGCTGAATAATTCCGCCGCTGTGATTGCCACTTTCAATGAAGCCGGAGCGGCAGCACTTCGGGTTTCAGGGGATTATGTTTTAAATCCTGCCAGCAAAGACTCTCTGACTTTATATGTGCCGGGGCGAAAACAAGCCATTACGCTGCCTGCAGGCAGTGAGCCCTGGGAGCACAATACCGGTGAGTTCCTGATAACCACCAAAGGTGAGCAGAAAAAAGTGAATGCCATTGTTGCTCCTTCTGGCGGAGTCATTGGCGGGACTCAGAATGTTGGCTGGCTGGCGCAAATTTCCAGTGCTGAAGTTATCGAGCACCGTTTGTGGTTGCGCAATGATCAAGGTGATGTGGTGAATGTGGTTGATGCCACAGGCAAGGCATTGCTGAATCAGAAGAGTATCAGCACTCTGGAAGGCAGCCGTATCGAACCTCTGACTGCCAGTATTGATGCCCCTTCAGCTTCAGCGCCACAGGCACTTGCGCTGGTGCGCCCTGGTAATGCTGGCAGCAAAAATGGCGCGGGTTTCCTGCGCCCGGATGGCTCCCTTCAGCTTGAGACTAAATGGCAGGATATTGAACCTGCTGACATCAGCAATAACATCGGTCAGTTCATCGTGAGAACAGCCGATGGCACTGGCGTGGTGGATGTGCAGGGCAAGGTTATTATCCCGCTGACTGAAGATAATATTTCTCCTTTTGTGCAGGGTTACGCTCTGGACTATCTGAATGGAAAACTGACCGCACTTGATCACGCCGGTAAGCATTATGATTTGCCGAACGTGTTTGAGATTGAATCCCTCGGCAATGGCTGGTTCCGCTATCGTGAAACGGCAGCCGAGGGGGCGTTGTGGGGCATCTACGACGTCATCAGTCAGAAGACTGTCCTGCAACCGGCGTATCAGGATGTAGGCGATTACTCAGAGGGGCTGGCCGCATTCAAATCACCGGAGGGGCTGTGGGGGATACTCGACAGTCAGGGTAAAGTGGTTGTAACGCCGAAGTATGCTGAGGCCCGCCGCATTAACTCCGCCCTCTGGTTACTGACGCAACCTGCAACCGACGGACAATCTGAATCGTCTGTTCTGGCAGAAATCACAGGCAATGACGCGCAACCAAGAATTGCACCTGTCGCCGGACTCACCGTAAATCAGTTTAGTGACGGGCGTATTCTGGCTACTTCTGCGGCCGGTCAGTCCTGGCTTCTGGATGCTAAAGGTAATATTCAGCTTCATGAGCAGCAGACACGTATCAGTGCGCTCGGCGACTGGGTCAAATTATCGCGCCAGCCTCAGCAAGGATATCTGTCTGCGCAAGGCGAATGGCAAATTCAACCTGTGGGTGAAAGCCGGAGTTCTGCTTTTGTACGAGGGCGGGCCTTGCGCTCAACGCCAGCAGGCTATGAGCTAATTGATGACAAAGGTGTGCGCGTGGCAGCCATGCCGGAAGGGCAGTGGAGCATGCCGCCAGAGAGCGGCTGGTCTGTGTCCTATGATCCGCAGGACAACGAGCCTGCGACACGTTATGTCGATAATACCGGTAAACTGGTTCTCACGGTTCAGGGCCACGCCAGTCAGATGGTCGATGATCATGCCGTACTGACGCGTGCTGATGGGACAAAAACCTGGATTAACGGGCAGGGTAAACAGACTGATGGCGTCTCTTATGCTGATTTAGGTTTGCCTGTCGACGGGCTGGCATTCGCCAAAACTGACGGTAATTATGGTTATGTCGATGCGCAGGGCAACTTCGCGGTGGTGCCGGTGTTTAGCGCCGCGTCGCCGTTTGACAGCGGAGTGGCGGTCGTTTCCACACAGGCCATGTCGATGATGATCGACAAAACGGGTAAACCTCTGGCGCGTGTTGATAAGGAATGTGGTATTAGCGTCTTATACGGCGCCGGTAGCGCGCGTCAGTGGCCGGCGACAATGCCGGAAAACTGCAAACCTTAAGACACTTTTCCGGCTTGCAAAACCCGCTGCGGCGGGTTTTTTTGTGCTAATGTTTAACTGTAATGGCAGTGAACTATCTCAATTGAAAGGATAAATTATGATTCCGCAGATCCCACTCAAATACAGGGACGCAGAGCGCTGGTCGTTTGGTGATACTGAATCGTCAGCTGACGAACTGGCTAAGCGCGTTATTGCTGGCACAAAAACCGCCACCTGTTCAAATCTTGATGATGATCCTGAACCTGAGCCGGGCGAAATCTTTTTGGTAGTTGATGGCCGCAATAATCCGGTGTGTGCCGTGCAACTGACCGAAGTGAAACAAGTGCCTTTTGATCAGGTAACAGAACAACATGCCTGGGAAGAAGGAGAAGGTGACCGGACGCTGGCATACTGGCGCAAAGAGCACCAGCGTTTCTTTGAGGAATATGAAATGTTTGAACCGACTATGCCTCTGTTACTCATGAAGTTCCGGATGGTTGAAAAGTTCTAAACCCTTCCAGAGGCCTGATGCAGAAATCAGGCCTTTTCATTCGTCAGTGAAATGATCAACCTGATGTTTTCAGTGTTCGACCAGGAATACGTCATGTCCGTTAATCAGCCATCGTTTTCTGCTTCTTCCGCAGTCCCTTATTTTAACCAGTGGGAAGATCCTGACTGTGCGGCCGGGATTATTGCCGGAGATATCAAACTCAGTGATATCAGTTTGTGGCCTCAGTCCGGCGCATCAGATCAGCAGGAATTTATTGAGTGGGCAAACCATGTTTGCGGGATGTGTTGCCTGAAAATGGTGCTTGCCGCTGTTTCAGGCAAAGTAGTGCCTGTTTTGAAACTGACCTACCGCAGCTTGTCCTACGGGGCATATATTCGCGAGGGTGACAACATTAAGGGGCTGATATACGCGCCTTTTGTTGAATATGTCCGGCAGGAGTTGGGGCTTGAAGCTCAGGTAAAGGTAGATATCTCGGCACAAGAAATTGCCAGTCAACTGCAGGAACACCGGTTTTTTATGGCTTCGGTGCATCCTTCGGTTCGTATCCCGGACTCCACACCCCCGCACAAAGGCGGTCATCTGGTGCTGGTAACGCGAGCGGATGCTCAGACTGTGACCTTCCATAATCCTTCCGGTCACGATGTTTCTACCCAACAGGATGTCACGTTACCTGTGGAAACTTTCGCGCGCTTTTTTGCCGGGCGGGGTATTTCTCTGGTCAAAAAAACTCAACAGTGACTCACGCCGTCCGACCGCAAGCGGCGTGGCGAACTCAGTTCCGTTCGCCACGCTGTGTTACTCCAGTCGCATGATCCACTCATCTTTCTGTTCGTCGTACGTTTCTTTATACAACACAGAATGACGGCCATCGAGGACTGCCGGAACGCTGGTGTGGTCATCCCAGGCATCAAGCTGCATGCACAAATCAGGGTCTGATTTGCACGGAATATGCACCTTATCGCCGCCTTTTGCTTCAGGCGTTGAAAGATGTGCATCGTCAATTTCGTAACTGCCAATCCGGATAATCGATTTTCCCATCTGATACTCCTCGCCAGAGTGAAGTAAGCCATTTCAACAACATCAGGTATGACCAGTTGGTCTGCCTTATTTGAGAATAGTCGACAGCACAAAAAGCGCCACCCGAATTTTTGCGGATATTCTTTTTTATGGATGACGAGAAGAGGCAGGATTTTGAACCGGGTGTGGCGGTGTTAAAATGCCGGGAGCCGCCTTATGCTAAACGCAGCGGCTCGGAAAAGGATTAAAGCTGATTAAATCTTACTGACACAGGCATCGCGTTAATCTGGTTGCGGCCATTATTTTTGGACAGATACAAGGCCTCATCTGCGGCACTGACGATATCCGACTGATCTTCAATGCCTGGATCCTGGTCCGGCATATAAGTCGCAATCCCCTGACTGATGGTGACGCGGTTAAATTCGCTGAAGCTATGCTTGATGCCCAGCGATTCAATCGATTCCATAATGTGTTGTGCGACAATCCATGCGCCTTTCAGGTCAGTATCCGGCAGAATGGCAGCGAACTCTTCACCGCCAAAACGTGTCACGACGTCAGTGCTGCGTTTGAGTGATTTGCGCAAGGTGCGTGCGACTAAACGCAGGCAGGCATCGCCGGAAAGATGACCATAATGGTCGTTAAAGTGTTTGAAGTAGTCTATGTCGATCATCACCACGGTCAGCGGCGTGCGGTTCCGTTTGGCGCGCATGTATTCATGGCTTAGCACTTTTTTGAACTCGCGGCGGTTAGGCAGTTTGGTTAGTGAATCTGTGCGTGCCTGGATTTCCAACCGACGGTTGGCTTTGACCAGCTTCAGTTCCAGCAATTTGCGTTCATGAACGTCTTCGGCGGTACCGTACCAGCGTTGAATCGAGCCATCGGTGGCATAGCTGGCTGCTGCGCGGATACGCATCCAGTTCCAGCCACGATCTACGTGACAAAAGCGGACTTCAATATCCAGCGGCGCGCCTGTTTTCAGGCATTGTTCCCAGGTCTGAACGGCGGCGCGGCGGTCTTCCACATGCATACTCTGGATCCACTTGTCGGCCAGAATATCCTGCCGGGTCATGCCGGTTATCCGTTGAAAGCGTGAACTGACATCATTGAGCATCCCGCGCGGATCGGCTGTCCACGGGATTTGCGGGTTGAGCTCAACCATGTTGCGGTAATGCTCCTGGCTTTCGCGCAGGGCTCTTTCCATTCGTTTGAGGCTGGTAATGTCAGTCATCGCGACGGAAAGGCCATTCAGCTGATTCTGACCATCATAAGCCGCTTTAATACGCACGAAGAAAACCTGATTTTTTCCGGGAACGGAAAACTCACGATCGGGTGTTGTTTCGTTACGCTGGGCCAGTTCCAGCGCGTTATTCAGCAGAGGGGAAAGCCCTGGCAGGAAAACGCCGACTTTTCGGCCGATCGCTTCGTAGGGTTGCAGGCCGATAATAGTGGCCATTGCGTCATTGACCGTGACGTATCGCATCTGCAAATCAATGAAACACAGGCCAACCGGCGCATTGGAATAGATTGTTTCGAGCTGGAAGAGACGCTGACCCGGCGCCTGATCGAGGCTGGTCAGATTGCGATCAATCCCGCGATAGCCACGGAAATTCCCGTCATCATCAAAAAGCGGAACACCGCTGGTTTCGAGAATGACTTCAGTGCCGTCCGGGCGGATATTACGGTTCAGTAATCCACCGAAAGGGGCGCGACGCTCAACGATGGCAGCAAATTGCTCGCCAACGCGGCGGGCTTCATCCGGAGGCATAAAATCGAAAGGGGTTTTCCCTAATACTTTTTCAGGCGGAACGCCCAGGAACTCGATGCATTTGTTGGAGGAGAAAACATAACGCCCCTGCGCATCGACTTCCCAGATCCAGTCAGAATTGTTATCGATAATGTCTCGCAGGCTGGCCATTTGCTGTAAAAGCAGCCCATCTGCTGATTCGAGTTTCATTTCATCCGACATGATACTTCTCCGACTGGCAGGTCTTTACTCAACATCAGGCATTAAGATTTATATCTGAAAATGATATATCACTGACAATGTTATCTTGATGGCAATAATACATGCCACGATAGGATTATTCCTACTTATAATTCAATAAACCTTTCTTGATAATATAAGTCGCTATCCGATATATGAAGCATAAAATGCTCTGCTACTAATTGTTATATACACTTTGGCACCGTGATTTCACCTAAAAGTTCAGTTGCACAGTATTCACAGAAATGCCGTTATCAGGTGTTTTTGTCGGTATGAATGAAGGTTAAGCAGAATATTCTGCGCCGTCGGAATGCTCCTCTGGCACAGAAGATTGCGGGAAAGTTAAGTCTGATTAATCGTTCGGCAATGTCTGCGGACGTATCGCACCGTCTCTCACCAGTTCACGCGGCAGACTGTTTTTAATACGACTACCGATGCGTTTTGCCAATCCCAATGGCTGGCCAAGCCAGGTCACCAGACATTCATCAGCGGGTGGCGTGTCGTCCGGATAGATATCGACGCCACGGAACCAGCTTTGCGCCAGTTCATCATTTATCTCAAAGCGGTTTTTGGCATCTTTGACACTGAAAGCCACCACGGCTTCATGCTGCCAGCGAAATCCTTTCGGAAAACGCTCCGCCAGCCGCACGCCGATACGGGAAAAACGGACTTTGCTAAAAACAGGTTCCAGCACGGCAGGGAACAGCCAGATTTCTTTATCACGCTGCCATATTGTGTATTGTTTCTCAGGCCAGGAAAGCCCTGAAAGACCCGCAGCCTTGATAATTTCGGCGCTGTCCTGACGGGAAAGTGGCGAGAACGGGAAACGCCCCACTTTATATCCCGGGACTGGCAGACGCGGAACAGAATCGGTTTTACGAAAGCGCGCGACAAAGAAACCTTCGCTGTCATAAACCTGCGGAAATACGTGCAAATAGCCTTCCGGTGTGACGGCTTTACCGGCGTCTGTGAATAACTCAGCCAGCGACTCCACTTCAACCGCATCCCTGTAGGTATCGAGTAACCACTGACAGACCTGCTGGTTTTCCTGTGCGTTAAGGGTGCAGGTGGAGTAGACCAAAACACCGCCAGGTTTAAGCGCATGAAACGCGCTGTCGATCAGTTCACGCTGAGTCGAGGCAATTTCAGTCACGCTGTTTTCAGACCAGTTGCTCATGGCGTCAGGGTCTTTGCGGATAACGCCTTCGCCGGAGCAGGGCGCATCAAGCAGGATAGCGTCAAACGTTTCAGGCAGAGCAGCACCAAATACGCGTCCGTCAAAGTGAGTCAGCGCCGTATTACTGACGCCACAGCGGCTGATATTTGCGTGCAGCACTTTGACGCGGCTGGCGGAATATTCATTGGCAAGAATGCCACCCTGATTTTCCATCAGCGCCGCGATTTGCGTGGTTTTAGAGCCGGGTGCAGCAGCCACATCCATCACCAGAACCGGTTGGGTATCGTTGGCAAATAACGCCGTGACCGGCAACATGGAACTGGCTTCCTGAATATAGAAAAGGCCGGCCAGATGCGATAAGGCATTGCCCAGACGTGTATCGTCCAGGACGTTGCGGTTTATCCAGAAACCTTCCGCACACCAGGGCACAGGCTCCAAATCCCACTGATAATTGCCGGCAAGTTCAAGGAAATCCGTCACGCTTATTTTCAGGGTATTCACCCGCAGACTGGGGCGGAGAGGGCGCTGGCAGGCCGCAATAAAATCGTCCATGCTCAGTTCAGCGGGCATGACTGCGCGCGTGGCTTCCAGAAAAGCGGCGGGTAATTTATCAGTAAAAGTGCTGGCGGTAGTGAGCTTTGACAAAGGTGCGGTTCCAGAGCTGAAGAAGATTTTCTGCCGCGGAGTTTACCATATTTACCCGTGATGAGAGGGCTGCGCGCGTTGCCTGATAAAGAAAAGGCCACCCGAAGGTGGCCCTGATCAGCATAATGCCGGTTAATTTCTCGGGATTGCCGTTCCCCATTTCTGCCAGTCTTTTGGTGCTTCAGGATTGAGCAGGAAATGATTACCGTTGGCGGCTTTCGGCGCCAGTGGCGTGGTTGGCGGCGTTGCAAAGGCGATACCTCCGCGAATAAATTGCTGGAATGTGCCGCTTTTGAACACGCCACCGGTCAGACCGAATTGCAGGTCGTAACCAGAGGCCAGCCAGAACACGGAGTTTTCCCGCACCAGATATTGATATTTTTTACTGATACGAAGCGTCACATTCACCCGATCCGCCATGGCGCCCAGATAGAAGCCCGATACGGTACCGACTTCAATTCCGCGGAACAGCACCGGCGTGCCGATTTGCAATGAACCGACTTCGGCTGCATCGACCACGATACCCAGGCCATCCGTATAGCGCGAGTCGGTGATGGTGGAGTCCTGCAAATCAAAGTTGCGCGCTGGCGCGCCTTTGCCTGCTTCTACATTAATGTAGGGCTGGAGAAGCGTATCGAGATTGCTGACGCCACCGGCGGAAATTTCCGGTGAAACGATTGAGAACCGGGTGCCGCGACGGGCAAAGTTTTCAACGTATTCCGGATACAACACGGCTTTGGCGGAAACCTGATTCAGTTGCGGATCCAGTTTCAGCGACTCCACCTGACCGATGGTGATGCCCAGATAACGAATAGGCATGCCGGCGGAAAGCTTACTG
Organism: Rahnella sp. JUb53; assembly: GCF_004346065.1. Taxonomy (NCBI): domain Bacteria; kingdom Pseudomonadati; phylum Pseudomonadota; class Gammaproteobacteria; order Enterobacterales; family Yersiniaceae; genus Rahnella; species Rahnella sp. JUb53. The sequence continues at coordinate 254,273 of NZ_SLYT01000001.1, forward strand.
GCATCATATGTATTCAGCGTTATCTGGCTGCCAACTGCGCGTGCCGAAGTTTCTGAATCATACAGAACACGCTTCGCCCCTTTGCTGGCGGTGACGCCATCAAGATTATCGAAGCTGATAGCGCCTTTAAGCGCGCGATCCAGCGGTGAGGCCTGAACGGTCAGCCCGCTGCCGTTGAGCTGTACTTTAGCGCCACCTTCTGCCCAGAAAATGGTCTTCTCTGTCAGCAGGTTGCGATATTGCGGCTGAATATAAACATCAACTTCAAATTCATTGGCTTTAGGACGGACATTGACTATCTGGCCTACCTGGAATTTCCGGTAAAGCACGACTGAACCTGTCTGAACATCAGGCAGGCTTTTAGCGGTCAGTGTCAGCGTGGCGCCCGGTTGCTCACCCTGAATGCCTTCGGCAGCTTTTTCGGCATTACTGTAAAGCGGATATTTTTGTGCAGGTGCGCCTTTGGTGCCTGGAATAATACGCACACCACCATCGACCCATTCCTGAGCGCTGGCACCAAGGACTTCCATACCATCGACACCCAGTTTCACATCAACCCGGCTGTTGACCACAAACTTGCTGTCTTTATGCAGCAAGTTTTTATATTCCGGCTTGATAGCAACATTAAACACAATGCCTTCATCTGTTAGCGTCCGGTCAATAATCGTACCGACGTTGAGGCCGTAAAGTTTAATGGGCTGTCCCGCATCAATACCGTAACTCTGCGGTGCAATCAGCTGAACTTTGAGTATGTCAGGGTTCTGCAACAATCGCTGATTACTGTCGAGCACCACAAAATGCTTTTGCGGCTCACCATCGCCGGGGATCAGTTCCAGCGTATTACCGGTCAGCAACTGGCTGAGATTGGCATTATTGAGGCTGATTTTCGGACTGTTCATTTCAATGCGCGTGCCGGTACGCATCATGTCGAGCACTGAAGGATCAACCGTCAGTTTACCGGTGACTTTATTATCCGGCTGTAATGTGATTTTGGTCAGCGTACCGACCTGTAAGCCCTGATACATCAGTGGTGTCTGGTCTTCGGATAGCCCGTTACCATCGGGTAAATCCAGATTGATTTCCACACCACGCTGGCTTTGCGCCAGATCCGGATAGAGCACGTATGACTGATCGGCTTTTGCCTGTTTCCCGTCATTCGGGGAATCCATAGCGATCGCGCCATTCACCAGTGCTGCCAGACTTTCCATCTGAACTTTCGCTCCGCTCAGACTCAAATCTGCCTTAAAGCCTGAAACGTTCCAGAAACGGGTATTTTCTTTGACCAGATTTGCAAAGCGTTTGTCGACCAGTACGTCGATCGTCACGCCTTCATTGCCACTTTCAATATCGTAATCATAAACCTTACCGACCGGAATTTTACGGTAATACACCAGCGAACCGGTGTTCAGTGAACCCAGATCTTTGGCATGCAGATGGACCATCAGTTCGCCGGTATTGAGACGGAATTTAGGCTGTGTATCGAGCGCCACAAAGTGGTCTTTCTCTTTTCCAGGCCCTGGCATCATGCCGATGTAGTTACCGCCCACCAGCGCATCAAGTCCTGAAACGCCCGCAAGTGACGCTTTCGGAGTGACCAGCCAGAACTGTGTGCCTTCACGCAGGGCATCAGACAAGTCACTTTTAATACTGACTTTCACCTGAATAGTGCGCAGGTCTTTCGTCAGGCTGATCGATTCCACCGTGCCAACTTCCACGCCCTGATAACGCACCGGCGTACGGCCAGCGACAATACCTGCCGCTGACTGGAAATCGATAGTCACAGTGTTTCCACGTTCCTGATAGTTGCTGTAAATCAACCATCCGGCGATCAGTAAAGCAATAAACGGCAGAAGCCAGAACGGCGAAATCCGGCGTCTGTGTTTAATACGTGCTTCAGTCGGTGTATTCGGCGTTTCCTGTTGCATGTGCATCCCAAATCAAGCGGCTATCAAGCCATTCAACGGCAAGAACGGTCAGAATTACGGCAGCGCCAAAGTAAAAGGCGGCCGGTCCCATCGTAAAAGACAAAAGCTGGTCTCGGTTAACCAGCGACATCATTAATGAAATAACAAACAAATCCAGCATCGACCAGCGTCCTATCCAGTGCACAAGACGGAAAAGGCGGATACGTGTTTTCAGTCCCTGAATCGCTTTGAAATGAATGCTGAGAAGCAGCGTCAGCATCACGATCACTTTTGTAAATGGCACCAGCACGCTGGCGATAAATACAATGGCGGCGATCGGTACGTTCCCCGATGTGGCGAGCGACACAACACCGGAAAATATAGTGTCCTTCAGCTGTTGCCCGTTGGCATAGATGATGGAAATGGGCAGTAAATTGGCCGGGATTAAAAAGACAATGGCGGCAATCAGAGCAGCCCAGGTTTTCTGCAAACTGTGCTTATAGCGCAGACGCATCGGAACATGGCAGCGCGGGCAGCGTCCGCGCTCATCCGGAATACCGGTAAATTTGCAGGCCAGACACAACCGCAATGAAGAGGGCAATCCTTTTGGCTGACGCTGCGGGTAAAACTCTTCCCATAACTGCTCGATGTTGAGATTTATCATGGTCAGCGTGACCATCAGCGTCATCATCAGATAGGCAGCAAGCGCAATACCGACGTTGATGTCGGCATATTCTTTAACTTTGATGCTGGCAACGGCCATTCCTACCAGATAAATATCCAGCATCACCCAGTCTTTGAGGCGATCGAGCATCAGCAGCACTGGTTTCAGATTCATCCCAAGCTTGCTGCCAAAATGCAGATAAAGAATGGAGACGGCGAGTGTCAGCGGCGCACCGATGGTACAAAAGGCCACCATGCTGGCGGTCACGGGATCACCCTGTTGCGACATCTGCCAGATACCTTCAAGCAAACTGGCGTCAATGCGTGTCCCCAGCAGACGAATGCTGATCAGCGGTTCGGTATACGCGAAAGGCATCAGCAATAATATGCTGATAGCCATCGTGATCAGTCGCGGCAGGGAACAAACCCTGCCTTTTTCAACTTTCGCGTTACAACGCGGACAATGAGCTGTCTGCGTGCGTTGCAGCGACGGAAGTGTGAAAAGCGTGTCACACTCGCTGCATCGCTGATAGCGAATCTGTGGTATCTGGGCTGAAATTGTGTGTATTTTCATAGTGCCTGAAATAGTAAAGAATACCTGTTGTTACAATTACGCATCCCGCGAAGGGGTCAGGCGAGGCCATCAGGCCAAGATCAGCCAGGTTTTTTTGACAAAATAACGTATTATGCGGTCGGCAAACAGTTATTGTAGGTGAGTCTTTTTGATGTCACACAGGATTAACCTTGTTCATATGGGCATTTAATGCTTATTTTATAGGGGTTAAGCACAACAGAATGGCTCAGTGCCCTTAGGTTATTATTGGTTACTACATGAATAAAGAAGCATTCTACACGGAATTAAAACGTGATTTGAGCGCGTTGATCGCCGGAGAAAACAATTTTATTGCGACTCTGTCGAATGCGAGTGCCTTACTTTTTGAACGTCTTGAAGGCGTTAACTGGGTAGGTTTTTATCTGATGGATGGCACAACGCTGGTGCTGGGACCATTCCAGGGTAAAATTGCCTGCGTGCGTATTCCGGTAGGAAAAGGTGTTTGCGGTACGGCAGTGGCGGAAAATACTGTGCAACGTGTGGGTGATGTTCATGCCTTCCCGGGCCATATCGCCTGTGACGCAGCAAGTAATGCCGAAATCGTTCTGCCAGTAACAGTAAATGGCAAAGTGATCGGCGTATTAGACATTGATAGCACCGTTTATCAACGCTTCGACGAAGCCGATGAACAGGGGCTGACAGAGTTAGTCAGCGGGCTTTGCCAGCATCTCGAAAACTGCGATGCTGAAAAATATGTCAATCTGATCGTAAGTTGATCGTCGGATAACGTGGCATTTAATAACGGCGTCATTATAATGACGCCTGTTCATGCCTGCGCCGGTTGGCAAACCCGTTGTAATCAGGAAATTTCATGGAAAATCAACCTAAGTTGAACAGTAGTAAAGAAGTCATCGCCTTTTTGGCTGAGCGGTTCCCGCTCTGTTTTACCGCCGAAGGCGAAGCACGCCCATTAAAGATCGGTATCTTTGCGGATTTGGTCGAGCGCGTGCAAGGTGAAGAGAATCTGAGCAAAACTCAGTTACGCTCTGCTCTGCGTCTGTATACCTCAAGCTGGCGCTATCTGTACGGCGTCAAAGTTGGCGCGGAACGCGTTGACCTTGATGGTAATTCATGTGGCGTTCTCGAAGAGCAGCACGTTGAACATGCCCGTAAACAGTTGGAAGAAGCAAAAGCCCGCGTTCAGGCACAACGTGCAGAACAACAGGCTAAACGTCGTGAAGCCGGTGAAACCACTGAGCCACGCCGTCCACGTCCGGCCGGTAAAAAACCCGCGCCGCGTCGTGAAAATGCGCCCGCTGCTGTAGCTGGTCAGGAAAATCGCAAACCACGTACACCTCGCCCACCGCGTGAGGAAAAACGTGAACCGCGTCAGGTGCCAGTAACAGACATTTCAAAACTGCAAATTGGCCAGGAAATCAAAGTCAGAGCAGGACAGAGTGCAATGGATGCAACCGTTTTGGAAATTGCCAAAGACGGTGTACGCGTTCAACTCTCTTCGGGTCTGGCGATGATCGTGCGCGCAGAACACTTGCAGTTCTGATACGGAGGCCAACTCAGGCATGAACAAATTTGTCAGATTAAGCGTTATTGCGGGTCTGTTAATGGCAGGAGCAGGGCTGGTGAACACCAGCTTTGCAGCGAACGAGAGTACACCGGTGACTCTCGCTCAACTCCCTAATTTAACTCAGGATCCTCAGGATGCAACGGTGAGCGAGCGTGTTACTGCTCGCTTTACCCGTTCACATTATCGTCAGTTCGACCTTAATGCAGATTTCTCAGCGAAAATCTTCGACCGTTACCTCAACATGCTCGATTATGGCCATAACGTATTAATGGCTTCCGATGTCGCACAGTTTACTGATAAACGTGCAACCTTGGGTGAGGAACTGAAAACCGGTCAGTTAACCACGCCATATGCTCTTTTCAATCTGGCTCAAAAACGCCGCTTTGAACGCTATGACTATGCGTTGAAAGTGCTTGAGCGCCCGATGGATTTCACGGGCAACGACACGATTGAACTTGATCGCACTAAAGCACCGTGGCCGAAAGACCGCGCTGAGCTGGACAAATTGTGGGATGCGAAAGTCAAATATGACGAGCTGAACCTCAAACTGACTGGCAAAAACGATCAGGAAATCCGTGACGTGCTCTCCAAGCGTTATCATTTTGCGATGAAACGCCTGACACAAAGTAACAGCGAAGATGTTTTCCAGCTGGTGATGAATGCCTTCGCGCATGAAATCGATCCGCACACCAACTATCTCTCGCCCCGCAGCACCGAGCAGTTTAATACCGAAATGAGCCTGTCTCTGGAAGGTATTGGTGCGGTATTGCAGGGCGACGACGATTACACAGTCATCAATTCGATGGTAGCTGGCGGCCCGGCGGCCAAAAGCAAAGCTATTGCAGTCGGTGACCGTATTGTCGGTGTAGGCCAGGTTCAGGCAGGAAAACAAACGCCAATTGTCGATGTGATTGGCTGGCGTCTTGATGACGTCGTCGCGCTCATCAAAGGGCCGAAAGGCAGCAAAGTCCGTCTGCAAATCTTGCCGGCCGGCAAGAATGCTAAAAACCACGTGATCACGCTGACTCGCGAGAAAATCCGTCTGGAAGACCGCGCAGTTAAAATGACCATTAAGAATGTTGGCGCTCAAAAAGTCGCTGTGATGGACATTCCTGGTTTCTACGTTGGCCTGACGGATGACGTAAAAGTTCAGTTGCAGAAAATGGCGAAGCAGAACGTCAACAGTCTGGTTATCGATCTCCGTACTAACGGCGGTGGTGCACTGACTGAAGCGGTTTCGTTGTCTGGTCTGTTTATTCCGAGTGGCCCGGTGGTTCAGGTTCGCGATAACAACGGCCGCATCCGTCAGGACAGCGATACCGATGGCGTCGTTTACTATAAAGGCCCGCTGGTGGTTCTGGTTGATCGCTTCAGTGCTTCTGCTTCCGAAATCTTTGCAGCCGCAATGCAGGATTACGGTCGTGCGCTGATTGTCGGTGAGCCAACCTTCGGTAAAGGTACCGTTCAGCAATACCGCTCGCTGAACCGTATTTATGACCAAATGCTGCGCCCGGAATGGCCTGCACTCGGTTCCGTGCAATACACTATCCAGAAGTTTTATCGTATCAACGGTGGCAGTACTCAGCGTAAAGGGGTGACCCCGGACATTCTGATGCCAACCGGTATTGAATCGATTGAAACCGGCGAGAAGTTCGAAGATAACGCACTTCCGTGGGATAGCATTAACGCGGCAACTTACACCAAATTAGGCGACATGAAACCGTTCCTGCCTGAATTGCTGAAAGACCATGAAGCCCGTATTGCGAAAGATCCAGAGTTCCAGTACATCCAGCAAGACATTGCCCATTACAAAGCGCTGAAAGACAAACGTAACATCGCCTCTCTGAATTACGCGCAGCGTGATAAAGAAGATAAAGAGGACGATGCCCTGCGTCTTAGCCGTCTGAATGAACGCTTCAAGCGTGAAGGTAAGAAGCCGCTTAAATCTCTCGACGATTTGCCGAAAGACTACGTTGCTCCGGATCCTTATCTCGATGAAGCTGACCATATTGCTGTTGATCTCGGCAAACTGGAAAAGGCTCAGGCCGACCAGACTGCTGCGAAATAAGCACGCAGTTGGACAAATAAGAAGCGCACTCCGGTGCGCTTTTTTTATGCGTGAATTATGAAAAATCTTCTAAATTTCAGGCTTGTCTGTGAAATAAAACGCTTCAAAATGTAAAGTATTGTGATTTTAGACCTTCAGAACGCACGGGCTCTTGAATCTTAGTAAGAAGCCCATAGGATCAGTACAGCCGGGTGTGCTATGTGCCGGTGGTTAAACTCTGCCAATAACAATGAAGTAACAATGAGGAAGTAAAATTTTATGATGCGTATAGCGTTGTTCCTGCTGACTAACCTGGCCGTTATGCTGGTATTCGGGCTGGTGCTTAGCCTGACTGGCATTCAGCACAGCAGCGTGCCGGGATTGATGATCATGGCCGGGCTGTTTGGCTTCGGTGGTGCAATTGTCTCGTTGCTGATGTCTAAATGGATGGCGTTACGCTCGGTGGGTGGTGAAGTTATCGAGCAACCTCGCAATGAAACTGAACGCTGGTTGATGGAAACCGTTCGTCGTCAGTCTCAGCAGGCGGGTATTGGTATGCCTCAGGTCGCGATTTATCACGCGCCAGATATTAATGCGTTCGCGACAGGCGCGCGCCGCGATGCCTCTCTGGTAGCTGTCAGCACCGGACTGCTGCAAAGCATGAGTCAGGATGAAGCCGAAGCGGTTATCGCCCACGAAATCAGCCACATTGCGAATGGCGATATGGTGACCATGACCCTGATCCAGGGTGTGGTGAACACCTTCGTTATCTTCATTTCACGTATTATCGCGCAGGTGGCTTCTGGTTTCCTTTCCGGCAACCGTGATGGCGAAGAGAGCAGTAACGGTAACCCGTTGATTTATTTCGCCGTGGCAACTGTGCTGGAACTGGTGTTCGGTATTCTGGCCAGCATTATCACCATGTGGTTCTCGCGTCACCGTGAATTCCATGCCGATGCGGGTTCTGCAAAACTGGTAGGTCGTGAGAAAATGATTGCTGCATTGCAGCGTCTGAAAACCAGCCATGAACCGCAGGAAGCGGGAAGCATGATGGCGTTCTGTATTAACGGTAAATCGAAATCATTCAGTGAGTTGTTTATGTCTCACCCGCCGCTGGATAAGCGTATTGAAGCATTGCGCAGCGGTGCATACATTAAATAAGACGCAAATAAGAAGCCAATAATCAGCCTCTGGCGATGATTGATTAATAGAAGCCCGGCCATTATAGCCGGGCTTTTTCATGCCTGAATTTTACAGCTTAGCGTTTTCTGCTTCACGCTGAGTGCTGGTTTTTTGCGTCATTCGCAGCAGACTGACCAGAGCGCCAGTGCCTGCGAGAGTTCCGGCGAGGATCAAAGAAGCGTGCGTACCGTGCTGAGGGAACAGGTTAAACATCAGTGCGACCATTGCCGCGCCGGTAGTTTGTCCCAGAAGGCGCGCTGTACCCAACAGGCCACTGGCTCCGCCACTGCGATTGCGCGGTGCTGAGCTGATAATTGTGTGGTTATTGGGTGACTGAAATAACCCGAAACCGGCTCCGCAGAGTAACATGCGCCAGATAATGTTCAGATGCGAAGGCTCGGGTGGCAGTAATGAAAGTGAAAACAATCCGAATGAAAAGACCACCAGACCAATTCCGCCCAGCATTCCCGGATGGAAACGCTCCACCAGACGGCCTGCAATCGGCGCCATCACCATCGTTGCCAGCGGCCACGGCGTCAGCAGAAGGCCGGTTTCAACTGAATTCAAACCCAATGTGTTTTGCAGGAAGAAGGGCAGGGAAACAAATGCCAGCATCTGTGCGCTGAAAGAGCACAGGGATGTCCCGAGCGACATACTGAAAATCGGAATACGCAGCAAATCAACCGGCAGCAGCGGGAAGGGTCTCGTCAGCTGACGGCGAACAAAGAACCAGCCAATGACCAGAAGGGCAATGACTTCGCCGAGGATCAGCATATGATTCATTCCTTGCGCAAACCCGCTGATGGCGCTGATCAGTAAACCAAAGGTCAGAGCGTTCATCACGCTGCTGGTAATATCAAAACGCTGCCCCTGACTGCGTGTCGAGTTCGCCGGAAGAAACTTCAGGCCCAGAATCAGAGCAACAATACCGATCGGCACGTTGATGGCAAACAGCCATTGCCAGGACGCGACAGAAAGGATGCCCGCAGCGATGGTCGGTCCGGCAGCAGCAGACACGGCCACAATCAGCGCATTGATGCCCACGCCGCGCCCTAAGAATCGCTGAGGATAAATAATCCGGATAAGCGCGGTGTTCACACTCATGATCGCGGCGGCGCCAAAACCTTGTAAAACGCGGGCGACCGTCAGTGTCAGCAGAGAATCTGAGAGGGCGCAAAAAAGTGAGGTGATACTAAACACCAACAGCCCGGTCTGATAAATGCGGCGGTAGCCGAAAATATCGCCAAGCGATGCCAGAGAAAGCAGCGAAATGGTAATCGCCAGCTGGTAGGCATTCACCACCCAGATTGACGTCGCCGGACTGGCATGGAAATCATTGGAAATTGTCGGGAGCGCGACGTTTGCGATCGCCCCGTCCAGCACAGAAACGGTGATCCCCAGCGCAATCGCCAGGATCGCGCCGTATCGTTGTGGAAGAGGTAAGCCATCAGTGGGTGTTGGAGTCATGAGTTCTGTCAGTGCGTAGTCATCAGTAAGGGGAATATTACTACGCTAATCAACTTAAAGTGACTATTGTCACATGATGAAATGAATTATTTATCTCTCCGCCGGGAATGAAACTGGCTTAACAGTTCTTACATTCTCAATCAATGGGTTGATTGCTTCTGTACAAGGCTTACCACTATAATAAAAACCACGTTCTATTTTTTTTGAAACAAAACCAACGCGAGCAGGTAACTCACCCTATGGCTATCGCAGATCTTGATAAGCAACCCGATTCCGTCTCATCTGTCCTGAAAGTTTTTGGTATTTTACAGGCGCTGGGCGAAGAACGTGAGATTGGTATTACTGAACTTTCTCAACGCGTTATGATGTCTAAAAGCACGGTATACCGTTTCCTTCAGACCATGAAGTCACTCGGCTATGTTGCACAGGAAGGTGAGTCGGAGAAATATTCACTGACTCTGAAATTGTTTGAACTTGGTGCTAAGGCACTGCAAAACGTCGATCTTATCCGCAGCGCTGATATTCAGATGCGCGAATTGTCCCGCCTGACCCGTGAAACTATTCACCTTGGCGCGCTGGATGAAGACGGCATCGTCTACATCCATAAAATTGATTCCATGTACAACCTGCGTATGCATTCACGCATTGGTCGCCGCAATCCCCTGCATACCACGGCGATTGGTAAAGTGCTGCTGGCATGGGGCGACAAAGCGGAAGTCAGTACGTTGTTGCAGGAAATTGAATTTACCCGCAGTACCGAAAATACCATCATGAATGCAGCCGATTTGCAGGCAGCATTGGTGCAGGTGCGTGAGCAAGGTTATGGCGAAGATAATGAAGAACAGGAACAAGGTCTGCGTTGTATCGCTGTTCCTGTTTTTGACCGCTTTGGCGTTGTGATTGCCGGGTTAAGCATTTCCTTCCCGACTATCCGTTTCTCTGAAGAAAGCAAAAGCCACTACGTCGAAATGCTGCATACCGCCGCGCGTAATATCTCTGAGCAGATTGGATTCCACGACTATCCGTTCTGAGTAAATGCGGAAATGTAGGCATAAAAAAACCGAAGCCAATGGCTTCGGTTTTTTGTTTTCCGCAATCTGAACTTAGCGGTGTGCCAGTTCTGCTGTTTCTTCTGAATTCATCACTTCTTTGTCGGTCTGTTTCAGTAACTGGCTGGTAATCGTACCGGCAGTCATTGATCCGCTGACGTTAAGCGCAGTACGCCCCATATCAATCAATGGCTCGACAGAGATAAGCAGTGCCACCAGCGTGACCGGCAGACCCATAGCAGGTAATACGATCAGCGCAGCAAAGGTCGCGCCGCCACCGACACCCGCCACACCGGCAGAGCTCAGTGTTACGATACCAACCAGCGTCGCAATCCATACTGGATCAAACGGGTTAATACCGACGGTTGGTGCAACCATCACGGCCAGCATTGTCGGGTACAGACCTGCGCATCCGTTCTGGCCGATAGTGGCACCAAAGGAAGCGGCAAAGCTTGCGATAGATTCCGGAATACCCAGACGACGCGTTTGCGCTTCAACACTCAGCGGAATGGTTGCCGCACTGGAACGACTGGTGAACGCGAAGGTCAGCACCGGCCAGACTTTACGGAAGAATTTCGCAGGATTCACGCCAGTGAAAGAAAGCAGTACGGCATGAACCACAAACATAATCCCCAGACCCAGATAAGACGCGACCACGAAGCTGCCGAGTTTAATGATGTCCTGAATGTTGGAACCGGCAACCACTTTGGTCATCAGCGCCAGAACACCGTACGGGGTCAGTTTCATGACCAGACGTACCAGTTTCATCACCCATGCCTGCAGGATATCGATGAAGACCAGAACACGAGGGCCTTTTTCTGCGTCATCTTTTACCAGCTGCAAGGCGGCAACACCCACGAAAGCAGCAAAGATAACGACGCTGATGATTGACGTCGGACTTGCGCCAGTCAGGTCAGCAAACGGGTTCTTAGGAATAAAGGAAAGGATTAACTGAGGCACGCTCAGGTCAGCCACTTTGCCTACATAGTTTGACTGAATCGCAGTCAGACGCGCGGTTTCCTGCGTACCTTGTACCAGACCCTCAGCGGTCAGACCAAACAGGCCGGTCACAAAGATACCCACCAGCGAGGCAATCAGCGTGGTGAAAAGCAGGGTACCGATGGTCAGGAAACTGATTTTGCCCAGCGAAGACGCGTTATGCAGTTTTGCTACCGCACTCAGAATCGAAACGAAGACCAGCGGCATGACAATCATTTGCAGCAACTGGACGTAGCCGTTACCGACAATGTTGAACCAGGTAATAGAGGTTTTCAGTACCGGATCGTCGGAACCGTAGATCAGCTGTAAAGCCAGACCAAACACAACACCCATGGCCAGACCGAGTAATACTTTTTTTGCCAGACTCCATTGCTTGTGGCGGGTTTGCGCCAGCAGCAACAGGAGAACAACGAAAACCACTACGTTAAGAACGAGCGGAAGATTCATACCGAACTCCAGACTTATAGTTTTGATATTTAAAACGGGTGTCCCCGACAGGGTTTGCACCATCCCAAAGCAATGGTGAGCAGAATATCAGTTTGGACACCTGAACATTTATATCCAAAAAGAATGCTTTATAACTTTTTGGGTTGATTCGTATCAAATATCGCCAAGTTGCGGGTGTTTTATGCCGGTCAGATGAACAATTTCAGGATGTGATTAAAAATATCAGGATTGATTGCACCAATGATGGGCGTCCAGTCGGGCCAGAACAGCGTTAACCCGACCAGCATCAGACACAACGTCCGTTCCAGCTGATTGCCTTTTTGACTGTTGATGATCGGCAGACGAAAGCGCCAGCGACATGGCCAAAGCAGGGGAACGCCAGCTGGCGTCAGCATATCCGCAAGAATGTGGCTCAGATAACCAATGATCATGGCGTGGAAAGCGTCTACCGGAATGACCCAGTCGTGCGGAAAATGCGTGCGCAAAAGGAAAATACCGCCCGCCACAGCCAGTAAACTGTGGGTAAAACCGCGGTGACCGAATGCCCGGGCGATTGGATGGGAAAGCCACTTCAGACGCTGACCTAGCACGGATTTCGGATGGTCGATGTCGGGCAATAAACAGGTAAGCAGGGACCCTGGAATAATATGCCACCAGTCGCCGTGCGCCAGCTCCGGAGAGAGCTGCGCCTTTTTGGCAAATACCGCACAGGCGATTGAGAAAATGAGATGGCCTTCCGCCGTCATGACGCGTCCGAACTGGATAACTGTTATTTTATCCAGTATAAGTGAAACTGTCACAATCTTGGAAGAGACACCCTGTAACTAATTGTCAACGGACTGATTAAAAAGAAAAAGGCGTATAAAAATACGCCTTTTGATTGTCACATTCTGAGCAGTTATCTCGCCAGCCAGCCGCCATCTACCGCAATCGTGTAACCGTTGACGTAATCGGAGGCTTTTGAGGCAAGAAACACTACCGGCCCCATGACATCTTCCGGTAAACCCCAGCGTCCGGCCGGGATCCTGTCGAGAATTTCTTTGCTGCGATCGCCATCGGCGCGAAGTTGCTCGGTGTTGTTGGTGGACATGTAACCCGGCGCAATGGCATTGACATTAACCTTATGCTTTGCCCATTCGTTAGCCATCAGCCGGGTAATCCCCATGACTGCGCTTTTAGATGCGGTATAGGAAGGAACGCGGATCCCGCCCTGATACGACAACATAGAGGCAATATTAATGATTTTGCCGCCATTGCCTTGTCTAATGAACTGCTTCGCTACAGCCTGAGACATAAAGAACAGCGTCTTACTGTTCACATTCATTACGTCGTCCCAGTTTTTCTCGCTGAACTCGATAGCATCTTCGCGGCGGATAATTCCAGCGTTATTGACCAGGATGTCGATATGGCCGAATTCAGAGACGGCTTTTTCGATAAGCTTCGGGATTTCTATAATACTGCTAAGGTCGGCGCGTAAATCGAGAAAGCGGCGGCCGGTGGCGATAATCTTTTGTTCTGTCTCTTCTGGCGCGGACTGGTTGATACCCACAATATCGCAACCCGCCTGAGCGAGACCCAACGCCATGCCCTGGCCAAGTCCGGTGTTACAACCGGTCACGATGGCGACTTTGCCGTTTAATTCAAACGAATCGAGGATCATATTCAGAGTCTCTTTTGCAACGGCATGTTCGCCATAAAAATTGAGTGGCTCCGCCTGCGGTGACAGAGCCAGAGAGTTAGCGCAGTTCGCTGACCTTGACGTGATCCATATCGTCGAATACCTGATTTTCTCCCACCATACCCCAGATGAAGGTGTAGTTTTTGGTCCCTACGCCCGCATGAATCGACCAGCTTGGGGAAATTACCGCCTGCTCGTTATGCACTAATAAATGACGGGTTTCCTGCGGCTGCCCCATCATGTGGAATACCGCAGTTTCCGCTTCCATGTTGAAGTAGAAATAGACTTCCATGCGGCGCTCGTGGGTGTGGCAAGGCATGGTATTCCACAGGCTACCTTCTTCAAGCTTGGTCAGTCCCATGGTCAGCTGGCAGGTTTCCAGTACGTCCGGCACGATAAATTTATTGATAGTGCGGCGGTTGCTGGTCGCTGCGTCGCCGATAGTTTGTGGTGAGGCTTCCGCCAGCGTGATCTTTTTGTTTGGAAAAGTGGTATGTGCAGGGGCGCTGTTATAGTAAAACTTGGCAGGTGTAGTCGCATTAACGCTACTGAATTCAACAAGTTTTGCTCCCTTGCCGACATACAGTGCTTCTTCATGACCAATTTCGTACGTCGTGCCATCAACCACAATAAGGCCTGGCCCGCCAATGTTGATCACGCCCAGTTCGCGACGTTCGAGGAAATAGCTCACGCCAAGTTGTTTGCCGACTTCATCGCCCACGGAAACCGTTTTTTCAGCAGGCATGACGCCGCCGACAATGATGCGGTCAATATGGCTGTAAGTCATGGTGTAGGCATTTTTTTCAAAGATTTTCTCGATGAGAAATTCGCGGCGTAATTCAGCGGTATCAAGCGTTTTTGCGTGGTCGCTGTGAATGCTTTGACGAACTTGCATGTCGGTGCCTCTCGTTGGATATCGGTGAAGGAGGACTTACCGGGCGAGTCTGACCGTTGCGTGGCAGTGACAGCGTACAGAAGCAGGAGAGCTCCCGGCTCGTCCTTGTTGCAGAAAGAATAGGTTCATTGGTATGCGAATTCAATAAAAATGAAATATCGTTTTATTTATTTTATGAGTCAGTTCAAGGTTTGCGAAATTAAACGCAGATTTGAAAATTGTGGCAGAGGGGGTAAGTAAAGAAGAAAGCTAAAACAGGAAGGGTGCGCAGCAACATGAGCGACTGCGCATAAATGTTAACTGATGTGTGTCACTCGTAATTCTTCAAGCGAAGAAAGTTTGACATCCGCCAGCGCCCAGCGGGGATCCGCGCTGTATTCATGGTCTGGCACAACAATCGAACGCATACGCGCGGCTTTGGTAGCGATCATGCCATTAAAGGAGTCTTCCAGCGTGACGCAGTTCAGCGGGTCGACCGCTAACTCGCCGGCAGCCAGCAGGTAAACTTCGGGATGGGGTTTGCTGTAAGGCAGTTTCTCGGCAGATACGCGAACCTGAAAATAGGATTGCAGATTGAACATTTCCAGCACGGTATCAAGCATGAATAAAGGTGACGCTGAGGCCAGGCCAATTTTCAGCCCCTGATCACGGCACAATTCCAGCGCGTGATTAACGCCAGGTAACAATGGCCGGGTTTGTTCTACCAGTTCAATGGTACGGGCAATGACCATTGAAGCGACTTCCTCCTGACCCGGCCCCTGCCACGGCAATACCTGATACCACATTCTGACAACCTGATCGATACGCAACCCAAGCGTGTCGGGCAGCAAATGTCGCTGAGAAATATCGACGCCAAGGCTGCTGAAAACGTCCAGTTCTGCCTGAACCCACAACCGTTCAGAATCAATTAACAGACCATCCATATCGAAAATTGCTGCATTAACAGGGCGGACATAAGCCATGAAAGCGGACTCCCTAACAGTGAATAGATCCTCACTTTAGCATTGGCTTTCGCGCGGACGAAATCCGTTCTACGGACAAATGGCATTGTTGCTGGCACTGAAGAGGTGCTAACTGATTAAAACATTGGGCGGAAAAACCTTTCTGTGGGTAAACTTAGCTATTGCTTAAGGTATCCTAACAAGGGGAATTCATGACGTACCAACAGGCCGGACGTGTGGCAGTGATTAAACGGATTGCAGGATGGATTATTTTTATCCCTGCGCTGCTTTCAACGCTGATCTCATTGCTAACCTTTATCAATGAGCATACTAAAACTGAGCAGGGCATCAACGCCGTTATGCTGGACTTTGTCCACGTGATGGTTGATATGATTAAGTTTAACACTTCATTTTTGAACGTTTTTTGGTACAACTCGCCGGTGCCGTCTCTCGGGCAGGGCGTGACAAGTGCGAATATCATGTTCTTCATCATCTACTGGCTTATCTTTGTGGGGCTGGCGCTTCAGGCATCCGGCGCAAGAATGTCCCGTCAGGTGAAACATGTTCGCGAGGGGATCCAGGATCAGCTTATCCTTGAGCAGGCGAAGGGCGCAGAAGGGCGGACTCGTCCTCAGATTGAAGAACGCATTGTGATACCCCGGCACACCATTTTGGTGCAGTATTTCCCGTTGTATATTTTGCCGATCATTATTGCAGTTATCGGATATTTCATTTTGAAATTATTAGGGTTAATTGCCGGATAGCTCATACAACATATTCATAACATTTCGTTGTTGAGTGATCGGTTGCCAACGATGTAAAATATTTAAATAAGGCCTGAATATTCACGTATTCAGGCCTTATTTTTTGACGCTAAAAGAGTGCTGCGTTAATTGATGTCATCGTGTAGCAGTCTGTCTACCGCGCGTTGAGCCACCACCAGATGTTGACCGCCGAATAAATTACTGCGGTTAAGTAAATAATATAACTGGTAGAGAGGCTGCCTTGAAATGAATCCGTCCGGTAAAGGCGTTTTACTCTGATAGCCATCATATAGCTGAGGTGGAACATTGGGATACAACGGCAACATGGCCAGATCACATTCTCTGTCGCCCCAGTAACAAGCTGGGTCGAAAATAACGGGACCATTATCAGATAACCCGCAGTTATGCGGCCATAAATCGCCATGTAATAGAGACGGCTGCGGCTGATGATTCTGTAAACGCGCATGTACTAATGCGGTGATATCTTCAATATTACCGAATGTCATGCCTTTCTCTGCCGCCAGTTGTAACTGCCAGCCAATCCGCTGCTCAGCAAAAAATGTGGCCCAACGCCGTTGCCAGCTATTAGGTTGCGGGAGTGTCGCGAGTTCATTATCGAAATCAAGACCAAATTGCAGCTGTTCACTCCATTGGTGCAAAGCGGCAAGTTGTTGCCCTAAAACATACGCATTGTGCGCATCCAGCGGTTTTTGCGGAATGTATTCAAGCAGAAGAAAGCTGTAATCACGGTCACTGCCCACTCCGTAAACTTCTGGTACCCGGACGGTCTGACTACGCGCAAGCAGGGCGAGTTGATCGGCTTCTGCGGCAAAAATAGGCAACATCTCGCGCGCATTGCATTTCACGAATACATCCCTGTCGCCATAGCTCAGCCGCCATGCCGGATGGATTTCACCTCCAGGCAGTTCAACACGTTCGCGGATTTCAGCACTGCCAAGGTGTTCACTCAACAAACGATTGACGGCTTGCCACATGGTATTACCCCTTCTGACTGGCCCGATAATTCATTAAGTTAGCGTTTTCTCTGTTTCAAAAACCCGATCCGGCGCACGGCTGAATCAGATGATGACGTTAATTTATGCAATTTACGATGTTGACGGAATGCGAGCGTAATCAATGAATCTGTTATTTTCAGAATATGTGACATAAAAGAGGTTTTATATGCAGAATTGTCTTATCGACATGTTCCTAACCCCCTTGTTTAACAAAACAATAATAATAATAGACTAAAAATATATTCAGGTGTGGAAAGAAGATGTATATGCTACATCTCGTCCCAGTCGCGAGAGAGATAACGTGAAACCAAACATTCTTTATTTGATGGCCGCGCTATTACTGGCGGGTTGCGCTAAAGAAACACCGGTTCAAACTACGCGTTTTTTGAATCCATCGCCGCCACCTCAGCGCGATACTTCATTAATGCACCCGGGGCCTTATGGTGATGTTATTCACCAGGCGGCAAATACTTACGGCGTCGACGAAACACTTGTTAAAGCAATCATTCAGGTCGAATCTGGATATAACCCAACCGTTGTCAGCAAATCGAATGCGATTGGGTTAATGCAGCTAAAGGCCTCAACGGCAGGACGCGATGCCTACCGGATGAAAGGACGTTACGGTCAGCCTACGCCACGTGATTTGAAAGATCCGGCAGTGAACATTGATCTGGGAACGGCGTATCTGAGTATCCTGCAGCAACAGCTGGCGGGCATTAACAACCCTGAAACCCGTCGTTACGCGACCACATTAGCCTATGTGAACGGGGCAGGGGCATTGCTTAGAACGTTTGCGAAAGATAAAACCTACGCCATTGCGAAGATTAATCTGATGTCGCCTGCTGAGTTTTCCCAGCATGTGCAGAAAAACCATCCTGCACCTCAGGCACCGCGTTATTTGTGGAAGGTGAACAACGCTTATCTTGCAATGCGATAAGCGTTGAAGTTACCGCCAGCAGTTCAGGCTGCCGGCGGTAATGTTTTGATGATTTCAAGGATCCCGTTAATCACAAACTGAACCCCCATACACACCAGTAAGAATCCCATCAGACGTGAAATCGCTTCAATCCCGCTCTTGCCGACCAGGCGCATAATCGCTCCTGAACTGCGCAGCGTTAACCATAAAATCAGTCCGACTAAAAAGAAAATAATCACCGGTGCAACGGTAATAACCCAGTGCGGGAAATCAGAATCCCGCACGGTAGATGCGCTGCTGATGATCATCGCAATCGTACCCGGGCCCGCCGTACTTGGCATCGCCAGCGGAACGAAGGCGATATTTGGCGATTCCTGTTTCCTCATTTCCTCGGTTTTATTCTCAATTAATACTCTTTCTTCCACATGGGGTTGTGGGAAAAGCATTCTGAAACCGATAAAAGTGACGATCAGACCCCCTGCAATTCGCAGGCCGGGAATAGAAATCCCAAACGTGTTCATAACCAGCTGCCCTGCGTAATACGCCACCATCATGATGATGAAGACATACACAGAGGCCATCAGCGATTGCTGGTTTCTTTCCTGCGTGGTCATTTTCCCTGAAAGGCCGAGCAACAGCGCCACGGTAGTCAGGGGATTTGCCAGCGGAAGGAGTACCACCAGGCCCAAACCTATTGCTTCAAATAACAGCCTGACTTCAGACATATGCTTCCCTTATCTCATGTTTCTCTGAATAGCTTATCTTGCAGGAGGGGATTACACGAAAAATATCCACATTAAGCAACACAGGTTGCTGGAAATTCGCACTTTACGGGTGTTAAACTCGTTGCCTGTTTTCACGTCGCATCCCGATACATTTACGTGATGTATTTCAGGGTGTCTATATTTGGCAAAGTAAAGCTGGATAGCGTGGATAACTACATGAAATTACACTCAAATATTTTTCTAGATGTGCTCTGTCGTGTGGGGCACCACTGTAGATTAAGGAATTAGCATGCCTGTCATTACTCTTCCTGATGGAAGCCAGCGCGTTTTTGATCGCCCCGTTTCTCCTCTTGATGTTGCGCTTGATATCGGTCCGGGTCTGGCGAAAGCCTGTATCGCGGGTCGCGTTAACGGCGAACTGGTTGATGCAACTGATTTGATTGAAACCGATGCACAACTGGCGATCATCACCGCTAAAGACGAAGCCGGTCTTGAAATCTTGCGCCACTCCTGTGCGCACCTTTTGGGTCATGCCATCAAGCAATTGTGGCCAGACACTAAAATGGCTATCGGTCCGGTTATCGATAATGGCTTCTACTACGACGTCGATTTAGATCGCACGTTGACTCAGGAAGACATCGAACTGCTTGAAAAGCGCATGCACGAACTGGCTGAAAAGAATTACGACGTTATTAAAAAGAAAGTCAGCTGGCAGGAAGCGCGCGATACCTTTGCAAGCCGTGGCGAAGAATACAAAGTGGCCATTCTGGATGAAAACATCAGTCATGATGATCGTCCGGGCTTGTACCACCATGAAGAATACGTCGATATGTGTCGTGGTCCGCACGTACCGAACATGCGTTTCTGCCATCATTTCAAACTGCAGAAAACATCCGGTGCTTACTGGCGTGGTAACAGCGACAACAAGATGCTGCAACGTATCTACGGCACCGCATGGGCAGATAAAAAGCAACTCAATGCCTATATTCAGCGTCTGGAAGAAGCCGGTAAACGAGACCACCGTAAAATTGGTAAGCAACTCGACCTGTATCACATGCAGGAAGAAGCGCCAGGTATGGTGTTCTGGCACAACGATGGCTGGACTATTTTCCGTGAGCTGGAAGCCTTCGTGCGCATGAAACTGAAGTCATACGATTATCAGGAAGTGAAAGGTCCGTTTATGATGGACCGCGTGCTGTGGGAAAAAACAGGTCACTGGGAAAACTACAAAGAAGCAATGTTCACTACTTCTTCTGAAAACCGTGAATACTGCATCAAACCTATGAACTGCCCGGGTCACGTTCAGATCTTTAACCAGGGTCTGAAATCCTACCGTGATCTGCCGCTGCGTATGGCGGAGTTCGGCAGCTGCCATCGTAATGAGCCGTCAGGTGCATTGCATGGTCTGATGCGCGTTCGTGGCTTCACTCAGGACGATGCCCACATCTTCTGTACTGAAGAGCAGGTACGTGATGAAGTGAACAGCTGTATCCGTATGGTTTACGACATGTACAGCACTTTTGGCTTCGAAAAGATTGTGGTGAAATTGTCCACTCGTCCTGAGAAGCGCATTGGTACTGACGAAATGTGGACTCGTGCTGAGGATGATCTGGCAGCTGCGCTGACTGAAAACGACATTCCGTTCGAATATCAGCCTGGTGAAGGGGCGTTCTACGGTCCGAAAATTGAATTTACCTTGCATGATTGTTTGGATCGTGCGTGGCAGTGTGGTACCGTGCAGCTCGACTTTTCATTACCTGGTCGCTTGAACGCCTCTTATATTGGCGAAAGCAACGACCGTCAGGTCCCGGTAATGATTCACCGTGCTATCCTGGGTTCAATGGAGCGTTTCATCGGTATTCTGACTGAAGAATACGCTGGCTTCTTCCCAACATGGATAGCTCCGGTCCAGGTAGTGATCATGAATATCACTGATTCACAAGCTACCTATGTCGAAGAATTAACTAAAAAACTGCAAGATGCAGGCATTCGCGTTAAAGCCGACTTGAGAAATGAGAAGATTGGCTTTAAAATTCGCGAACACACGCTACGCCGTGTTCCTTACATGTTAGTTTGTGGCGATAAAGAGGTCGAAGCAGGCAAAGTTGCTGTTCGTACCCGCCGCGGCAAAGACTTAGGAAGCATGGATGTTAGCGAAGTCGTTGACAAACTGCTGGCGGAAATCCGCAGCAGAAGTCTTCATCAACTGGAGGAATAAAGTATTAAAGGCGGAAAACGAGTTCAACCGGCGCGTCCTAATCGCATTAACAAAGAGATTCGCGCGCAAGAAGTTCGCCTCACAGGCGTCGATGGCGAGCAGATTGGTATTGTCAGTCTGAATGAAGCTCTTGAAAAAGCTGAGGAAGCGGGCGTCGATTTAGTAGAAATCAGTCCGAATGCCGAGCCGCCAGTTTGTCGAATCATGGATTACGGCAAATTCCTCTACGAGAAGAGCAAGTCGACTAAAGAGCAGAAAAAGAAACAAAAAGTTATTCAGGTTAAGGAAATCAAATTCCGACCTGGTACCGATGATGGCGACTATCAGGTCAAACTACGCAACCTGATTCGCTTTCTGGAAGATGGCGATAAAGCCAAAATCACCCTGCGTTTCCGTGGGCGTGAAATGGCGCACCAACAGATCGGTATGGAAGTGCTTAACCGCGTCCGTAAAGACCTGTGTGAAGATTCTGAACTGGCCGTTGTCGAATCCTTCCCTACGAAGATCGAAGGTCGTCAGATGATCATGGTGCTCGCACCTAAGAAGAAACAGTAAGGCTTCCAAGTAATCCTGCTGCGCGGTGTTCGCACCGCGCATGCTGGATTCGCCTTTCTGATTCATGTTAATAACAATGCGAAGTGGAATTTAAAATGCCAAAGATCAAAACAGTACGCGGCGCCGCTAAACGCTTCAAAAAAACCGCCAACGGTGGTTTTAAGCGTAAGCACGCAAACCTGCGTCATATTCTGACCAAAAAAGCTACTAAGCGTAAACGTCACTTGCGTCCAAAAGGCCTGGTATCCAAGAACGATTTGGGTCTGGTCTCTGCATGTCTGCCGTACGCATAAATACACTTTTTCATTTAGAATATAAAACTCAGGAGAGCATATGGCTCGCGTAAAACGTGGTGTGATTGCACGTGCACGTCACAAGAAAATCTTAAAACAGGCGAAAGGTTACTACGGTGCCCGTTCTCGCGTATATCGTGTTGCATTCCAGGCTGTTATCAAAGCTGGTCAATACGCTTACCGTGACCGTCGTCAAAAGAAACGTCAGTTCCGTCAGCTGTGGATCGCGCGTATCAACGCAGCAGCTCGTCAGAACGACATGTCTTACAGCAAATTCATTAACGGCTTGAAAAAAGCTTCTATTGAAATTGACCGTAAGATCTTGGCTGACATCGCAGTCTTCGACAAAGTGGTATTTGCCGCTCTGGTTGAGAAAGCGAAAGCAGCACTGGCGTAAGTCAGTTGAAAGAGGGAGCTTGCTCCCTCTTTTATATTTTGTGTTTAAAAACATTCTGTTTCGTTGTTTAATACCCTCTGTAGTGTCATCAGAACGTCAGCACAAAATTTACAACCGATAAGGTAACGCAAGCATGAATCCTGCTATTTTCCGTTTCTTTTTTTACTTTAGCGCCTGACTCAGGAAGGCTTTCGCGCGTAAGAGAAGAAACGAAAAGTAGCGCCTAAGCCTCCCTCGTGGAGGCTTTTTTGTATCTGTGCTTTATACACTAAGGTTCAGGGTCAAAATCGCGCCCCTGATTAATCACGGTTATTTTACATCGGGCCATATTGGCCAGAAGAAGAGGAAAGCAATGCCACATCTCGCAGAGCTGGTTGCCAATGCCAAGGCAGCCGTAGAGAGTGCTCAGGACATCGCCGCGCTGGATAACGTGCGTGTCGAATATCTGGGTAAGAAAGGCCACCTGACACTCCAGATGACAACACTCCGTGAATTACCTGCGGAAGAACGCCCGGCAGCGGGTGCGGTCATCAATGAAGCGAAAGCGCAGGTTCAGGAGGCCCTGAACGCGCGTAAAAATACGCTGGAGTCTGCTGAACTGAATGCGCGTCTGGCTGAAGAAACGATTGACGTTTCCCTGCCTGGTCGCCGCATCGAAAACGGTGGTCTGCACCCGGTGACCCGTACTATCGACCGCATTGAAACCTTCTTCGGTGAATTAGGCTTTACCGTGGAAACCGGCCCTGAAATCGAAGATGACTATCATAACTTCGATGCCCTGAATATTCCGGGACACCATCCGGCACGTGCTGATCACGATACATTCTGGTTTGATGCCAAGCGTTTGCTGCGCACACAGACTTCCGGTGTTCAGATCCGTACGATGAAAGATCAGCAGCCGCCGATTCGTATCATCGCGCCGGGCCGCGTATATCGTAACGATTACGACCAGACTCACACCCCGATGTTCCATCAGATGGAAGGCCTGATCGTTGATAAAGACATCAGCTTCTCCAACCTGAAAGGCACGCTGCACGATTTCCTGAACAACTTCTTTGAAGCTGATTTGCAGATCCGTTTCCGTCCTTCCTATTTCCCGTTCACAGAACCTTCTGCGGAAGTGGATGTAATGGGCAAAAATGGCAAGTGGCTGGAAGTGCTGGGTTGCGGCATGGTGCATCCGAATGTCCTGCGCAACGTCGGCATTGACCCAGAAGTGTATTCTGGTTTTGCCTTCGGAATGGGAATGGAACGTCTGACTATGTTGCGCTATGGCGTGACTGACCTGCGTGCATTTTTCGAAAATGATCTGCGTTTCCTCAAACAGTTTAAGTAAGGCGGGAATATCACATGAAATTCAGTGAACTCTGGTTGCGTGAGTGGGTAAACCCAGCCATCAGCAGCGAAGCATTATCAGACCAAATCACCATGGCTGGCCTTGAAGTCGATGGCGTTGATCCGGTTTCCGGCGCATTTAATGGCGTGGTTGTCGGCGAAGTTGTCGAATGTGGTCAGCACCCAAACGCAGACAAACTGCGTGTGACTAAAGTGAATGTCGGTGGCGATCGCCTGCTCGACATCGTTTGCGGCGCACCAAACTGCCGTCAGGGCCTTAAAGTTGCCGTCGCGACTGTCGGCGCGGTATTGCCGGGTGATTTCAAAATCAAAGCCGCCAAGCTGCGTGGCGAGCCTTCAGAAGGCATGTTGTGTTCTTTCTCTGAGCTGGGTATTTCGGAAGATCACGACGGTATCATTGAGCTGCCGCTTGATGCGCCAGTCGGGACTGATATCCGCGAATTCCTGAAGCTCGATGACACCATTATCGAAATCAGTGTGACGCCAAACCGTGCTGACTGTCTGGGTATCCTGGGCGTGGCACGTGATGTTGCGGTGATTAATCAGCTGCCGCTGGTCGAGCCGGAAATCAATCCGGTGAAAGCTAGCGTTGACGCCACAATCTCCATTGATGTGCAGGCGCCTCAGGCGTGTCCGCGTTATCTGGGCCGTGTGGTAAAAGGTATCAATGTTAAGGCCGCTACGCCGTTGTGGATGCGTGAAAAACTGCGCCGCTGCGGTATCCGTTCTATCGACGCCGTTGTGGATATCACCAACTTCGTGCTGCTGGAGCTCGGCCAGCCAATGCATGCGTTCGATCTGAATCGCATCAGCGGTGGCATTGTCGTGCGTATGGCGCAGAAAGACGAAGCATTAACGTTGCTTGATGGCACCAAAGCGAAACTGGCGGAAGACACGCTGGTCATCGCTGACCACCAGAAAGCGCTGGCGATGGCCGGTATCTTTGGTGGCGAACATTCCGGTGTGAATGATGAAACGCAGGATGTCCTGCTGGAATCTGCGTTCTTTGCTCCGCTGGCCATCACTGGCCGTGCACGCCGTCAGGGTCTGCACACAGACGCTTCACATCGCTATGAACGTGGTGTGGATCCAGAGCTGCAATTCAAAGCCATTGAGCGCGCAACTGCATTGCTGCTGAGCATTTGCGGTGGTGAAGCCGGTCCGGTCATCAACGCGACTTCAGAAGAGCATCTGCCAAAAGCGGCTACCATCACATTGCGTCGTGAAAAACTGGATCGTCTGATTGGCCACCATGTAGAAGATGCACAGGTAACCGATATTCTGACCCGTCTGGGCTGTCAGGTTGAGCATAAAGCCGACCACTGGGTGGCTGTCGCGCCAAGCTGGCGTTTCGATATGCAAATCGAAGAAGACCTGGTGGAAGAAGTGGCCCGTGTTTACGGCTACAACAACATTCCTGATGTGCCGGTGAAAGCCAGTCTGGTGATGACTAAACACCGTGAAGCGAATTTGTCGCTTAAACGTGTGAAAAATCTGCTGGTTGACCGTGGATTCCAGGAAGCGATCACCTACAGTTTTGTGGATCCAAAAGTTCAGGCTCTCCTGCACCCTGGTGAAGATGCGCTGATTTTGCCAAGCCCGATTTCGGTGGAAATGTCAGCAATGCGTCTTTCCCTGTGGTCTGGCCTGCTGACTGCGGTAGTAAATAACCAAAATCGTCAGCAAAGTCGCGTGCGTTTATTTGAAAGCGGCCTGCGCTTTGTCCCTGATACACAAGCCGATTTGGGTATCCGTCAGGACGTCATGCTGTCTGGTGTGATCTCGGGTACTAAAAATGAAGAGCATTGGGATCTGGCGCGTCAGACAGTTGACTACTACGATTTGAAAGGTGATCTTGAGGCTATTCTTGAGCTTACCGGCAAAATGAACGACGTACAGTTCAAGGTAGAAGCAAATCCTGCGCTGCATCCTGGGCAAAGCGCGGCGATTTATTTACGCGGCGAACGTATTGGTTTCATTGGTGTAGTACACCCTGAGCTGGAACGTAAACTCGATCTTAATGGTCGTACCGTGGTCTTCGAATTGTTATGGAACAAGGTCGCAGACCGCGTACTGCCTGATGCGAAAGAGATTTCTCGCTTCCCGGCGAACCGTCGTGACATCGCTGTGGTAGTGGCCGAAAACGTGCCCGCAGACGATATTTTGGCAGAGTGCAAGAAAGTTGGCGCAAATCAGGTAGTTGGCGTAAACTTGTTTGATGTGTACCGTGGCAAGGGCGTAGCTGAAGGTTACAAGAGCCTGGCTATCAGTCTGGTGTTGCAGGATACCGGCCGTACACTGGAAGAAGAGGAGATCGCCGCTACCGTTGCAAAATGTGTAGAGGCTCTAAAACAGCGATTCCAAGCATCCTTGAGGGATTGAACCTATGGCGCTTACTAAAGCTGAAATGTCAGAACACCTGTTTGAGAAGCTCGGGCTGAGCAAACGGGATGCCAAAGACCTTGTTGAGATATTTTTCGAAGAAGTACGTCGTGCTTTGGAAAATGGCGAGCAAGTAAAACTGTCTGGCTTTGGCAACTTTGATCTGCGTGACAAAAACCAACGTCCGGGACGTAACCCGAAAACCGGCGAAGATATTCCGATCACGGCGCGTCGTGTGGTGACTTTCCGTCCGGGACAGAAATTGAAAAGTCGTGTAGAGAATGCCACTCCGAAAGAATAAGTGAAAACATCAAAAAGGCCGCGAAAGCGGCCTTTTTTTTGGGCCGAATTTACGGTTCTCTGAAGGGAAATAATTTGCGTTAAATTGCGCAGGAAGTGAAAAGATTGCGTTAATGGGGTGGTTGTTTCAGGAATCGTCTGATAGATTAAATTTAACGCCAGGTCGAGGCGAAATAATATCTCCACCTTGCAGATTGTTAATTAAGGGCTGACTTTTTCATCAGTGCTGTTTTATTCGACTTTTTATGTGAGCCGCAATAAATACAATGGTTGCATAAAACAAAAAAGGGGCCGAAGCCCCTTGATGTTAAACACATTGGCAAATGTTTATATTCAGATTCGCAGTCAGTAAATAAACAAATGCAATGATGAAAATTCTTAATTAATATTAGCGCCAGTAATAATGTGGATGACCACCGCCATGGCCGCCACCGTGACCATATGGCCCCGGGAAGATACAGCCACTGAGGCTTACGACAACCAGAACAACACCAAACAAAGCGAGAATACGACGCATAAGAATGTCCTTTATTGGAATAAACAATTTTATTATAAATAAACGGCAGACGGATTATCGTCAGGCTTACGTTAAGATTTGTTAGTATCGTAATAAGAATTGAATAGTTAATAATCTTCATCCTGTTGATGTATTTCAAACAGGATATGTTTGTATTTTTATTGTAAGGTCACAGCAAGATATCCGAAAATACGCCGCACTCTTATATTCTCTGTCTTTCCTGCCTGATATAAAAAACACGTCATAAAAAATAAAGAAGGCGTGACTCTTATGAAAAAATCACTTTTATTGCTTTGTTGTGCACTGGCATTGCCTGTGATCGCGCAGGCAAATGTTTCTGTTGACGTTAACGTACCCGGCGTATCGGTTCATCTCGGGGATCAGGACCAGCGTGGCTATTACTGGGATGGTTACGACTGGCGTCCGCCGCAGTGGTGGCATGACCATCAGGGCCATCATTATGGTGAGCGCAATGAGCATGGTATGTACTGGCATGGCAACCGCTGGGATCCCAAACCGCCGCAGCGTGGTCATGGCAATCCGCCACACAATCCGCAACACGATCAGGGCCACCCGAACAACGGCAATCATCATGATAATGGTGATCACCATGATAATCGTGATCATCAGGGCGGGCAAAATGACAATCACGGGAAGGGTCAGCCGATCCCGCCAGATGGCCATCAGGGCCACTGATTCTCCCCTTCAATGAAGACTTTTCAGGCCGGTGCTTTGTCACCGGCTTTTTTGTTTCCTGTTTTTGTCATTATCCGGTTCACTCGCCAGAGCTAACTGACTAATATCGGTAGGATAGTCATCCACAGTGAGTCTCAGGAAACTGCCCTACATGCCCATTCCGCAGACCTATTCTGCTCTTGAACAACAACGTAAACGCCGTGACCGCCGCTGGCTGGTCGGGCTGAGCCTGTTGCTGGTAATAATCTGCGTATTCAGCCTGAGTGCGGGTGAAAACTGGTTATGGCCCAATCAGTGGCTGGGCAGTGAGGCGCGACTTTTTGTCTGGCAACTGCGGTTACCCCGGGCTATCGCGGTGATTCTAGTCGGCGCCAGTCTCGCGGTTGCTGGCGCAGTCATGCAGTCATTATTCGAAAACCCGCTCGCCGAACCCGGATTGCTCGGCGTTGCCAATGGTGCCGGTGTGGCGCTGGTATTGTGTGTCATGCTCGGCCACGGCATTTTACCTGTCTGGGTGATGAGTCTGGCGGCGATTGCAGGCGCACTGATTGTCACATTTTTCCTGTTAACGATTTCCCGTAAACGTTTGTTAACGAATGCCCGTATGCTGCTGGTGGGCGTAGCGATCGGTATCGTTTGCAGCGCTTTAATGACCTGGGCTATTTACTTCAGCAGTAATCTTGATTTGCGCCAGCTGATGTACTGGATGATGGGCGGGTTCGGCGGTGTCGACTGGAACCAGATCTGGCTGGCAATGCTGTTGTTGCCGGTATTATTGTGGCTGGTTTTTCAGGGCAACGCCCTTAATCTGCTGTCATTAGGTATCGTACAGGCGCAACAACTGGGGATATCTCTGACAACCTGGCGCTATGGGCTTGTTCTCGCAGTCGGCTGGATTGTCGGGCTGAGCGTGGCATTATCTGGCGTTATCGGCTTTATCGGGCTGGTTATCCCGCATATTCTGCGCCTTGCGGGTATCACCGATCAGCGCCGTTTACTGCCAGCCTGTGCGCTTGGTGGCGCCAGCGTGTTACTTCTCGCTGACGTGGTATCAAGAATTGGTCTGTATGCGGCTGAATTGCCCGTCGGCGTGGTTACCGCCACGCTGGGGGCTCCGGTCTTCATCTGGCTTCTGATCAGAGTCGGACAAATCCGCTGATTATTTACGGCGGGTCGTCTATGCTCTCCCTTTACCTACCTGCAACTATCAGGATAAAAACGATGAGTAATGACATTTTTGACATCTCCCTGAAAACCATTGATGGCGAAACCACAACGCTGGGTGCTTATAAAGGTTCTGTATTGCTGGTCGTTAACGTAGCGTCACAATGTGGCCTGACCAAACAATATGAAAGTCTGGAGAATATTTATCAGGCCTGGCAAGACCAGGGATTTGAGGTTCTGGGCTTCCCGTGTAATGAGTTTGGCGCGCAGGAACCGGGTACAGAAGAGGAAATCAAAACCTTCTGCACCACGAACTTTGGCGTGAAATTCCCTATGTTCAGCAAAATTAACGTCAATGGCGACAACCGCCACCCGCTGTATGCGGCGATGATTGCTGCCCGTCCTGCGGCGGTAAAACCAGAAGACAGTGCTTTCTACGAGCGTCTTGCGAGCAAAGGCCGTCAGCCTTTAAAACCCGATGACATCTTGTGGAACTTTGAGAAATTCCTGATCGGTCGCGATGGCACCGTTGTTCAGCGTTTCGCACCGGACATGACGCCGGAAGATCCTATTCTGATGGAAACTATTAAAGCAGCACTGGCAAAATAACTAAGTTATGGAAGCGCAGATGCTGGAATGTCGCGAAATTGCGGTTGAAGGGCGCCTTCAGGCGTTTAGTTCGCACATCACGCCCGGAAGCCGGATACATATTATCGGGCCGAACGGGGCAGGAAAGAGCACCTTACTGAACCGGCTGGCAGGCATGTCGGCCGGAAAAGGTGAGGTCAGTATCGACGGACAAAGGTTAGCTGAATTCTCAGGCCCGCGTCTGGCTCGTCTGCGCGCCTGGCTTTGCCAGCAACTGACACCGGCATCCCTGATGCCGGTTTTCCAATATCTGTCACTTCATCAGCCACAAAATTCCGATCCTGAAGTGCTGGAGCGCACAATTGCACGGTTGTCTGCTGCGCTGCATCTTGACGATAAACTTGCCCGTCCGGTCACACATCTTTCAGGTGGTGAATGGCAGCGGGTTCGCCTCGCGGCGGTCTTATTGCAGGTGTGGCCTGACGTTAATCCCGACAGCCGGCTTTTATTTCTCGACGAACCGATGAACAGTCTTGACGTGGCGCAGCAGCAGGCGCTGGATCAGTTGCTCACGGAATTCTGTGCAGCAGGGCGTTCAGTCGTGATAAGTGACCACGATCTTAATCATACTTTGCATTATGCACATGAGGTCTGGCTGATGTCGGCGGGTGAAGTCATTTCAGCGGGAAAATGTCCTGATGTCATGCAGCCGGAAACACTTTCTGCGGTTTATAAAGTGGTATTTCAGGGATATGAACTGGCTGGTCGACACTGGATAATGGCGGCGATGGCGTAACGTATTACTTAATCAATAGCCGGGTAACTATTTTATTATCAGCTGTTAGGTTTTTGAATGCCCATTTTCTGTTCATAAAAAGAACAGTGTTTTCTATTTCTAAATAAAGTTCATTTTTTAGTATTACATTAAATACAATTCAATGCATTGTTTTCAAGACGTTTTTTGGTATTAAGATAATTTCTTTTCTTCTGGTTTAGTTTCTATTTAGCTTCACAAAACTGGAAAATCCTTAAGGTTAAATTAAGATTAAACCGACATCATAAGATTCATAAATTCATGACAGTGTTTACCTGTTGTTAAATAAATGCGGTCTAAAGTTGGTATCAATTAATTACCTTTCGGGATAGCGTAATGGAAAACTTTTTGCCTTTCTCCCGTCCGTCTATGGGCGAAGAAGAGATTGCGGCTGTGGGGCAGGTTTTGCGCTCAGGGTGGATAACCACCGGACCGCAAACAAACCAGCTGGAACAGGATTTCTCTGCCGCTTTCGGTTGTAAACATGCTATCGCAGTCAGTTCCGCAACCGGTGGCATGCATGTTACGTTGATGGCGCTGGGCATAGGCCCCGGCGATGAAGTGATTACCCCTTCCCAGACCTGGGTTTCGACCATCAATATGATTGTTCTGCTGGGTGCAGAGCCGGTCATGATCGATGTTGACCCGGACACCCTGATGGTAAGCGCAGAAGCCATTGCTGCCGCCATCACGCCGAAAACCAAAGCGATTATCCCTGTGCATTACGCGGGCGCGCCTTTAGACCTTGACCCGATTTACGCTGTCGCCAACGAACACGGTATTCCTGTCGTAGAAGATGCCGCGCACGCGGCAGGTACCCGTTACCGTGACCGCTGGATTGGCGGGCAGGGAACGGCAATCTTCTCCTTCCACGCCATCAAAAATATGACCTGCGCCGAAGGTGGCCTGATAGCCACGGATGACGACGAGCTGGCGAATAAAGTCCGCGCGTTGAAATTCCACGGTCTGGCCGTTGATGCATTTGACCGTCAGGTACTGGGGCGCAAACCGCAGGCTGAGGTTGTCGAGCCCGGTTTTAAATACAATCTTTCCGATATTCACGCTTCTATTGCCGTCGTCCAGCTTAAACGCCTGCATGAGATCAATGCGCGCCGTACCGAACTGGCACAGCAATATCTGGATAAATTACAGGGCTCACCTTATTTGCCAATGAATGTACCGGCTTACCCGCACCTTCATGCGTGGCACTTATTCATGATCCGCGTGGATGAAGAACGTTGCGGTATCAGCCGTGACGCTCTGATGGAACGCCTGAAAGAGCAGGGGATCGGAACTGGTTTGCATTTCCGCGCCGCTCATACCCAAAAATATTACCGCGAGCGTTATCCGCATCTGAGCCTGCCAAACAGCGAATGGAATTCGGCACGTTTGTGCAGCCTGCCGCTGTTCCCTGATATGCAGGACAGTGATGTGGACCGTGTTGTCGCGGCTCTTTTTTCCCTTCTGGAGGCGCAGTAGTGGCGCAATACGAACCAATCCGTAAAGTCTCGGTGGTTATCCCGGTCTACAACGAAGAAGAAAGCTTGCCGGCATTGTTATCTCGTACGCAGGCAGCCTGTAAGCAATTAACCCAACAGTACGAAATAATTCTGGTGGATGACGGCAGTTCTGACAGCTCCGGTGACATGCTCGCTGCCGCTGCAGAACAACCGGACAGCCATGTTATTGCCGTTTTGCTCAACCGTAATTACGGCCAGCATTCCGCCATTATGGCCGGTTTTAGCCATGTGACAGGTGATCTGGTCATTACACTTGACGCTGACCTGCAAAATCCACCGGAAGAAATCCCGCGCCTGGTCGCCACGGCCGATGAAGGCTATGACGTTGTCGGCACCGTACGTGCAAACCGCCGCGATTCCTGGTTCCGTAAATCAGCCTCGAAAATGATCAACATGATGATCCAGCGCGCTACCGGCAAATCGATGGGCGATTACGGTTGCATGTTACGTGCCTACCGCCGCCACATTATCGAAGCCATGCTACATTGCCATGAGCGCAGTACCTTTATCCCGATTCTGGCAAACACCTTCGCGCGCAAAACGATTGAAATCCCGGTTCAGCATTCTGAGCGCGAATTCGGTGATTCCAAATACAGCCTGATGAAACTCATCAACCTGATGTATGACCTGATTACCTGCCTGACAACGACGCCGCTGAGAATGCTTAGCGTGGTGGGCAGTGCGATCGCCATTTTCGGTTTTGTGCTGGCGGTGTTTCTGATTTTAATGCGCCTCATCAACGGTCCTGCCTGGGCTGCGGATGGCGTATTTACGTTATTTGCATTGTTATTCATGTTTATCGGTGCGCAGTTTGTGGGCATGGGGTTACTCGGTGAATACATCGGGCGTATCTACAATGATGTCCGTGCGCGTCCCCGTTATTTTGTTCAAAAAGTCGTCGGCGTTCGTTCCGAAGATAACAGTCAGGAAGAAGAGTGATGAAAGCGATTGTATTTGCCTACCATGATATTGGTTGTGTTGGTTTACAGGCTCTGGTTGATGCCGGTTATGACGTACAGGCAGTCTTTACGCATACCGATGCCCCGAATGAAAACCAGTTCTTTTCATCTGTTGCCCGTCAGGGTGCTGAACTGAATCTGCCGGTTTATGCCCCGGAAGATGTTAACCATCCATTGTGGGTCGACCGCATCCGTGCTTTACAGCCTGATGTCATTTTCTCTTTCTACTATCGCAACATGCTGAGCGAAGAGATTTTATCTCTGGCGCCACGCGGCGGTTTTAATCTGCATGGTTCATTGCTGCCACGCTACCGTGGTCGCGCACCGGTTAACTGGGCGCTGCTGAATGGCGAAACCGAAACCGGCGTTACCCTGCATAAAATGGTTAAACGGCCTGATGCGGGTGATATCGTGGGGCAGCGTAAAGTCGCTATCGCCGCCGATGACACTGCACTGAAATTACACGCCAAAGTCCGTGATGCAGCTAAAGCGCTTCTGACAGATGTTCTGCCGGAAATGAAAGCCGGTAAGATCACGCTGACTCCGCAAGACGAGTCTCAGGCAAGCTACTTTGGACGTCGCACTGCTGCCGATGGTGAAATTCACTGGCATAAATCTGCCACTGAAATTAACAACCTGATCCGTGCTGTGACTGAACCTTACCCGGGTGCATTCTCTTATCTGGGTCAGCGTAAACTGACCGTCTGGCGCGCCCGTCCGCTGGATACTCAGCATGACAAACAACCGGGCACCGTACTTTCTTCTGATCCGCTGACTATCGCCTGTGGCGAAGGCGCACTGGAAATTCTGGCAGGGCAGAGTGAAAACGGCCTGTATGTTCAGGGTTCCCGTCTGGCGCTTGAACTGGGCATCATGCCGGATATGCGCGTGGCGACATTGCCAACCGCCGTTATGAAGCGTCGTACACGCGTGCTGATTCTGGGTGTGAACGGTTTCATCGGTAACCACCTGAGTGAACGCCTGCTGCGTGAAGACCGTTATGAAATTTATGGTCTGGATATCAGCTCTGACGCGGTCAGCCGCTTCATGGATAACCCGCATTTCCACTTCGTTGAAGGCGATATCAGCATCCATTCTGAGTGGATCGAATACCACATCAAAAAATGTGATGTCGTTCTGCCGCTGGTGGCTATCGCCACGCCAATTGAATACACCCGTAATCCGCTGCGTGTGTTCGAACTGGATTTCGAAGAAAACCTGAAAATCGTTCGCGACTGTGTGAAATACAAAAAACGCATCATCTTCCCGTCGACCTCTGAAGTTTACGGTATGTGTGATGACAAAGAATTCGATGAGGACCATTCCCGTCTGATCGTTGGCCCGATTAACAAACAGCGCTGGATTTACTCTGTTTCTAAACAGCTGCTGGACCGTGTTATCTGGGCATATGGCGCGAAAGAAGGTCTGAAATTCACACTGTTCCGTCCGTTTAACTGGATGGGACCACGTCTGGATAACCTGGATGCTGCGCGTATCGGCAGTTCCCGTGCGATCACTCAGCTGATCCTGAATCTGGTAGAAGGTTCACCGATCAAACTGGTCGATGGCGGCGAGCAGAAACGTTGCTTCACCGACATCAACGACGGTATCGAAGCGTTGTTCCGCATCATCGAGAACCGCGACAACTTGTGTGACGGTCAGATCATCAACATCGGTAACCCGACGAACGAAGCAAGCATCCGTCAGCTGGCAGAAATGCTACTGAAAAGCTTTGAGGCTCACCCGCTTCGCGCCCAGTTCCCGCCGTTTGCCGGTTTCAATCTGGTCGAAAGCAGCACTTACTACGGTAAAGGCTACCAGGACGTTGAGCACCGTACGCCGAGCATCAAAAATGCCCGTCGTCTGCTGGACTGGAAACCTGAAATTGGCATGGATAAAACCGTCGCCGACACGCTGGATTTCTTCCTGCGTTCTGTAAACACTGACGCTGACAAAGCCTGATACGGTGCCAGACATGAAGAAAGTGGGTCTGCGCATTGATGTGGATACCTGGAGCGGCACCCGGGAGGGTGTCCCTCAGCTTCTGCAAACCCTTGCAAAACATAAAATCACCGCCAGTTTCTTCTTCAGCGTTGGCCCGGATAACATGGGGCGCCACTTGTGGCGCCTGCTTAAACCGCGCTTTCTGTGGAAAATGCTGCGCTCTAACGCTGCCTCCCTTTATGGCTGGGATATCCTGCTGGCGGGTACCGCCTGGCCGGGTAAACCCATCGCCCGTGACCTCGGGTATCTGATGAAAGAAACCGCAAAACGGGGCCACGAAGTCGGACTGCACGCCTGGGACCATCAGGGCTGGCAGGCGAAAGTCGGTAAATGGTCTGAGAAACAGCTGGAAGAACAAATCCGGCTGGGGCTGGATGCACTGGAAAAAAGCCTGGGTCATGACGTCGAATGTTCGGCAGTGGCTGGCTGGCGCGCTGATGAACGCGTCATAGAAGTGAAAGAGCGTTTTCATTTCTATTACAACAGTGATTGTCGCGGAACCCATCCTTTCCTGCCGGTGCTGGAAAATGGAACCCCGGGAACCGTACAAATTCCGGTGACGCTGCCGACTTACGATGAAGTGGCGGGCGGCGAAATTACGGCGGATAACTTCAACGATTTTATTCTTGATGCTATCGCCAAGGATACCGGCGTGCCGGTGTATACCATCCACGCCGAAGTTGAAGGAATGTCGCTGGCAACGCAATTTGACGAGTTACTGACCCGTGCTGCTGCACAGGGTATCCGGTTTTGCGCGCTGGGCGAGTTACTGCCGCAAGATCTCAGTACGTTGCCAAAAGGCAAAGTGGTTCGCGCCAGTTTCCCCGGTCGGGAAGGTTGGTTAGGCTGTCAGCAAGAAGGTTTGTCCTGATGTCAAAAACAATTAAAGGCGTATGGAGCACCATGATCCTGGTGTTCTTCGCGCTCGTTTATCTTGTTCCTCTTAATACCCGCCTGTTATGGCAACCAGATGAAACCCGATATGCCGAAATCAGCCGCGAAATGCTTCAGCGCGGCGACTGGGTTGTGCCTCATCTTCTCGGATTGCGCTATTTTGAAAAACCGGTGGCAGGTTACTGGTTTAACAATATCAGCCAGATGATTTTCGGTGACAGCAACTTTGCGGTGCGTTTTGGTTCAGTATTCAGCACTATGCTGAGCGCCATTCTGGTGTTCTGGCTGGCAAATCTGATGTGGCGTAATCGTCAGACCGCTTACACTGCCGTGTTGATCTACCTTTCCACCTTGCTGGTGTTCAGTATCGGTACCTACAGCGTTCTTGATCCGATGATCACGCTTTGGATGACTGCGGCTATGGTAGCGACCTGGTTCTGCCTGCGGGTTTCGCGTACACCGCAAAAAGCCATGAGCTGGATAGCGCTTGGACTGGCCTGCGGTATGGGCTTTATGACCAAAGGGTTTCTGGCGCTGGCGCTGCCGGTGATTGCAGTTCTGCCGATTGTCTGGCGTGAAAAACGCTTCAAAACCCTGTTTGGCTGGGGACCGCTGGCGGTTCTCAGTGCTGTGGTTCTCAGCCTGCCGTGGGTGCTGGCGATTGCGCGGCATGAACCTGATTTCTGGAATTACTTCTTCTGGGTCGAGCATATTCAGCGATTTGCAGAATCGGATGCCCAACATAAAGCGCCGTTCTGGTTCTATTTGCCGGTGATCTGTCTGGGCGTTCTGCCGTGGCTCGGTCTGTTGCCGGGTGCGCTGCGCCAGGGCTGGACTCAGCGCGTCATGCGCCCGGAGCTGTTCTTCCTGCTGAGCTGGGCGATTATGCCGCTGATCTTCTTCAGCATCGCTAAAGGTAAACTGCCGACTTACATTCTGCCGTGCATAGCGCCGATTGCCTTGCTGATGGCCGATCATCTTGAACAAATCCGGCAGTCAGGGAAGTTACGCGCACTGAAAGCGAATGGCGTCATTAACATCATTTTTGGTGTTCTGATGGCAGTTGCTGTACTGGTGATATCCGGCATTCTGCCGTTCCACGTTAAAGCCGTCTTTACCCGTACGGAGTTACCCCGCGCTCTGATCGGTATTCTCTGTTTTGCCGTGTGGGCGCTGGCAGGGGCAATGTCACTGACCGATGTGAAAAAACGCTGGTACTGGGGCGCTATCTGTCCGCTGGTATTGGCGCTGCTGGTCGGGCAGGCTATGCCGCAGAAAATTATAGATTCAAAACAACCTCAGGACTTTTTACAGCAGCACAACGACCTGTTGCAGGACAGCCGTTTTATCCTGGCAGATAATGTCGGCGTAGCCACTGCGGTTGCCTGGTCGCTGAAGCGCAGTGATATCCTGATGTTTGATGAAAAAGGCGAGCTGCAATACGGATTAAGTTATCCTGATGCTAAAGATAACTTTATTGATGCGGCTGGCTTCCCGGCATGGCTGCAGAAAGCCCGTCAGGAAGGAAATGTTTCTGTGATCCTCAGACTTGACCGCAATGCGCATGTGAAATCAACAATGCCGGCTGCTGACCAAACAGTGAAGTTTGATCGTCAGGCGATACTGTTCTACAAAAAACTGCCATGACCGGATTCCTTCTGGTTTTGGCAGTTAGTGTGATCACCTGTGCCGGCCAGCTTTGTCAGAAGCAGGCCGCTCAGGTGTCCGCTGACGGTCTGGCGCGCGTTCTGCGCTGGCTTGGGCTAGCGGTGCTTTTGCTTGGCATCGGCATGCTCTTGTGGCTGCGGGTGTTACAACTGCTGCCGCTGAGTCTGGCGTATCCGATGCTCAGTCTGAATTTTGTTCTGATCACATTGTGTGCCCGCTGGTTTTTCCATGAATACGTCGACGGACGCCACTGGTGTGGCGTCGCGTTAATCATGTCAGGGATTGCACTGATGAGTGTCAGCTTATGAAAGGCTATTTGTGGGGCGGGGCCAGCGTCTTACTGGTAACAGCAGCGCAGTTGCTGATGAAATGGGGGATGGTGCAGATCCCGTGGATTGCTCTGTCTGCCATTGACACCTCGTTTATTCTTAGCCATTTAAGCGCACTGACTGCCGTGTTTTTGGGGTTATGCGGGTATGTATTATCGATGGGCTGCTGGTTCTTTGCCTTACGACATTTGCCGCTCAACCGCGCTTATACCTTACTGAGTCTGAGTTATGCGCTGGTGTATATCGCGGCGGTCACCTTGCCCTGGTTCAATGAAAGCATCAGCTTAACCAAAACACTGGGCGGTTTACTTATCTTGTCCGGTGTCTGCCTGATCCACAGTAAACCTGTCAAAAAGTCTCAATGAATTCATTCTGAAACGATAAAAATCATCACAAAAGATTGGATGACGGATAAAATAGCGCTAAATTCTATTAGTTCTTAGATAACGGCGACTTATCCGGCCCGCGCAAACCTTCGTGTTCCGGTGATGCCGTGACGCTATTGAGGAAGGAATGCACTATGCGCTGGTCATCCGTATCCATGTATTCCCTGCTGGCTGTTGCCGCGTTAATTCTTAACGGTTGCAGCAGCCACGCGCCACCGCCAAGTGGCCGGTTCGCTGATTCTATAACCGTGGTTGCCGAGCTCAATGATCAGCTTAGTCAATGGCACGGTGCGCCTTATCGCTATGGTGGTTTACAACCCAGCGGCGTGGATTGCTCGGGCTTTGTCTTTCGTACTTATCGCGATCGTTTTGGTGTGGTTTTGCCAAGAACGACGGCCGATCAAACGAAAATTGGCACAAAAGTTTCCCGTGATGAACTGCTTCCCGGCGATTTGGTTTTCTTTAAAACCGGCAGCGGGGAGAACGGCTTGCACGTCGGGATTTATGATACTGCAGATCAGTTTATTCACGCCTCAACCAGTCAGGGCGTCACGCGATCTTCGCTCGATAACATCTACTGGCGCAAAGTGTACTGGCAGGCTCGTCGTATCTGATACGGTATAAAACCCATTCCCCCTGATTTCACTGCGTATTTCATCCTGTTTTTTGCTGTTATTATCAGAGCAGACTCATTCAGGATGAATATGCGATGAAACCTCTCAGACTGTTACTTTCCGATTCTTATGATCCCTGGTTCAACCTTGCCGTAGAAGATTGCATTTTCCGCGAAATGACCACTCAGCGGGTGTTATTCCTCTGGCGTAATGCCGAAACCGTGGTGATCGGGCAGGCGCAAAATCCCTGGAAAGAATGTAATACCCGGAGAATGGAAGAAGACGGCATTCGCCTGGCGCGCCGCAGCAGCGGCGGTGGTGCGGTGTTTCATGATCTGGGCAATACCTGCTTTACGTTTATGGCGGGTAAACCGGAATATGATAAAAGTGTCTCGACCAACATTATCCTCAATGCCTTAAAACGTTTGGGGATAGATGCCAGCGCCTCCGGTCGCAACGATCTGGTGGTTCAGACCACGGAAGGGGAGCGGAAAATCTCGGGGTCAGCGTACCGTGAAACAGCAGATCGCGGGTTTCATCACGGTACTTTATTGCTCAATGCGGACCTGAGCCGTCTGGCAAACTATCTCAATCCTGATGTCAAAAAGCTGCAGGCGAAGGGAATTACGTCAGTGCGCTCAAGGGTGGCGAATCTCAGTGAATTTGTACCGGACATCAACCACGAGCAGATTTGCGAAGCCGTTATTGCCGCTTTCTTTGATTGGTACGGGGCAAGTGTGGAACCGGAAATCATCTCACCGGATGTCTTCCCTGATATTCCGGGCTTCGCGGAGCGATTTGCTAAACAAAGCAGCTGGGAATGGAATTTTGGCAAGGCACCAGCGTTCAGCCATCTGCTGAACGAGCGTTTTATCTGGGGCGGCGTGGATATTCACTTTGACGTTGAAAAAGGCAGTATCAGCCGGGCGCAGATTTTCACAGACAGCCTGCACCCTGCGCCGTTACTGGCCTTAGCCGATGCGCTGGTCGGTACGCGCTATCATGCGCAGGATGTGGGGCAAACGTGCCAGGAAATCATTGAGCAGAATCCCGCGATGCGGGCAGAACTGACCGAACTGCAATCCTGGCTGATGCGTTGTATTAAGTAGTTTTGAATCCCGGAGATGGCCCTTCTTGTGCGTTTCCGGGAAATATTTTAGCCACGGCTCAGCTTGTGTTGCAGGCTTCTTTTCACCATTAGCCATTCATGGTCAATGATGGAAAACACCACGGTGTCACGATAGCTGCCGTCAGCATTTTTGCTGTGATTGCGTAAGACGCCATCCTGTTTAGCCCCCAGGCGGGTAATTGCTGCACGTGATTTATGATTATGCCAGTGAGTCCTGAATTCGACGGCAATCGCCTGAAGTTGTTCAAACGCATACTCCAGCATCAGTGCCTTACATTCGGTATTCACAGAGGTTCGCTGGAAACGTTGCGCATACCAGGTAAACCCAATTTCCAGCCGGTGATTTTTCACATCGGCGTTGGAAAATCGCGTCGTGCCGATGACTTTCCGGGTTTCGTTATGGACAACAACGAACG
Source organism: Rahnella sp. JUb53 (assembly GCF_004346065.1). Taxonomy (NCBI): domain Bacteria; kingdom Pseudomonadati; phylum Pseudomonadota; class Gammaproteobacteria; order Enterobacterales; family Yersiniaceae; genus Rahnella; species Rahnella sp. JUb53. The sequence continues at coordinate 294,303 of NZ_SLYT01000001.1, forward strand.
GCAAAGCGCGTCCTGCCGCCTGTTCATTCAGGGCATCATCAATATACTTTCCAACCGTATCCGGGCGCGGGACTGAGGTAAACCACAGTTCCCATAATTCGCCATCGGCAGCGGCTTCAGCCAGTGCATTTGCATGGTCATGACGTAAGGGATGCAAACTGATTGTACGGCTTTTCAGAACCGTTTCTTTTAACCATAACGCGACTGACATTTTATAATAACCTCTGGTTTTTTACTGGATTAGAGGAGTGACAGAGTCTGGAGTAGAGACTTCAATTGCAGGCGGATGGCTTGCGCCATATCTCTTAAGACACTATAACCATTAACTAAAATAGTTGAATACGACTCCCCCCGGACAATAGCGCAATGTGTGACCGTTAATTTGTCTAAATATGTCTGATAGCACTCATGGTGCACGTTGCGTGTTTTCCCTGCTGACGATAAGATTAGTCTGAACCCCCTGTATTGACTGACATATCCCTCAAATTAGAAGGTGAGAAAGGGGAGTCACATCTTGCAACGCTTTATTACGCAGTTATCAGCACCCTGGTCGCTTTTTACTGACAACCGGGCTGGCTCTTTCTTGATATCAATTTCTCTGACGTTTCGGTTACGCCTCGGGGCTCCGGCATCTTTATGATCTGATTGATAGTCAAAAAGGTTATTAATCAATTAGCAGTGCCGTTGATGTTTTGGATAAAAATGAAAATACAATTCGATACGGCCTTTAACAGTAGCTATCTGTGTCAGCCGGTCTACACCATTGAAGGGAAATTGCTTGCCGTAGAATTAATTTGCCGCTTTTCCAGTGCAGACAGCAAGCTGGTTATGCCCACAGAACTGGTGTTAAACCTTCTCACACCACAGCAATTACTGCGTTTTCTCAATGAACAGCAAGTCTGGGCGGATCAGCATGCCCAATGGTTTAACGATAATCAGGTTATTTTGAATATCAGTGTTGAAGAAAAGCAGGTGGCTTTATTACTCGCGGATGAAAATCTCCGTGAGGCTTTTAAAGCACACCCCTTTATTCATCTCAATCTGAGTGAATCATTTCCGCAGCTTTCTCAGGGCAGAAACAACATTCAACTGGTTGCACTAAAACAAGATTTTACCCTGTGGCTGGAGAACTTTGGTTCCGGGAATATTACGATGGCGCCGATTTTCGATCATCTTTTTCAGTGGGTGAAACTGGATAAAAACCTCTTCTGGCAACTTTATGAAGGTGAACATTTTACGATCGTGATGCCGGCATTAATCCGCAATGTAAACCGTTTTTGCCGCAATATTGTGGTGGACGGGCTGGACAGTCAGGAGTATTTCGATGCATTGCATAAAAAGGATATAAAGGGCGTAAAAGGCCTGTTGTGGCCAGGCGTTGATCCCGCTGAGATGGACAGCCTGCTTAACCGGCCTGTTCAATTTCACTCATCGTCACTGCCGTCTTGATATTCAGGATCCCGGTCAGCACCTGCTGTATCGGGATTTTTCATCCCGGGCGTCGGTAATCTCCCTGCATTTACTCCGTGTTAATCACGACGGAGCAGACCTACACTAAAGAAAAGGGGGATTTATGCCACAATTCGAACACCATTATGCAGACCAACTGCCCGGTTTTTACACCGCGCTGCAACCGACGCCACTGAAAGGTGCGCGTCTGCTTTACCATAGCGAGTCGCTGGCACAAGAACTGGGGCTGGATGCATCTCTTTTCGGCGCTGACCACCGCGAATACTGGTGCGGTGAGAAAATCTTTCCGGGCATGCTGCCTTTGGCGCAGGTCTACAGCGGGCATCAGTTTGGTGTCTGGGCTGGGCAGCTGGGTGACGGGCGTGGCATTCTGCTCGGGGAACAGGTTTTGCCTGGCGGAAAGCGTTTTGACTGGCACCTGAAGGGCGCCGGACTGACGCCGTATTCGCGCATGGGTGATGGTCGCGCAGTATTACGGTCCGTCGTCCGTGAGTTTCTGGCTTCAGAAGCGCTGCATCATTTATCGATTCCAACCACCCGCGCATTGACGATTGCAACAAGCGATGAGCCTGTATTTCGCGAACAGCCGGAGCGCGGTGCGATGCTGGTCCGCGTGGCTGAAAGCCATATTCGTTTCGGGCATTTCGAGCATTTCTATTACCGTAAACAGCCGGAACAGGTGAAGCAACTGGCCGATTATGTCATTGCTCATCATTGGCCGGAATTGCTGGAAAGTGAACCAGTTGAATCTTTGCGTTATCAGCGCTGGTTTACGGAAGTAGTGGAACGCACCGCCAGTTTGATGGCGCAATGGCAAAGCGTTGGATTCGCTCACGGTGTGATGAATACCGACAATATGTCTATTCTCGGGCTGACTATCGATTATGGTCCGTTCGGCTTTCTGGATGATTATCATCCAGGTTACATCTGTAATCATTCTGACCATCAGGGGCGTTACAGCTACGATAATCAACCTGCCGTAGCCTACTGGAATTTGCACCGGTTGGCGCAGACGCTGTCCGGTCTGATGACTACGGAACAGTTACAGGCGGCGCTCGGTGAGTATGAACCGGCGCTGATGAAAACGTACGGTACACTGATGCGAGGAAAGCTGGGCTTCTTTACCGAGAATAAACAGGACAACGACCTGCTGACCGGTCTGCTGAGCCTGATGGCGAAAGAGGGCAGGGATTTCACCCAAACCTTCAGGTTGTTAAGTCATACTGAGCAACAACAGGCCCGCTCGCCGCTGCGGGATGAATTTATTGATCGTGAGGCTTTCGACAGCTGGTATCAGGCTTATCGCCAGCGCCTGCTGACGGAGGAAGTGGCTGACTCGACGCGCCAGGACGCGATGAAACAGTGTAATCCGAGAATTATTTTAAGGAATTATCTGGCGCAGCAGGCCATTGACCGTGCCGAAAAAGATGACATCAGTGCGCTGACTCAACTGCATCAGGCGTTGCGCGATCCATACAGTGACGCGCCGCAATATGACGCGATGGCGGCACTGCCGCCGGACTGGGGAAAGCATCTGGAAATATCCTGCTCGAGCTGACAAAAAAAGCCACAAAGCAACATGCCTTGTGGCTTTTCATTTCTGCAGGGCACTTACTGGCGCAGGAAAACCTGAGGCAACGCGGTGTCCGGATGCGGACAGACGTTTAAATCGGCCTGATACCAGCGACTCAGCGTTTCTTCGCTCAGCACCTGAGCCGGTGTCCCGCTGGCGACCACTTTCCCGCTGTGCAACAAAATAACCCGGTCGGCATACAATGCGGCAAGATTTAGATCGTGCAAGACACAGCATACGGCCAGCGGTGTCTGTTGGGTCAGATGACGTAACAGGCGCAGCGCATGTTGCTGATGATATAAATCGAGCGCTGAAGTCGGTTCATCGAGAAACAGCCAGCGCGGGGCAGGCTCAGGTTGCCACAGCTGGATTAATACCCGTGCCAGCTGAACGCGCTGTTGTTCACCGCCGGATAGCTGGCGATAGTCACGCTCCGCCAGATTCAGACAGTCTGTCTGCGCCATCACCTCTGCCAGCGCGCGCTGCATATTTTGCTGGCCGTGGGGCGAACGTCCAAGTGTCAGCACTTCGCGGACACTAAATCCGAAAGCCAGCGTACTGTTCTGGCGCATTACCGCACGTGTGCGTGCCAGTTCTTGTGGCTGCCAGTCGTTCAGCGGTTTGCCCATCATCGAACATTGTCCCGACTGGGGTGACAGATAACCGGTCAACATCCGCATCAGGGTCGATTTACCGGCACCGTTTGGCCCGATCAGCGCCACCATTTCGCCGCTTTCCAGACTCATCGAAACGTCATCAATCAAACGCCGGCCGTTGACAGAATACGTCAGGTTTTCAGCCATCATAGATGAGGAAATATCAGACATTGCGTGGCACTCCCGGACGCAGGATCAGCCAGAGAAAATACGGACCGCCGATCAAACTGGTCAGCAGTCCCACCGGCATTTCTGCGGGAGCAACCAGTGTACGCGCGAGCGTGTCCGCCAGTAATAACAGGCAGGCTCCGGCCATGGCAGAACCGGGCAACAGCCAGCGGTGATCGGCACCAATACGCATTCGTAAAAGGTGCGGGATAACCAGCCCGATAAAGCCGATAACCCCCGAAACCGCCACCGCCGCACCCACCAGCAATGCGCTCAGCAGCAACAACTGCAACTGGGTACGGCGGACATTCACGCCCAGATAATGCGCATCTTCCTCCCCCAGTTGCAGAATGTTCAGACGGCGTGCCATGAACAATGCGGCAATGCAGGCTGGCAGGATCAGCGAAGAAGCAACGGCCAGCGTTGGCCATTGTGCTTGTCCCAGACTGCCCATGCTCCAGAGCGAGAACTGACGCAACTGCTGATCATCACTGACATAAGTCAGCACGCCTACGGCTGCGCCGCACAGTGCATTGATGGCGATCCCCGCCAGTAATAAACGCGATAACCCGCCATGCCCGAAACGGCTCAGGGTGAAGACAATAGCTGAAATCGCCAGACTGCCGAAGAAGGCGCTGATCATATGGCTGTAGAGAGCCAGCAGCGGCGGCAGGGCAAGCGGCATGACAATCGTTAGTGCAACCGCCAGGGCTGCACCGCTGCTGATCCCAAGTAATCCGGGATCTGCGAGGGGATTGCGAAAAAGCCCCTGCATTACCGCACCGGAGCTGGCGAGCGCACAGCCGACCACCACAGCCAGTAACACTCTTGGCAAGCGTATGCTCAGCCAGACCTGCCAAAGGTCATCGTCAAAAGGACGCGAAATTAACGTCCTGAGAGACAATGCCATCGCGCCGGTATTGGCCGCCAGAATAGCCAGTACCAGCAGAGCACCGCCGAGTCCGATCAGCGCCCAAACCGGCGAGCGGCGTCGTGATGGCATTGGGGGGCTCATGCTGCTCATTTCGCTTGTTCCGCCGCCTGACGAAGTTGTGCCATCACGGCCGGAGTTTGCAGACCAAAGCCCAGCAGCGACATATCATCAAGTACTAAAACGCGTTTGTTCTTGCCCGCAGGCGTCATCGCCACACCCGGTAATTTCCACACCTGATCCAGCCCGCCGAGCGTTTTGACACCGTCTGCGGTCAGCAGAAGAATATCCGGCGCACTTGCAATCACCCCTTCCTGAGAAAGCGGGCGGTAGCGGCTAAATCCCTGCATGGCGTTTTTTGCGCCAACGGACGTGATCATCGCATCCGCCGCGGTATTTTGTCCCGCCGCCATGGAAGACATGCCACCGTGGCTCATTACAAACAACATTTTCACCGGCAGCGCATCATGACGAATGGTCGAAAGCTGTGAACGATAAGTGGTGATCAGTTTCTCCCCTTCAGCCTGACGGTTGAGGGCTGCGGCGATTACTTCAATTTTCTCAGGCACGGTATTGATAGAAGGGGTACCCGGCACACGGACAACTTTCACGCCATTTTGTGATAACTGTTGCAACACCAGCGAAGGTTCAGCCAGTTCACTGCTCAGTACCATTGAAGGATGCATTGATAAAATGCCTTCGGTATTTAGCTGGCGCATATAACCCACATCCGGCAGCGCCAGAACTGCCTTCGGCCGCAGACTGGTGCTGTCTCGCGCCACCAGTTCATTGCCAGCGCCGAGGGCGTAAACAATTTCAGTGACGTCTCCGCCGATAGTGACCAGTTTTTCGGCCGCATGTAGCAAAGGTGTTGCCAGCAAAGTGCTGGCAGCTAACAGGGCTTTCAGCGAGAGTTTCATGCTGCAACGCCTTCGCCACTGAGCTGAGCCAGCTGCTCGCGCCACTGAGTCTGTTCAGGCGTGCCTTCGGTACGCTGTCCGTAAAGCTGGGCAATCTGGGTACCATCGGCAGCAAACAACTCCAGACTGGTGACGAAACCGTCTTTGGTTGGCTTACGGGTTATCCAGCTTTGTGCGATGGCGCTTTCCACCAGATGCAGCGTGAAGCGTTCATTGAACACGTTGATCCACTCACCGTGCGGCATCACTTTTTCAATCTGGCCGGTGAAGATCTGCACACAGCCACGGTTGCCGACGAAAATCATAATTTCGTTTTGGTCTTCTTTGGCGATATTCAGCAAACGGGTCAGGGAACCATTTTCCACGCGCCATGCCAGGTCATCGCCGACCGCTTCAAAGGCCTGCTGACGGCTGATGTCATGGCGTTTCAGCAACTGGAAGAACTGATGAACGTCAGTCATAGCGCGCCAGTCTGCATCGATAGCACTGGCATCAGCCGCTTTCTGGGCGGGAGTCGATGGCGCAGCTTCAATCTGCAATTGCGGATTGACGTCGGTTTTGTATTGCGCAATCAGCGCGTCCCATGCCGCCATATCGGTTTCATCGGTGTTATAGACTTTATGCACTGCATCGCCGTGAGCATCAAAAAACTGAATACTGTGGCGAACGCCACGAGCCGTGTTTTCAGACATACTGAAAATATGCTGCCAGTGTTGCAGGAACAGGCGCAAATCCAGTGCGCGCGGGTTCAGAATCAGGCCAGCATGACCACTCAGATGCTGGTTCTCATAACGACCTTTTTGTTCATGAACGGCAAAATCATTGCGGGTAATCGATTTTGTTCCACCGACATTTTCCAGAGCAGCCAGCAATGTGCGGGCATCAACATCAAGTCGTGCGGCATCATGGGAAACACGTAATGCAGTTAATTCTGCCTCACTGATAGCCAAAATTTCCGCCAGATCGCGGGCATATTTACCCGGGTTCGCGTCTTTAGCCTGTAAATAATCCTGATAGTGAACTGAATGCATTGCTGTCTCCTCGTTAGCCTAAGTCACCCGCCCGCTGGCTGGTAAAAACTCGCGATGTTATGTGAATGATTTGTAATAAAATTCGGGTCAGTAGCCCGTTAACTTACACTTGGTAATGGGAATTAATATCAATTTGATAATCATTATCAAATCATTGCAAGAACACATCAAGAAAATTTTTGTTGATGGAATGTAATTTTTGCCAGGTAACCCTTTAATGTAAGAGGGATAGTGCAGTATTTACAGAGTGAAAAACGCAGGGGTCAGGAAGACGCGGCGAACCGCAGGCATAAAAAAGGGCAACGAAGTTGCCCCTGGAAAGGTTGCCAGAAAGTGATCAGAACCGGCTGTCAGTGGCCTCAGCCAGCATCGACAACAGGTTTTCAGTATCTTCCCAGCTCAGGCAAGGGTCAGTTACTGATTTGCCATAAACCAGCGGTTTACCAGGATGAATCGCCTGAGTGCCTTCTATCAGGAAACTTTCCGCCATAATACCGGCAATCGCTGAAGAACCACTGCGGATCTGCTGGCAAATATCTTCTGCCACATCCAGCTGACGGCGGTGCTGTTTCTGACAGTTGCCGTGGCTGAAGTCGACCACCAGACGCTGCGGTAAATCAAACTCAGCCAGATTCTGGCAAGCCTGCTCCAGATCCTCTGCATGATAGTTGGGCTTTTTACCGCCACGCATGATCACGTGGCCATAAGGGTTGCCTGCGGTGCGATAAATAGTCATCTGACCGCTTTTATCCGGTGACAGGAACATGTGGCTGGTACGTGAAGAACGAATGGCATCAATGGCGATACGCGTATTGCCGTCGGTACCATTTTTAAAGCCAACAGGGCACGACAGCGCTGATGCCATCTCACGGTGGATCTGGCTTTCTGTGGTGCGTGCGCCTATCGCGCCCCAGCTGATGAGGTCAGCGATATACTGTCCGATCACCATATCCAGGAATTCGGTGGCAGTCGGAATACCCAGCTCATTGACGGCCAGCAGGACTTTGCGCGCCAGCTCGATACCGTCATTAACACGGCACGAACCGTTAAGCTCAGGATCAGAAATTAATCCTTTCCAGCCGACAACGGTACGAGGTTTCTCAAAATAGGTGCGCATCACGATTTCAAGGCGATCCTGATACTTGTCACGTAATACGCGTAGTTTTCCCGCGTAATCAATCGCCGCTTCAATATCGTGGATAGAGCAGGGACCGACGACAACCAGCAAGCGCTGATCTTCGCCACTGACAATTTTTTCAATCCGTTTACGTGATTCCATCACGTGTTGTGCGACCGACGGGGAAATTGGCAATTTGTCTGCCAGTGCCTGAGGCGTAATCAGGCTGTCGATGCGCGTCGTACGCAGTTCATCTGTTTGTGACATGGTGCTCTCGAAAATTTGTTTCTTCGCTGCGGCAGGAATACCGGGAAGTGATGTCGATCACAATAACCCAAAAACAGATGAATTCAACCACTGTCAGCAGGATATGCCACCCAAATCAGGAAATGGATTCAGAACATACGACGGCTCATACCGAAGCTGTCCATAATCTTCGCTGATATCTCCTCAACGGAATAATTCGTACTGTTGAGATAGCGTATTTTGTTCTTGCGAAACAGCGCCTCAACTTCCGACACTTCCATCCTGCACTGGCGTAAGGAGGCATAACGGCTGTTTTCAACGCGCTCTTGCCGGATAGCGGTCAGACGCTCCGGATCAATCGTCAGGCCAAAAAGTTTATGCATATGCGGTTTTAGTGCTGCTGGCAACTGGATGTTGTCCATATCGTCAGCAGTAAAAGGGTAGTTAGCCGCCCGGATCCCAAACTGAAGCGCAAGGTACAGGCTGGTCGGAGTTTTACCGCAGCGGGAGACGCCCAGCAAAATCACCTGTGCCTGATCGAGATTACGCAGGGAAATGCCATCGTCGTGTGCCAGCGTGTAATCAATAGCGGCAATACGCGCATCGTACTTGGTGATGTTGCTGGCCGTCAGACCGTGGGTTCTGTTGGCAATGGGCGTGGGGTCGACACCCAGCTCATTTTGCAGAGGCGCCACCAGCGACTGCACTATATCCTGGCAGAATCCTTCACTGCCCTGAATGATATCGCGGATGTTGGGGGAAATAATCGAGTAAAACACCAGCGGACGGGCTCCGGTTTTCTCAAAAATTTCATTGATCTGTTTGCAGACAGCTCTCGCACGTTCCTCACTTTCTACAAAAGGTAACGAGTAAGTGGTCGCATTGACAGGGAATTGAGAAAGCACCGCATGGCCCAAAACCTCTGCTGTAATCGCAGTACCATCGGAAATGTAAAACACGCATCTGTCCACAAATGACTCCTGAATTAAATCACTTCATTTTATTTATTAGCGTCGATCTCTTGGTGCTTATTAAGTAATAACCAGAATTGAAGGAAATAAAAAGAGTAATTCCTCCGCATTTCCATCTTATCTTCATTGCTGCGAGATACTGCGCAAAATGGCTGTAATAAATGAAATGCCATTTTAAATTTTCCGCGATACCTCGCAGGTTTTTGATTTGCTTCAGCACAACTTCAGCAGCCCTGTTAGCATGAATCACAGACCGGAGGCAGAGATAACTTCTTCATGATTCATAAGGAATAATGCTAATTTTCCCTCAGTAACAAAAATGCTGACGCTGGATTTTTCCTAAACAAAAATAGTTTGATTTGCTGGAACGATTCATCTGTCCATCTTCTATGGATCATTATGCTAGTCTCAAAAAGACAGCGTTGTTTAATGGCACAAAAAGTGTTTCAGGCAACCGTTGAATAACCGGTTTTACACTCCTGTTGACTATTACTGTAAATAAATAAGAAAGGATTGTTTCATGGCTCATCTCGATCCCGATTTACGCAATGTTATCTGGTACAACCAACTGGGTATGAACGACGTTGATAAAGTCGGGGGCAAGAACGCATCCCTCGGGGAAATGATCACCAATTTGTCCGATTTGGGTGTTTCCGTTCCGAACGGTTTTGCAACGACGTCTCAGGCATTTAATGATTTTCTCGATCAGAGCGGCGTAAACCACCGTATCCATGAATTGCTGGATAAAACGGATGTGGACGACATCGCGCAACTGACCAAAGCGGGCACGCAAATCCGTCAGTGGATCATTGAGACGCCGTTCCAGCCAGAACTCGAGCAGGCTATCCGCGAGGCTTATCAGCAGCTTTCTGAGGGCGAGCCGGAGGCTTCTTTCGCTGTGCGTTCATCGGCAACGGCCGAAGATATGCCCGATGCGTCTTTTGCCGGGCAGCAGGAAACTTTCCTGAACGTTCAGGGATTTGATGCAGTCATGACTGCCGTGAAACATGTTTATGCTTCTCTCTTCAACGACCGCGCCATTTCTTATCGTGTGCATCAGGGCTACGACCACCGCGGTGTGGCGTTATCTGCCGGTGTCCAGCGTATGGTGCGTTCAGACCTCGCCGCAGCTGGCGTGATGTTTACAATCGATACTGAATCGGGTTTTGATCAGGTGGTCTTTATCACTTCTGCCTACGGCCTGGGTGAAATGGTGGTGCAGGGGGCGGTGAATCCCGACGAGTTCTATGTACATAAGCCGACGCTCGACAAGAAAAAACCGTCGATCGTTCGTCGCACCATGGGCTCAAAGAAAATCCGCATGGTTTATGCACCAAGTCAGGAGCACGGCAAGCAAGTCCAGATTGAAGATGTGCCAGCCGAACTGAGCACCCGATTCTCCCTGACTGATGAAGAAGTGCAGGCGCTGGCGCGTCAGGCGATACTGATCGAAAAACATTATGGCCGCCCGATGGATATCGAATGGGCTAAAGATGGTCATAACGGCAAACTCTATATTGTGCAGGCGCGTCCTGAGACCGTACGTTCAAACGGTCAGGTGATGGAACGTTACCAGCTCAATGGCAGCAGCAAAGTGTTGGTGGAAGGACGTGCAATTGGTCACCGCATCGGTGCGGGGCCCGTTAAGATCATCCACGACATCAGCGAAATGCATCACGTTAAGGCAGGCGACATCCTGGTGACCGATATGACGGATCCCGATTGGGAGCCGATCATGAAAAAGGCATCAGCCATCGTGACTAACCGCGGCGGTCGTACCTGTCACGCTGCGATTATTGCCCGTGAACTGGGCATCCCTGCTGTTGTCGGTTGCGGAGACGCCACTGAGAAACTCACCGAAAATCAGAAAGTCACGGTTTCCTGTTCAGAAGGTGATACCGGATATGTGTATCAGGATGAACTGGATTTCAGTGTACAAAGTTCTGAAATCGATGAGCTGCCAAAATTACCGCTGAAAATCATGATGAATATCGGTAATCCGGATCGTGCTTTTGATTTCGCCTGCTTACCGAATGAAGGAGTCGGGCTGGCGCGTCTGGAATTTATCATCAACCGCATGATTGGCGTGCACCCAAAAGCCTTGCTGGAGTTTGACCAGCAGCCGGCTGAATTGCAGGAAACCATCAATAAGATGATCCAGGGCTATGACAGCCCACGCGAATATTATGTGGCACGCCTGACGGAAGGGATCGCGACGCTCGGCGCGGCTTTCTGGCCAAAACGCGTCATTGTTCGTTTGTCTGATTTCAAATCAAACGAGTATGCCAATCTGGTAGGCGGCGAGAAGTATGAACCGCATGAAGAAAACCCGATGCTCGGTTTCCGCGGTGCTGGCCGTTATGTATCAGACAATTTCCGCGATTGTTTTGCACTGGAATGCGAGGCAATGAAGCGCGTGCGTAATGACATGGATCTCACTAACGTTGAGGTGATGATTCCGTTTGTACGCACGGTGGCGCAGGCGGAAGCCGTGGTCGCCGAACTGGCAAATCAGGGACTTAAGCGCGGCGAAAACGGGCTGAAAGTTATCATGATGTGCGAAATTCCGTCGAATGCTTTACTGGCGGATCAGTTCCTCGAACACTTTGATGGATTCTCGATTGGCTCGAATGACATGACTCAGCTTGCTCTGGGGCTGGATCGTGATTCCGGAGTGGTTTCTGAACTCTTTGATGAGCGAAATGACGCCGTCAAAGCGTTGCTGTCGATGGCAATCAAAGCCGCGAAAAAGCAGGGCAAGTATGTCGGCATCTGCGGGCAGGGCCCCTCAGATCATCAGGACTTTGCGCAATGGCTGATGGATGAGGGAATCGACAGTCTGTCGCTGAATCCGGATACAGTTGTACAAACCTGGCTGGCGTTAGCAGAAAAGTAAATCGATTCATAAAGCAATTCCTAACACATAAAATAAAGGCTGTCACTCATGGGTGATGGCCTTTTCATTTTGTGCAAAAGGACTGAAAAATATTTATATCAGGAAGGAGAAAACAGAAAAACGAAGGTTTTTAGCGGGTGGTTTTATCAGGTAATAATTAAAAATCACAGGAGAATGAAGTTAGCGGACAATAAATAAAAAAAAGGCCCGTCATAAGACAGGCAAAGACTACACACAGCAATTTGGGGTATACCGGCTCAGGGGGAAGCCTGTATATAAATCAGTGAGTTGACATCCGAACTGTTAATAATACTAAGTTTCTCAAGGTATTTAGTCTGTAAGAATTCTCCTAATAGAGTTCATTCTCATACTATTTAGTGAGGGCAGTTATTGAGGAGCGGATAGAGGGTAAAATAGGGAGCAGAGGAAAGGAATAAAATAACGGCGCTGCCACATTCAATTTTATGGGCAACGCCGTCAGAAAGTTACTTAATGAAGAGTTTATTCATCCAGTGCTTTTAAAGCTTCTTCCGGATCCATCTCTGGTTCAGGGGCTTCATGTACCCAGAGGGAAATCAGGCGATACGATACGGCCAGTACCACTGGTCCGATGAACAGCCCGATCATACCGAAGGCAAACAATCCCCCGATAACACCAGAGAGAATCAGCAACATGGGTAAATCTGCACCCATGCGGATCAGAACGGGACGCAGTACGTTATCAAGTGACCCGACCACGCAGCTCCAGACCAGAAGCACGGTGCCCCAGGTATTGTCGCCGGACCAGTAAAGCCAGATGATTGCCGGTATCAGTATGAGCAACGGACCTATTTGCGCAACGCAGCAAACGAACATCACAACGGTGAGCACGGTAGCATAAGGGATGCCCGCAATCGCCAGCCCGATACCGCCGAGAATTGACTGCACAATGGCGGTTACGACTACGCCTAAAGCCACAGCGCGGATGGCCTGACCGGCCAGAATAACGGCAGCGTCACCGCGTTCCGCGGCCAGACGAATGGCAAAGTGGCGGATCCCTAAAGCAACCTGTTCGCCACGGCTGTACAGCAAGGCACTGAACAACAGCATCAGCGAACAGTGGACAATAAACCGACCAAGATGACCGGCCTGAGTGACAAACCACGCGGCGGTTTGTCCGACGTAAGGCTGAACTTTAGTCACCAGCGCATTACCGCCGCCATTAATCAGGGCGTGCCAGCCGGTATACAGCTTATGGCCCACCAGCGGAATGGAATTGAGCCAGTGGAAATCAGGCATATGCAATGAGGAAGGATGACTGGCGATTTCAACCAGAGGCGCTCCATTCTCAATTGCACTGCTGACCAGCATCGCAATAGGCAGAACGAATAATAAAATCAGTAACAAAGTCATGATGATGACGGCAAGGAACCTGCGTCCCCAAAGCAGCCGCTGGAGCTTGATCATCAGCGGCCATGTCGCGATAACCACCATGCCTGCCCAGACAAACCCAAGAATAAAGGGCTGAACGATCCAGATACTGGCGATGGTCATCAGTGCAATAAACAACACCCCAAACATAATCTGAGGTAAATCGTAACGTTTAATTGGGAGATTCATTCATGTTTCTCAATGTGATAAACGAAGTAAGGCACGAACCCTGTGCCTCCATACTTTGTATTTCAAACGCGGGATATTAAATCCAGGGTAGTCAAAATTCAGTGTGCGCATGATCCCGCGTGTCCATGATCAGTGTGTTCAAAATCCAGCCTGTCTGAAATAAGCATGGAACATCCGGCTGCTTTTGGATAGCTCGCCGCAAGATTAGTTGCAACGCGTTGTGCTGATACGCGATTTTTGCGATTCATCATGAAAGTAATGCAACAAACGGCAACCAGACGGAGCGCGGAAAAACGAAGTATGTTAGTTTTTATTCTGGGTAAATAACAGGTGGATCTGCAACTCAGATCCGGCAGGTCGCCTCGGGCCCGCCAGGCATACAACAAAGACAGAGTCATAATTCAATGATCCCACAGATTTCTCAGGCGCCGGGTGTCATCCAGCTGGTGCTCGATTTTTTGGAAGCGTTAAAAAAGAACGGTTTTACGGGTGATGTCACAACAACTTATGCAGATCGGCTGACGATGGCGACAGATAACAGCGTCTATCAGTTGTTGCCGGATGCTGTCTTATTCCCGATCGCCACGTCAGACGTTGCACTGATTGCCCGTCTTGCAGGGCAGGAACGTTTTAAAACGCTGGTATTCACTCCGCGCGGTGGCGGTACCGGTACCAACGGTCAGTCGCTGAACCGCGGCATTGTGGTTGATATGTCCCGTCATATGAACCGCATTCTCGATATCAATACAAAGCAGGGTTGGGTAAAAGTTGAAGCCGGTGTGATTAAAGATCAGCTCAATGATTATCTGCGTCCGTTGGGTTATTTCTTCTCTCCGGAACTCTCGACCAGTAACCGCGCCACGCTCGGCGGGATGATCAATACCGATGCCTCCGGGCAGGGCTCGCTGGTGTACGGTAAAACCTCAGATCACGTGCTTGGCGTCCGGGCCATTGTGCTTGGCGGCGACATGCTGGATACCACAGCGATCCCGACAGAGCTTGCAGATAAACTGGGCGAAGAGGATTCAGTTATCGGGCGGATTTACCGCACGGTGCTCGACAGCTGCCGCGACAACCGTGCGCTGGTAATAGAGAAATTCCCAAAACTTAACCGTTTCCTGACCGGATACGATTTGCGTCATGTGCTGAGTGATGACCTGCAAACCTTCAATCTGACACGAATTTTGACCGGCTCAGAAGGCTCGCTGGCCTTTATTACTGAAGCCCGTCTGAACATCACACCAATCCCGAAAGTGCGTCGCCTGGTCAACATCAAGTATGACTCTTTCAACTCGGCCCTGCGCAACGCACCTTTTATGGTGGAAGCGAAAGCTCTTTCAGTAGAAACCGTTGACTCAAAAGTGCTGAATCTGGCACGTGAGGATATTGTCTGGCACAGCGTACGTGACTACATCACGGATGTTGAAGGCAAAGATATGCAGGGGCTTAACATTGTTGAGTTCGCCGGCGATGATGCTGATCTCATCGAAAGCCAGGTGAGCGCATTGTGTGAGCGTCTCGACGGGCTGATGAGTGACAAAGAAGGCGGTGTGATTGGTTATCAGATTTGCGCCGATCTGCCTGGTATAGAGCGCATCTATAACATGCGTAAAAAAGCCGTCGGGCTGCTGGGCAATGCGAAAGGGCAGGCTAAACCATTGCCATTTGCCGAAGACACTTGTGTTCCGCCTCAGCATCTGGCGGATTACATCGTCGAATTTCGGGCGCTGCTCGACAGCCATCATCTGAGCTACGGAATGTTTGGTCACGTGGATGCGGGCGTATTACACGTACGTCCGGCGCTGGATATGTGCGATCCGCAGCAGGAAATGTTGCTCAAGCAAATTTCCGATGAAGTTGTCGCACTGACGGCAAAATATGGCGGGCTGCTGTGGGGCGAGCATGGAAAGGGTTTCCGTGCCGAATACAGTCCGGCCTTCTTTGGTGAAGAGTTGTTCCATGAGTTACGCCGGATCAAAACCGTGTTTGACCCGGACAACCGCCTCAACCCAGGTAAGATCTGTGCGCCGCTGGATTGCGATGAACCGATGATGAAAGTGGACGCGGCGAAACGCGGCACACTGGATCGCCGTATTCCGCTGGAAGTTCGTCAGTCATTCCGCGGTGCGATGGAATGTAACGGCAACGGGTTATGTTTCAATTTCGATGTGAAAAGCCCGATGTGCCCGTCGATGAAAATCACCGGCAGCCGCATTCATTCGCCTAAAGGTCGCGCTGGTCTGGTACGCGAATGGTTGCGCCTGCTGTCAGAACAGGGGGTTGATCCGCTGGCGCTGGAAAATGCGCTGCCTGAAAAAGGGCTAAGTTTCCGTACCCTGATTGACCGCACGCGTAACACCTGGCACGCCAATAAAGGCGAATATGATTTTTCGCATGAAGTGAAAGAGGCGATGTCAGGCTGTCTGGCCTGCAAAGCCTGTTCCACACAGTGTCCGATTAAAATTGATGTTCCCGGGTTCCGATCGCGGTTCCTGCAGCTTTATCACACACGATATCTGCGTCCTGCTCGTGATCACTTTGTGGCCGGCGTGGAAAGCTACGCACCGCTGATGGCAAAAGCACCGAAGTTGTTTAATTTCTTCCTCAAACAACCCTGGGTGCGTGAAATGAGCCGGAAAAGTATTGGCATGGTAGATTTGCCTTTACTCTCTTCTCCGACATTGCGCGAGCAGCTACTTGGACATCGCGCCAGTACGATGACGCTTGAGCAACTTGAAGCCATTTCTCCTGCGCAGCGTGGCGAATACGTGCTGGTAGTTCAGGATCCGTTCACCAGTTTCTATGATGCGCAGGTGGTGGCTGATTTTGTCCGGCTGATTGAGAAACTTGGCCTCAAACCTGTTCTGTTGCCATTCTCTCCGAACGGTAAAGCGCAGCACATTAAAGGCTTCCTCACTCGTTTTGCGAAAACAGCGAAGAAAACGTCGCTGTTCCTCAACCGTGTTTCGCAATTAGGAATGCCGATGGTCGGCGTCGATCCGGCGCTGGTGCTGTGTTATCGCGATGAATATAAGGAGATCCTGGGCGAGTCGCGTGGCTCATTCCAGGTACAACTGGTGCATGAATGGCTTGATGCGTGGCTGGCTGAACGCCCGGCACAGCAGCAAAGCGGCGAATCCTGGTATCTGTTTGGTCACTGTACGGAAAGTACGGCGTTGCCAAACAGCGGCAAGCAATGGGGTGATATTTTTGCCCGCTATGGCGCGAAGCTGGAAAACGTCAGTGTCGGCTGCTGCGGAATGGCCGGGACGTACGGCCATGAAACTAAAAATCTTGAGAATTCTCTGGGGATTTACGAGCTATCCTGGCATACCTCTTTGCAGCGGTTGCCGCGCCAGCGCTGTCTGGCAACCGGTTATTCATGCCGTAGTCAGGTTAAGCGTATTGAGGGTAACGGTGTCCGCCATCCGTTACAGGCCTTGCTGGAAATCATTCCCTGACCATTAAGGAAGCTTTATGTCACTCTGGAAACGCAGTACCACGCTGGACGCGCTGAATGAGCGCAGTCAGGGATGTATGGTCGGGCATGTGGGGATAGAATTTACCCAGCTGGGCGAGGATTTTCTCGAGGCGACCATGCCCGTGGACAGCCGCACGACACAACCTTTTGGCCTGCTGCATGGCGGGGCATCGGTGGTTCTGGCGGAAACCATGGGATCGATGGCAGGCTATTTGTGTTGCGAAGGCAGCCAGACGGTGGTCGGCGTGGAGATTAACGCCAGCCATATGCACTCAGCACGCGAGGGACATGTGCGCGGTGTGTGTCATGCATTGCGCGCCGGGCGCCGCAGCCAGGTCTGGCAAATCGAAATTTTTGATGAGAAAGGAAATCTTTGCTGCGTGTCGAGGCTGACCACGATGGTGATTGATCACTGAGACAGGCCCTGTCAGTTATCTTGATTCCTCAGTTATCTTGAGTCGTGTTTCAGAGAAGGGCGGATACATTAATCATGTGTCCGCCTTTTTATTTGGCTTAAAAATGGCGTAACACATTGAAATTAAGTCAAAGCTGGAAAGGGACGCGTTTCGCAAAGTCAGTTTGAAATGCCGTTGCTTTTTCCCAGATGCCCATCATGGCATAATACTGACAAATGAGTTTTAACGTATGCCGCGCAAAATGATAACTCTGAACACGAAAGAGCTCACAGCGGACAACACTGTTGATTTCCAGAATCAGGCGGTTGTGCAATTTGCATAGCGCATGCAGATAGCTGTGATCATCGCCGTTTTGCAGGCACAGGTTAGCCATTTCCAGACAAATGTTGTTGAAGCGTTTGAGCTGACATAAATGTGCATCAGGACGTCGTAAGGCCGCATCAGCCATGTAGAAATCCACTGTGGCATCGCGGACATTCGATTTGTATTCGTCGATCTTGCCTTGCAACCACGCATTTACCGATTGAGCCATTCTCAGTATTCCGGGTTATCTGAATGATAATCATTATCAAAGAATGACCATCATATTGGCAAAAAATGACCGGATCAACGTTTTCATCGGGTTTTTTTCATTTTGTTGTGCGAAAGCAGATAAGCAAAAAGAGCTTTAATTTTTTCGGTTGTGGCGAATTCATAAATAGGCATTTCCGATGAATGTTTTATAATAGAAACAATGAAAGCTATTAACCCGCAATGTTTATAAGGTTAATTTTAATTTTTAACAAAAAATTGACAATTTATTCAATCAGTTGATGGTTGCGGTGTTCAAGACCCGCCAGCGACCAGGTGTTAACCCGATGCACATTGAGCGACTTTCCTCATGGGCAATCGCTATACCCTCTTAAAACAAGAGGTTGAAGTGGTACCTGTTATCACTAGAATAGAGACAATAGGTCTTGTCTATGACCGTAAAATTACGAGGTAAGACAGATGCAAACTGAAACTGTCGGCTCTTTCTCTTTAGACGACAACGTATGGCAAGGTGTGAGCCTGACTGATTCTGCCGCAAAACAGATTAATACTCTGATGGCGCAGGATCCTGACGTTAAAGGTCTCCAGCTCTCGGTGAAACAATCGGGCTGTGCCGGCTTTGGCTACGTTCTGGATTTAACCAAACAACCAGCCAGTGATGATCTGGTGTTTGAACATGACGGCGCTTTGCTGTTTGTTCCGCTGAAGGCCATGCCTTTCATCGACGGAACTGAGGTAGATTTTGTCCGTGAAGGACTGAATCAGATATTTAAATTCAATAATCCTAAAGCTCAGCATGCCTGCGGGTGTGGCGAAAGTTTCGGCCTGTAAGAAACGGCTTTCAGTTTTTAAGATTATTGTAAACAAAGCGATGTAACCAACATGTCACGAAGCAACGTAGAAATTCCAGATGATGTGCAGTCTTGGGTCGGCGAGGGAACGAACTATAAAGAAGGGTTCTTTACCCAGCTTGCAACCGATGAATTAGCATCAGGCATCAACGAAGATGTGGTGCGTGCCATTTCCGCGAAGCGTAATGAGCCTGAGTGGATGCTGGAGTTCCGTCTGCAGGCTTATCATGCCTGGTTGAAAATGGAAGAACCGCACTGGCTCAAAGCGTATTACACGCCTCTTGATTACCAGGATTACAGCTATTATTCCGCGCCATCATGTGGCAGCTGCGATGATACCTGTGGTTCTCAGCCTGGCGCCACACAGCAGCCTCCGGAAAATTCTCACAGCATTCCTGCGCTTGACGGCGCTCTTGACAATAAAAACTACCTCACCAGTGAAGTAGAAAAAGCCTTTGAGCAGCTGGGTGTTCCGGTTCGTGAAGGTAAAGAAGTGGCGGTCGATGCAATTTTTGACTCCGTTTCTGTCTCCACGACTTACCGTGAAAAGCTGGCGGAATCAGGCGTGATTTTCTGCTCATTCGGCGAAGCCATTCACGAATACCCTGATCTGGTGCGCAAATACCTCGGTACTGTGGTGCCTGCGCAGGATAACTTCTTCGCCGCACTGAATGCTGCCGTTGCTTCTGATGGTACCTTTGTCTATGTGCCAAAAGGCGTGCGTTGTCCGATGGAACTGTCGACTTATTTCCGTATCAACGCGGCGAAAACCGGCCAGTTTGAACGTACTATCCTGATTGCCGATGAAGGCAGTTACGTGAGTTACATCGAAGGGTGTTCGGCGCCAGTTCGTGATACCTACCAGCTGCACGCCGCGGTTGTGGAAGTGATTCTGCACAAAGACGCGGAAGTGAAATATTCCACTGTCCAGAACTGGTTCTCCGGCAGCAAAGACAGCAGCGGCGGTATTCTGAACTTCGTGACCAAACGCGCATTGTGCGAAGGCGCGGGTTCGAAAATGTCCTGGACGCAGTCTGAAACCGGCTCAGCGATCACCTGGAAATACCCAAGCGTTATTCTCAAAGGCGATAACTCTATCGGTGAATTTTTCTCGGTTGCACTGACCAGCGGCAAACAGCAGGCGGATACCGGCACCAAAATGATCCACATTGGTAAAAATACCAAGTCGACCATCATCTCTAAAGGTATCTCTGCGGGTCACAGCCAGAACAGCTATCGCGGTCTGGTTAAGATCCTGCCAAGTGCAGAAAATGCGCGTAACTTTACGCAGTGTGACTCGATGCTGATTGGCGCGGACAGCGCAGCGCATACCTTCCCGTATGTCGAAGTGCGTAACAATACTGCGCAGCTGGAACACGAAGCCACAACGTCAAAAATCGGCGATGACCAGCTGTTCTACTGTCTGCAACGTGGTATCAGCGAAGATGACGCGATTTCCATGATTGTTAACGGTTTCTGTAAAGATGTCTTTTCCGAGCTGCCGCTGGAGTTCGCTGTCGAAGCACAGAAACTGCTGGCCATCAGTCTTGAACATAGCGTCGGTTAATTCGCCGACGTTTTTCCTGCCGGTGTAGCGTGGTGTGACGTCAGCACCGGGCAGGTTTTAGTTCAGCACAGTCAAAGCATAAACAGAATTAAGAGCGCGCTGGCGCAAACTCAAGGATACGTATGTTAAGCATTAAGAATTTGAAGGTCCGTGTCGAAGAAAAGGAAATTCTGAAAGGCCTTGATCTGGAGATCAAACCGGGTGAAGTACACGCCATCATGGGCCCGAACGGCTCAGGTAAAAGTACGCTCTCCGCGACACTGGCTGGCCGCGAAGATTACGAAGTCACCGACGGCTCCGTAATCTTCAACGGTAAAGATTTGCTGGAACTCGCTCCGGAAGACCGCGCTGGTGAAGGCGTCTTTATGGCTTTCCAGTATCCGGTGGAAATTCCCGGTGTGACTAACCATTTCTTCCTGCAAACTGCGGTAAATGCAGTGCGTAAATACCGCGGACAGGAACCAATGGACCGTTTTGACTTCGCTGATTTCATCGAAGAAAAAATCGAAATGCTGAAAATGCCTGCCGATTTGCTGACCCGTTCAGTGAACGTTGGTTTCTCCGGCGGTGAGAAAAAGCGTAACGACATTCTGCAAATGGCAGCCCTTGAGCCAAATCTGTGCATCCTGGATGAAACCGACTCCGGTCTGGATATCGATGCCCTGAAAATCGTTTCTGACGGTGTTAACACACTGCGTGACGGTAAACGTTCATTCGTTATCGTAACCCACTACCAGCGTATCCTCGACTACATCAAGCCTGACTACGTGCACGTTCTGTATCAGGGCCGCATTGTTAAATCCGGCGATTTCACCTTGGTTAAACAGTTAGAGGAGCAGGGTTATGGCTGGCTTACCGACGAAGAGTAATGCACCTGCGGCGGGCAGTTCGCACGCCATGCAGCAGCTTTACCGTCTTTTTGAAAGCCGTGGCGGTGAACAATCCACTCACGCTCATGCACACTGGCAACAGGTGCTGCGCCTGGGTTTCCCGCACGCAAAACTGGAAGACTGGAAGTACACTCCGGTTTCTTCACTGCTGGGTAATCAGTTCTTTGCTCCGCAGCAACAGGCACTGACTGTTGAACAGGTTAAATCGCTGGCGCTGCCAGTGGATTGCTACCGTCTGGTATTCATTGATGGCCGTTTCGATGCGGATCTCAGTGATTCAGATACCGGTGCTTTTGAAATTGAAAAACTGAGCCCGGCGGCGCAACAGACGTTGCCTGATCCGATTCAGTCAGAAGTGTTTTTGCACCTGACCGAAAGTCTGGCGCAAGATTCCCTATCTGTACGTTTGCCCGCGGGCAAGCAGGCCGAGAAGCCGCTGTATCTTTTACATCTGAGCAGCGGTCGTGACCAGTCACGCGAAATGAACACCGTGCATCATCGCTATCATCTGGCGATTGAGGGCGGTGCGAATGCAGAAGTGATCGAACATTATCTCAGCCTGAACGATCACGGCCATTTCACCGGCGCACGTATGACGGTGAATGTGGGCGATAATGCCGATTTCACGCATTACAAACTGGCCTTTGAAAGCCAGGCAAGTTTCCATTTCTCGCATAACGATCTGGTTATTGGTCGCGATGCGCGTGTTGCCAGCCACAGTTTCCTGCTGGGAGCGGGTCTGACCCGTAATAACACCAGTGCGCAGCTGAACGGTGAAAACAGCGAACTCAACATTAACAGTCTGGTTCTGCCGGTTGATTCTGAGATTGCTGATACCCGTACTTATCTGGAACACAACAAAGGTTATTGCAACAGCAACCAGTTGCATAAAGTGATCGTGAACGATCGTGCTAAAGCGATTTTCAACGGCATGATCAAAGTGGCGCAGCACGCACTGAAAACCGACGGCAAAATGACCAACAACAACTTGTTGCTGGGCAAACACACTGAGGTTGATACCAAACCGCAGCTGGAAATTTATGCCGATGATGTGAAGTGCAGCCACGGTGCTACTGTGGGTCGTATCGACGACGAACAGCTTTTCTATCTGCGTACCCGTGGGATCAGCGGTCAGGATGCTCAGCAAATGATCATCTTTGCTTTTGCCGCTGAACTGACGGAAGCCATTGAGAATGAAACCCTGCGTGAAGTCGTCATTGCCCGTATTGCAGGCCGGCTAAATCGAGGTAAGTAATGAGTTTTCCACTGGAAAGAGTACGTAGCGATTTCCCTGTGCTGAGCCGTGAAGTTAACGGCCAGCCGCTGGCCTACCTTGACAGCGCGGCCAGCGCACAGAAACCGCGTCAGGTCATTCAACGTGAAATGTCTTTCTTCGAGCAAGGTTATGCTGCGGTTCACCGCGGCATTCATACCATGAGCGCGGAAGCCACCGAGCAGATGGAAAACGTCCGCACGCAGGCCGCACAATTCATGAATGCTGCGTCGGCAGAAGAAATTGTCTTCGTGAAAGGTTCCACGGAAGCCATTAACCTGGTCGCCAATACCTGGGGGCGTGAGTTTTTACAGCCCGGCGACCATATCATTCTGACCGAAATGGAACACCACGCGAACATCGTGCCATGGCAGATGTTGGCGAAAGAACGTGATCTGCACATTGATGTCTGGCACCTGACGCCGCAAGGCGAACTGGATTTTTCGCAGCTTGAATCCCTGATCACGCCGCGCACTAAATTGCTGACGCTGGCGCATGTTTCTAACGTGCTGGGCACCGTTAACCCGATCGAAAAAATCATTCCTCAGGCGAAAGCCGCAGGGCTGACCGTTCTGGTGGATGGCGCGCAGGCGGTGATGCATCACGCGGTTGACGTTCAGGCGCTGGGTTGTGATTTCTATGTCTGGTCCGGGCACAAACTTTACGGACCTACCGGTATCGGTATTCTTTACGGTCGCAAAGCGTTGCTGGATCAAATGCCACCCTGGGAAGGCGGCGGCTCGATGATCAAGCATGTCAGTCTGACCGAAGGGACGACCTTTGCCGCTGCTCCTTGGCGCTTTGAAGCGGGTACCCCAAACACCGGCGGTATCATGGGGCTGGGCGCCGCCATTGAATATGTGACTGAACTGGGTCTTGAGAATATCCACGCTTATGAACAGGAACTGATGGCTTACGCGCTGAAAGCGATGGAGCAGGTGCCGGATATTCAGATTTATGGCCCGGCGACGCGTGCTGGAGTGATTGCGTTCAATCTGGGTAAACACCATGCCTATGATGTCGGCAGCTTCCTTGACCAATATGGTATTGCCATTCGCACCGGTCATCACTGTGCGATGCCGTTAATGTCCTTCTACGGTGTGCCGGCTATGTGCCGCGCATCGCTCGCGATGTACAATACCCGTGAAGAAGTCGACCGTCTGGTCGCAGGACTGCAACGTATTCACCGGCTGTTGGGGTAATCCCGCCAGCCTTGATCAGGATGTTGTTATGGCTTTGCCCGATAAAAATAAGTTAGTCAAAAACTTTTCCCGGTGCCCGAACTGGGAAGAGAAGTATCTCTACGTGATCGAACTGGGTGGCCAGTTACCGGCTTTGGCGGAAGAACATCGTCAGGATAAAAACCTGATTTCCGGTTGCCAGAGCCAGGTGTGGATTGTGATGCGTACCGATGAAAATGGTGCGCTGACTTTTGAGGGTGACAGTGATGCTGCCATCGTGAAAGGTCTGGTGGCGATCGTGTTCAGCCTTTATCAGGGTCTGACTCCGCGTGATGTGGTAGAGCTGGATGTGCGTCCGTTCTTCACGGAGCTGGAACTGAGCCAGCATCTGACGCCTTCACGCTCGCAAGGGTTAGAAGCGATGATCCGCTCGATTCGCGCTAAGGCTGCTGAGCTGTCTTAATTCAGCCCCTGCAGTGCTGCTTTGCTCATTAGGAATTGTCTGCTAATGAGCAAAGCAAATTCTCCGTTCTGCCTTTTGCTATTCATTTTTAGCCTGATTTTTCAATTCACTATCTTTGTCGTTTTCGCCTGACTCCCTTTCGGTAACTTTCTGATTTTCTGTGGTTTGATTGCCACAGGATTCTGCGCTGCTAGTATTACCAGACGAGATAATGTCTTGCCTCAGATTGTCTGAGCGCAGGCCGAAAAAGGACTGAGTATGAGACGCGCATTACCCCTTCTGGCAATGTTAGTTGGCACGTTTGTGGCAACCCATTCCATGACCGCAAGTGCAGCAGAATACCCTTTGCCGCCGGATAATAGCCGCCTGATTGGCGAAAACACGACTTATGTGGTGCCAAATGACGGCAAACCGCTGGAAGACGTGGCAGCCAAATATCAGATTGGCCTGATCGCTATGCTGGAAGCCAATCCCGGCACGGATCCTTATCTGCCGAAAGCGGGAACCGTACTGACTATCCCTTCACAGATGCTGTTACCTGACACGAAACGTGAAGGCATCGTGGTGAATCTGGCAGAGCTGCGTCTGTACTACTATCCGAAAGGCGAGGATAAAGTCATCGTCTATCCGATTGGTATTGGCCAGCTGGGTCGTAATACGCCTGAAATGGTCACCTCCGTTAGCCAGAAAATCCCTAACCCTACGTGGACGCCGACGGCCAACATCCGCAAAGCGTATCTGAAAGACGGCATTACGTTGCCGGGAATGGTACCTGCTGGTCCGGATAACCCGATGGGACTTTTTGCGATGCGTCTGTCGGCCGGAACAGGGCAGTATCTGATCCACGGTACCAATGCCAACTTTGGTATTGGAATGCGCGTGAGTTCCGGCTGTATTCGTCTGCGTCCGGACGATATCGAAGCGCTGTTTAACTCAGTCCCAAAAGGAACCCGCGTGCAGATTGTGAATCAGCCAATCAAATATGACGTGGAGCCGGACGGTAAGCGTTACATCGAAGTGCATCAACCTTTGTCGCATACAGAAAAGGATGATCCGCAGACTAAACCGATTCCGCTGACTGCAGCAATGAAGAAATTCATCAGGAACGATGAGACTAATGCTGCAATGGTGAAAGAGGCGATTACCCGCCGCTCCGGTATGCCTGTCGTGGTGAGTGTGGGTGATAAAGCAACAGATACGCCATCACCTGTTAATGAGCCGCAGACGGCAGCTTCAGCACAACAATCTGATGTGACAACCGCAAGCGCGCAGTAAACGTTACAAAAACGTTTCAGAAGCGATCTTCACTGAAGGAGCCATCATGGCTCCTTTTTTTATGTCAGTCGTTCGGAGGTGCCATAGAGAGTGTTTTAGGAATGAGTGTTGATGAAGGGTAGGTGCGTTGAAAGAAGGTAGGGGCGGATAAAATTGCAGGCAAAAAAAATGGCGCACTGAGTGCGCCATTGAACTAGAGAAGTAAATATTACTTCTTGTAAGCGTGAGCTTGGTTGTCAAGACGTTGGTTAGCGCGAGCTGCATCGTCTTTAGCTGCTTGAACGTCAGAACGCATTGCGTTCACGTCGTTGCTCAGTTGGTCAACTTTAGAGTTCAGAGTAGAAACGTCTGAAGACAGTTGGTCGATTTTAGCATTGCTTGAACAACCAGCCAGCATAGTTGAAGCCAAGATTACAGCGCCCAGTACCAGTTTAGTGCGATTCATTATAAAACCCTCTAGATTAAGTTAATCTCCATGTAGCGTTACAAGTATTACACAAACTATTTTCTAATGAGAATAATTTTTTGTCGGTAAACGCTATATTTTGATCGTTCGCTCAAAGAAGCATCTTTTTTTTCGAAAAAGTTAAAAATTGCAGCGAAAACAGCTGTATTCCATGGGACTTATCCCAATTATGCTACTACCGCTTTTCGCACTTTTTATGAAGCAAGATACTTTTTGAATAAATAAACGCCACTTATCGCGGCGTTCATTAATGCTTCTGGTCACGTTTTTAATTAAACAACATGCACCGATGAAGTATTTGTTGTGCCGCTCTGAACCAGTGCGCCAGAAACCATCACTACGATGTCGCCTTTCTGAGCCAGACCACTTTCGATAGCGGCTTCTTTACCGATACGGTAGAAATCATCAGTAGAGGCAATTTCTTTCACCAACTGAGTCACAACACCTTTGGTCAGGATTAACTGACGTGCTGTGATTTCATTGGTGGTCAGAGCCAGGATAGTGGCATGCGGGAAGTATTTACGCACAGCTTTAGCAGATTTACCACCGCTGGTTGCAACAACGATAAGTGGCGCATCCAGTTTCTCAGCAGTTTCTACCGCACCGCGGCAAACGGCTTCAGTAATACGCAGTTTGCGGTTGTCGTTCTGACCATCGATGCGGCTTTGCATTACGCGGTCAGTACGGTCACAAATGGTGGCCATGATAGTCACAGCTTCCAGCGGGTATTTACCTTTCGCACTTTCACCAGACAGCATGACAGCGTCGGTGCCGTCGATGATGGCGTTAGCGACGTCGCCTGCTTCAGCGCGGGTAGGGCGTGGGTTTTTGATCATGGAATCGAGCATTTGCGTAGCGGTGATAACCACTTTGCGTGCACGGTTACATTTCTCAATCATCATCTTCTGCGCGAAGATAACTTCTTCAACCGGGATTTCTACGCCCAGGTCGCCACGGGCAACCATGATGCCGTCAGAAGCTTCGAGGATTTCGTCGAAGTTGTTCAGGCCTTCCTGGTTTTCAATTTTGGAGATGATCTGGATGTGCTCGCCACCGTGTGCTTTCAGGTGTTCGCGGATTTCCAGAACGTCAGAACGTTTACGGATGAAGGAAGCCGCGACGAAGTCAACGCCTTGCTCACAACCGAAGATCAGGTCACGTTTGTCTTTTTCTGCCAGCGCTGGCAGGGCGATAGAAACGCCAGGCAGGTTAACGCCTTTGTTCTCGCCCAGGTCACCGTTGTTCAGCACTTTACAGGTCACTTCGGTTTCAGTGACGTTAGTCACTTCCATACCGATCAGGCCGTCATCGACCAGAATGGTGTTGCCGATTTTCAGGTCAGCTGCGAAGCCCTGATAGGTCACGGCTACGCGCTGGGTGTTACCGATAACGCTTTGATCAGTGGTGAAGGTATACGTCTGACCCGCAACCAGAGAAGCGTCTTTGCCGCCTTCCAGTTTCATGGTGCGGATTTCAGGACCTTTGGTGTCCAGCAGAATTGCCGCTTTGTGACCGGTCTTCGCCATCACGTTGCGGATATTTTGGATGCGCTGACCGTGCTCTTCATAATCACCGTGGGAGAAGTTCAGACGCATAACGTTCATGCCTGCATCAAGCAGTTTGGTCAGCATTTCTTCGGATTCGGTTTTCGGGCCGATGGTACAAACAATTTTGGTCTTTTTCATGACGATTTTATCTACAAGTTGTGATGGAATGGAAAAGTGTTTGCCTGACAGCAGAGCTGCCCGCGCGGAATTGAGATGGTGCCTGGTTGAATCAAATCATTACTAAGCGTAGAAGACTGTGAAAGGAATGGTGTAGTAAGTTCAGCCAAAGCATAGCGATTTGTGCGATTTATCATCGCTACTGGAGTAGTCACGCTTTTATTGGGGCGATATCGACAGATCAAGGGGCTGAAACCATTCAATCGAAGAGACGATGCGTATTATAGAGGGGAACGGGTTGGGAAACCAAATAAAAAACGTGATGTTGCGCAAGCTTAGGAGAGATATCGGAACGTTGTTTTGAATTCAATCAATGCGGGCAGCGTATCAGTCAGCAGGTCACAACATTTTTTTCACCGCGCGATCGCAAATAACACAAGTAACAAATAATCGTAAAAAAATACAAACACATGTCATCGAAGAGCACTGAAGAAAAGCAGGCAGAACGTTCAGGGATTTTAGTGTTGGGAGGCGAATCAGGTTTACATCAGGTAGGAAAGAGAGAACGTTGCTTTGGTGCGTCCGAGTGGACTCGAACCACCGACCCCCACCATGTCAAGGTGGTGCTCTAACCAACTGAGCTACGGACGCACATCATGCAACGGTACTGCGAGAAAATTGGTGCGTCCGAGTGGACTCGAACCACCGACCCCCACCATGTCAAGGTGGTGCTCTAACCAACTGAGCTACGGACGCATCGTTTTTCTGTTTGTCAGCCAGTGTTGGCGACGGGGACGAATATTAACGACCTCTCTGAATACTGGCAAGGGAAAAAAGACATTTTCCTGTCATATTGTGCGTGACTGTCGAGCTAATGCGCATTGCGTTGTTTTTTTAGGCATAACAGCCACTATGCAGACCCTAAAAACCACGCGCTTCCAGGAGATAATTTCAGCGCGTGGGCAAGAGCAGAGGATCAGCGACCGGCTTTTTGCAAAATTGTGTAGGACGGTTGCTTCTGCAACCAGCGCATGCGCAAGGTCATCATTAGCGCCGCAAAGGTCAGTCCCAGAATAAATCCGCACCAGAAACCACTTGGTCCCATTCTCGGCACCAGCAAATCGGTAAGGCCCAGCATGTAACCGACCGGCAGTCCCAGCACCCAATAGGCGATGAACGTAATATAGAAGATAGAGCGTGTATCTTTATAGCCGCGCAGAATGCCGCTGCCAATCACCTGGATGGCGTCTGAAATCTGGAATAACGCCGCAAAAATAAGCAGGTGCGAGGCCAGCATCACCACTTCCGGGCTGTCGTTATACAGCGCGGCAATGTGTTCACGGAACAAAATCGCCGTCGTCGCGGTGCAACAGGCCATGAGAATACCGGTCACGATACTGGTATAAGCGGCGACTTTCGCACCTTCAACGGAAGATTCCCCAAGCTTTGAACCCACCCGAATTGTCGCTGCCACACCGAGTGAAAGTGGTACGACAAACATCAGTGAGCCGACGTTAAGGGCTATCTGATGGCTGGCCACGGCCACGATCCCCAGCGGAGAAACCAGCAGGGCCACGATAGCGAACAGCGTGACTTCGAAGAATAATGCCAGTGCAATCGGCAGGCCGAGTTGTGAAAGACGGCGTAGTGTCGCCCAGTCGGGTTTGGCAAAACGCGAAACAGGCTGAGTGTCACGCAGGGCACGGTTATGACGGACATAAAATCGCATCATAAAGAACATTACCCAGTAGACGGTGCCCGTGGCGACGCCGCAGCCGACACCGCCAAGGGCAGGCGCGCCGAATTTACCGTAGATGAAAATATAGTTAACGGGAATATTCACCAGTAAACCGATAAAGCCAAATACCATCCCCGGCTTGGTTTTGGACAAGCCTTCACACTGGTCGCGCAGCACCTGGAAGAACAAATAACCCGGAGCGCCCCACATGATGGCATGCAAATAACCGACAGCCTTTTCTTTCAGCTCCGGATCAATATTGTGCATCAGGCCGAGGATATGGTCGCACTGATAGAGTACGGCGATGACCAGCACGGACACGCCGGAGGCCAGCCAGAATCCCTGCTGAACCTGATGACCAATTTTGTCGCGACGACCGGCACCGTTTAAGTGCGCGATGGTTGGCGTCAGGGACAGTAACAAACCATGTCCGAATAAGATCGCGGGCAACCAGATGGAGGTCCCGACGGCGACGGCGGCCATGTCCGTGGCACTGACCGAACCGGCCATTATGGTGTCGACAACGCCCATGGAAGTCTGAGCGATTTGCGCAAGGATGACCGGAATGGCAAGCGCTAATAAAATCCGCGCCTCTGCAAGGTACTTCTGCACAGATACACCTTTTTTCGTTGATTATACTGAATAAAAAACGCCACGAAGGGTGGCAATAAAGAGTGGGAAATAGTCCGAAGATTGTACATTGTCGGTATTTTTAAGCAAATAAAGCTGTTAACAAGCGGTTAAATAATGAAATGAAAGCAGAGGGTGCTATTTCTGCCCGTGAAGATTTGGCTTTCCATTAAATCTGCGGCAAACTGACAAGAGTTTCGTTTTTAATACAGCAGACTTATGAATTGAGGAAAGACTATGTTTACCGGAATTGTTCAGGGAACCGGAACGGTCGTATCGATCGACGAAAAACCTAATTTCAGAACCCACGTTGTTCGCATGCCGGAAGATATGCTCGACAATTTGGAACTGGGCGCTTCTGTTTCACATAATGGTTGCTGCCTGACGGTGACAGAGGTCAATGGCGACCTGGTCAGCTTCGACCTGATCAAAGAAACGCTTCGTCTGACCAATTTGGATGATCTCAACGTCGGCGACTCTGTGAATCTGGAACGTGCTGCGCGTTTCAATGATGAAATCGGCGGCCATCTGATGTCGGGACATATTATTTGTACCGCAGAAGTGGCGAAGATTTTGACGTCAGAAAATAACCGGCAGATCTGGTTCCGTATGCCACATGAAGATCTGATGAAGTATGTATTACATAAAGGTTATATCGGCATTGATGGTATTAGTCTGACCGTCGGCGAAGTCACCCGTACCCGTTTCTGCGTACATTTAATTCCGGAAACGTTGCAACGCACCACGCTGGGGACTAAACGTCTGGGCGATAAAATCAATATCGAAATCGACCCGCAGACTCAGGCCATTGTCGATACGGTCGAACGCGTTCTGGCCAGCCGTGAAGCTGCAATTGCTACCGCGCAAGCCATGATCGAGAAGTCTGAATAACATCATTTCCATCCAGATTTCGCAGAGACTGCAAAAAGAAAAACCGGACTTTCAGGTCCGGTTTTTTTATGTCGTTCAGTTGCTGTCAAAGGGGATTAACGTGGAACGCGCATTCCGCCGTCAACGCCTTCAGGACTGAATACCACTTGCCAGAGCTGAATATCACGAGCCCTGAATGCCCCTGCGCAGGCATTGAGATAATACGTGAACATGCGGTGGAAACGATCGCCATATTTTTCTGCCAGTTCAGGCCAGTGTTTCTGGAAACGTTCATGCCACGCCATCAGTGTACGGTCATAATCCGCGCCGATATTGTGCCAGTCTTCCATGACAAACAAAGATTCGCTGGTTTGCGCAATTTGCTGAACAGAAGGCAGGCAGCCGTTCGGGAAGATATATTTATCAATCCACGGGTCGACGTTAAGATCTGTTTTGTTAGAACCAATAGTGTGCAGCAGGAAAATGCCGTCAGGTTTGATATTACGTTTGGCGACATTAAAGTATGTCTGGTAATTCTTCGGACCGACATGCTCGAACATCCCGACCGAGACAATCCGGTCAAACTGATCGTTGAGGTCACGGTAATCCTGTAGGAGGATGGTGACATCCAGTCCTTCACATCTTTTTTGCGCGAGCTTTTGTTGTTCTGCGGAAATAGTGACACCAACGACACTGACACCATAATTGCGTGCCGCAAACTCTGACAATCCACCCCAGCCGCAACCAATATCGAGCAAACGCTGCCCCGGTTTTAATTGCAGTTTATCGCAGATCATTTTGAGTTTTGCTTCCTGCGCTTCTTCCAGCGTTGTTGCTTCTTTCCAGTAGCCACAGGAATATTGCATATACGGGTCGAGCATCAGTGTGAATAAATCGTTGCCCAGATCATAATGCTCTTTGCCGACAATCCATGCACGTTTACGCGATTGCAAATTGGTCAGGCGTGCCGCGGCTACCCGCAGAGTGTCTTTAAAATGGTGGGGCAGTTTATTTTCCAAACCTGCACGGAGAACACGCTGGAAAAAAATATCAAGGCGGTCGCATTCCCACCAACCATCCATATAGCTTTCACCCAGACCCAGAGAACCTTCCTGTAAAACACGCTTAAAAAAGTCAGTGTTTTTTACTTTAAGGTCGAAAGGGCGATTACCATTTACCTGGATGTCTGCCATTGCCAGCATTTCACTGGCTATCCGATACCACTGATTATCCTGAATGCTTAGGTCTTCTATACACGATGAACTCATAGCTTCTCCATCACTTTCTCTTCTGATTTATTAACCTGCCGGGAAAAGCAAAGGCTATTTTTTGCAGGTCTTTATGAGAACAGA
Organism: Rahnella sp. JUb53; assembly: GCF_004346065.1. Lineage (NCBI taxonomy): Bacteria > Pseudomonadati > Pseudomonadota > Gammaproteobacteria > Enterobacterales > Yersiniaceae > Rahnella > Rahnella sp. JUb53. The sequence goes on from NZ_SLYT01000001.1 coordinate 326,529, forward strand.
CGACTAGCGCCTCGTCCGATATCCGACACCAACAGAGGAAATTTAGAAGAACGCCTGCGGGCACAAGTCGCGCAGGAAAATCATCCTTGAAAAACGTACTAGGAAAAATAGTGTGACGCATTCCTCGCGTCCGGCTTAAGTATGTAATAAAAGTTTTGTAAAAATGCTATTTTATTGGGTTTTGTTGAGTATAGGCTCGCCCGCAGGCATTCTCAATAGTTAATCGTCATGAATGAAAATGACCATTAAGTGATTGTAACTTATGGTCATTATAACGATTAACTTTCAAAGCTTGCTCAGGCTTCCTGCTCCGACTTTTGCTCAGTATATTGCGGATTTTTGTGTCGCACAGACATCCACCGGCCCAAAACTACCAACAATAGTGTAGACAGCATGGTGGTGACTGTCGCTATTAATGGTTGCGCAATAAATGCGGAAACCAGCAAACTGGCGAGGAAACACAATCCCAATTGCAGGGTATTTTGCAACGCAGCCGCTTTCCCTGTATTAGCAGGAAATGGCATTAATGCATTTGCCACAACAATTGGATAGATTGCGCCATTCACCAGAGCCATGAAACAGAACGGGATCAACAAGCTCACCAACCCGGCATCAGTGAACATGGCGACACAGAACAGACCCGCAACACTCAGGCCATACCCTGTCAGCAGCCAGGGTAAAATTTTATTCCCATCTAACTTGCTGATGAGCAACCTGCAGCCGAAGCCTCCAAGCAGGAAAGCGATGGTCTGCGGAACATAGCTCAGGCCAATCACGCCCGGCGAATAGCCCATATCGCTCAGAATAAACGGCGACCCCGTCAGCCAGGCAAAGAAACCGGCGGAGCAGGCGGCGTAAATCATGACATTACCGCTGTAAACGCGCGATTTCAGCAACGTGCCAAAGCCCGCTTTGTCGGCAGATTTGTGTTCTGCCGGCTTATTTTCCCGCAGCGTGAAGGTGGCGATAAGCAACAAGGCGGCCACTGCAGTCAGCAGGGCAAATATCGCTTCCCAGTCAAAATGGTTGAGCACCCAGGCGCCAAGCAAAGGCGCCAGCGCCGGCGAAAGTGCCACTAAAGGCATAATGCTGGCGAAGGTTTTTTTAGCGACATCCGCTGAAAAACGGTCCACCACGATTGCCTGCCAGGTCACTGCGGCTGCACAGACGCCCATGGCCTGTAAGAAACGCAGCGCCAGAAGGGCGCGCACGTTCTCGACCCAAATCACGCCCAGACAGCCGACGGCAAACAGCATCAGACCGAGCAGTAAAACCGGTTTGCGGCCAATGCGGTCTGACAGCGGTCCCCACAGCAATTGTCCGATGGCGAATCCGCCGAGAAAAATACTCAGGCTGGCGCTGATCATTCCCGGACTGGTCATCAGGCTGGTTTGCATTGCGCTGAACGCAGGGAGGTACATATCTGTGGCTAAAAAGCCGAGCATGCTCAGGCCAGCCAGATAGAGCATAAATCCAAAGGAGGGTTTCATTATTATCTCGTTAATTTATTTATTGCAGATGATTTGATGCAGGGATCTGTTCGGAGGCAGATTTTAACGCTTTGATAACAGCGTTGTGAAACGTTAATATTTGCACTCTGCTATCAAAAATATTGAAGGCTAAAATATGTGGTCAGAATACGCTCTGGAAGTCGTTGATGCGGTGGCAAGAACCGGAAGCTTCAGTGCGGCGGCACAGGATCTACATCGGGTGCCTTCTGCCATCAGCTACACCGTTCGTCAGCTCGAACAATGGCTGGCGGTGCCCTTGTTTGAACGTCGACACCGTGACGTCGTTTTAACGCCAGCGGGCAAAGTTTTCGTGGATGAAGCGCGGGTTCTGATAAAAAAAATGATAGCTACACGACGCCAGTGTCAGCAGGTTGCCAACGGCTGGCGGGGCGAGTTACGTATTGCTGTCGACAGAATTGTTAAACCGGCAAGAACCCGGCGACTGGTGCTGGATTTCTATCGTCATTTTCCTGATACGGAACTGATTATTCATTCCGAAGTGTTTAATGGTGTGTGGGACGCACTGGTTGACGGACGTGCTGATGTGGCAATCGGTGCGACGCGGGCGATACCGGTTGGTGGTCGTTTCAGTTTTCGCGACATGGGGTTTATGGACTGGCACTGCGTGGTCAGCCCGCAGCATCCGCTGGCGCAGTTACCGGGTGCGCTCAGTGATGACCAGCTCAGGCCTTATCCCGCATTGTGTCTTGAAGATACCTCGCGGACGTTGCCCAAGCGTGATACCTGGACGCTTGATAACCAGCGGCGTCTGGTTGTGCCGGACTGGACCTGCGCGCTTGAATGTCTGAGTGAAGGTTTATGCGTAGGAATGATGCCGGTACATCGCGTGAGCCACCACATTGAACAGCAGACATTGCAGGTTCTGGCGCTGGAGAATACCTTCCCTGACAGCCCATGTTGCCTGACGTGGGACCAGAGCAATCCGTCACCTTCACTGGCGTGGTTGCTGGAATATATGGGTGATACAGAAACGATGAACCGTGAATGGCTGCGGGACTGAGAAATTAAACGCCTGCAAAAGCAGGCGTTATGTAAGATTAAAGGCAAGCATTAACGGCGATAGTCGCGGTACGGGCCATCGGCCACCGAACGACGTTCAACCAGTTTCGGATGCACCTCGATGGTCTGTGATTCTTCACGTTTGCTGACGATGCGGTCGAGCAACATAGTAAAGGCCATCTCACCCAACCGTTCTTTCGGCTGATGCACGGTCGTCAGTGCCGGAGAGAAGTACCGCGCATTACGCACGTTATCGTAACCAATCACCGAAATATCCTGCGGGACGCGCAATCCGAGCTCATCAGCGGCGCAAATTGCGCCCATTGCCATGACATCGCCCCCGCAGAAGACGGCGGTGGGGCGTTGTTTCTGCATCAGAATCTTATGCATCGCCTGATAACCTGACTCCGGCTCGAAATCGCCCTGAACCACCCATTCTTCGCGAAGCGGGATATTGGCTTCCGTCAGCGCTTTGACAAAACCCTGGAAACGACCGCCGCCGGTGTTACGCGCCAGCTGTCCCGGGATCACGCCAATATCACGATGCCCGCGTTCGATCAGATAGCGTCCGGCCATATAACCGCCTTCGAAAGCATTATCGATAATGCTGTCGGTGAAGTTTTTACGCGCTTCGCCCCAGTCCATCACCACCATCGGAATCGAACGATACTCTTCAAGCATATTGAGTAATTCGTCAGGGTATTCCGCGCACATGACCAGCAGACCATCGACGCGTTTTTGCGCCAGCATCTGCAGATAGGCCTGTTGTTTTTCCAGATTGTTGTGCGAGTTACACAAGATCAGCGTATAGCCTTTGGAGAAGCAGCTGTTCTCGACGGCTTCAATCACCTCGGCAAAATAGGGCGCTTCACTGGAGGTTGCCAGCAGACCAATCGTCTTGGTGTTATTCACTTTAAGACTACGGGCTACGGCGCTCGGAGAATAATGTAGCTCTTTAATGGCAAGCAGCACCGCTTCCCTGGTTTCTTCGGCGACGAAACGTGTTTTATTGATGACGTGCGACACGGTTGTAGTGGAAACGCCAGCGCGCTTTGCGACATCTTTAATCGTTGCCATGTAAAGAATGACTCCTGAACTTCCGTGCTTCAGCACGTTAGCATTATGTTAATCGTTTGCTTGCGTTGATTACACTGCGGACATCTAAAAGGGCAGTGTAATCATTGGGTGGATTCTTCAGAATGAGGCGTGAAATGCTCTCGGGTGAAATCGACCGGCACACAGGCGTGTTAACCGACAATTTTCTCTTATAATGCATGAAAGTGGAAGTAAAATTGTCATGTTCACATTTTCATTCAGCAGAGGATTTTAAAAGTGAATTATGCGAAAATGCGTTGGCACACATTTAGTGTGGCTAAAAGAAACGCCACAACTTGATCCGAAAGGGGGTTTGATGGACAGCAACCTGAAATTATCGTTGATCACCACGGTATGCGCTTTGCTCATGATTATCGCTTTCAGCTTCACGGCAGTGATGAACTAATCTGGCAGTGAGACAGTAGTGAGACGCAACAAAAAAGGGCGATACCTTTCACAGGAATCGCCCTTTTCAATTTTACGCAGTGACCGTTACCGCCGATACTCTTCCCTGCAGAAACTCTTCGTTAAGTGCTATTCAATGGCTGATTAGCGAAACCTCAGACTTAACGAATTGTTTATTATCGGATTGTTTTTGGGGTCATCACCCGACGTGCGCCAACATAGTGGTCTTGCCAGTAATCGTCGCCCAGTGAGGTGATTTTGATGTCTTCACCGGTTCTTGGCGACTGGATGAATTTGCCGTTGCCAACATAAACACCCACATGATCCGCTGCGCCGCGGTTGTTGATTCTGAAGAACACCAGATCACCGCTTTCAAGTTCGCCACGTTTCACCGGCGCTGCATCGCGCAGGTGGTACATCTCGTTTGCCGTGCGCGGCATTTTAATGCGGATCAAATCTTTGTAAGCGTAATAGACCAGACCGCTGCAATCAAAACCGGTATTCGGAGAAGTTCCTCCCCAGCGATAAGGTTTGCCGACCTGGTGCATCAGCTTAGTCATCGCCGTTTGTTGTGCATGCTGATAGCGTTTTTTATGTGTCGCACTCAGCGTAATAGGTTTGGTGTCTTCTTCGCGTAACTTCTTGCCTTTGCGGTGTCGGCCATACGCTTCTTTCTTGCTGATTTTTTCACTGCTGTTTTTGGCAAGCGCTCGTGATTTAGTGGCTTTATCTGTCTTTTTCTCGGCCCGCGTTGTCCTGAGTGTTTTTTCTTTTTTGCTTTCGGCCCGGGTCGTTTTTACGCTTTTCTCAGAAGTTGTCTTGCGTTTGACCAGTTCGGTGCTGCTGACCTTCTTCGATTTTGATGCTTTTTCCTGAGTCTTTTTCTCTGTCACCGGTGCGACTTTTGTTTTTTTACTGGTTTTCGCCGCCACTGTCTTTCGCTTTCGCCGTTCTTCCGGCGTCACGGAATTAACATGACTCTTCCGCTGATCGGCAGAGACGCGGGTCTGTGGCGATGCATGAGCCATATTAAGAAACAGCTGGGTAAAGAGCAGCACAAAAAGCGTGAACAGTAAGCGCATAGCTTCGTTACCATGAGTGGTTGGGTTAAACATCAGGGATGTCAGAGTATTGCTTAAAAGAACCCGACAAAAAAGCACGAATTGACTCGATTCTAGATCATATTGTGAGAAAAAGTTAATAGCTTTTTTTATGTCGAAATAAGCGCCATTTTAAGTAAAAAAAATGACCATTTTTCATCAGCTTAATATTTGAGATAAAGAATACGATTTTGCAAATCTGACATTATCGTCGTACGGCAAAAATGTTATTCTCGATGAATCTTTAAATATGTGATGTTCAGCGCAGCCGCCAAAAATTGTTTAATAAAATGCCAGTATTGAGAAAGACCCCACAAAAAATGGCGTTTTTATCTGATGGCTGGCGTCGTTACAATAGAAAGTATTATGTTTGCGCACCGTTTTTGGGTGCCGCGCGTGAAGAGTAATGACCGTGACAGCCTGTACCGGCTTGAGGAAGCAAGAAATGACCACTCCAACTATTGAAAAAATTCAGAAGCAAGTTTCTGAAAACCCGATCCTGCTTTACATGAAAGGTTCTCCTAAACTGCCAAGCTGCGGTTTTTCCGCTCAGGCTGTTCAGGCGCTTTCAGCCTGCGGCGAACGTTTTGCTTACGTTGATATTTTGCAGAACCCGGATATCCGCGCAGAAATGCCAAAGTTTGCTAACTGGCCAACTTTCCCGCAGCTGTGGGTTGATGGTGAACTGGTCGGCGGTTGTGACATCGTGGTTGAGATGTTTCAGCGCGGCGAACTGCAGCAGCTGATTAAAGAAACTGCTGAAAAATATAAATCTTCTGAAGAGTAATTCTAAGAAGGCCGCCGTCCTTTGAGGAGGGTGAAAACAAAAAGAGCGACATTGCGTCGCTCTTTTTTTATCTCTGGATCCAGCCAGCCGTACGGATTACTGCTGATTTTCCTGCTGCGCGGTTTCGTCTTCCGCTTCTTCTGCGGTCAGGGGCAACGGCCAGCCGCCAAGACGCTTCCAGCGGTTCACCAGCTCACAGAACAGCTCAGCAGTGCGTTCTGTGTCATACAGTGCAGAGTGAGCCTGACTGCTGTCAAACACCATTCCCGCGCTGATACAGGCTTTTGCCAGCACCGTTTGCCCGAGCACCAGTCCGCTTAACGCCGCAGTATCAAATGTGGCGAAAGGGTGGAACGGATTACGTTTCAACCCGGCGCGCTCGGCTGCCGCCATCAGAAAACTGTGATCGAAATTCGCGTTATGCGCCACGATGATTGCGCGGTTACAGTTTTGCTCTTTCATCCCTTTGCGGATGACTTTAAAAATCTCGTGGAGGGCTTCATATTCACTGACTGCGCCGCGCAACGGGTTGGTCGGATCGATACCGTTAAACGCCAGCGCTTCCGGCACCAGTACCGAACCTTCAAAAGGTTCTACGTGGAAATGCACGGTCTCATCGCTTTGCAGCCAGCCGTCCTCATCCATCTTCAATGTGATTGCTGCAATTTCCAGCAGCGCATCGGTTTGGGCATTAAATCCGGCAGTCTCAACATCAATGACTACCGGATAAAAACCACGAAAACGGCCTCTCAGGGCGTTAATGTCACTATTCTCGGCCATTAGTTTCTTATCTTCATCGAATTCAGCGCGCATTATGACAAATTTTGCCGTCCGTTGCAGGGCTGCGGCAAAAATTGGGCAATAAAAAAGGGCGCATTTGCGCCCCTTTCAGCATTCAGGGGGATCAGTTGCCCAGACCCTGGCCCGCATGTTTGGATTCGATAAGCTCGATTTTGTAACCGTCCGGATCTTCAACGAAGGCGATAATGGTGGAGCCGCCTTTAACCGGACCGGCTTCACGGGTCACTTTGCCACCCGCATTGCGGATGTCATCACAGGTTTGTGCCACGTTATCGACACCCAGAGCGATGTGCCCGTAAGCGGTGCCGATGTCGTAGCTGTCAACGCCCCAGTTGTAGGTCAGTTCAATGACTGCGCCTTCGCTTTCATCGGTGTAACCGACGAATGCCAGAGAGTATTTGTATTCAGTGTTTTCGCTGGTGCGCAGCAGGCGCATGCCTAACACATCGGTATAGAAGCTGATTGCGCGTTGCAGATCGCCAACACGAAGCATGGTATGGAGTAAACGCATAGGTTCCTCTTTATTTGCAGGATGAGAATTATCGATTCAAGCCTAACTGATAGAGACCAGTTTGTCTGTAAAACGACGCTCGGTTGCTGAAGGCCTGAACAAAAAAAGCAGCAGAAGGAGGGCCTCTTCTGCTGCAAGGATGGTGTTACTCTTTTTTAATCATTACAGCGTCGGGTAGTCGGTGTAACCCTGAGCACCGCCGCCGTAGAAGGTTTCTGGTTGTGGATCGTTAAGCGGAGCGTGGGATCTCAGGCGTTCAACCAGATCCGGGTTAGCGATATAGCTGCGACCGAAAGCCACAGCGTCGATGTAACCCTTTTCGATAAGTTCTTCGCCTTTTTCAGCGGTATAAGCGCCGGCCCCGACAATCACGCCCTGATAATGAGCACGGATCACCGCGCGGAATTCAGCCGAGTACGGTTTGCCGCCTGCCCAGTCAGGTTCAGAAATATGCAGATAAGCGAGTTTACGTTTGTTCAGCTCATCCAGCAGATAGATAGCTGCCTGCTCCTGATCTTCACCGTTATCCAGCCCGTTAAACGGACCCATTGGTGAAATACGGATACCCACGCGGTCTGCGCCGATAGCGCCGATAGCGGCATCGACCACTTCCAGCGTCAGGCGGGTACGGTTTTCAATGCTGCCGCCGTATTCGTCTTCACGCAGGTTAGATGCCGGAGACATGAACTGGTGCAACAGGTAACCGTGCGCCGCATGCAGCTCAATGTAATCAAAACCAGCCTCGGCAGAACATTCTGCTGCGTGGCGGAAATCGTTGATGATCCCCGGGATTTCGCTCAGTTCCAGTGCGCGCGGTGTCGGGCAATCGACACGAATGGCGTGGCCTTGCTCATCGCGCAGGCTGGTGCGTGTTTCAGGGTTCACAGCAGAAGGCGCAACCGGCGTCTGGTTATCCGGCTGAACGCTGTTATGAGAAATTCGGCCTGTGTGCCAAAGCTGAACCGCAATGTGGCCATTTTTCTGATGCACGCCTGCGACGATTTTTTTCCACGCAGCCACTTGTTCTGGCGTGTGCAGACCCGGCGCACCGGCATAGCCTTTCGCCTGGAAGGAAACCTGAGTAGCTTCGGTAATGATCAGGCCGGAACTGTGGCGCTGCGCGTAATATTCGCCCATCAGCGGGGTAGGGATGTCACCTGGTTCGATGCTGCGAAGGCGGGTAAGGGGCGCCATAAAAACACGGTTAGGCAATGTATTTTTGCCGACAACAATGGGGGTGAAAAGCTTGGTCATTTGAATAACTCCGGATTTAATGGACTGATCGTTATGGCATTAAGGAACATAATTCCCGCTCCACGATCGTTTCGCAATGCCTCTTTCTATCGTATCTGGCCTCTGCCTGACTACGCGCCCTGTGCCTTTTTGCAGATCCTCTTGCAGGATGTGCAGAAAACGTCTTGAATAAAAGTTCACCGTTATTTGCGGAGGGCGCGTGGCCCAGCAACTTGAATTTTTCGAAATCCCCAGTCCGTGCCGTGGCATATGTCAGGCCGATGAACGCGGTTATTGTCGCGGTTGCCTGCGCAGCCGTGAGGAACGTTTCGGCTGGATGAAAATGACGGATACGGAAAAACGTCATGTCCTGCGTTTATGTCAGCAGCGCCTTTTACGTCAGCAGCGGGCCGGAAAGCAACCCGATGAACCTTTGCCGGAACAACCGGAATTGTTCTGATTTTCCATCCCGGCCGCCAGCGTCGTGACGGCTGTCTGCTTCTTTGTAATTCTTACGCTCCGCATCAATACAGCGCCGCAGGCGTTGTGTATTCTGTCGGTCGAAAATCAAAAACTTAAGGGATTCAAAATGGAAGCGCGTACCCCGATTTCTCCTCAAGGTCCGGTATTCTCAAAACTGATTTGCGGTTACTGGCGTCTGATGGAATGGAACATGACGCCGCAACAGATTCTGGCCTTCATGGAACAGCATATTGAGCTGGGCATCACCACGGCCGATCATGCGGATATTTACGGTGATTATCAGTGCGAAGCCGCGTTCGGCGAGGCTTTGCGACTCAAGCCTTCCCTTCGCGAAAAAATGCAACTGGTCAGTAAATGTGGCATAGCGACGCGAGCCAATCCTGATAACAAAATCGGTCACTACATTACAGATACAAAGTACATCGTGGAACGTGCCGAGAAATCGCTAAGTAATCTGCATACCGATTATCTGGATTTGCTGCTGATCCATCGCCCTGATCCACTGATGGATGCCGATGAAGTGGCTGAGGCATTCACGCAACTGCATAAAAGCGGCAAAGTGAAACATTTCGGCGTGTCCAACTTTACTCCGGCTCAGTTCAGCCTGTTGCAGTCACGCCTGCCGTTCCAGCTGGCGACGAATCAGGTGGAAATTTCCCCGATCCATCAGCCGGCGATCCTCGATGGCACCTTAGATCTCTGCCAGCAATTGCGTATTAAACCGATGGCGTGGTCCTCTCTGGGTGGCGGTCGTTTGTTCAGCGACGCAGAGTTCCAGCCGCTGCGCGATGAGCTTCAGGCGGTGGCAAACGAAATCGGTGCCGATACGATCGAACAGGTGGTTTACGCCTGGGTGATGCGTCTGCCATCTCAGCCTCTGCCGATTATCGGTTCGGGTAAAATTGAACGTGTGAAATCAGCCTGTAAATCATTGTCACTGGACATGACCCGTCAGCAATGGTTCCGCATTCGTAAAGCCGCTCTGGGCTACGACGTTCCTTAATCGCGTCTGCTTCAGGCTGCATATCCGCAGCCTGAAGCATTAAGCACGGAAAGGTCAGGCAGGTTTGGTGGCAGTGACCACCGGCGCTGCAGGACCCTCATCTGAAGAAATGGCCTGCTGCAATTGCGACAGTGAGCAATAGAGACGCCAGATAACACCTGCAAGTTCCCGCGCCGCCGGTTCAGGGTGATGCGCCAGTGAATTGCTCATCCGCAGTAGCTCCGTCAGCGTAGCATCCAGATTTTCGTGGCTGACCCCGCGTTCTGTCATGACGCCTTTCAGGCAATGAATACACACGTCACGCACCGCGGAAAGCGGATCCGAACGGGTTTCCCATTCACGTAACTGCCAGACAATGTGGCTGCAATTGAGCAGCACTACGCCCCAGCGCAGCAGCCAGGTGCGGGAGAGCTGATCTTTACTTTGACTGAGCTGATTCATCCGGTGGTAAATCAGCGATTCAAACTGGAAATGGCTTAGCGAAGGTTTGCGGCTGAGCTGATCCATAAAATCGCGGCGCAGGGCGCGGATGATGCGGCGACTTTTACGCTTATCCGAACTTGGCCTCAGGACCTGAAACGCGATACCCGCCAGCATCACACCGGCAATCTTGGCTACGCCGTCGTTCATAAAGGACTGATAGTCGAAATCCGGCGGGTTAGTGACCGCTAAAAACGATCCCATGAAGACAATCATTTGTCCCCACAAACCGGCATAACGTTTGTACTGTAATTTCATCATCTGCATCGTGACCAGCATCGGCAGGAAGAAAGCGCAGAATACCCAAAAGTTGTCGATCTGAACCATCAGCCCGAACTTGAGCAGAAAACAGCCGACAAACAGTAAGCCCAGCGATTTAATTAACAGAGTGACGCTGCTGATAGGGGAGGCCGTCGAAGAATAAAGCACGCAACTGACTGCGGTCAGCGCCACCGCCCCCGCGCCTGAATCCCACTGTGTGCTCATCCAGAAGGCGCAGCCAATCACAATACACAAAAAGGTGCGCAGGCCGTTATAAGCGGCTTCCAGCGTATCGGTGTGCTGTGCAAGATGGCTGATTTTGGGCGGCTGGAGTGTTTCAGCTTCCGCCACATTGGCATTTTCCACACGGCGCAGCCAGCGTTCACTGCGCAGATACAGCCAGCAAAAGTCACGTAACCGCTGCCAGAATGCCTGATGACGAAAATCCGAGGTGTCGTGAGGTTTAATGTGCTGGAGAATTTTCGACAGTTTGTATTTATCTGTATCGGGCTTGCGCAATTCATCGAGCAAAACGCTCAGCACTTCGGTCAGATTTTCCGGCGGAGTCGGCCAGTTAAGCAACATGCGACGCAGGCTGGAAATATAACTGGTCATGCGCAACTGCTGATGAAGCAGATAATTGAGCACATTGTTCTGACGACGCAGGCGGTAATGGCTCCAGACGGCCTGAATGCGTAACAGATTCATGGTGAGGATTTGCCCGATCAAACCTTCGTGCGAGGTGCGGATCTGGTCGGAGATTTCTGTGCGCCATAACAGCTGCGCATGTTCCAGTAACTGGGTATGCATTTTACGCAATGAGGTGAGCAGTGCGTCGCCGTCCGAGGTGCTGGGCAGCACCATCATCATAAAACCACCGCACAAAATACCGGTGACGACTTCTCCCACACGGGCCTGAGCGATATCAAAAATCTGCGTCGGATCTGTGACATCTACCGTTGAGAACGCAATGATGGCGGCTGTATATCCCGCCAGAGCAAACGCGTAAGAAACGTTGTTCTGATAATGATTGGAGACATAAGTACAAATCCCCAGCCAGGCCGCGATGGCGAAAGTGAACAGCCATGGCTCGTTCAGACAATGTCCGGCAATAAATACCGCGCCCATGGCACCCAGCAAACTGCCGATAATCCTGCCGATACTTTTACTGATGACGCCACCCACGGTCGGGAAACTGACCACGGCGGCGGACGTCAGCGCCCAGTAAGGTTCGTCCATCTGGAATTCAAACGCGATATACAGCGCGAGTATCATCGCAATGGAGTTGCGCAAGGCATACCGCCATTGGCCGCCGGTGGCTTTTCCCCACGGCGTGTTTTTCCATTCGAGCCAGGAAATATTCACGACGCAACCTTAATTACGCACGGAAATCGTACAGGTCGTTCCGGCTACCAGAACAACATGCTCTGGTACATTTTCAAGCTTAATTCTCACCGGTATTCTCTGCGCAAGACGCACCCACGGTACATTCGGTTTTACGTTCATCAGTAAATCTTCCTGAGTATCGAGGCTCTGGTCATAAATCGCACGGCCAATACTTTCCACGCGCCCCTGCAACGGAATATTGCCGTTAAAGAGGGTAATATCCGCCATATTTCCCTCACGAATATTTTTAAGTTTGGTTTCTTCGAAATAGCCGAGAACATAAAACGAATGGATATCCACCAGCCCGACCAGCGGCGTACCGGTGGTGGCATAGTTGCCTCTGCGGGTTTGCAGATTGGTGATATAACCGTCAGTCGGCGCGACAATAGTCGTTTTGCTCAGATTCCACTTCGCCTGTTCTAATGACGCCTGCGCAGCCTGATATTGTGCCTGCATCGCTTTGGCGCTGATATTTGATTCATCTAAGGATTCAGCGGAAATAACGTTGGTGCCGAGCCCGCGACGTCGCTGGGCTTCATGATTGGCTTTGGCTAAATCAGCAGCTGCTTTCGCCACTTCAGCTTCGGCATTATCGACGGCGATTTTAAACGGCACAGGATCGAGACTGAACAGCCGACCGCCACTTTTAACAAACTGATTGTCGTGGATATTTATTTCCGTGATCCGCCCGGAGACTTCCGGTGTGATATCCACAATTTCGGCACGTACTTTGCCATCCCGCGTCCAGGGCGACTGCATATAATAATTCCACATCCACCAACCGGCGCAAATTGCGACGGCGAAAACCAGCACTGTCGAGAAATATTTGAGGGTCTTGAATTTCATTTCAGAGGTTCACCATAAGTATCAGTGCGGCACAAATAGAGATAACGAAAAGAGATAAATCCATCAGGGTGGGATGCCAGACTTCACCAGAATAAATCCAGTCGCGCAGCAGTCGGTGTATCAGAAGCCAGAATACCAGCCCCAGTAAAAGCGCTTTGAACATCGGGGGGAAATAAAGTGAGGCACCCAGGACCAGATCCGGTAGCGGGAAGCCTGAGTGAAACATTTGCGCATTCACAATATTAATCTCTGCCGGTGATTGTGTTATAAACAAGATTAAATCTGAAAGCGGGGATTCCGCTCCCGGATGCAATAGTACCTACCATTATATATAGAATTGTAATTTCTCGATTAAAGTTCCTAAAACTAAGCTAAACTCTGGGGAGTTATCTTAGCATGCTAATTATAAGGAGGGGATAATTGGAATCGAATCTGGGGTCAGATCTAGCACGATTAGTTCGTGCCTGGCGTGCGTTGATTGACGATCGGTTAAAGCCGTTGGAACTCACGCAAACACACTGGGTAACACTGCACAATATCAACATGTTGCCTCCGGAGCAGTCTCAAATTCAGCTGGCAAAAGCCATCGGGATTGAGCAGCCGTCTCTGGTGCGTACACTGGATCAACTGGAAGAAAAGAAACTGATTACCCGTCAGACTTGTGCGAGCGATCGCCGTGCTAAGCGCATCAAGCTGACTGAAGAAGCCGCGCCAATCATTAATGAAATGGAGTCGGTTATCGATTCCACGCGCAAAGAAATTTTGTCTGGCATGTCTTCTTCAGAAATCGAACAACTGGGCGGGATGTTATCCCGGCTGGAAAAAAATATTGCTGCATTGCAAAGCAAATCATAAGAACAGGTTTTTATCTATTTTTGTCACACAGCGTCATATTTGCTCTACACAAAAAAAACCGAAGCCAGTGGCTTCGGTTTTTTGTTTGCGCTTCAGTTATTTGCTAGCAGAACGCATCAGGCGCTTGGGGAAACGGTAATGGTGCTGCCGCTGCTCGCCATGCTGACACGCTGACCTACGCTGAATTTGGTCGCGCCAGCTTTCTGAACAACCTGAATGGTTGTGCCGTCATCACGACGGATTTGCAGTTCTACACCGTTAGAACGGTTAAGAGAACTCTGCACGCCCTGACCTGCGACGCCACCGGCAACTGCGCCCGCAGCCGTTGCCAGACTACGACCCGTACCGCCGCCAACCGTGTTACCCAGGAAACCACCCAGTACTGCACCACCAAGTGCGCCGACGATGTTTGAATCATCGCCGCCCTGGATTTGTACCGCACGTGTAGAAACGATAGTCCCGTAAGTCACTTGTTGAATTTGTTTCGCCTGAGACGAGGAGTAAACGTCGCCAGACAGTGAGTTATCGCTGACGCAGCCAGTAAGAGAAATGCCAGCAAGTGCGACGACGAGTAAACGCTTAATCATAAATAGCTCCTTTTTTATGCTGCTGTACGGCTTTCAGACTAGCCACAACAACAGAGAAAAAACAGTACACAGTTCAACATCAGTGTCGAGGGTGGTCGTATACCATAGTTACTTCACTTTCTCCAAGTATACAGGAGGCGTGTTCAACTAATAATAAACGCAGGTTTAAGTTTTAGACAGCAGTGAGTGCGATCAAATATCTTCACCTTGAATGTTGTTATTGGCCGATTTATCGCCAGCCTGTTTTTAAAAATTAAAATTCGTAACAAGAAAAACACGAAGCCATCACAGGGTGTAATAAAAACTGAGTAACTCATGGCGCAATGCTTCCTATACCGATTACTCTGTCACTATTACTTTTTGTCGGATGTTTTCCGGGAGTTGAGGATGTTATCTATGAAGTCAGGTCGTTATATCGGCGTGATGTCCGGCACCAGTCTTGATGGCGTGGATGTTGTGCTGGCTGCCATCGACGAGCGTCTGGTCGCGCAACAGGCCAGTTACTCGCATCCCATTCCCATTGCATTAAAAAACGCCATTCTTGGCATGTGCCAGGGACAGCAGGTGACGCTGGAAGAGGTCGGCAAGCTCGATACTCAGCTGGGAATATTATTTGGTGAGGCTATTTTAGGGCTGCTGAAAAGCGCCGATATTTCACCGGAAGAAGTCACCGCGATTGGCTGCCACGGGCAAACGGTCTGGCATCAGCCTAAAGGCGATACTACGTTTTCGATGCAACTGGGCGATAACAACCGCATTGCCGCCATGACCGGCATTACTACTGTCGGAGATTTCCGCCGTCGCGATATGGCGTGGGGCGGGCAGGGGGCACCGCTGGTTCCGGCCTTCCATCAGGCCCTGCTGTCTGATCCGGCTGAGCGCAGAATGATCCTTAATATCGGCGGCATTGCGAACTTGTCCATGTTACTGCCGGGACAGCCGGTGCGCGGCTACGACACCGGGCCGGGCAATATGCTGATGGATGCGTGGATCTGGCGTCATAAAGCGCAGCCTTATGATAAAGGCGCGGAGTGGGCGAATGAGGGGCGGGTGAATTTACGGCTGTTGCAGCAAATGTTGTCCGACCCGTACTTTGCGGAACCGGCACCAAAAAGCACCGGTCGTGAATACTTCAATATGGCGTGGCTGGAAAAGCAGCTGGCGCGTTCAGCGGAAATTTCTCCTGCCGATGTGCAGGCCACGCTGGCTGAACTCACGGCAGTCAGTATCGCCGAGCAGGTTCAATTAGCTGGCGGATGCGACCGTCTGATGGTCTGTGGCGGTGGTGCGCGTAATCCTCTGCTGATGACGCGCATGTCAGCCATGCTTCCCGGCACGGAAGTGTGTACTACGGACTCCTGCGGGATCAGCGGTGATGATATGGAAGCGCTGGCGTTTGCCTGGCTGGCTTTCAGAACCTTATCGGGTCAGTCAGGTAATCTGCCTTCCGTCACAGGTGCCAGCCGTGAAACCTTGCTCGGGGCGATTTATCCGGTGGTTTCAACCCGCGCCTGACGCGTTCTCGGTTTTATCTCAATGTGTTGTGCAACCTGTCATGGTACATAACAGATAAACCGAGAACACTCAGGGAGTTCAGAATGAAAAAGGCGATCATCGCTTCTCTTGCAGGATTAACGCTGGCCGGATGTAGCCAGTTCAGTCACCAGACCGAAAGCCCGAGGCAGGAATTGCACTACCAGTGCGGGACATTGCCGCTGACCGTCACGCTGGATAAACCGGCACAGCAGGTCAATATGGTGATGGACGGCGAGCAGCTGAAACTGAAACAAGTTGAGGCAGCTTCCGGCACGAAATACAGCGATGGCCGTTACACGTTCTGGTCGAAAGGTAATCAGGCTTTCGTCCAGCGTGGTGAAAACGTCATCATCGACGATTGCATTCAAAAATAAACCTACCCGTCATACTTCGAACTGCAAATGTGTTGGCTGCGTTTGCTCACCCCGGTCACATAGTTATCTATGCTCCCGGGGATCCCCTCACTTGCCGCCTTTGCATCTCGAATTACTTTGGGTAGCTTCATTTTTCATAATTTCTCTTTCCAAACCCCGCGTCAGGAACGTTGAGATCCTGACGCGGGGGGTGCACAATGCGTCTACCTTCCTTTGATACGCAATTGATCCATATGGCTGATAATAAAGAATTTGATATTGCGGACTCGCGCCGTGAATACACCCGGGGCGGATTACGTCGCGCTGATTTAACGCCGGAACCGCTGCCGCTGTTTGAGCGCTGGCTGAAACAGGCGTGTGATGCCCGTCTGGCCGATCCGACGGCGATGGTGGTCGCGACGGTGGATGAAAACGGACAGCCTTTCCAGCGCATTGTGCTGCTTAAACATTATGATGAAAAAGGGCTGGTGTTTTACACCAACCTCGGCAGCCGTAAGGCGCAGCAGCTGGCGGGCAATTCCCGTATCAGCCTGTTATTCCCCTGGCATATGCTCGACAGACAAGTCAACGTTCTCGGTCAGGCAGAGCGTTTATCCACGCTGGAAGTCATGAAATACTTCACCAGTCGTCCGAAAGACAGCCAGATTGGCGCGTGGGTTTCTCAGCAATCCACCCGCATTTCGGCGCGTGGCGTGCTGGAAAGTAAATTCCTCGAACTGAAACAGAAATTCAGTAATGGTGAAGTGCCGTTGCCAAGTTTCTGGGGTGGTTTTCGCGTCAAAGTGGATTCAATGGAATTCTGGCAGGGCGGCGAACATCGTCTGCACGACCGGTTCATTTATCAGCGTGATGAAGCTGAGACAGAAACTGGCTGGAAAATAGACCGCCTCGCACCTTAACCACGAAAAAACACGTGATTCCCTAGCGCTCGGGCGACGAGCGCTTTATTCTATGTCGTTCCCCGAAAGGTGAGAGAAAGGGCACATGCGCGGCATGATGTCAGACATGAATCTGCACACATTCAGTACATATTTCTAAGTACAAACAAACGGAGTCTTTGATGGCGAGCAGCAACCTGATTAAACAACTGCAAGAGCGGGGCCTCATTGCCCAGGTAACGGATGAAGAAGCGTTAGCAGAGCGACTGGCGCAAGGGCCAATTGCACTCTATTGCGGTTTCGATCCTACCGCAGACAGCTTGCATTTGGGACATCTGGTGCCTTTGCTTTGCCTGAAACGCTTCCAGCTGAACGGCCACAAGCCAGTGGCGCTGGTCGGTGGCGCAACCGGTCTTATCGGTGATCCGAGCTTTAAAGCAACCGAGCGTAAGCTGAACACCAATGAAACCGTGAATGAGTGGGTGGAAAAAATCCGTCAGCAGGTTTCTCCGTTCCTGGATTTCAGCTGTGGCGATAACAGCGCGATCACCGCGAACAACTACGACTGGTTCGGCGGCATGAACGTGCTGACCTTCCTGCGTGATATCGGTAAACACTTCTCTGTTAACCAGATGATCAACAAAGAAGCGGTGAAACAGCGTCTGAACCGCGATGACAGCGGCATCTCCTTCACCGAATTCTCGTACAACCTGCTGCAAGGTTATGATTTTGCGTCCCTTTACGATCTGCACAACGTTGAGCTGCAAATCGGTGGTTCCGACCAGTGGGGCAACATCACCTCAGGTATCGATCTGACCCGTCGTCTGCACCAGAAACAAGTGTTCGGTCTGACCGTTCCGTTGATCACCAAATCTGATGGCACCAAATTCGGTAAGACCGAAGGCGGCGCAGTCTGGCTGGATCCGAAGAAAACCAGCCCGTACAAATTCTACCAGTTCTGGATCAACACAGCGGATGCCGACGTTTACCGCTTCCTGAAATTCTTCACCTTCATGAGCATTGAAGACATCAATGCGCTGGAAGAAGAAGACAAAACCAGCGGCAAAGCGCCTCGCGCGCAGTACGTTCTGGCGGAAGAAGTAACCGGTATGGTTCACGGCGCAGAAGGTCTGGCGGCAGCGAAACGTATCACGCAGAGCCTGTTCTCCGGTTCCCTGAGTGAAATGACAGAAGTCGATTTCGGTCAGCTGGCGCAGGATGGTCTGGAACTGTTTGAAGTACCACGCGACACAGACCTGCAACAGGCTCTGGTGATTGCAGGTATGGCGCCGTCGAAAGGTCAGGCGCGTACCATGATTTCTTCCAACGCGGTTTCCGTAAACGGCGAAAAACAGACTGACACTGAATACAGCTTCACTGACAGCGATCGTCTGTTTGGTCGTTATACCTTGCTGCGTCGCGGTAAAAAGAACTACACCCTGTTGCTCTGGGCATAAGTTTTAGGCAAGCAGAACGGGGGGCCGAATGGCCTCCCGTTTTTGTTCACAGATATCAGTTATTCCGCCATCTCCCGATGACGTTGCAATCGGAAATTCCTCATGAAAAGCATTCTTTCTATCCAGTCACACACGGTATTTGGTCACGCGGGTAACAGCGCGGCGGAATTCCCTATGCGTCGTATGGGCGCAAACGTTTGGCCGCTGAATACCGTTCAGTTCTCCAATCATACTCAGTATGGTCACTGGACTGGCTGTGTAATGCCCGCCACACATCTGACTGAAATCGCGCAGGGGATTGCGGAGATTGACCGTCTGAAGGATTGTGATGCGGTGCTGAGCGGCTATATCGGTTCGCCGGAGCAGGGACAGAGCATTCTGGAGATTGTCCGCCTGGTGAAAGCGGCGAATCCGGATGCATGGTATTTTTGCGACCCGGTCATGGGGCATCCTGAAAAGGGCTGTATCGTGGCACCGGGCGTTGCCGAGTTCCATTGCAATCAGGCGCTGGTTAACTGCGACATTATTGCCCCGAACCTGCTGGAGCTGGAATTACTCAGCGGCCATGCGGTGGCAAGTGTTGAAGAAGCGGTGGCGACGGCGCGTGAGCTAATCAGTAAAGGCCCGAAAATTGTGCTGGTGAAACATTTAAGCCGCGCCGGTTATCAGAGCGATCGCTTTGAAATGCTGCTGGTAACGGCAGATGAAGCCTGGCATATCGACCGTCCGCTGGTTGATTTTGGCGTGCGTCAGCCGGTCGGGGTCGGTGACCTGACCAGCGGTTTGCTGCTGGTCAATCTGCTCAAAGGCGAAGCGCTGGATAAAGCGCTGGAACACGTCACTGCGGCGGTTTACGAAGTCATGCTGACCACTCACGCGATGGGTGAGTATGAGCTGCAAATCGTGGCTGCGCAGGACAAAATGGTCAAACCAGAGCACCATTTCCCGGCGGTCAAACTCTAGATTTTATCTCCATAAAAAACGCCCCGTGCTGTGACAGCCGGGGCGTTTTTATTTATGCCTGTCTGTACAGACGTATCAGGCGCAGGAAATTACTTCAGGCCTTCCGCCGTCAGTGCAGCATCAACGGCAGGGCGCGCAGCCACACGATCCAGATACGCATTCAGTTCGGTCAGTGCGCTCAGGTCAAACTTCAGTGCTTTTGCCCAACCCATCACGGTGAACAGATACGCATCCGCCACGCTGAAACGGGCACCCAGCAGGAACTGATTGTCTTTCAGTGATTCATTCACGTAAGCAAATTTTTTGCTCAGTGCTTCGCGGGTCACGGCTTTGAAATCATCCGGCGTTTTTGGGTTGAACAGCGGAGAGAAGCCTTTATGCAGCTCAGTCGCAATATAGTTCAGCCATTCCAGCGCATGATAGCGAGCCAGCGTACCTTGTTCCGGCATCAGCTGACGATCAGGTTTCTGATCGGCCAGATACTGCACGATAGCCACGCCTTCGGTGAGAATGCTGCCATCATTGAGCAACAGTGTCGGGATCTGCCCTTTCGGGTTCACTGCGAGGAAGTCATCACCGGTTTCGGTTTTCTTGGTCGCCAGATCAACTTTTTCAATGCTGAAGTCCAGACCTGCTTCACGAAGAACGATGTGCGGGGAGAGGGAACAGGCACCGGATTTATAATACAGTTTCATAAACACTCCATTGGATGAGCAACCCGCCTGATCCGTAAAACACAAGCGTTTCACGGGACAGCGATTCGGCTATATAAAAACTGCTTCTATCCTAGAACCGGCGGGAGCAAATGTCAGTGTTTTAATTGTGACAGTGAGCCTGACTGCTCATATTCTGCTGTGCCTCAGGTTTTTAACGCGAATGCTGATTCAGGAAATCACGGACGGCCACTTCAACATTTTCCGGCGCAGGGAGCATCGGTGAACGCAGCTCATTTTTCATCAGGCCGTCGAGTGATAAGGCGTATTTAATCGCCGCCGGATTCGGCGCAGAGAACATCAGCCGGATCATTGGCAGCAGGCCGAAAAATGTTTTACGCGCCGCTGCAATATCCTGCTCTTTGAACTGACGGATAAGCTGAACAAACTCTTCCGGAAAAATATGTGAAGAAGCGGCAATGGCACCGGCGCCGCCCAGACTCAGCGTCGAGAAAATCTGCACGTCTTCGCCGCACAGCACATCCAGTTCGCCGTCAGCGAGAAGTGAAAGCGTCAGATCAATGCTGCCGCCACAATCTTTGACTGCGCTGATTTGCGGATGTTTAGCCAGCTGGCGGAATGTTTCCAGCTCCATCTGCACGCCGGTACGGTAAGGAATATTGTAAAGCACCACCGGCACGGTGGAATGGTCGGCAATCTCAGTAAACCAGGCCACCAGTGCGGCCTGAGAAGGGCGGATATAATAAGGTGCGGGGATCAGAAGGCCTGCGACAGGTCGCTGAAGGATCGCACCCTGCATTTCGCGGATAACCGGCATGTGGGTGCCGGAAAGCCCCATAATGATCTGATGGCCGGGTACCACTTCCAGCACGGCATCCAGAACCTGAAGCTGTTCTTCTTTGGTGAGCATCGGCGCTTCGCCGGTGGTTCCGCAGACGACAACGCCATCAACGCCCCGTTTGAGCAGCCGGGTGCACAGAGATTTCAGTGCAATAAAGTCGATCTCACCCTCATGGAAAGGTGTGACCAGCGGGACCCAGATACCTGAAAACGATGACATGATGTATTTCCTTAAACGGCGTGATTTATCAGTCTCGGATCATGTCAGTAAAACAGGGACGAGCGCCAATTGAATGAATTAATAAGGTGTTTTGAGTTATCTATGAAGCTTATGTATCAGCGTTTCAGATACTGGCTGACATATTCATTTCAGTCGTCAGCAACGTTGATAATACTTCAACCGGTACGGGCCTTGAGAAAAGATAACCTTGTAGATGCGAGCAACCCGCTGATACTAAAAAGGATTTTTGAAGCTGGTTTTCCACGCCTTCGGCTATCACATTAAGATGCATTTTATTGCCGAGCTGGGAGACGGCAGAAACGATGGCGGCAGTATCGTTCACTTCTGTGACGTACTGCACAAACGAACGGTCGATTTTTACGCTGTCCACCGAAATATCTTTCAGCAAACTGAGACTGGAATAACCCGTACCGAAATCATCGAGAGAAATTTTCACACCGGCTTTGCGCAGTTTCGCCAGATGACTGAGACTGGTGGCATTGGCGTTCATCACTGATGTTTCTGTCAGCTCGAGTTCCAGACGTGAAGGTGGGAAATTCTCTTCTGCAAGAACGGCCAGAATTCGCGGCCCGAAATCAGGTTCTCCCAGTTGTACCGCGGAGACGTTAATCGCCAGATTCAACTGGGAGAAGTTCTTAATATCGCGGCAGGCCCGGCGCAGAACGATTTCTCCGAGCTGGATCACCAGTCCGGTTTCTTCTGCCAGAGCAATAAACTGCACCGGCGAGACCTGCCCGAGCACCCCGTGATTCCAGCGGGCGAGCGCTTCCACGCAAACGACCTTTTCATCACGACTGCGCAAAATCGGCTGATATACGCAGGAAAGATCGCCTTCTTTAGCCAGCGATTCAGCCAGCGCTTTCACCATAATGCGTTTACTGACGCTGCTGGCGTCCAGCAATTCAGAGTAAAAAGAGAACATATTCTTGCCGCGTTGCTTGGCTTCCAGCAGCGCGGTATTCCCGCGACGCATAATTTCACCAGCAGTAATATTTTCGGCGCCAAACATCACGATACCGAAAGAAATAGTCATCATCGGGTTAGCGCGCGTCAGCGTGAAAGGCTGGCGCATCATCACCAGAATTTCCAGCGCCAGATTGTTGGCTACTTCGCTGGTCGGATTATTACGCAAGATAATAGAGAACTCATCGCCGCCGATGCGTGAAACCGTTCCGCTGCTACCGACTTCATTACGCAAACGCTGGCCGAATTCACACAAAATCGCATCACCGGCCTGATAACCATAGGTATCGTTGATATAGTTGAAATCATTAAGATTAAGCAGGATAAGCGCGTAGGGTTCAGGACGATACATCCGCTGCGCCGCAATCTGGCTGAGTTCTTCACTTAGCGCCGTGCGGTTAGGCAGACCGGTCAGTACATCATGGCGGGCAAGATAACGGATTTGCGCTTCGGAACTGCGCAGCAGGGAGATATCCATAATGGAGGTCAGAATAAAATGCCGCGTCTCAAGCGTGACGCGTGACTTACGCACCAGCACATTGCGCCGCTTTCCTGAAGGATCTACCAGTGTTTCTTCGTTAACCGTTTTTTCACCGGTTATCAGCACTTCGATATCACGTTCCCGCTGACGGGCAGCCTGTTCGGGTTCGGTAAAAAAGGAAACATCCTGACCAATCAACTCTTCACGCGGACGGCCATAAAACTCACTGGCTTTCTGATTGAGAAATACCAATTTACGGCTGTCGTCTTTCAGCACCGTTGCCTCGGGAAGCGCATCAAGAACTGCCTGGCATATCGCAAAATCAGTAAGCATGAATTAACTACCCCGAACAGAATATGAGTGTGATGTGGCGCAGTGTCTAAGCCGGTGACTCATCAGGTTGTTTTTGCAATTATTACTCACAATTGGATGAGAATATTACCGTTGTTTTTAAATTCTAAAATTCAATCGGTTATCATGCCCTAAGTAAGGTATTCGATATTTTGTTCGGGTGAATAACGATCAACTCAGCTCAATGCGGTTTTTACCGGCAGATTTAGCCCGATACAAAGCATGATCTGCCTGGATTAACAAATGCGAGATTGAGTCCTGATCGGGTTCACTAAAAGCCATTCCTACGCTGACCGTCATCGGAATATTATGCTGCGAATTCTGCGCCAGCTGAGAACGGATATTCTCTGCCATACGTATTGCCTGTTCTCTCGGGCGGGTGGTCAGGCAGGCAAATTCTTCTCCGCCAATCCGGGCAAAAATATCTTTTTGCTCCAGGGAAGAATTCACCACATTGCAAAAGAATACCAGGGCCGAATCGCCGCCGGCATGGCCATACTGGTCGTTGAGCCGTTTAAAATTATCCAGATCAAATAAAATCAGCTGCACAGGAAAAGTATTGTTTTTACGCTTCCTGATAAGCTCGTTGCCGCGCTCAAGAAACGCCCTGCGGTTGCCCACGCCTGTCAGCGGATCAGACAACGAGGCCTGTTTATAACCCAGCTGACCGCGCTCATACACCATGGCTAAAATAATGAAAGACAGGCAGATAGCGTACAAAATCGCTTCAAAAATCAGTATAGCGAAGAAACCGCTGCTATGACCCCCCGCCATCTCAGCATACGGCAAGCCGTTATCAAAGAAAGGACGCGCCAGATAGAAACAGGCGTGGAAAAAACTCAGCGGCAGCGCGGGCCAGTAAGTCACATGCAGTTGCCTGCGCGCATGCCAAAGCTCCAGTGTCGTCAGCAAGGTATAAGCCGCCGTTAACAATGAGGTCAGGAAAATCCGCTGCTCAAGACTGTGGTAAAAGGCCGGATAAAGACAGAACAGGAGCCAGATAACGGGCCCGGAAAATATCACCGGCAGTAATACCCTGCGGCCTGTAAACATTCTTAATGCGGCCCACATCATTCCGTAACAGAGCAAAATCATCATGTTACTGAAGACCACGGGAATTATTTCGCTCACGCCTGAACGCATGCTGCTGAGCAAAGTACCTGCGGTAGAGAATGCCAGCATCAGGGCAGTGAGCCCGAGCGTCGGATCTCTGCGACCCCCGATCCATGCGAACAGCATGACGGCAGTGAGCAGGATGAGAATAAAAAGCTCAAATATAAATAACGTGTAAACGTCGAGATGCATAAATTTTATAATTTGTTATTTGCGGGTATGCCTGAGGTTATTTTGACTGATTATCCGCACAGGACAGAAACACTTTTATCAAATTTAGGAATTTCTTTATGGTGGGAATGCTTAAACGAGACAAAGGGGCAGTGAAAACGCTCAGGGATGTTTTTTAGTGCCGAATTTTTGATCCCATTCACGACGATAACTGCGGGATTGTTTGCGGCCTTTAAGCCACAGGACGGTACAGACGATGCAAACGCCGGCTGAGAAAACGATATTACGCATGTCCTGATCATAAAAAATAACCAGAACGCAATCGAGGGCGGCCACGATGGCAAACCATTTGTGCATGTGCGATTGCCTGCGGGTTTCCGCATTCATACGCTTGAGCTGACGTCCTTCATCCAGGACCTTTCTTTTTTCCATGGGCATTTCCTGGCGACGGTTGGGTGAAAATGGATCGTGTTTTTTTAAGAATAGCAAATCACGAAAGCGAGGATCTTCAATACGATATTAACCGATCCCAAAATAATTATCGCGGATAACCTGACACATCAATTGGCCGATTAGCGACCTTTACTCCCTGATTTTACAAAACTTTGCGCCATATATACCGCCTTCGAAAATATAAGAATCCCGGAAAAAAGTATTGCCAATTGCTGCTACGCATTGATTTATCAGTAGGAGGTAGATTATCGTTTCGGAATTATCTTAATTTTCGGTGAGAAAATGAGCGATTCATCTTCACGAAAGATAGTAGACGGTGCCAATATCTATCAGGATTTCGAGACCCGTTTCTATGAATGGGAAGACGGGATGTCCAGTGCAGGCTTCAAGCTTGAGCTGCCCGATCGTCACAGGGATGAATTTGACTGGGGTGTAACCGGATACAATTTCGGGCGTGTGATCGGCGGCGTTCTGACCGTCAGCGAGCACGACATTAACCGTCAGTATGGCAATCTGTTTTCCATGCCCGATCACATCGTCATTTTCATCATTATCATCGGCGGAATGGAATGCCAGTGTTTTGGCGAGCGTTTCACGCTGGTTCAGGGCGATATCCTGATTCAGGATATGTCGCAGCCGATCAAAATTCACGTTTATCCGGGAGATCAGAAACCGCGTCTGGGCTCCTACCAGTACATAATTATGCCCAAACACAGCCTGCATTTTAATGTCGATATCGCATCCCTGCACGGCAAGCGCATTCCTGCAACGTCGCCGGTCAACATCATTCTGCGCAATCATTTTGCTACGATGGTGCAGGTGTTTGATCAGATGACCGATCAGGAGGTTCTGAGCACCGGCGAAGGTGCGGCGTCTGTTTTCCTGCAAACTCTGCATCTGGTTGCGGGCAAGAAAGTTGAGCATCCGTTTGAGCAAAGTGCCCGTCTGGAACGTATTTGTCTGTACATAGAAAAACACCTCAGTCAGCCGGTGAGCGTCGATGTGCTGTGTAAAAACTTTGCCATCTCGCGCTCGGGTTTATACCGGCTATTTGAGCCACTGGGCGGCATTGCTCAGTTCATCCGCAGCCGCCGTCTGTTACTCGCAAAACGTTTGCTGCGTACATCATCAATGTCTGATCAGAGCCTGGCCGTCATCGCCCGTCAGTGCGGGCTTGAACCGGGTGCGCTCCGCCGTTACTTCCTTGAGTTCTATGGCGCTACGCCGTCAGAAATGCGGCAGAAATACCGTCGTGACGCAGAACAATCTGATCAGGTCGATGCCACGCATGTGAATTGGGTAAGTTCGCTTTAACCGTTGATTTGCTGCTATTTGTGCAAATCCTGTTAATTGAATACGTTTTTTGTGATCTGTCACTATTCTGATTTTTGCCCGGCAAAGGCGGAATGAGAGCCGGTTTTCCGTTTAAACGCAGTAGACTTGATGACATATTCACCCGTCATCACTGAGAGTACATTATGTTAGTCCCTCAACAGGCAGTTGATGAACAGGCTCGGCTTGCGATACTGGCTTCTCTGGGCATCTTAGATTCCCCCAGAATTGAGGAGATCGACCGTATCACCCGCATGGCTGCGCGCCAGTTTCAGGCCAAAGCCGTCGTTGTTTCACTGATTGACGCCGACCGGCAGTGGTTTTTGTCCCATACCGGCATTGATATCAATCAGGCCCCACGCGATACCTCATTCTGCGGTCATACCATTCTTGAATCCGGCCCTCTGGTTGTCAGAGATGCCCGCCTGGATTTGCGGTTTCACGATAATCCTCTGGTTACCGGCGCGCCGCATATCGTGTTTTATGCTGGTTGTGCCCTGCATTCCCAGCAGGGCATTGCACTGGGCGCGTTATGCCTGATTGATGACCGGACGAGAGAGTGGAGCGAGGAAGACGGGCAAACGCTGCTGGACATGACCGCGCTGGTGCAAAGCTACATTTTTCATCTGGAAAACCGGCAGTACACGGCGCGCGTTGAGGATAATTTGGCGAAAAGCGAAGCCTTATTTGAGCAGACATTTGCTCATGCCGCCGTCGGATTTTCTCTGGTCGGGCTCGACTGGCGCTGGCTGCGTATTAACCCTCAGGTATGTAACATGCTGGGCTACGCCGAATACCAGCTACGCAGCTGCCTGCTTCATGACGTTACCCATCCTGACGATCTGTATGCAGAAAATATTTTGATCCCCCGTTTGCTCTCGGGTGAAATCAACAGTTTTAGCGTTGAGAAACTGCTTCAGCGATCCAATGGCAGCACGCTGTGGGTGACGCTGACCGCTTCTCTGGTGCGTAACGCAACCGGTGAGGCGCATCACTATATTGTGGTGATCAGTGACATCACTGAGCGTAAAAACATTGAACAAACGTTGTATTCGTTGCAGGGCGATCTGGAACGTCGGGTGGCTGCGCGCACCAATGAACTGCAGGTTGCGATGGATCAGTTGCATCAGGAAATTGCACAACGCCTGAACCGCGAGCGGGAACTGACGGAAAGCAAGAACCGGCTGCGGGCGATTACCGACAATATTCCGGCACTGATCTGCCATGTTGATGCGAATGAAGAATACATTTTTGTGAACCACTTTCATGCCAGCTGGTACGGCGTGGCCGAAGATAAAGTGCGTGGGCGGCAGGTGAAGGATTTGGTGGGGCATGAGACGTACCAGCAAATCGAGCCCTATATTCGCCAGGTGTTGCAAGGCGTCGCCGTCAGTTATGACATTGAGTTACCGGGTTATTCCCGTAACGGAAAAGGGGGCGTTTTGCACACCACGCTTATCCCCTGTGATGACAGCGGTCATGGCTACTATGGTCTTTCGACTGACATCAGCGAGATTAAAGAACTGCAGGCACAACTGGAATTCGAGGCCAATCATGATTCGCTGACCGGACTTCCTAACCGGCGGGCATTCCAGCAATCCCTGATTTATGCGGCCAGACAACAAGAAAAAGCAGACAAAGACATAGCCTTACTTTTTTTAGATATTGATAACTTTAAAGCTTACAACGACACCTACGGGCACGAATTTGGCGATCTGATCCTGAAGTTTTTCGGACATACTTTGCGCGATAATCTGCGTTCACAGGACGTGGTTGCACGTCTGGCGGGGGATGAGTTTACCGTCCTGCTGGGGCATTTAGTCAATACGGAAAGCGACGTCAGCCGGATTTGTATCAGTCTGATGAACGCTTTCCGTAGTGTTGAACACGTGTCCGGGGTACCGGTTTCGCTGTCAGCAAGTATTGGCGTGGCGGTGGGGCGTGCGCGTCAGCCGTTGTTACCTGATACGCTGATGGCGCGTGCTGATGCTGCTATGTACCGTGCAAAACAAAGCGGGAAAGGGCGTTATTATCTCGGGTGAATCTTGAGGCTCGGGTGAACCCTGAAGTGAATCCTGGGATAACTTTTCGGCCATAAAGAGCGTCATCATAAAAAACGCGCCATGAAACGTGGCCAAAAAAAACGCCTCCAGGAGGAGGCGTTCGTCAACCATCGAGAAAGACGTTCTGCGTTTACTGAGCAGCAGAAGCCAGTTCAGGTTGCTTTTCGTCAGTGTCGCGATCCAGCGTCATGCGGTGCAGCTTAGATGCAGTGATCAGCATCAGCACAGCAATCACAGCGGTCGCAATACCAATCTGCAGGAACACGTGGCTGTAAATTGCCAGAGAGGCGTGCGCGTCTTCAATGTCTGAAGGCACTGCCGTCAGGTTCGCCACATAGCCCGCGATAATCGCCGCCGCTGCGGTAGTCAGGAACCATGCGCCCATGATGAAGCCCATCAGACGCTGTGGTACCAGCTGTGCAACCATCGCCAGACCCAGACCGGAAATCATCAGCTCACCGATACTTTGCAGTGCATAGCTCAGCACCAGCCAGTTAACAGAAACGATACCCTGTTCATTTGCCAGACTTGCACCCCATGGCAGAACCAGGAACGCGCCTGAACACAGCACCATACCAATGGCAAACTTGTGCGGCATAGGCATACGGTCGCCAACTTTGGTGTAAACAGCGGCCAGAATCGGGCTGGCAACCATGATCCAGAATGGGTTCAGAGCCTGGAACTGCTCAGGCTGGAAGCTGATACCCAGCAGGTCATGGCCGACGTTGTGAATAGCAAAGAAGTTCAGGGACGTCGGCATCTGGCTGTACAGCACGAAGAACACGACGGCTTCCATCATCAGCAGGAACGCCACAATCATCTTACGACGGGCAATACCCTTCATAGAGAAGGTTTCTTTCGCAAAGACAATAATGATACCCACAGAAACCACGCCCAGCACCATACGTGCGATAGTTTGGTTATGCAGCAACCAGCTGGACAGGAAGACCAGTGCAACCACACCGACCAGAACCATCAGCAGCTTTTTGAACTGCAGCGGGGCAAAGTCTGGTTTAGAACCCTGACGTTTTACCCATTTGCGGCAGAACATGAAGTTCACGATGGTGATCAGCATACCGACTACGCTCAGAGAGAACGCGACGCTCCAGCCATACTGCGCGGCAAGCCATGGCGTTGCCAGCATGGAGAAGAATGAGCCGATATTGACCGACATGTAATACATGGTGAATGCGCCATCAAGACGCGGGTCATCTTTTTCGTAGCAGGTAGAAAGCAATGAGGATGGATTTGCTTTAAACAAGCCACTACCGACGGCGATAGTCGCCATACCCAGATAAACCCAGAACACTTCGTGGCCGGAATAGGCAACGAAGGAATAACCTAACGCCAGAACTATCGCGCCGAGCACGATCACGCGTTTTGAGCCCAGAACTTTATCCCCTAACCAGCCGCCGATGGCCACGAAGCCGTAAACCAGCGCACTGAAAGAGGAGAACAGGGTGATGGAGTCAGCTTCACTCAGGCCAAGCATTTTGACCAGGTAAACCGCCATGATCCCTTGCAGGCCGTAATAACCGAAACGTTCCCACAATTCGATGGAGAAGATCAGATAAAACGCTTTTGGCTGTTTGAAGGCGTTCAGACTCACGCTTTCATTATTGGGTGTTTTGTTTGCAGTTGACACTCGTACCTCTGTTTATTCCTTCTGCCTGTGATAGAGCAGAAACGCATAAGTGGCGCGAAATAAGCACCCTTTGCATTGTTATAAGATGGGATGACGGCTGGTAATGTTCACTATCTTCGTAAATGAGGCAAGGAGTTTGACATATGCCGTTACATTTAACTTATCCGGCCTGATTAAACTGTGTTCGAAATGTTATGCAGAATTAACGTTTATGTTTTCTAAATAGACGATGTGAATATGTTGTATAAATAATATTCCACATTCTGAAATTGTTATTGTTTTTCTGAAAAAGTCTTAACTGGATTATTCCCCCATTCAGCGGTGAATAAACAGTGAATACGTCTGGGTTGTGACGCTATTTACGGGGTTTTGTGAAACGGAAAAACAACGCTGCGCAGGTATTCAGAACGATGCATAGTCTAGTGTGATCTGCATCCCGTTTTAACACTAAATTTCCGATTGAAAATAAGATTAGTACGACTTGTGGCGGTTAGGGGGGCGGGGGCATTTACATTTGGCTTGTCCGGCAGGGGAAAATCCTGCCGGAATGAAACGGAACAGCATGAAGCGTAATGCGGGCAAACTTACCGGTTAAGGGTATCCCCCAGCGTCTGGATCAGACGGTTTGACCAGCTGAACAGCGCGGCAGTCAGCAGGATATCCAGAGATTGTGTTGCCGAATAACCGGCATCTGATAATCCGTGCAACTGGCGTGCATCAAAACGTTCCGGTGTGCGGGTCAGCGTAATCACGGCATCCAGCAGTGCGGCTTCTTTTCTGTCGGACAGCGTTTTCGACAATGCATCAACTGCATCGTCGCGATGATTTTCTTCGAACAAGGAACCGATAATGGCTTCGTTGCCGTTAGCTTCCAGATACAGACGACCGTGGATCCCTGCGCAATACAGGCAGCCATTTAACTGCGAGGTCGCCACGGCAGACAGCTCGCGCCAGGCCGCTTTCGGGCGCTCACCGGCCTGCATCACGTGATTAAAGACGGCTGAGAATTCACTCAGCGCGTCGGCATCATGCACCAGCAGCGTATAAAAAGATGAAGACCGCGCATCGGGCGCGATCAAATCCAGAACATCCTGCTGATGCTTGCTGGCGGTTTCCGGTGCCACTTCCGGCAGCCTCGATTTCCATTGCAGCATGGCCAGAGAAAACCCTTTCTGCTCGCAGCCTTCAGGCGCAGGGAAGCCAGGGAGCACGGCGGCGGCACGCCCGCGTAGACCATTCACGACGGCCAGTACTCGCGCCTGATAACTGACAAAACCGATCAGCTGCGTAAATGTCACAATATCCCGCGTACTGAATCCGACGTGGCTGAGCTGATCCAGCATGGACGGCGTGATAAGCGTAGGCTGAGTGGCGAGTAACCGGGCGAACTGAGTGATATGAGTCTGGCGGATATTACTTTCACGGGAGGCATCAGGGCTGGAGAGCGGGGCGAGGCGGGCGGCGTAGTGGCTACAAAGTGATTGTACGCCGGTCACCTGCGCAACGGTCAGCGCACTGCTCAGACGGTCATATAAAGAAAGCGTTTCTGTACGCGATACGCTCAGATTATCCGGGAAAAGCACCTCGTAGCAGGCGCGGGAAGCACGCAGAAGTTTCTGGCGTTCGTTGAGCAGCTGTCGAAGTGTCGGATCAAGCTGATTATCCAGCCCGAGCAGAAAGCGATCCTGAACTAACGCAGCATGGGGATCAAGCGGCAGGTGACCATACTGGCTGGATTGTGTTTCATGATACCAGCCGCTGTGCGCGGCCTTGCGTTGTTGTTCCATGAACGGGTCCTTTGCTTCAAGCCTGGCATCCAGGCAAATTATCAGACCCTATCCTTGCCGATACTGTTGTCGATATAAAATAATGTTAAGCGATAAATCATATCTAAAAGGAATAGAAAACGGCAAATATGCCAGAGGAACGGGTTTGGTCGCGAATTTCATCGGCAATTTACCCGATTGCAAAGATAAAAAACGGCGCCCGTTTCAGGCACCGTTTGGTATTCAGTCAGTTAATCGCCGCTTCTGCTACGCGCTAATTTCCATCGCGCCGCCAGGCATCTGCCGTGAGTGCTTCACCAAAGTGACTGGCGATCAGCCTTTTAGTCAGGTCATGCAGCGGTGCCGCCAGCACTTCGGCGGTATTGCCACGTTCGACCACTTCACCTTCATGCATCACCAAAACCTGATCACTGATGTGTTTCATCATGCCAAGGT
The DNA here is from genome assembly GCF_004346065.1 of Rahnella sp. JUb53. Taxonomy (NCBI): domain Bacteria; kingdom Pseudomonadati; phylum Pseudomonadota; class Gammaproteobacteria; order Enterobacterales; family Yersiniaceae; genus Rahnella; species Rahnella sp. JUb53. Next base: position 358,650 of record NZ_SLYT01000001.1, read on the forward strand.
GCTGGGTGACATAGATGTATGAAATGCCTTGTTTTTCCTGCAACTCCAGCATCATGTTGATGATTTGCGAACGCATGGACATATCCAGAGACGCCAGCGCCTCATCGGCAACAATCACTTTGGGTTGCAGGATCAGTGCGCGCGCCAGGGCAACGCTCTGCTTCTGACCGGACGCCAGCATGTGCGGATAATAATTCGCGTGGTCCGGCAGCATACCGACCAGCCGCAGGGTCTGGTTGATGCGTTGTTCACGCTGCTGCGCGTCCATTTCACTGTTGAGGCGTAATGGCGCTTCGAGCAACTGACCAATTCGCTGACGTGGATTGAGCGATGTGCTGGGATCCTGAAAAATCATACGGATTTGCTGGCTGCGGAAACGGTAATCGCGAAACGCCAGCGGATGATCATCAATCAGAATTTCGCCGCCGCTTGGTTCAACCATGCCGGAGAGCATTTTCGCCAGTGTCGATTTTCCTGAGCCGTTTTCACCGATGATCGCCAGCGTTTGTTTTTCACGCAGGGTAAAGCTGACCGGTTTCACCGCATCCAGATTCATCCTACGGAACAAACCGGTGCGATAACGGAACGTTTTGCTCAGATTACGGACTTCGAGCAGGGTTTCGCCCATTATTGCTCCTCCATGTTCAGCGGGAAGTGGCAGGCGTAAGCATGTGTTTTTGCCAGACGCAGGCGCGGCGTTTCGATGCACTTTTTCTGCGCGTAAGGGCAGCGTGGCCCCAGGCGACAGCCAATCGGCAGATGTTCCAGTGAAGGTATCGCCCCCGGCAGCGTATTCAGCCGGCTTTTATGTGGCAGGGAACGACCAAAATCAGGCATCGCGCGGATCAGTGCCTGCGTGTAAGGATGATGCGGTGCAGACAGCAGTTCTTCACACACCGCGCTCTCAACGGTCTGACCGCAATACAACACGTTTATGCGGTTCGCCCATTTACTCATCATTTGCAGGTCGTGGCTGATCAGCAAAATCGTGGTGTTATTGTTCTGATTCAGCCGGGACAGCAGGCGGAAAATCTGCGCCTGTGTGGTCGGCTCCATGGCATTTGTGGGCTCATCGGCAATCAGTAAACGCGGCTGATTCGCCAGGGCGATGGCGATCATCACTTTCTGGCATTCACCTTCAGTCAGTTCGTACGGATAACTGGCCATGATGTCTTTGTGATCTTTAATCCCGACGCGGTGCAGCAGCTCAATGGCGCGTTTCTTGCGCCACTTCCAGCGCTGATACCAGCGGCCTTTATAGGTCCAGCCGGGGATTGCCTGAATTAACTGACGGCCAATACTCTCGGAGGGATCGAGACAGGATTGTGGCTCCTGAAAAATCATCGACACGTTTTGCCCGACCAGTTTGCGCCGCTCGCGTGGCGACAGCTGCAACAGGTCGATGTTATCAAAGCGCATACGGTCTGCCGTCACGCGCCAGTTATCTTTGGTTACGCCGCAGATAGCTTTGGCAATCAGGCTTTTACCCGAACCAGATTCACCCACCAGCCCGCGGATTTCACCGGCATTCAGCGTCATGCTGACGCGGTCAACCGCTTTGACCGGCCCGTCGGCAGTCATAAATTCAATGGTCAGATTGCGGATATCGAGTAAAGGCATTATTCCACTCCCGCATTAATCGCCCGACGCACACCGTCACCCAGCAGGTTGATCAGCAACACGCTGATGAGAATGGCGGCACCCGGCAGCATGACGGTCCACGGCGCGACATACACCAGTTCAAGTGAATCGCCGAGCATCGCTCCCCATTCCGGAGAAGGTAATTGTGCGCCCAAATCCAGAAAGCCTAATGCGGCAATATCCAGAATCGCCATCGACAAGGCGCGGGTAAATTCTGTTGCCAGCACCGCCACAATATTGGGCAATACGGCATAACGCAGAATCTGCCACGTCGATGCGCCGTCAAGACGTACCGCAACCACATATTCTTTTTCCAGCTCGTCATGCACCGCGCTGTAAATGGTGCGTGAAATGCGTGGCAACAGCGCCAGCCAGACGGCCAGCATCGCGTGCTCGAGTTTCGGGCCGATAAAGGCCACCACCACAATCGCCAGCAGCAGGGAAGGGATTGAAAGCAGGGTATCCAGAATATGGTTGAGAATGGCTGATTTCAGCCCGCGGGTGATGCCCGCCAGCACGCCAATAATAACGCCACACAGCGACGCCGCGAGGGTAATCACCAGCGCACCACCGATAGTCGGTGCCGCACCCGTTAACATCCGGCTGAGTAAATCCCGGCCCAGATCGTCCGTGCCGAGGAAGAATGACACGTTGCCGTAGCGCGACCATGAAGGCGGCAGCAACTGGTAGCCGAGGAATTGCTGGTCGAGCGCGTATGGCGCCAGCAGATGGCCGAAAATACACAAAAACAACAGTCCGAGCACGCCATAAAAGCCGATCATTGACAGCGTGTCGCGATAGAAAATCCCCCACGTGTGGCGCAGAGGACTGGGTACTTGTTTTTCGCGGTATACATTATCGAAGGGCATACCATTCCTTATGTTTCAATGGATTCATCAATGCACCGAGAATGTCAGAAAGCACGTTAACCACAATCACCAGCGAGCCGACCACCATCACGCCTGCGGAAATCGCGGCGTAGTCCTGCTGGCGGATAGCATTAATCAGCCAGCGGCCAATCCCCGGCCAGTTAAAGACCACTTCGGTGATCATCGCCAGCGTCAGCATGGTCGAAAATTGCAGACCAAGTTTAGGAATGATTGGCGGCAGCGCGTTGTGCAGCACATGACGGCGGATAATCGTAAACCGTGACAAACCGCGCGTGGCGGCGGCTTTCACGTAGTTTTTCGCCAGCACATCGTCGGTGGAAATTCGCATCAGACGGATAACCTCCGTCGTCGGCGCAACGGCCAGCGCAGCAATCGGCAAAATCATGTGGCGGATGGCGCTCATGATCATCTCATGGCGATAAGGTGAATCAGACAGCCATGCATCCACCAGCGTCAGGCCGGTAACGGTTTTCAGCTGATAGAGTAAATCAAGGCGACCGGATACCGGCAACCAGCCGAGTTGCATCGAGAAAAACAGCATCAGTAATACGGCCAGCCAGAATACCGGAATGGAAAAGCCGAGAAGGGCGAGGCTGCTGATCGCCACATCCGGCCATTTCCCGCGCATGACACCCGCGAGAATACCCAGCGGAATTCCCACTATTAACGCCAGCGCAAAAGCCAGCACGCACAGTTCCATGGTCGCCGGGAATACGGCTTTGAGCTGATAGGTAATACTTTCGCCGTTAATACTCGACACGCCAAAATCAAACTGGCAGATGCCCATAAAATAGAAACGGTAAGCATCCCATAATGACGCACCGCGCAACGGCGCGTTGGGCGTAAAATAGCTCAGGCTGAACGCCACCAGGCTGAGGAAGAACAGCGTGGCGATCAGCAGCAATATGCGACGTAACGTGAAGATAATCATGGGGCTTTCCTTCCTTCGTCATCACGGCTTTTCTCATTTTCACGGAAGACGCCAGCAAACGAGGAGTTACCAAACGGGCTCAGTACCAGTCCTTTGATGTCGTAACGGTAAGCCTGAAGCCGCAGGGAAGAGGCCAGCGGTAACACCGGCAGTTGCTGCTCAAGGATTTTTTGCGCATGCTGATAAAACTCAATGCGCTGTGAAAGTTGCTGTGACAAAAGCCCCTGACGCAGCAATTCATCAAATTCAGGGTTACACCAGTGAGCATAGTTTGTCTGCGAGTGGATCGCCGCACAACTGAGCATCGGGCGGAAGAAACTGTCTGGATCGTTACTGTCCGTTGACCAGCCTGTGAGCGTCAAATCATGATTCATTTCCATCAGCTTCGCCTCCTGGAAACGCCCTTCGACCGGCACAATGGACACTTTAATCCCGACCTGCGCTAAATCGGCCTGGATCAGTTCGGCAGTTTTTAGCGGACTTGGGTTAAATGACTGGGACGCCGTCGGTACCCACAAATGCAGATTGAGTTTCTCCTGACCGAGATCTTTCAGTATTTGCTTCGCTTTTTCAGGATTGTATTCCGTGACCTGTGCATTGCTGTCATAAGCCCATGACGCACGTGGCAAAATCGATGCGGCGGTTTCTGCCGTACCGTAATAAATCGACTGCATCAGGCGCTGATTATTGATAGACAGCGCCACCGCCTGACGGATTCGCGGATCGTTAAGCGGCGCTTTATTGGTATTAAAGGCCAGATACGCGACGTTCATACCCGGACGCAGGGAAAGACGCAAACGCGGATCTTCACGCAAAATCGACAGCTGGCTGGCCGCTGGATACGCCAGCACATCACATTCGCCAGTCAGTAATTTTGACAAACGTCCGGTGCCGCCGACGCCCATATCAATCACCACCTGCGACATACGCGGCGTGCCTTTCCAGTATTGCCCGTTACGTGCCAGACGCACGTACTGACCGGTGCGGTATTCACCCAGCTGGAACGGGCCTGTGCCCACCGGCTGGCGATCAATTTCTTCTTCATTACCGGATTTGGTGAGATTCGCAGCATATTCCGCCGAAAGCACCGGCGCGTAGTGCGTTGCAAGATGCCAGAGGAAAGAAGCGTCAGGATTATTGAGACGAAACTCGACCGTGTAGTCGTCGAGTTTTTTGATGCTTTTCACTGCGCGGGCAAATTGCAGGCTGTCGAAATACGGATATTCCTCGCCGTTCACCGCGTGATAGTGATTTTTCGGATCCACGATGCGCTGGAAGCTGAATAACACGTCATCAGCGTTCATTTTGCGCGACGGCGTAAACCAGCCGGTTTTCTGGAAAGGCGCGTCTTTGCGCAAATGGAAACGGTAGGTCGCACCGTCATCCAGCACTTCCCAGCTTTGCGCCAGTTCGGGGATCAGGCGATAGGTATACGGGTCAACGTCCAGCAGACGGTCATATAACTGCGCGGCAAGTGTGTCGATAATCAGCCCGCTGCTGGCTTTTTGCGGGTTAAAGGTATTGACCATGCCATTCACGCAATAGACAAAGCCGCTCTGGCGAATATCTTTCACCGGCGCAGTGACTGCCGTCGGGCTGGCGTGTGTTGGGGCAGTCTCAGCAAAAACTGCTGTGGACAAGCCGCTCAGTAAAAGCATCCACAAAGTTAGACGACGCATAAAGGCTTCAAAGTTAAGGTGCAATAGCCTAAGTGTACCGTACTCTGCGAGGTACCCCAATCCATTGAGCAAATCAGCGTGTAGTACTGCGGCACTTCGCGCAAAAACCGTTCGTTTTCGACAAAAAAGTGGCGTTGAAAATAAAACCCTTGAATTTGGATTGTCGTTGTTATGTTATATTATAACAATAATCGCAGGCGAAGTATTCCTGCACTGTCCTTCGAAAAGAGGTTAACGATGTCCTTACTCCCCGTTACCGTGTTGTCCGGCTTTCTCGGCGCCGGTAAAACGACCGTTCTCAACCATATTCTGAATAACCGCCAGGGATTACGCGTGGCGGTGATCGTCAATGACATGAGCGAGGTGAACATTGACGCCGCGCTGGTGGCCAGTGAAATTACCCTCGACCGCCAGCAGGAAAAACTGGTGGAAATGAGCAACGGTTGCATCTGCTGCACTCTGCGGGAAGATTTGCTGATTTCCGTGCGTGAGCTGGCGCAGGCCGGACGTTTTGATTATCTGCTGATTGAATCAAGCGGGATTTCGGAACCGCTGCCGGTGGCGGAAACCTTCACCTTTGAGGATGAAAATGGCGAAAGCCTGTCGCAGTTTGCGCGCCTCGACACGCTGGTGACCGTCGTCGATGGCGTTAACTTTATGCAGCAATATCAGGAAGCGCGCAGCGTGCAGGAAGCCGGTGAAAGTCTGGGTGATGACGATACGCGCAGTGTGACGGATTTACTCATCGACCAGATTGAATTCTGTAATGTACTGCTGGTCAGCAAAACCGATCTGCTCGACAGCCAGCAGCAGCGCGAAGTGATAGCGCTGTTGCGGAGTCTGAACCCCGATGCGCATATCATCCCGATTTGTCCCGGCAGCCTGCCGGTTGATGCCGTACTGAATACGCACCGTTTTGATTTTGCTAAGGCGCAACTTGCGCCGGGATGGCTGAAAGAGCTGCGTGGCGAGCACACGCCGGAAACCGAAGAGTACGGCATCAGCAGCTTTGTCTACACCGCGCGCAGGCCGTTTGATCCGGATAAGTTTTACTGCGTGGTGCATGGCGACTGGGGTGGCGGCACCTTACTGCGGTCGAAAGGTTTCTTCTGGCTGGCGACGCGTCCGCGTTTTGCCGGGCAATGGAGTCAGGCGGGGGGCATTGCGCGTTATGGTATGGCGGGGGTTTTCTGGCGGGCGCTGCCGGAAAGTGACTGGCCACAGGACGAGGAGACCCGCGAGCATATTATGGAAAAATGGCTGGAGCCGTTCGGCGATATGCGTCAGGAGCTGGTGTTTATTGGTCAGCATCTGCATAAAGCAGAGATTACACGGCGCCTGGATGCGTGCCTGTTAAGCGAAGAACAGATGGCGGAAGGCATCGAAAGCTGGGTGGCGATGGCCGATCCGTTCCCAGAATGGTAGTCCTTAATGACGTTAAGTGTGTTCAATAAGTAGCCATAACGTCATTGTGGTAATGAGAAATATTCTCAACAAAATGCTTTACAGACGATACTGAGAACCATTATCATTCTTTTCACCGGACGAGAGGCGACCCGCCAGGGCGTTAATCGCGAGGTACGACATTGCTCACATTGCTTCCAGTATTACTTAGCCAGCTCGGGTGCTGGCTTTTTTTTGCCTGTTATTCAGGCGCTTCCTGTGCATTCACCTGTATCCCATGCTTCTTCAACATTCCGCGCAACTGGTGATACGTCACGTTCAGCAGTTCGGCTGCCTTGCGCTGATTAAACCGCGCCTGCCGTAAAGCCTGTTCAATCAGATTTTTTTCCTGCTCCGTCACCCACTGTTTGAGATCTAACGGTAACGCCGGCAGATTGTCGTGCTGACGGGTATCTGCGGGCTCCGTGGCAGAAGTGCGCTGTGCAAACGGATTCAGGATAATGTTATCGAGCGGAAAATCGCTGGTGCCATGGCGGTACATCGAGCGTTCGACGACGTTTTTCAGCTCGCGGATATTGCCCGGCCAGCGGTAGGCCATCAGCGTCTCACGCGCATATTCCGTAAATCCGGGGAATAAGGGCAGCGAAAGTTCCCGGCACATTTGAATGGCGAAATGTTCCGCCAGCAACATGATGTCCTGCTGACGTTCGCGCAGCGGCGGCAACTGCACCACATCAAATGCCAGCCGGTCGAGCAGGTCGGCGCGGAACTTTCCTTGTGCCGCCAGTTGCGGTAAATCATCGTTAGTTGCGCACACCAGACGCACATCCACCTGCAACGGCTGGCTGCCGCCGACGCGCTCCAGATGGCCGTATTCAATCACGCGCAGCAGTTTTTCCTGCACCAGCATTGGCGCGGTCGCCAGTTCATCGAGAAATAACGTGCCGCCGTCCGCGCGTTCAAATCGTCCGAGATGGCGTTTCTGCGCGCCGGTAAATGCGCCCGCTTCGTGGCCGAACAGCTCGGAATCGAGCAGGTTTTCATTCAGCGCCGCACAGTTGAGCGAAATAAACGGCCCCTGCCAGCGGGGCGACAGATAATGCAGACGGTGCGCGATCAGTTCTTTACCGCTGCCGCGTTCGCCGGTGACCAGCACGGGCTTGTTTAGCTTCGCCAGTTGAGAGACCTGTTCCAGCACTTCTATAAAGGCGTTGGCTTCGCCGAGCAAATTGTCTGTGTTATCCGTCATTTGGCATTCCTTGTGTGGTGAAACACACTAACTCTTAGTGAAAATAATCATCTCTAAAAACAAGCATAGCAGAGACGCAAATAAAAAATTCAATTTATTCATGGAGATAATGATTTTAAAAAGTTGGCACGGATCCTGATATAGGTTTATCGCCGCAGTTGAAAATTTTCCTGCGGATTTGACCGGTAATCATTTGGCCGGAAACCAAACAGAAACAAAGGGGAATTTCGATTATGGGTATTTTTTCTCGCTTCGCTGACATCATTAACGCCAACATCAACACCTTGCTGGATAAAGCTGAAGATCCGCAAAAACTGGTTCGTCTGATGATTCAGGAAATGGAAGACACGCTGGTGGAACTGCGTTCGACCTCCGCCCGTGCGCTGGCAGAAAAGAAACAACTGATCCGCCGTATCGATCAGGGTGAAGCCCAGCAAAATGAATGGCAGGACAAAGCCGAACTGGCGCTGCGTAAAGATAAAGACGATCTGGCCCGTGCGGCGCTGATCGAAAAGCAAAAGCTTTCCGAGCTGGTCACTACGCTGAAAAACGAAGTGACTGTCGTAGAAGAAACGCTGGATCGCATGAAGTCAGAGATTGGTGAGCTGGAAAGCAAACTGACCGAAACCCGTGCGCGTCAGCAGGCGCTGACCTTACGTCATCAGGCTGCGGCCTCTTCACGTGACGTTCGTCGCCAGCTCGACAGCGGTAAAATTGATGAAGCGATGGCGCGTTTTGAGCAGTTCGAACGCCGCATCGACCATATGGAAGCGGAAGCTGAAAGCGTCAGCATCGGCAAAAAGAAATCGCTGGATCAGCAATTTGCTGAACTGAAAGCTGATGATGAAATCAGCGCACAAATTGCTGCCCTGAAAGCTAAAATGAACGGCAACCAGGACGCATAATGTTTGCCATTAAACCTGCCTGTTCGCAGGCAGGTTGTTGCAGGATAAACGCCGTAACCGGTAATAAAAAAGACTCATAAGGAGAGACAATGAGCTTCCTGTTTTTAGCTATTCCGCTGACCATTTTTGTTTTATTCGTGGCGCCCGTCTGGTTGTGGCTTCACTACAGCAATCGCCAGCAAAATGGCAGTCAGCTTAGTCAGCATGAGATGCAAAATCTCACCAGTCTGACCCATGAAGCGCAACGTATGCGCGAACGTATTCAGGCGCTGGAAGAAATTCTCGACGCCGAACATCCGGGCTGGAGGCAATCATAATGGCGACCCGTCTGTCTGAGAAAAAACTCTATCGCGTGCCGGAAGAGGGCGTGGTTAAAGGCGTACTGGCCGGGCTGGCGCACTATCTGGGCGTGCCGGTAAAACTGCTGCGAATCATGGCCGTGCTGTCGATTTTCTTCGGTTTATTCATGTTCACCGTCGTGGCGTACATCATTCTCAGCTACGTGCTGGATCCGGTACCGGCCAGCGAATATGAAGATGAAAATGCGCCATTGCCGCGTAACTTGCTGGAAGAAGCCGACCGCGAACTGAAGGCCAGCGAGCAGCGTTTACGTCAGGTAGAGCGCTACGTCACCTCGGAAACTTTTGGCGTACGCAGCCGGTTCCGTCAGCTTTAATTCTTTACCTGCAATTCTTATCAACCACTTTGCCTCTGGCTGCCGGACGTTGTTCCGGCTGCTATTTTCTTTCTCACCTCCCGCTTAAGGAATCTTTATGACCCGTTACCTGAATTCCTCGCTGCCGGGTAAGCGCAGCCTGTTTTCGAAAATACTGAACATCGCGTTGACGCTGGCGCTCACGTTCGGCCCTGCCGGACTGGCAGCACGCGTGCTGGGCGTGGTGGGAAAAGGGCCACTTCGGTATGTTTTAGCACTATTATTAGAACCGTTATTCAAACGTATTCTTACCGCGCTGTTTGGGCGCTACGCCAGGGAGAGCAATGAAAAGACTACAAGATGAGTTTAATTCACTGATCAATCGCGGCATGGACAGGCATCTGCGGCTGGCCGTCACTGGTTTAAGCCGCAGCGGAAAAACCGCTTTCATCACCGCCTTCGTTAACCAGCTTTTACATATGCACAGCGGCGCACGTCTGCCGCTGTTTTCGGCTGCCCGCGAGGAGCGCCTGCTCGGCGTAAAGCGCGTTCCCCAGCGTGATCTGGGCGTGTCGCGCTTTGCCTATGACGAAGGGCTTGCGTCGCTTTATGGCACGCCGCCCGCGTGGCCGACGCCAACCCGTGGTGTCAGCGAAATCCGCCTGGCATTGCGTTACCGTTCCAACGATTCCCTGCTGCGTCACTTCAAAGATACCTCCACGTTGTACCTGGAAATTGTCGATTATCCCGGTGAATGGCTGCTGGATTTGCCGATGCTGGAGCAAAATTATCTCGACTGGTCACGCCAGATGGCGGGGCTGTTGCAGGGCGATCGTGCAGAATGGGCAAAGCCGTGGCTGACGCTGTGCGAACAATGCGATCCGCTGGCACCGGCTGATGAAAATCTGCTGGGCACGATTTCACAGGCGTATACCGATTATCTGGTGCGCTGCAAAACCGAAGGGTTGCACTTTATCCAGCCGGGGCGTTTTGTTCTGCCGGGAGATATGGCCGGTGCGCCCGCGCTGCAGTTCTTCCCCTGGCCGGAGCTGAACCGCTATTCTGATGCCCAACTGGCGCAGGCGGATAAAAACAGCAATCTCGGCATGCTGCGTGCGCGTTTCGACTATTACTGTCAGCACATCGTGAAAGGGTTTTACAAAGATCACTTTGTGAAATTTGACCGCCAGATTGTGCTGGTGGATTGCCTGCAACCGCTCAACAGCGGTCCGCAGGCTTTCAACGATATGCGCCTCGCGCTGACACAACTGATGCAAAGTTTCCACTACGGCAAACGCACGTTGTTCCGCCGTTTGTTTAATCCGTGCATCGACAAACTGATGTTTGCCGCCACTAAAGCCGACCACATCACCGGCGATCAGCACGCCAGTCTGGTGTCTCTGTTGCAGCAACTGGTGCAGGAAGCCTGGCAGAACGCCGCTTTCGAAGGCATCAGCATGGACTGCGCCGGTCTGGCGTCGGTTCAGGCGACGGAAACCGGCATGGTGGAATATCAGGGGCAAAGCTTACCCGCGCTGAAAGGCCACCGGTTGCAGGATGGCGCGCCGCTGACGGTGTTCCCCGGCGAGGTGCCTGCGCGTCTGCCGGGACATGCGTTCTGGCAAAAACAGGGATTCCATTTTGATGAGTTTCGTCCGCGTGAAATGAGCGTGGATACGCCGTTGCCGCACATCCGTCTGGACGCGGTGATGGAGTTTTTACTGGGAGATAAAATGCGATGAGCGAACCTATAAGACCGCGTATCGATTTTGAAACGGAATTAAAAGCCCCGGCCGATCCGGTGATCAAACCGGCGCTGGCGTTTGACGAACAGATTTCAGAACGCTTTATTCCGGTCACCGCTGAAACCGACGAACAGCAAGAAGAAGGCGAAGCCGAAGCAGTGCTTAACCGTGCGCTGAAACCGCGCCGCAGTTTGTGGGGTAAAATTGTTCGGTTAGGCGTGGCGGTGCTGGGGATCAGCGTGGTCGCGCAGGGCGTGCAATGGGTTCACGAGGCGTGGATCCAGCAAGACTGGGTGGCGCTGGGTGCCTGCACAGCGGGCGGGCTGATTATCCTCGCCGGTATCGGTTCGGTGGCTACCGAATGGCGGCGCTTGTACCGCCTGCGTCAGCGCGCCGATGAGCGTGATGAGGCACGTGAATTAATGCACAGTCATGGTTTAGGGCAGGGGCGCGCATTTTGCGAAAAACTGGCAGCGCAAGCCGGACTGGATAACAGCCATCCGGCGTTACAACGCTGGAAGGCGTCATTGCACGAAACGCAGAATGACCGTGAAGTGGTCGAGCTTTACGCGCGGTTAGTTCAGCCGGTGCTCGACGCACAGGCACGGCGTGAAATCAGCCATTCGGCAGCAGAATCGGCGCTGATGATCGCCGTCAGCCCGCTGGCGCTGGTGGATATGGCCTTTATCGCCTGGCGCAACCTGCGTCTGGTCAACCGCATCGCCGTGCTTTACGGCATTGAACTGGGTTATTACAGCCGCATCCGTTTGTTCCGCCTGGTGCTGCTGAATATGGCATTCGCCGGCGCGTCTGAGCTGGTACGCGAAGTCGGGATGGACTGGATGTCGCAGGATCTGGCGGCGCGTCTTTCCGCCCGTGCGGCACAAGGTATTGGTGCCGGATTGCTGACTGCCCGTCTGGGTATCAAAACCATGGAACTCTGCCGTCCATTACCATGGCTGGATGGCGATAAGCCAAAACTGGGTGATTTTCGCCGCGAGCTTATCGGCAAGTTGAAAAACAGCATGGTGAAGAGCGATAAAACGAAAGCGGGTATTTGATTTCTCCCTGCTAAAAGTTTTCCTCGGTTGTAAATTTTCGACTGATACATCCAATGATAAAAAAAGCCCCGCGTCAGCGGGGCTTGTATTACTCTGATTAACCTTTAAAGACTAAAAACTAGGTTGTCAGATAGTTCTGTGCTTTAGCAAGACCATCGGAAATTTGTGAATACGCTTTGTTCACCGCATTACTGGTGTCACTTACCGCGTCCTGACCAAAGTTTGATAGGCGATCGGCAACTTTATTTACATCTTCCGACCAACCCGCACCATTAACCATTTTAATATCATGTTCTGTTAATTGTTTCATCTTAGGCCTTCCTTTTAATCTGTTAAAGCAAGTCCCCTAAAAAACCGGGGGCGATGAAAACATTGAGTAATGCTATGGAGATAATTTCTACGCAATGTCTTCACGGGGATTAAGCCTAGAGCACTGGCGGCGGAATTTGACTAGGAATAATCTCCTATGTGAAATTTTATGTATAACCCATTGTTTTTAAATTAAATTAAGAGTTAATAAAATCTGGTTTATTAATTTCACGTATAAAAAATAATCGCTTACTCAGGCGGAGGATTATTTATGCGTCAGATCTGCGTCAAAAGGTAAATTAATATGACGGAGTAACAGTTGCTATGCGGAAATACCTGCCTGCGATGTTTCAGAGTAATCGCGGTGGCAGGAGATTTTATGGCTGCTATCTTTCAAAGATTCTGTTTTTACAGCCAGTTTTTCCGGAACAAAAAATATGCTCTTTCGTAAAGAGGTCAATGAACATCAGCAAAACCACTGGACGGGTAAGGCGTTATTACTCGCCGGCTGGCCCATATGGATTGTGACGTCACTGACCGCTGTTTTTATTATTTCTTTACTGATATTCCTAATCTTCACCAATTACACCCGGCGTATTAATGTCAGCGGTGAAATTATCACCCAGCCACACAGTATTAATTTGTTCAGCCCGGAACAGGGCGTGATCACCAAACTGTATGTCGATACCGGCAAACCGGTCAAAAAAGGGCAGCCGCTGTATGAAATTGACGTCAGCCGCGTGACGCAGGCGGGTAACGTCAGCACTACCACGCTTGCCGCCATCAAAAAACAACGAGAGCAAATTGATTCGATCGTTGCTCAGCTTGAGCACAATAAGCAGGAGACGCTGCAAAACCTGCAACAGCAGTTAGAGCAATATGAGAAAGCGCATCAGGTTTCGCAAAGCATGGTGGCTTCCGCTCAGGAAGGGCTGGATGCCATGAAGAAAAGCATGCAGAACTACGGCGCTTATCAGAAGAAAGGTCTCATCAATACCGACCAGCTGAACAATCAGCGTTACCTGTTTTATCAGCAGCAGACGTCGTTTCAGAGTCTGAACACTCAGGCGATTCAGGAAGCGTTACAAATCACCAATCTGCGCAGCGAACTGGTGACCCGCGCCGCCGAGTTTGATAATCAGATTTCGCAGTACGGCTACCAGCGTAACGACCTCGAGCGTCAGCTGGCTCAGGCCGATGCCAAAGGTTCCTTGCTGATCACCGCGCCGACCTCCGGCAAAATCTCCTCGCTGAGCGTCACGCCCGGACAGATGGTCAACGCCGGAGACAGCCTCGCGCAACTGGTGCCTGCCAGTAATTCCCCGTTCTTCCTTGTTGCCTGGCTGCCTAATGAAAGCGTGCCTTACGTAAAAGCTGGTGAACACATTAATATCCGTTACGAAGCCTATCCGTTTGAAAAGTATGGCCAGTTCCCCGGCAAGGTGGAATCGATTTCCTCTGCGCCTGTTTCTGAACAGGAGCTGAATTCCTACGCCAGCGCACCGCGAACGGCCAACGGCACGGTCAGCGGGCCGTATTACAAAGTGATTGTTTCACTGGATAAAAAAGCGATGGACTGGCACGGCGAGACGCTGAATTTATCCAGCGGTATGAAAGCCGAATCAACATTATTCCTGGAGAAAAGGCCGCTGTATCAGTGGATGTTGTCTCCGTATTACAGCATGAAGAAAAGCGTGGTGGGGCCAATTAATGAATCTCGATAACGTACGGGAGCTGGCTGACCGCCTGCACTTTAGCTGGCGCCACCGGGTGCCGCAGATTATTCAAACCGAAGCCGCCGAATGCGGGCTGGCCAGTCTGGCGATGGTCTTTGGCTATCACGGTAAACATGTCGATTTGCAGAGTCTGCGCCAGCATTACGGCATTTCCTCGCGCGGTGCGACGCTGCGCACGCTGATGGATATCGCCGCAGCGAATGAGATGAAATCCCGCGCCCTGAAGCTGGATATTGATGAGCTGAACGCGCTGAAAACACCCTGCATTTTGCACTGGGATCTCAACCATTTCGTGGTACTGGTCGGCGTTAAGCAGGGCAAAGTGATTATTCACGATCCGGCCTTCGGGCGTCGCTCGCTGGGCATGCGCGAAGTCTCCGAGCATTTCACCGGCGTGGCGCTCGAGCTGTGGCCGGACAATGGTTTTACCTCCGAAAAGCCGCGCGTGCGGCTCAATTTGCGCAAGATGATGGGAAACGTCAGCGGACTGATCCCGGCGCTGACCAAAATCTTCTGCCTGTCGCTGATGATTGAATCGGTGAATCTGCTGCTGCCGGTCGGAATGCAGCTGGTAATGGACCACGTGATCCCGGCGAAAGACCCCGATTTGCTGACCCTGATTTGCCTCGGTTTGCTGTTCTTCATCATTTTCCGCACCGGCGTCAGTATGCTGCGCGCCTGGACATCGCTGGTGATGAGTACGCTGATTGACGTGCAGTGGAAAGCGCGGCTGTTTGATCATCTTATGAAGCTGCCGCTCGATTACTTTGAGAAGCGCAAACTGGGTGATATCCAGTCGCGTTTTACCTCGCTCGACACACTGCGTACGACGCTGACCACCAATGTGGTGAACAGTATTATCGACGGTATTATGTCGGTCGGATTGATCGTGATGATGGTGCTGTACGGCGGCTGGCTGATTTGGGTGATCCTTGGCTTTACAGCGATCTACGTGGTGTTCCGTCTGACCACATACAACGCCTATCGTCAGGTTTCGGAGGAACAAATCGTCAAAGGTGCCCGTGCCGGTTCGCACTTTATGGAAACGCTGTACGGCATCAGCACGCTGAAAGCACTCGGTTTATCGAAAGCACGCGCCAATTTTTGGCTGAATCTGAACATTGATAACGCCAATGCGACAGTGCGTAAAACCAAGTTTGAAATGATGTTTACCGGCGGTAACACACTGATTGCCACACTCGATCAGGTGGCGCTGCTGTGGCTCGGCGCGACGCAGGTCATCGACGGCCATATGACGCTCGGGATGTTCGTGGCGTTCAATACCTATCGCGGGCAGTTTTCCGAACGTGCGGCCAATCTGCTGAATATGGTGTTGCAACTGCGGATGCTTTCCCTGCACCGCGACCGTATCGCGGATATCGCGCTGACCGACACCGAAAAATCGCTGCCGGAGCGTGAATTGCTGCGGGCGGGCGAAGCGGCGTCGCTGGATGTCCGGGATCTGGTGTTTCAGTACGACAGCCTTTCCGCGCCGCTGATCAACGGCCTGAATCTCTCGGTCGCGGCGGGAGAAAGTGTGGCAATCACCGGACCGTCGGGGCAGGGCAAAACCACGCTGATGAAAATCATGACCGGTCTGCTGACGCCAACTGAAGGCCGCATTCTGATCAACGGCATGGATATCACCACCGCCGGGCTGAACAATTACCGCAGCTGCATTGCCTGTGTGTTACAGGATGATACGTTGTTCGCCGGTTCCATTGCCGAGAACATTGCCAGCTTTGATGAGCAGAAAGACGAAGCGCGGATTATCGACTGCGCCCGCCGTTGTAACATCCACGACGATATCGAACGCATGCCGATGGGTTACGAAACGCTGATCAGCGAACTGGGCGGCAGTTTGTCCGGCGGGCAGAAACAGCGGGTGCTGATTGCGCGTGCGCTGTACCGCCGTCCGGCAATTCTGTTCCTCGATGAGGCCACCAGCCATCTGGATCTGGACAACGAAATGCGCATCAATCAGGCGATCAGCGAACTGGATATAACGCGGATATTTATCGCCCACCGTCCGTCTACGATTGCCTCAGCAGATCGCGAGATCAAGCTCGGTTAAATCCTTCCTTCAGGCGATCCCTGTTCCGGGATCGCCTTTCCAAAATGCGGCCTCTGTTACATCTCCTCACGGAAAGTTCATCATTTGTTTAAAAGTTATTATAAAATGCTGCCTCCATCGTCTGACGGCGCTGCCATGCCTCCTGCCGTCTGAACTGTCTGCACTCCTGTTTCTTAAAAAATTTCAGTGCAACAGACTAATTTTTAGGAGTTTTCATGTCGAATCAGTTCCCGAGCTCACGCCTTCGCCGCCTGAGACAGTCCGAATCCCTGCGCACTCTTTTTCAGGAAACTGAATTTAGCGTCAACGATCTGGTACTGCCGATTTTCGTAGAAGAAGAGACCTCTGAATACGTACCGATCGAAGCTATGCCCGGCGTGCTGCGCATTCCCGAATCCCGCCTGGCGTTTGAAATCGAACGTTACGCCCGCGCCGGTATCCGCTCGGTCATGACTTTTGGTATTTCGCATCATATGGATGCCACCGGCAGTGACACCTGGAACGAAAACGGTCTGGTCGCACGTATGGCACGTATCTGTAAAGACACCGTGCCTGAAATGATCGTCATGTCCGACACCTGTTTCTGCGAATACACCTCGCATGGCCATTGCGGCGTGCTGCACGACCATGGCGTAGATAACGACGCGACGCTGATTAACCTCGGCAAACAGGCCGTAGTTGCTGCCGCAGCAGGTGCAGATTTCATTGCGCCATCCGCTGCACAGGACGGTCAGGTACAGGCCATTCGCAGCGCGCTGGACGAAGCCGGTTTCATCGATACCTCGATCATGGCCTACTCCACTAAGTTTGCGTCATCCATGTACGGGCCATTCCGTGAAGCGGGCGGCAGCGTGCTGAAAGGCAACCGTAAGCAATATCAGATGAACCCGATGAACCGCCGCGAAGCCGTGCGCGAATCACTGATGGATGAGCACGAAGGCGCCGATGCGCTGATGGTGAAACCCGCTGGCGCGTATCTGGATGTGATCCGCGATATCCGTGAAGCCTCCCGTCTGCCACTGGCGGCGTATCAGGTCAGCGGCGAATACGCGATGATCAAGTTCGCGGCACAAGCCGGTGCCATTGATGAGCGCGCCGTGGTGCGTGAAAGCCTGGGTGCGATCAAACGTGCGGGTGCAGATATTATCCTGACCTATTTCGCCATGGATATTGCTGAAAACGGGCTGTAATCCCCTTCATCCTTCAAACCACCTTGCTGCGACTCGAATGTTTTCGGGTTTGAGAACGGTGTTCAAAGCATAAGAAACCGGGCCTTCGCCCGGTTTTTTTATGCCCACGCCGCTGAACCTGACGTTGCGCGGTATATGCGCAGACCACATCTTCATTATTTAATAACAGCAGCACATTAAAATAATACTTTCTTAAAATGAATCACTTCACCATTAATACGCAAAGTTTAAGCAATTAAGTTTTCATACAAAGAATAAGGTTTTATTGCTGTTAAATTACCGACTTATGTAACTTAAGAAAATGAGTTTTCCATTAATTAATTTTTATAGCCTGCCGATACTCCATGTGCTTCACATACAACTGTTTTTATAAAAATAATGGAGAGCCATGAAAATGTTTATGAAATATTTTGAAAATCTAAAAGTCGGGAAAAAATTAGCATTTGGTTTCGGACTTATCTTATTGCTAAGCATTGCAGTTACTTTATGCGGTATTAAAAATCTGAATGATATTTCCATCCGGGCAGACAAAATAAGCCAGCTGAAAGTAATAACTGACCAGTTTGCTATGGCAAAAGCTGAAAGACTGGAATATGTGAAAACGCATGATGAAAAATACATCGCCATGAATGAGATGAACTTGCAGCAGGTTGATAAGAAAATTGAAAGTCTCAGGTCGCTTCAATGGGATACAAAGCACCTGGAGATGCTTAATGACATGTCAGAAGTCATGAAGACGTATCGCGATAAACGTGCTCAAACTGTCCGCGAGACACAGCAACGTGATCTTGTTGTCAGTCGTTTTGTGCTGACCCGTGAAGAGTCAACAATCAAAAGTTTGGCGCAGTCCTACGCACAAGATCCGACGCGCGCAGCCACCGCGACAGCATTAGCTGATATTGTCCGTCACATCGACGGTGTGGCGACGCGTGTGAAACTTCTCCAGTTTGAGAATACTGATGAGTCACTTAACGCTTTAACAGGTTTTATGATTGAATCGATTCAGCAAATGAATGCCGTCAAATCCCAGCTAAATCCGGCGGATGTCAGCGCACTTGAAGACGTTGAACGCTCGGTCTCGGCTAAAAAGGAGAGTGCCAGTGATTACCTGCGTTCCTATATTGCTGAGCAGGAAGCGACTCAGCTGCTTGCAAAAGCAGGCGGCAAGCTGACGACCCTGAGTGACAATATCTTTGAATCGGAACTGAGTGCGGCTCATGACGATATTAGAAAGGCAGTGATATGGATGGCTTCACTTTTGGGGGCCGCCGTCTTGTTAAGTATTGGCATTGCGCTGATCATTTCCCGCCAGATTGTGAAGCCTCTGGCTGACACGCTTGAGGTTGCGCGACAGATAGCGCGCGGTGATTTAAGAGCTCATCTCAATACCACGCGTCGTGATGAACTGGGCGAACTGATGCAAGCAGTAGATGAGATGAACACCGATCTTCGCCGTATCATCGGTGATATTCGTGCCGGCGTGACGCAGGTAAGCCATGCCTCCGCAGAAATTGCGGCAGGAAATAATGATTTATCCGCACGTACTGAGGAACAGGCGGCTGCGCTTGAAGAAACGGCGGCCAGCATGGAGCAGTTAACGGCGACGGTTAAACAGAACGTAGACAATATTCATCACACCAGCCAACTGGCGGGCAGTACTTCGGAAACGGCGAACAAAGGCGGGCAACTGGTCTCTCATGTGGTGAAAACGATGAATGAAATCACGGCGAGCTCAGCAAAAATTGCTGACATTACAACGGTAATTAACAGCATCGCTTTTCAGACCAATATTCTGGCTCTCAATGCGGCCGTTGAAGCGGCGCGTGCAGGAGAACAGGGGCGGGGATTTGCTGTGGTGGCAAGTGAAGTGAGAAGTCTGGCGCAACGTAGTGCTCAGGCTGCAAAAGAGATAGAAGGTTTAATTGGTGAATCGGTAGAGCGAATTAATGCAGGGTCAGAGCTGGTAGAACAGGCGGGAACCACCATGCATGACATTGTGACTAAAGTGGCTAACGTTACCGAAATACTTAATGAAATTACGCAGGCATCGGATGAACAGAACAGGGGAATATCTCAGGTAGGGCAAGCCATAGTGGAGATGGACAGCGTGACTCAGCAAAACGCGGCCCTGGTGGAAGAGTCTTCTGCTGCTGCTAATGCGCTGCGGGATCAGGCACAAAATCTGGCGTCGTCTGTTTCGCGTTTTATTACTGAGTAATTTTATCCTCAAAACAGTCGTGTTATTACGGGCCGTTCAGGTACCTATAGCATGACTGTTTTATTCAGCCCGCCGTGTAATTCATCGGTCGGGCTGTCGAAAAAATGTAATTCCCATCGGTCACGCCTACTTCTTCACAATGCCCGCGATATCATTGGTGTTCATCAGATGATAATCGCCGTTCATGTCGGTGTAGCTGGTCATGCCGGTATCGCGGTCACGGTCGGGTTCACCGTGGGCGAAAAACTGGTCGCCCGCTTTGGTGTTGATCACATAATCACTGGCACAGCCTGATAATCCCATGGCCAGCACAATCGCCGTCAGGCAGGATAATTTCTTCATTGTTCAGTCGTTTCCTGTTGCAATCATCTGACCGCATTACAAAACAACCCGCCGAAAGAAGCAAAGAAAAAATATATCAACGGATTAGCCGTGGGGCACTTAACGTTACATTTTGGTGCAGGGCGTTCCGGTATCGTTATTTTCCTATTCTTTTCAGCACCAGTGCGGTGCGATGTGATCCCGTCGTTGTTTCTGCGAGTTCTCCGCAACGCCTGACAGGCGCTATCTATACTCACATAACCGTAACAATCACAGACGTCGGGTAACACTGGCAGATATTTTGCTTAAGTTTCTTACCTTTGATGTTGTCCGCCAGCGGTGGACAAACGGGATCTCCCCTCCATTGGCTTGTGCTTTAAATTTCAGATTTTCAGATTACGACTTTGCGTTGGTGTTTTTGCTGCATGCGTTGCCCATAACCCGTTTGCATAAACTCAGTCCTAAGGATCATGATGATGTCGATGAAATTTATGAAAAGTCCTCTCTCTCTTTTACTGGCTGGTTGTCTGGTCACGGCCTTCTCCGCGCGTGCGGATATTGTGATTGGGGTTGCCGGTCCGTTCACCGGTCCGAATGCCACTTATGGTGATCAGTACTGGCATGGGGCGACTCAGGCCGCCGAAGACATTAATGCCGCAGGCGGGATCAACGGCGAGAAAATCAAACTGGTTCAGGGTGATGATGCCTGCGAGCCAAAACAAGCCGTCGCGGTGGCTAACCGGCTGGTGGATCAGGATAAAGTGCAGGCAGTGGTCGGACATTTCTGTTCATCCTCTACCATGCCAGCGTCTGAGGTGTATAACGACGCCGGGATTATCGCCATCACGCCGGGCTCAACTAACCCGCAGATCACTGAACGCGGCATGAGCGATATGTTCCGTATGTGTGGGCGCGATGACCAGCAGGGGCTGGTGGCCAGCGATTACATCATCGACAAACTGAAAGCCAAAAAAGTGGTCATCATTCACGACAAAGATACCTACGGACAGGGGCTGGCAGATGCCACCAAAGCAGCGCTTAACAAACGCGGCGTGAAAGAAGTGATGTATGAAGGACTGTCGCGCGGCGAAAAAGACTTTAATGCGCTGGTTACCAAAATCAGTGCGCAGAAACCAGATGTGGTGTTCTTTGGCGGCTGCCATCCGGAAGCCGGTCCGTTAGTTCGCCAGATGCGTGAGCAGGGCGTTCAGGCGACGTTCTTCTCCGGTGACTGTATCGTCAACGAAGAAATGGTCACCGCTGCCGGCGGTCCGCAATACACCAATGGCATTCTGATGACCTTCGGCAAAGACCCGCGTCTGATCCCGGACGGCAAAGCCGTCATCGATAAATTCCGCGCTAATAAATTCGAGCCGGAAGGTTACACCCTCTATTCCTACGCGTCCGTGCAGGCCATTGCCGCCGCCTTCAAAGCCACCGGCGGCAGCGATTCTGCCAAAGCCAGCGCGTGGCTTAAAGCCAACAGTGTCGATACCGTCATGGGTAAAAAGGCCTGGGACAGCAAAGGCGACCTGAAAGTCTCTGATTACGTGGTTTATAAGTGGGATGACAAAGGCAAATATCAGGAAGTTAAGGAATAACTCATTTTGATTTGCCAGTTCTAATCTGTGTCAGACCGCGCCCTTAGCCAGGCGCGGTCACAAAAAGAGACTGCGTATTTATGGATTCATTCTTCCTGCAACAACTGTTTAATGGCATTACGCTCGGTGCTGTCTACGGTCTCATCGCCATCGGCTACACCATGGTTTACGGCATTATCGGCATGATCAACTTTGCTCACGGCGAAGTGTATATGATTTCGGCTTACCTCTGCGCTATCGCGCTGGCGCTGCTTTCCTTCTTCGGGCTGCACTCTTTTCCGCTGCTGATCCTCGGCACACTGGTGTTCACCATCGTGGTGACCGGCGTTTACGGCTGGGCGATTGAGCGCATTGCCTACAAACCTCTGCGAAATTCCACGCGCCTTGCACCGCTGATTTCTGCTATCGGCATGTCGCTGATTTTGCAGAACTACGCACAAATCAGTCAGGGACCGCGACAGCAGGGCATTCCTACGATGTTTGATGGCGCGCTGCGTTTTCATATCGGAGACAGCTTTGTCCAGATGACCTACACCAAACTGTTCATTCTGGTGGCGTCCCTTGTCGGCATGTTGGTTTTGTCGTGGATTATCAGCAACACCAAACTCGGTCGTATGTGTCGCGCGGTACAGCAGGACAGAAAAATGGCCTCAATTCTCGGCATCAACACCGATCGCATTATCTCGCTGGTCTTTATGATCGGCGCGGCGATGGCGGGGCTGGCAGGTGTACTGGTCACCATGAACTACGGCACTTTTGATTTCTATGCCGGATTTATCATCGGCATCAAAGCCTTTACCGCAGCGGTACTCGGCGGGATCGGATCGTTACCGGGCGCGATGCTCGGCGGCCTGATACTGGGTATCGCCGAAGCGCAGTTCTCGGGCATGGTGAATTCCGATTACAAAGACGTGTTCTCTTTTGGATTGCTGGTGGTGATCCTTATTTTCCGCCCTCAGGGCCTGCTGGGCCGTCCGGTCGTGACGAAAGTGTGAGGGAAATAAAATGACGACACAAACTGCTGTGAGCGGCGGATTTTCGCTTAAACGCTGCCTGCTGGATGCCATTTTCGCCGGACTGGTGGCGTTGATTATTTTCGGACCTGTGGTCGGCGTGGTGCTGGACGGCTATAGCTTTAACTTTCATTCCCAGCGTCTGATCTGGATTATCGCCGCTGTCATGCTCGGACGTTTTTTGCTTAGCGCTTTTCTGGAAACCGCAGCCGGACAGAAAACGCGTGCGCGCTTCGAATCCGACAGCGCGGGTGTATACGTCCGTCCGCCGGATCACAAAAGCAACCTGCGCTGGATATTGCCTCTGCTGATTGTGCTGGCGATTTTCTTTCCGTTTGTTGCCACCAAATACATTCTGACCGTCGCTATTCTGGGGCTGATTTACGTGCTGCTTGGCCTCGGGCTGAATATCGTGGTTGGTCTGGCCGGGCTACTGGATCTGGGATACGTGGCCTTTTACGCCATCGGCGCCTACGGACTGGCGCTGGGATATCAGTATCTCGGCCTCGGATTCTGGTCGATGCTGCCGCTGGCCGCCGTGATGGCCGCACTGGCCGGGGCTTTGCTGGGCTTTCCGGTGCTGCGTATGCATGGCGATTATCTGGCGATTGTGACGCTCGGCTTTGGCGAAATCATCCGGCTGGTGCTGACTAACTGGTTGTCGTTCACCGGCGGCCCGAATGGCGTTTCCGCGCCACCTCCGACGTTTTTCGGTCTGGAGTTTGGCCGACGGGCGAAAGAGGGCGGCGTGCCGTTCCACGAGTTTTTCCATCTGACTTACAACCCGAATATGAAATTTATTTTCATCTACGCGGTGCTGGTTCTGGTGGTGTTGCTGGTGCTGTTTATCAAACACCGCCTGACCCGCATGCCGATTGGCCGCGCGTGGGAAGCATTGCGCGAAGATGAAATCGCCTGCCGCGCAATGGGTCTTAATCACGTACTGGTTAAGCTTTCGGCGTTTACACTTGGCGCTTCTACTGCCGGTATCGCGGGCGTGTTTTTCGCTACCTATCAGGGATTTGTCAACCCGACGTCTTTCACCTTCTTCGAATCTGCGCTGATCCTCGCCATTGTGGTGCTGGGTGGGATGGGCTCGACCATCGGCGTGGTGCTGGCGGCATTTGTACTGACCGTCGCGCCGGAACTGCTGCGCAGTTTTGCCGAATACCGCGTGCTGCTGTTCGGGGTGTTAATGGTGGTGATGATGATCTGGCGACCACGCGGGTTAATCCGCATCAGCCGCAGCGGGTTTGCCGCGCGTAAAGGAGTCGCGCCATGAGCGAAGCGTTAGCGGATAACAATATTCTGAGTGTCGAACATTTGCGTATGCATTTTGGCGGGATTAAGGCGCTGAACGATGTGAACCTGGCGGTAAAACGCGGCTCGATTACCGCGCTGATCGGCCCGAACGGCGCAGGGAAAACCACGGTATTTAATTGCCTGACCGGTTTCTATAAAGCGTCCGGCGGCAATATTCTGCTCAATACCCGCCGCCGCACTACCAACGTCATTCAGGTGCTCGGTCAGAAATTCCAGCCGGATGACTGGATAAAACCGGCACAGCTGGGAAAACGAATTTTCTACAAAATGTTTGGCGGAACACATCTGGTGAACCGCGCCGGACTGGCGCGTACTTTCCAGAACATCCGGTTGTTTCGTGAAATGTCGGTGATTGAAAACTTGCTGGTCGCGCAACACATGCAAACCAACCGCAATCTGATCGCCGGTGTGCTCAATACTCCCGCTTATCGCCGTGCGGAAAATCAGGCGCTGGACCGGGCATTTTACTGGCTGGAAGTGGTGGAACTGGTGGATTGCGCCAACCGGCTGGCGGGCGAGATGTCTTACGGTCAGCAACGGCGTCTGGAAATTGCGCGGGCGATGTGTACCGCGCCGGAGATGATTTGCCTCGATGAACCGGCTGCCGGTCTTAATCCGGTAGAGACGCGAACGCTGAGTAAAATCATCCGTTTTCTGCGCGATCACCACGACATTACCGTCCTGCTGATTGAACACGATATGGGCATGGTGATGGAAATATCCGACCATATTATCGTGCTCGATCACGGCGATGTAATTGCCGAAGGCTTGCCCCATGCCATTCAAAATGATGAGAAAGTCATTGCCGCCTATCTCGGTGCTGATGAAGACGACGAGGTCAGTTTATGAGTGACGCGATGCTGGAGTTTCGCGATGTGAATGTGTATTACGGGGCGATTCAGGCGTTGCAGCAGGTTTCGCTGCAGGTGAATCAGGGAGAAACCGTGGCGCTGATTGGCGCGAACGGAGCCGGAAAATCCACCTTGCTGATGTCGATATTTGGCCAGCCGCGCGTGCAGAGCGGACAGATTTTATTTCGTGGCGAAGATATCAGCCGTAAATCGACGCACTTTGTGGCCTCTGCGGGTATTGCGCAGTCGCCGGAAGGGCGGCGGGTTTTTCCGGACATGAGCGTCGAGGAAAATCTGCTGATGGGCACCATTCCCATCGGCAACAAATATGCCGCGGAAGATCTGCAAACCATGTTTGACCTCTTTCCGCGTCTTAAAGAGCGGCGAAAGCAACGGGCGATGACCATGTCCGGCGGTGAACAGCAAATGCTGGCGATTGCCCGTGCGCTGATGAGCCGCCCCAAATTGCTGTTGCTCGACGAGCCCAGTCTGGGGCTGGCGCCGATCATCGTAAAACAGATTTTTCAGACCCTGCGCGAACTGGCGCAAAGCGGGATGACTATCTTTCTTGTGGAGCAAAATGCGCATCATGCACTGAAGCTGTCTGATCGCGGATACGTCATGGTTAACGGGCAGATCCGCCTCAGCGGTACGGGGGATGAACTTTTGCATAATCAGGAAGTGCGTAAAGCCTATCTGGGAGGAATCTGATTTTTCATTATCAAAGCCCGCAATACCGTGTATCGCGGGCTTTCCCGCCAACTATTTTTCGCATTTTCAATCTCCCTCCACATTTCGCTCATACTAATCGGCTATCATGCAATTCTTACCGAAAAGTGACGGCGCCGTTAAATTTCTGAGTTATCATCCGCAGCCGGTCGTCAATAGTTTGTAAAAAGTCAGTTTTTTAGGACAAATCAGTGACCTGACGCAGTGTTAAGGCGTTGACCCTCTCAGGGCAACAGGCTATATAGCGCTATCCGTTTTTGGCATGACATTTTCCTGTCTCAGGGATGAAGTGAATGACAACTCAGTCATTCGCTCGATGAGTTGAACCGTCGGCGCTGCCCGTAAAGCGGCAGAGAAGGGTCGCAGAGTTTATTGTTTTAATCAGACAGGGTGCTGAAATGGCTTCTGAGATAATTTCATTTATTTTATTTCTTTCCTCAATTTTCCTCTACGTCACAAGGGCGTCGGCCAGCCGCGTCTGGTTTTCGCTGGTGCTGTTTTTCCTCGGCCTTTACGTCATCCTGAATGTCATTCTGATTGGCAGTAATTACTTCACGGGTGAAGGCATTACGGATGCGGTGTTATATACCGTCACCAGCAGCCTGAAGGGCGCAGGCCTGAATAAATATATCCTGCCATTCATTGGCTTACTGACCGGACTGATTGCTGTTTTCGCATTACTGGCATGGGGACTCAAACAGCGCCGTGCCAAAAACAGCAGCGTCATGTACAGCGTGCTGGCCGTAGTGCTTGCCGTGTTCTCAGTCGGTTCAACTCAGGCATTCCAGAATATCTCCCGCCTGGTAAAAACGCAGATCTCCGGTCATGGCGCCGATTTCGATACTTATTACAAAGTGCCGGAAAAAATCGTTAAAGGCGCAAAAAAACCAAACCTGGTTTATATCTATGGCGAAAGCCTCGAACGGACCTATTTTGACGACAAAGTGTTCCCGGGGCTGACGACTGAATTAAGCCAGCATAAAGCGCAAAGTATTGATTTTACGAATACCAAACAGGTGCCGGGTACCGGTTATACCATCGCCGGCATGGTCGCTTCACAATGTGGTATCCCACTTTTTGCGCCTTTCGATGGCAATGCCTCCAGCGCGCTGGCGACCTTCTACCCCGAAAACGTCTGTATTGGTGATGTGCTGAAAGGCGCGGGATACACTAACTATTTCTATCAGGGCGCAGAACTGGCGTTTGCCGGTAAAGGCACCTTCCTGAAATCTCACGGCTTTGACCATCTTTATGGTTACAACGAATTGCGTCCGACCGTCGCTGACCCGTCTTATAAAAATGACTGGGGCTGGTATGACGATACGTTGCTGGAAGAGGTTTACAAAAAATTCGTGACGCTGAGCAAGGAAGGCAAGCCTTTCTCGCTGTTTACGCTGACTGTCGATACCCACCATCCGGACGGCTTTATTTCGCGCGGTTGTACCCGCAATGAATATAAAGTGAACGGTAAGGCTAACCAGTCGCTGAGCGCGGTTTCCTGTAGTCAGGAACTGATTGCGGCCTTTATCGATAAAATTAAAAAATCTGGTTATTACGATAACACCATCATTGTGGTGTCTTCCGATCATCTGGCGATGAACAATACGGCGTATAACATTCTCACCAAACAGAATCGTAAAGACCTGTTCTTCGTGATGGACGGACGTCATCCGGCAGCTGCCGATCAGAATGCGGCGAAACGCAGCACGCTGGATAACGGCGCTACCGTGCTTGATATCATGGGCGGTGATAACTTTATCGGCCTCGGGCGCAGCGGCATTTCGGCCACTTCGATGACCGCGCAGTTCCTCAACATTGATGACAAAGTGAATGCCTGGAAACCGGCGGTTATCAAACAGTGGGGCTTCCCGAACAGCATTAAAAATTACGCAGTGAACACCAAAGACAATACCTTCACATTCTCCGGCATGACCATCAAAACGCCGTTTATCCTGAAGGTCACCGGCGACAAAATTGAACCCATGTTTGACGTTTATCTTTCCACGCCGCTGAAAAAACAACTGGCGGGGCTGGCGACCAGTGACAACTTTGTCTGGGTGGATAAATGCTACGAAATGGGGCGCGTCTGGGCACCGGAGTTGTCGCTAAACACCGGTCTGTGCGTGGCGTCCGGTAACCTCGGAGCGAAGCCGTCTATCGTGCAGGTCACCGGTGCTACCTTCAAAGGGAAAGTCGATTTTGCAAAAGACACGTCAGGCAGCAATGCAATTTATCAGCAAACGCTGAAAACCCTGAATATTGATGATGAAGCGACGCGATACCAGTCTCCGGCCATTGCCTTTATGGTGCCGGGTTTACCAGAGCAGGTGAAAGCGATTACCGGTGTTTCGACAGTAGAAAACTGGGGACGCTGGTCGGATGCTAATCTGGCACCTTCGGTGAAAATTGATTACGTCAAACCGCTGCCAACCACATTTGACGTAGTGATCCGCGCACGTGCTTACGGCAATAACATTGATAAACCGGTCTCCGTGCGCGTGGGCGATCAGGAACAGTTTGTCACCTTCGGCGATCAGGACGGCATCGTGAAAGTGCAATTCACTAACCCTGAAGCGGCGCAGAGTATTGTCATCACGCCACCGGCACCGACCGAGCCCACCGAAGGCACCAGCGGCGGCTTCCAGCCACGTAAACTGGGCATCGGGATGGTGTCTCTGGAAGTCCAGCCGGTTGAAGAGCCGCAATCTTAAAACGCGCTTGTGATGCCTTTCTGCTGAACATGAAAACCCGCCTCGGCGGGTTTTTTATTGCCAATGTTCTGTCCTTGCGTCTAAAGCTTTTTTATCGATTTACTATCCCATTTCAGTTATTCATTTTCAGAATAACCTTCGCTAAAACAATATTATAAAGAAATAAGCCGATGGGTATACTCGCCAAATTCCTGCACTGAAACACAGCTGTGTGCAGGCCTCTCATCACACTTTTGGGGATACTCTATGCGCAAGACATTTAACAACTCTAAGACCCGTATTAACCGTGCATTTTTGCTGGCCGCGACTTCAGCCGCCATTCTTTCCGCCAGCGTTCTGGCGCCGCTGAGCGCAGCACATGCCGCCGACAAAACGACCATTAAAGTCGGTATTATCAGCGGAGAAGATGAAGATGTCTGGCGCGAAGTGGTTAAACAGGCAGCCGCGAAAGGGCTGACCGTCAAACCGGTTATTTTCAATGATTACAATCAGCCGAACGAAGCGCTGCAAAACGGGGAAGTGGATGCCAACGCCTTCCAGCATCAGCCTTTCCTCGACAATCAGATCAAAGTAAATCACTACAATATCGTGCGCGTGGGCGATACCGCCGTGTGGCCAATCGGTTTGTATTCCAAAAAAGTAAAATCAGCCGACGAACTGAAAGAAGGCTCGGTGATTGGTGTGCCGAACGATCCGTCGAACGAAGCGCGCGGGCTGATCCTGCTCCAGCAATCTGGCGTCATTAAGCTCAAACCCGGTGCCGGTATTTTCGCGACAACCGCGGACATCACTGAGAACCCGCGCCATGTGGTCATCAAAGAGCTGGATTCCGGCATTATTGGCCGTTCCGTACCTGATTTAGACGCGGCAATTGTCAACACCGACTGGGCGCTGAAAAGTGGCCTGACGCCTGCGGACCGTATCGCGCAGGAGCCGGTAAAAGGTAACCCTTACAATAACTTCATCGCGGTGAAAACAGAAAATGTTAACGAGCCATGGGTGAAAACGCTGGTCAGTGCTTACCAGAATGATGCCGTCAAACAGGAGTTTGATAAGGTTTATAAAGGCACCGGCTTGACGGCCTGGTAAGGATGTAAAGCATGACGATCCTCTCTGAAACCGGCGCGCAATTTACCGCGACGCCTTCAGATAACGACGATGCCCGCCCGGTGAACGCCGGGCTGTTTACAGACACCGGCAGGGACGTGGCGCACGCAGGCACGGAGAATGTCGTGCGTCTGCACCGCGTCAGCCGCCAGTTTGGTACGACGCAGGCGCTGAAAGAGGTTTCGCTGACGGTCCGGCGGGGCGAAATCCTCGGCATTATCGGACGAAGCGGAGCGGGTAAATCGACGCTGATCCGCTGCCTTAACGGCCTCGAGCAGCCTGATGAAGGCGTGATTGAAATCGAAGGGCGTCCGATTACCGGCCTCAGCGAAAAAGCCTTGCAGGCTGTGCGGAGCCGCGTCGGAATGGTATTTCAGCACTTCAATTTGCTCTCAGCCAAAACCGTTGAGCAAAACGTTGCGTTGCCGCTGAAAATTGCCGGATACGATAAGGCACGGCGTCAGGCGCGCGTCGCCGAATTGCTGGCGCTGGTCGGGCTGGAGGACAAAGCTAAAAACTATCCGGCGGCTTTATCCGGCGGGCAGAAACAGCGTGTCGGTATAGCCCGCGCGCTGGCAGCCAATCCGGCGCTTTTGCTCTGCGATGAAGCGACGTCTGCGCTGGATCCTGAAACGACGCGTTCGATTCTGGCACTGCTGCAATCGCTTAATCAGAAACTCGGTATCACCATTTTGCTGATCACACATGAGATGGAAGTGATCAAAAAAATAGCGCATCGCGTGGCGGTGATTAATGTCGGCGAAATTATCGAGGAAGGGCCGGTGTGGCAGGTATTTGCGCATCCGCAATCCCCGCTGACCCGAACGTTGTTGCAGGGTTTGCTGCCACAACTGCCGGAAGCGCTGGCCGAACGCTTGTCAGCGGTACGTCAGGGCGAGGCGATTTATAGCGTTCAGTATGCCGAACAGGGCAGGCAGGGCGAAATCCTCACGCAGATGGCGACCGCTTTACCGGGCAAATTTCGCCTGATTCAGGGCGGTGTCGATCATATCCAGCATTACGCCGTCGTGCGTTTCTTCTTCTCAGTGCCGGCGAACGATTCGGCGTCTGAGCAGGTTGTTTTAGACTGGCTGCAACAGCACCAGGCCACTGTGGAGCTGACAGGTTATGTCTCCGGTAATGATTGATTTGCTGATTAACGCCATCGAAGAAACGTTATTGATGACCGCTATATCCGGGCTGTTTTCACTGATAGCCGGTTTGCCGCTGGGTCTGATTCTGGTGATGAGCAGTCCCGGTGGAATTGCCGAAAATCGCTGGGTTAACCGCTCGCTCGGTCTGGTCATTAACGGATTCCGTTCGCTGCCATTTATCATTTTGCTGGTAGCACTGATCCCGGTTACCCGTTTTCTGGTCGGTACGTCTCTCGGTACCTGGGCGGCGATTGTGCCGTTGTCGATCACGGCAACGCCGTATTTCGCCCGTGTGGCTGAAGTTTCGTTGCGGGATGTCGATCGCGGTCTGATTGACGCGGTTCGCGCGATGGGAGCCAGCAAATTGCGTATTGTCTGGGATGTGCTGATCCCTGAAGCGTTGCCGGGGATATTGTCCGGATTTGTCGTCACGCTGGTGGCGCTGATTGGTGCTTCGGCGATGGCGGGAGCTATCGGCGCTGGCGGACTGGGCGACCTGGCAATCCGTTACGGCTATCAGCGTTTTGAAACGGTGGTGATGATTGAAGTGATCGTCGTACTGATTGTGATGGTGTGTGGCATTCAGTGGCTGGGAGATCGTGTTGTGGCGCGCGTCGACAAGCGTCATTAACAAAGCCGGTCGTCAGCGTATGGCGACCGGCAGGTTCAGGGTTTACATTTCAGTGCGTGAGCGCCAGCGTTCACGAGCCATAAAGCCTTTCACTCCGGCATCCAGGAACGGGCGCGGCGGCAAATAACTGGCGCGCCCGATGCCCTGCATATCGGCCAGCAGCGGATTATCCTCTCCCAGCGCATACTCTGCCAGCAATCGCCCGAACGCGCTTTGCTTGGAACTACCCGAGCCATTGCAGCCCGCCGACGAATAAACGTTCGGCCCAATATTCCCCCATACCGGCGCGCCGTTGCGCGTAATACTGATCAACCCCGACCAGGTGTAGGCCATATTGATGTCCTGCAACTGCGGATAAATGCGGGCAAATAATTCCTGATGGCGGCGTGCATGACGGCCAGTTTCGACCGCACTGGTCACCAGACCCGGCGTAAAGTTAACGTGTTCGCGGATCAGGAAACGGTGGTCAGCGGTATAACGCAACGTTGCGCCCGCCAGCGCATTCACCGGCGTCGAGCCCCACGGCGCTATATCGCCAATACGTGCGCGTTGTTCCGGCGTGAGCGGTTCGGTCAATGTGGCAAAGGTCGACATGGCAAAAACGTTGCCTTTGAACAAGGGTAACCCGCGTGCCGCACCGTTGATCGCCAGCATCAGTTTACCCGCGCGTACTTCGCCATGCGGCGTTTCTGCGCGGATACTGCCCTGTGTGTCAATCTGCAACGCGGGCGAGTTAGCGTAAACCGTGACGTTCGGGGGCAACGTTGCTACCAGACCACTGATCAGCGCCGCCGGATTCACCAGAATACAGTTGGGCGTATACACCGCGCTGCGGTAGAAATCTGTGCCCAGACGCTGGCGCAGTGCGGCTCTGTCCAGCAGCTCAAAGCTTTCGCCGAGCGTAGTGAGTTCCTGCTGATAATGCGCTATTTCACCGTCAAACTGCTCGCTGACGGCGCAATGATATTTCCCCGAATTCAGCCAGTCGCACGCAATGTCATGCTTATCGACGGTCTCTTTCAGATGATGCAGACCGTACTGCAACAGACGCCGGTACGCATTGGCGTGTTCCAGCTCAGCCGATGTGCTGCCGACGGTATGCGGTAAATCAATCACAAAGCCTGAATTGCGCGCCGAGGCGTTATCGGCGACGTCCAGCGCCTCAAGCACCACGACATGCTCATGCGGACGAAGCTCGGCAATGCGACGTGCAAACGCCAGCCCGGCGAAACCGGCGCCGATCACCAGCCAGTCAGCCGTCACTGCGCCACGTAAAGCAGGATGACGGGGTATGTTCCCGCGCAGTGCCGCCCAGCCATTAATATTTTGATCAAGAGGTAAATGTTTAATTTTCATCGTTATGTAAGGTCGTTATCCCAGGTGGTTCGATCCTAAGGGATAGCCGTTTAGATGTCTAATGCGGATTGATGATAAGGATATATTGCAGAAAGCGCAGGGGTGGGGATTCCGATGAAAATTAGGACAGAGTGCAGCCAGGTTGACGAGATTTTGTACAGCGGGAGCTGCTAGAATGCGTGCGGGTGCTTGAGGCTTATTCGGCTTGAGCAGAAAGACATAATAGTTGTTCAAGGCATAATAAGACGAAAGCCCCGAGGAGATTTTTAAATCAACCCGAGGCTATCACTACTTGTCTAAGCAACAGCAGGATAGCCTCTTAAAAGCAGAAATGCAACGGAGGGCAAGATGTCGCGAAAGCTTGTGTTACACGGACTCATCGTGGTTTGTTTCACATTGCTGGCCTGGACCTGGATGGTGCGTGACTCGCTCTGCGAGTTACATATCAAACAGGGTTTGACAGAGATTGCGGCAGTCTTAAGCTACGAAATTAAGAGCTAACCGTAAGGTGGGGTTCGCCCCACCTTTTTGGTTGTTGACGAAGCATGTTGGTCTCAGGCACCCATTCTTATTATCTGCTCCGTCCGAATTTTGTCTTCATCGCCCGAATTTCTGGAAGACGTCTTCCGTATTTATACCTTCCGCCTTGTGACGATACCCTCCGGGCAGTACCTTTCGATTATAGTATTTGACCTATATAGCTTTTAACCTATAATCGACAAGGAGTCGCTGTGTGGATAATTAGTACGACAGAAAGATTTGATGGCTGGTTTGATGGTCTCGATGATGTTGAGCAGGCGAGTGTACTGGCTTTGGCGATCGTCTTAAAAGATAAAGGCCCTGCATTATCCAGGCCTTACGCGGATACAGTGAATAACTCCTGTCATCGTAATATGAAAGAACTGCGTATACAGAGTAAAGGCGAACCCATCCGGGCATTTTTTGCTTTTGACCCTTTACGCAGAGGTATATTGCTTTGCGCTGGACACAAAGCCGGAAATGAAAAACGATTTTATGATGTCATGATACCGGTTGCCGATAATGAATTTTCCCGGCACCTGAATACGATAATAGAAAAGGAATTACCTTAATGAGCAGAACCCTTGAACAGTTACTGGCATCGGTAAAACCTGAGGTCGCCGCGCAGGCACAGGCAATGGCCGCCGATATTTTGATTACCATTGAGCTGGCCGAACTGCGTGAAAGAATGAATAAAACTCAATGTGAGATGGCTGAAACGTTGGGCATTAAACAGCCGACGGTTGCGGGTATAGAAAAGCCGGGCCGTGACCTGAAATTATCGACGTTGAAGCGGTATGTAGAAGCGGCCGGTGGCAAGCTACGTTTGGAAATCGATCTGCCGGACGGCAGCCATTTCGGATTTGCTATGTAAGGGCGGGGTATTACGCTAACCGTTCCGGTCATGCAATCAGAAAGCAAAAAGCCCGCTTAAGTTTCCTTAAGCGGGCTTTTCTAATTTGGCTCCTCTGACTGGACTCGAACCAGTGACATACGGATTAACAGTCCGCCGTTCTACCGACTGAACTACAGAGGAATCGTTTGAACGGGGCGAATAATAGCGACTGCCCCGAAGCATGTCAAAGGGTTAACGCAAAAAGTTGCCCAACTGCTGCCTTAATATTCAACTTGTTGAGTATTAAGGCAAAGTGATTAAAACCTCTGCCAGTTATTCCCCTCTTCGCGCCATTTCACTGACGGATTGCACTAAAAGCAAACACAAGTTGCCTGATTGTTGTGCAGCCGTTATCGACAAGTTTGATTCTGGCCGAGCTTCTGCACGTTTTTTGCCAGGAACCTGCCATAAAAACGTCATAAATGCAGATCTGCTGCACAAATTTCACTCATTTACAGCAACTGGCACACCCCGTGCATTGTTATTTCACTAACAGCAGCTAGTTTTTTGACAATGAAGCAACAAAGGATTAACCGATGCAGCCAGCGCAGGATGTGATCGAGCAACTCGAAGCCTCGTTCGCCGGACAGACACCAACGGGTAAACGCATTGCCAGTTATTTGCTGGCCAATCTGTCGCAGATCCCTTTTGAAACTGCGGACAGCATTGCTCGCAGTGCGGCGACCAGCGGGATTTCTGTCGGGCGTTATCTGCGCAGCCTCGGTTATCGCAATCTGGATCATTTCAAGCAAACGTTGCGTCTGCAAAGCGGCACCTCTTATCAGCCGTGGGTGGTCACCGATCGTCTTGGCGCGTATCGCGAACGCAGTAAACAGCCGCAACAGGAAAAGCTGCAACAGTCACTGGCGCTCGAGCTGGAAGCCATTAATCACGTGTACCAGCTGGCGCAGACGGACAGTTTTGCCCTGGTCAGCCGCCGTCTGGCCGATGCGGAGGCGGTGTTTATTCTCGGCATTCAGTCGGTGCGGGGTATCGCGAATAACTTTTCCAGCTATCTCGAGTATTTACGGCCAAAAGTGTATTTCGCTGACGGACTTTCAGGCACCTACGTCGAATCCCTGAATTCAGAATTTGCACAGCCGTATCTGGTGGTGACCGACACCCGCGCGTATTCGAAGATGGCGCAAACCTATTGCGAAGCGGCCTGCGAACGCGGGCTGAACGTGGCACTGATCACCGACATTTATTGTCCGTGGGCGCGCGATTATCCGGTGGATTTGTTGCAGGTGAAGACTGACACCGGCCAGTTCTGGGATTCAATGGCGCCGCTAAGCTGCCTGTTCAATCTGCTGTGTTCCGCTGTACTCGAACTGCGCGGCAATGAGGTGGAACAGCGTCTGGCCAGCAACCGGATCCTGCAAAAACAGCTTGGACAATTTGAATCCTGAACTTCTAACCCAGCGGAAAGATTTATTGATGAATACGAAAACACCTGATGTTGTCCTGGTCGATCTGGCTGAAATTCTGCCCGATGCAGTGATCGACCTGAAATATGCCACCGCCGATAACCTGACCGGTCAGCCGATTTATCGCGAATCCCGCTGCCTGTTACATCCTGATGCGGCCGCCGCGCTGAGGCGTTGTAACGACGTAGCGAAGCTGGCCGGATTCACGTTGAAAATCTATGACGCTTACCGGCCACAGGCGGCGCAGGCCTGTTTGTGGGCGGCGTTTCCTAATCCGGATTACGTCGTGGATATCAAACTCGGTTCGCACCACAGCCGCGGTGTGGCGGTGGATCTGACCTTGCTGGATGAGCAGGGTGACGTGGTGGATATGGGCGCGGGCTTTGATGAAATGACCGAAGTTTCTCATCCGTTTTATCCCGATTTACCGCCACAAATCCAGCGTAACCGCTTGTTGCTCAATGCCGTGATGGCAGCGGGCGGCTTTAAGGGGATCACCAGCGAGTGGTGGCACTTTGAATTACCGGATGCCAAAACGTATCCGTTGTTGGAAGAGCGGTTCGGCTGTTATCCGCCGGTGAATGCCGCGTAATTATTGCACGTCTCTTATCACTTTTTGACAGAGCCAGGAGTTCTCCGATGAGCAACACAGCAATCAACACGTTCCGCAAAAATACGAAAACCCAGGTCGCCGGTGCCATTTTTCTCGCCTTGTCAGGCTTAAGCTTTGCCGCGCAGGCTGCCGTGCCAAAAGACATGCTGGTGATTGGTAAAGCGGCGGATCCGCAAACGCTGGATCCTGCGGTGACTATCGACAACAACGACTGGACGGTCACGTATCCGGCGTATCAGCGTCTGGTGCAGTACAAAACCGAAGACGGCAAAGGTTCGACGCAGGTGGAAGGGGATCTGGCGGCGAGCTGGACGGCGTCACCGGACCAACTGGTCTGGACGTTCAAACTCAAACCGGGCGCTAAATTTGATGACGGTTCCGACGTCAATGCCGACGCGGTGAAATGGTCGTTTGGGCGTCTGATGAAGATCGGTCAGGGGCCGTCGGAAGCTTTCCCGAAAGACATGACGGTCACGGTGGTCGATCCGATGACGGTGACCTTTACGCTGAAAACGCCGTTCGCGCCATTCCTCTACACGCTGGCAAATGACGGCGCTGGCATCGTCAATCCGGCAATTGCCAAAGCCAATCCTGCTGATGAAGGCAAGGCGTGGCTGGCGGGTCATACTGCCGGTTCCGGCCCTTATAAACTGGATCGCTGGCAGAAAGGTCAGCAACTGGTGCTGGTGCCGAATCCGCATTACAACGGCACGAAACCGGCGTTTAAACGTGTGACCGTGAAAATTATCGGTGAAAGTGCTACCCGCCGCCTGCAACTGTCGCGCGGGGATCTGGATATCGCCGATTCCCTGCCGATGGATCAGCTGGCTGCGCTCAAGAAAGAGGACAAAGTTGCGGTTGAAGAATTCCCTTCATTGCGCGTGACCTATCTGTATCTCAATAACGCCAAAGCGCCGCTGAATCAGGTGGATTTACGTCGCGCGATTTCTTCTGCCGTGGATTATCAGGGCATGGTGAAAGGCATTCTTGGCGGTAATGCTAAGCAAATGCGCGGGCCAATCCCTGAGGGGATGTGGGGTTTCGACCCGGGGGCGAAACAATACACTTTAGATCTCACGCAGGCCAAAGCTGACCTCGGGAAAGTCAAAGACAAGCCGCAAACGCTGGACTTCCTGTATTCCGACAACGATCCGAACTGGGAATCCATCGCGCTTGCCGTGCAGGCCAGCCTTGGTCAGGCCGGTATCAACGTGAAGCTGGAAAAACTGGCTAACGCCACCATGCGCGACCGTATCGGGCAGGGCGATTACGACATCTCGATTGGTAACTGGAGCCCGGATTTCGCCGATCCGTACATGTTCATGAATTACTGGTTCGAGTCCGATAAAAAAGGCCTGCCGGGTAACCGTTCCTTCTACTCAAATCCTGACGTGGATGCGTTGCTGAAAAAGGCCGTTTCAGTCACCGATCAGAAACAGCGCACTGACTACTACCAGCAGGCGCAGAAAATAGTCATTGATGAAGCGGCGTACGTTTACCTGTTCCAGAAAAACTATCAGGTGGCGATGAACAAAGACGTTAAAGGCTTTGTTTTCAACCCGATGCTGGAGCAGGTGTTTAACGTTTCACAAATGAGTAAAAAATAAATCCCCGTCATACTTCGAACTGCAGATGCGTTGGCTGCACTCATTCGCCCCGGTCACATGGTATATCCATGCTCCCGGGGACTTGTGAGCTTGCCGCCTTCCTGCAGCCCGGATTATTTAGGGGATTGGCTGGGGGGTAGGATGACTTTTTGGACTCTGATTCGACAAAGATGCTGGGGTTTGATTTTGGTGATGGCAGGCGTTTGCGTAATCACTTTTATCATCTCGCATATGATCCCGGGTGACCCGGCGCGCCTGCTGGCGGGCGACCGTGCCAGTAATGAAATGGTCGAACATATCCGTGAGCAACTGGGGCTGAATCAGCCACTGTACGTGCAGTTTTTCCGCTACGTCAGTGATTTGCTGCACGGCGATTTAGGCACGTCGATCCGTACCGGCCGTCCGGTGCTGGAAGACCTGAAAGCGTTCTTCCCGGCGACGCTTGAACTGGCGGTCAGTGCGCTGTTTCTGGCGATTGTGCTCGGCATTCCGCTTGGCGTGCTGTCGGCGGTGTATCGCAATAAATTCCCGGATCATCTGGTGCGTTTGCTTTCCGTGCTGGGGATATCCACGCCTGCATTCTGGCTGGGGCTGGGCGTTATCATCCTGTTCTACGGTCATCTGAACCTGCTGCCGGGTGGCGGAAGGCTGGATGACTGGATGGATCCGCCGGCCAATATCACCGGTTTTTATGTCCTCGATTCCCTGCTGACTGGTAACTGGGACGCCTTCTGGAACAGTCTGCAACATCTGGCGATGCCTGCGCTGACGCTGGCGTTTGTCCACATGGGTATCGTGGCGCGGCAAATTCGCTCGGCGATGCTTGAGCAACTGAGCGAAGACTACATCCGCACGGCGCGCGCTAACGGGCTTTCCCGCTGGCGGGTGATCCTGAGCCACGCGTTGCCGAATGCGCTGATCCCGTCGGTCACCGTGCTCGGGCTGGCGATGGGTGATTTACTCTACGGGGCGGTGCTGACCGAAACCGTATTTGCCTGGCCGGGCATGGGCGCGTACGTGGTGAACTCGATTCAGGCGCTGGATTTCCCGGCGGTGATGGGCTTTGCGGTGGTGGTGTCGTTCGCGTACGTCATCGTCAATTTATGTGTGGATTTACTGTATGTGTGGATCGATCCGCGCATTGGCCGTGAGGGGTGAGGCATGTCAGTGATTGAACCGGGCGTCAATAACCACCGGGCCGAGATTGTGGCACCGGACATCAAACCGCGTTTCGCCAGCTGGCGGCGCACATTCCATTTACTGAGCCGCAGTCCGCTGACCATGCTTGGGCTGGCGATCATGTTGATCGTGTTGTTTATCATGATTTTTTCGCCGTGGCTGGTGCCGCATGACCCGAATGCCATCAGCCTCACCGACCGGTTGCAGGCGCCTTCCGCGCTGCACTGGTTTGGTACTGATGAAGTCGGAAGGGATCTGTTCAGCCGCGTTCTTATTGGCAGCCAGCAGTCGGTGGCCGCAGGGCTGGCGGTGGTCATTATCGCGGGCACGACTGGCTCGCTGCTCGGTTGTTTCTCCGGCGTGGTCGGCGGCGTGGTTGACGCGCTGATCATGCGCTGCATGGACATCATGCTGTCGGTACCGTCACTGGTCTTAACGATGGCACTGGCTGCCGCGCTCGGGCCGAGTTTATTTAACGCCATGCTGGCAATCGCCGTGGTGCGTATTCCTTTTTATGTGCGGCTGGCGCGCGGGCAGACGCTGATGTTACGGCATCAGGCGTATATGCAGGCCACGCGGACGTTCGGCGCATCGCGCTGGCATCTGATTACCTGGCACGTTTTACGAAACGTAATGCCGCCGTTAGTGGTGCAGGCTTCTCTGGATATCGGCACCTCGATTCTGATGGCCGCGACGCTCGGCTTCATCGGCCTTGGCGCGCAACAACCGACCGCAGAATGGGGCGCGATGGTGTCTAATGGCCGCAATTATATTCTCGACCAGTGGTGGTATTCGGCGTTTCCGGGCGTGGCGATACTGATCACGGCCACCGGTTTTAACCTGTTCGGCGACGGTCTGCGCGACCTGCTGGATCCTAAAAGCAGAGGGCGCTGAAATGACTGAACTAACCCAGGCGCCGGTACTGAAAATCGACAATCTGCAACTGGTCTTTCCGGTGTACGGCGGCGAAGTCAGCGCACTGAATCAGGTGTCCCTGTCTGTGAACGCCGGTGAAATCGTCGGCGTGGTGGGCGAATCCGGCTCAGGCAAATCGGTCACGGCGATGATGGCGATGCGCCTGCTGCCACCCGATGGTTTCACTGTCACGGGCGGCGCGTTACACATGCTCGGCACCGATGTGGTTCATGCCAGTGAAGAACAGATGCGCGCCTTACGTGGCGCTCGCGTGGCGATGATTTTTCAGGAGCCAATGAATGCCCTGAACCCGACACGCAAAATTGGCCGTCAGATGTGCGAAGTCATTTGTCTGCATCAGAAGCTCAGTAAGGCGCAGGCGTGGCAAAAAGCCATCGGGCTGCTTGATGATATGCAGATTGCCGATGCAGAACAGGTGATGTCGCGCTATCCGTTTGAGCTTTCCGGCGGGATGCGCCAGCGGGTATTAATCGCAATGGCTTTTTCCTGCGAGCCGGAACTGATCATCGCCGACGAACCGACGACCGCACTGGACGTTACCGTGCAGCGTCAGGTATTACGCTTGCTACAGCGTAAAGCCCGCGCCAGCGGCACCGCCGTGTTATTCATCACCCATGATATGGCGGTGGTGTCGCAGCTTTGCGACCGTGTTTATGTGATGTACGCCGGGCATGTGATTGAAAGCGGCAACACGGCTGACGTGATCGACACGCCGTCGCATCCGTATTCCATCGGCTTATTGCAGGCCGCGCCGGAGAATGGTGAGCCACGTAGCCTGCTGAAAGCCATTCCCGGTACGGTGCCGAATCTGGCAAAACTGCCGCAAGGCTGTGCATTTCGCGGGCGCTGCAATCACGCCGACGAGCGTTGTCTGATCACCCCTGTGTTGTCACCGCTGACTCAGTTTCCGCTACAGTCCGTCGCCTGCTGGCATCCGCAGCGTCATGCTGCTGAAATCCACATTCAAGACATTGAGGAGCATTCCTGATGATTGCTGAAGCATTGGTCGAGTTGCAGGATGTGCGCGTGCGGTTCCCGGCCAGTTATAACTGGCGCGGTAAACCTACCGGTTATGTCCATGCGCTGAACGGGCTTGATCTCAATATTATCCGCGGCGAGACGTTAGGGATTGTTGGCGAATCCGGTTGTGGGAAAAGCACGCTGGCACAATTGCTGATGGGATTACAAAAACCGAGCAGCGGAGAAATCCACCGTGCCCGCCATGATAATTCCTGGTTTGGTTCCGGTATGCAGATGGTATTTCAGGACCCACAATCGTCGCTTGATCCGCGCCTGCCGGTCTGGCGAATCATCACTGAGCCGGTATATGTGCAGAAACACAACAGCAGCCGCGAACGCCGTGAACTGGCTGCCACACTGGCGGAACAGGTGGGTATTCGCAAAGAATACCTCGACCGTCTCCCGCATGAATTTTCCGGCGGCCAGCGTCAGCGTATTTCCATTGCCCGCGCACTGTCTTCCGAACCAGACATCATCGTGCTGGATGAACCGACCTCAGCGCTGGATATTTCAGTGCAGGCGCAAATTCTCAATCTGCTGGTTGAACTGCAGCGCCAGCGTAATCTGACCTACGTGCTGATTTCCCATAACGTGTCCGTTGTGCGCCACATGAGTGACCGCGTGGCGGTGATGTATCTGGGGCAAATCGTTGAACTGGGCGCGGCGGAAAAAGTGCTGTCCGAGCCGCAGCATCCGTACACCCGTTTGCTGCTCGATTCCGTTCCCCGTGCCGGACGCGCTCTGGATGAGGGGATCGTTGATAAAAAGGGCGAGCTTCCCAGCAACCGCAATTTGCCGATGGGCTGTTATTTTCGCGAACGCTGTCCGCTGGCCGGTGACGGCTGTCAGATGCCACAGGAGCTTGTCTGCGGGGCAGGTGGGGTGTTAGCGAGGTGTCATCGGGTTATGCCGGAGCGGGCATAAAGTCGCTTTTTTTTAATTTCAAGCTCAAGGTCAAGGTCGTGGGCGTCGGCCCACACCGACCAGAGACCCGGTAACGCGCGGGCCTCTGGACTCCGCGCTTTTTTCACTGCGCGCTATCGCTCGCTGGCTATGTTTCAGTTGCCGCAGCGACAGGCTGGAAATCTCGCCGCTGCGCGGTGCCTTCTCTCGGTCCTGAAGCCTTCGGTCTTCAGGCCGCTCCGTTCAGCAAGATTTCTGAATCGCCCGCAGCTTTTTTAAAAAATTAAGATAGTGAGGTTGTGAAGTATAAGCCTGAGGCCGGTTCCAAAATTCCGCCGGAGGAGAGGTGGAAAACCGCGCGTCTTTTTGCGCGGGTTGTAACCCGAACGGAGGGAACCGCGTAGCGGCGGGATTTTGCGGCTATCGCTGTGGTTGATGAAACATAGTCAGCGAGCGATAGCGCGCAGTAAAAGAGCCGGAGATTCTTAAGAGGCGCGGCGATAGGCGCCTCTTAAGGCCAGTGTGGGTGGCAACCCACGACGTTGACCTTAAGGCCAGCATGGGTGGCAACCCACGACGTTGACCTTAAGGCCAGCATGGGTGGCAACCCACGACGTTGACCTTAAGGCCAGCATGGGTGGCAACCCAAGGTCTTGATTTTAATGTTAAGTCGTCACGATGTCCGACCCGACATCAACAGATCCACTGTTTTCCACCAGTCAAACGGCTCCAGATCCGTATACCTGATCCCCTTCGCCGCCAGCGCATCCACCAGCCCCTGCTGGGCGATCACCGTACCGGAGCTCATATTCGGCGCGACGCCGACATCTTCGAGCGTTTTCACAACTTCACGCATTTCCTCGGCGCGGCGTTTGCCATGTTCCGCAATCCGGCTGATGAGATAGTGCGGAAACTGCGCGTTCCAGCCGAGTGAGGGGAAACTGGCATGCAGCGAAGCCAGCACTTCTTTTTCGACACCGTACTGGCGTGCGGCACTCAGGCATTCGGCGGTCAGCGCCTCCAGACCTTTGATCATCACGCTGCGGCACATTTTGATCGCCGAGGCTTCTCCAACGGTGTTGCTGTGAACGTTGCTGTTAAATCCGTGTTCATTCAGCCATTCGCTGATGGCGTAAACATGCGTACCGCCAAGCAGCAGCGGGGTTTTCAGGCGTGCGGGCGGATAGGGCGCCATCACCGCGACGTCGATATAATTGCCGCCTGCCTGTTCAATTAACGCCATCGCTTCGCGTTTGGTGTGGGGTGAAACGGAATTCAGATCGAGAAAGAACTGTCCGGGGGCGAGGTGCCGGGCGACGGCATCGGCCACTTTCAGCGATTCAGCGGCGGTCACGGCTGAGAATATGATCTGACTGTTTTTCACGGCGTCTTCGACAGACAGCGCAAAGTTCACTCCCGCACCACGGGCGCGCTGACGGATAACCGGGGAATCGGTCTGCTTATCAAATGCTGCAACGTCCAGCGCCGGATGTTGCTTTTTCAGATCCGTTGCCAGAATGGTGCCGACTTCGCCGAGGCCAATTAAGGTAATGCGGGTCACATTATTCATGATGGGGTTCCTGGTGATCGTCCTGATTGCCGTCCCAGATGCTGGCGGGGATCGCGACGCGGCCTTCAAAAATCAGGCGGGCGGTGCGTAATAGTGCGCAGCCTTTCAGGCGATCTGCACCGGTTTTTGTCGGATCAAGTTGTAATTCCACGCTGAATTCGCCGGTCGGATGTTCCACGCTGATTAACGGCGTGTTGCCCGTTGGCGCATGTGCCAGCCCTTCGGTGATGCTGCCGGGGATCAGGCAGGCGCTGGCGACGCTGACCGCGCCGAGCACGCCAATCGATGCGTGACAGCGGTGTGGGATAAACGTCCTGCTGGAGATAGCGCCACCGTTTCGCGGCTCGGCAATCAG
This sequence comes from Rahnella sp. JUb53, assembly GCF_004346065.1. Classification (NCBI taxonomy): domain Bacteria; kingdom Pseudomonadati; phylum Pseudomonadota; class Gammaproteobacteria; order Enterobacterales; family Yersiniaceae; genus Rahnella; species Rahnella sp. JUb53. The sequence goes on from NZ_SLYT01000001.1 coordinate 402,158, forward strand.
GGTCATTTTCGGCACGGTACGCTGCGAGACATCGCCGAGATTCATTTTCGGGCCCGCCTGTAAACGGATCGACTCGAGGCGTTTTTTCAGTTCTGTATCCGCATCCAGCTGTTCGCGGGTCTCATAACCACTGCGCCCGAAATCCGCAGCACTCAGCAGAATCACCGGCATGCCGTTGTCGATGCAGGTGACGTTGATACCATCGAACGTGTCGCGGGCGTTGCCCGTCGGCAGCAGTGCGCCGCAACTGGAACCGGCGATATCGGCAAATTCCACGCTGATTTTGGCCGCAGTGCCGGGTACGCCGTCAATGCGCAAATCGCCCTGATAGCAAACCTGACCGTCTTCTACGGGCACATGAGCGGTCGCAATCTGGCCTGTGTTTTCCATGAAGATCCGCACCGGTGTCATCCCTTCGCTCGCGCTGACCAGCTGGCGCTCGAGGGCGAACGGGCCGACGGCGGCCAGGATATTGCCGCAGTTTTGCCCGTAATCCACCACCGCTTTATCGACATTCACCTGCGCAAAAAGGTAATCGACGTCGGCATCAGGGCGCGCAGAGGGGCGGACAATCGCCACTTTGCTGGTCAGCGGATCGGCGCCGCCGAGGCCGTCAATCTGGCGAGGATCGGGTGAGCCCATCACCGCCAGCAGCACGTTATCGCGTAAGGTCTGGTCTGCCGGCAAATCATCCGCCAGAAAGAATGCGCCTTTCGACGTGCCGCCGCGCATCAGCAGGCAGGGAATTCGGGTCTGCGGCATATCGGCTCCTCAGCGCTTTTCGGCTTGCTCTAATTCTTCGGTGGAATCGAAATACTTCAGGCCTTTTTCAGCCAGTCGCGGACGCATATTGTAGATATCCAGCCCGAGTTCGCCGTCTGCCATTCTTGCGCGTTTACTTTCTTCCAGCGTTTCACGCTCACGGCTGGCCTGCGCCACTTGCGCGACCTCTTCGCGGCGGACGACCACCACACCGTCATCATCGGCCACGATGGCATCGCCCGGATATACCAGCTGTCCGGCGCAAACCACCGGCACGTTCACGGAGCCGAGCGTTTCCTTGATGGTGCCCTGCGCATGAACCGCACGCGACCAGACGCGGAATCCCATATCGCGCAAAGTTTTGGTATCACGCACGCCGAGATCGGCAACCAGTCCCACCACGCCGCGCGCTTTAAGCGATGTTGCCAGTAAATCGCCGAAGAAGCCGTCGGAACAGGGGGAAGTTGGCGCCACAACCAGAATATCGCCCGGCTGACATTGTTCGACGGCGACGTGGAACATCCAGTTATCGCCCGGTGCGGTCAGCACAGTGACTGCGCTGCCTGAAATCGCACAATCCTGTTGAATCGGACGAATGCCTGCCTCCAGCAACCCCTTGCGCCCCTGCGCTTCATGTACGGTGGCGACGCCAAAGGCTGCGAGAGCAGTCACGTCCGCTTTATTTGCCCGTGGAATATGGCGAACCACGACGCCTTTTTTGCCGACCAGACTCATGCTAAATCCTCCGTTACGCGCGGGAAGATGCTCTGATAGCCTTCGCCGTAAACGATGTTTTTGGCGCTGGTGATCCCGACATTTCGTTTGGCCTGCACGCCGCGCTGCTGGGCGACGCGGGTATAGTATTCCCACAAATGTTCCTGACCGGCCATGCACTGAATGGCCTGATATTTCTTGTCCCAGACGTCGGTGATGTCGAGCAGAACATCGGGTTTCCAGTCGCACTGTTCCGGCTGATGTGGTTCAAAACAGTAAACCGGCGGCGCGCCGACGATGGTTTCGCCCGGTTTATAGCCTTCGGCCTGCGCGATAATCCGCGCTTCCTGCGCCAGATGTGTCGCCATCGGATGATCGTAGTTGTACGGGTCTTTCAGCGAATGGGTCAGCACGAAATGCGGCTGCACGCGGCGGTAAACATCGGCCAGGCGGAACAGCGATTCTTTATCGGCACGCAGCGGATAATCGCCCATATCGAAAAACTCAACGGTGGCACCGAGAATTTCAGCGGCCGCCATGGCTTCTTCGCGACGCGACGCTTTCACGATTTCTTCCGTCATGCTGTCTTTACGCCACAGTTTGGCGGATTCACCGCGCTCGCCGAAAGACAGACAAACGATGTGGACGGCATAACCGGCCTGGGTATGTTTGGCGATGGCACCGCCCGCACGCCAGACGAAATCGGCGGAGTGGGCGCTGACGACTAATGCACTTTTAGAATCATCTTTTTTTGGCTGAGTCATGAGGGTGTCCTTGGTTTTATTGTTCTCAAAATGTCTGAGTTCCATGCTGTCAGCCTGCGCCCGTGACGGGTAATTCATTTGAGCGCAGGAGGTATGCATTTTATTTATATAACCGTCATACTTCACATTGCGGATGCGTTGGCTGCGCTCAATCTCCCGAATCACTTACTTATGTAAGCTCATCGGGTGCTCTCGCTTGCCGCCTTCCCGTAACGTGAATTATTTAGGTTATAGTGCTGAGGGATGTCACTGAAAGAAACTGACAGGAGAAGGGGATGGCAGAGTCTGAGATGCTGAGTAACCTGATGCAAATACGGGCATTTTGTCAGGTTGTCGATCAGGGAAGCGTATCCCGTGCGGCCGATGAGCTTTACCGCACGCAGTCGGCGGTCACGCGGGCGATCCGCGATCTGGAACAGGCGCTCGATGTCCCGCTGTTTGAACGTCACGCCAACGGCATGTTGCTGACCGATTTCGGTAAATGCGTGCTGCCACGTGCGCGGAGGGCGATTGGCGAGCTGCATCAGATCCCCTCGCAGCTGGCGAAATTACAGGGCAAAAGCGGGCAAAGGCGCGGTGATACCGAACCGCTGTATCTGTTCAACGTCCGGCGTTTACAAATTTTTATCTCGCTGTGCAAGACGCGGCATATGCAGACGGTCGCGACGTTGCTCGGCCTCAGCCAGCCCGCGGTCAGTGCCGCCCTGAAAGTGCTGGAAAACGGCGCCGGTCTGGCGCTGCTCGAACGCACGCCTCACGGCATGATGCCGTCGCTGGCCGGGCAGGAGATCGTGCCGAACCTGCGCCGCGCGCTCAACGAACTGCGGCACATTCCCGCTGATATTGCCGCCCGCCGTGGCGTGCTGGAAGGCACAGTGCAGGTCGGCGCGTTGCCACTCGGGCGCACGCGGTTACTGCCACAGGCGATTATCGGTCTGACGCAGCGCTACAGTGGCGTAAAAGTGGTGACCAACGAAAGTGCGTTCAGCGCACTGGCATCGGAACTGCGTTCCGGCGAAGTGGATTTTATTTTTGGCGCGCTGCGTTCCAGTGATTACGCGGCGGATATGACAACTGAAACGCTGTTTACCGAAAGCATGGTAATACTGGCGAGAAAAGGGCATCCGTTGCTGAGCGGCGCAGTGACGAAGGCGCAGTTGCGCGAGGCCCGCTGGGTATTGCCCCGCGCCGAAACGCCCGCCCGACGGTTGCTGGACAACAGTTTTGCCGCAATGAACATGCCGCCACCCGATCCGGTGGTTGAAAGCGGTGATCTGGGAATTGTACGCGGGCTGTTGCTGGGTTCTGACATGCTGGCAGCGGTATCAGCCCGCCAGCTGGAGCACGAGCTTGAGTCCGGTGAACTGGTCAAACTGCCGCTGGATCTGGCCGATACGCACCGCGCTATCGGCCTGACATTCCGCGCCGGGAGTTTGCTGTCACCGGCGGCACAAGCACTGGTGGCAGAGATCCGGAAGGTTTGCAGCTAAATCACTTATTCAAATTCACCACCGCCTGTCTGATCGCGTACTCGTAGCCCTGAATACCGAACCCGCAGATCACACCGACGGAAACGTCGGAAAGAAAGGAGTGATGGCGAAAGGCGTCGCGTTTATGCACGTTGGTGATGTGGACTTCGTACAGCGGCAGGCTGACGGCGGTCACGGCGTCACGGATGGCGACGGAGGTGTGCGTCCACGCGGCGGCGTTCAGCACGATCGCGTCCACCGTTCCACGGCAGGCCTGAATACGGTCAATCAGATCGCCTTCGTGATTGGTCTGGAAGAATTCGATGGTTGCGCCGCAGCTTTCGCCGGTCTGATGACATAACTTTTCGATGGTCGCCAGCGTGTCGTGGCCGTAGGTTTCCGGTTCACGGGTGCCCAGCAGATTGAGATTCGGGCCGTTAAAGACGGCAATTTTGTAATTCATGGTCTTTCCTTTCTTTAGTAATCCGTAAATCCAAACAAATCTTTCGGCGTCTGCCATAAAATCTGCTGACGGATTTTTTCGTCAGGGAATAATTGTTCGACCAGCATCAGCAACGTGCCGAGATCCATCCGGTGCTCCGCCCGCAGGAACGGCCAGTCGGAACCCCACATGCAATGCTCTGCGCCGAACGCATTGAGCAGCGCATGCTGATAAGCGTGCCCGTCCTGATAAGGGAAGGGCTGGTGGCTGAATTTCGCCAGACCCGACAGTTTTACCCAAGTTCTTTGCTGGTCAGCGAGACTGAGCAGAGCCTGAAACGCCGGTTGTTGCAGGCCCTTCGTGACGTCAGGGCGTCCGGAGTGATCAATCAGCAGCCGCGTTTTGCTGCGGCTGATCAGTGGCAACAATGCCAGAAGCTGATCGTTCTGCACCTGAATGGCAGCGAACATATCCAGTTCGGCAAGACGCCCCATCAGGCTGCCGAGATGCATAAAAGGTTCCGTGCCGAGCATCGCAACATTCATCGCAATGCCGACCACACCGGCCTGTTTCAGGCTGGCAAGCCGCTCAGTGCTGATATCAAACGGGACGACAGCGATACCTTTGAAGCGGCCGTTGCCCTTTTCCAGCGCATCCAGCAAACATGTACTGTCAGTGTTGTAACCCGACGTCGGGCCGACAATCAGCGAGTGGCGGATGTTATACGCCTGCATCACGGCGCGGTAATAATCGGTGGTGCCAATCTCGTGTCCTTCCGGACGATAAGGCGTGTCCGGAAGGTACGGGAAGCGCGCCGGATCAAACACGTGGTGATGTGTGTCGATCTTGGGTTGCTCAAAAATCGTCATGCTTTCGCTTTACCTGCTACTGAATAGAGAACTTGTTGATTGCGGGTTTTTTGGAATTCTTCCAGCGTTTCGCCACGCATCGCGGAATAAATATGTAAATTGGAGACACCGACTACTGCGCCGAGTTTTTCCAGCAGGAAGAAGCTGACGCCGTAATGGATCATGCCGCGCCAGTCGAGTTCACGCAGCAGCTTTTGTTCCTCGTCCGTCAGTTTGTTTTCAGCAAACATAGCCTTCTGATCGGTAAGGAAACGCTCGCGCCATGCAGGTTGGATCAGACGGTGCAGGAACCGGTTAATACGCAGCGCTTTCAGGCTGCGCGCCTGAGTGAACGGGTAGGTGCCCGGCAGTTTTTCGACGCCCGCCATTTGCTGCGCGATTTTGTCACGCTGGCGCTGCTGCACGTCGTACGGCGCTTCACGTGACTGATTTTCGAGGATCAGCGTGGCGATGCCGGTCATCGACGGCAGGTAATAGGCCTGATGCAGTTTCTTCACATTGGCCGACAGCGCGCCGCGCATCACCAGCCACATAATGACTTCCGCACCTTCCATGCCGCCCTGCGTGGCAAATTCAGCCAGCGTCATTTCGGTCAGACGTTCCGGGTCGTTGACGATCATATCGACAAACTGCTCATCCCAGTCCGGATTGTTAAACCCGCAACGTTCGCCGTGAACCTGATGCGACACGCCGCCGGTGGCGACAATCGCTACGTTCAGATCTTCCGGGAAACTTTCAATCGCACGGCGCAGTGCCTGACCGAGTTTGTAGCAGCGGCGGGCAGTCGGAATAGGGAACTGTAAAACGCCGATTTGCAGCGGAACGATTTGTGTCGGCCAGCCGCCTTCATGCGGGAGCAGGGCGGAAAGCGGCGAGAACAAACCGTGATCCAAAGGCTTATCCTGGAAGAAAGACATATCGAATTCATCCGCCATCAGGCTGGCACCGATATGCTGCGACAGTGCCGCATGGCCTTTGACCGCAGGCAGGTCACGCGGGCCGCCGCCTTCATCGGCTACTTCATACTGCTCGTCGATACCCAGCGTAAAGGCGGAATAATGATCGAAGAAAAATGAGGTCACATGGTCGTTGAAAATGTAAACCAGCACGTCCGGTTTTTTCTCATCCAGCCATTTTTGCATCGGTGCAAAGCTTTCGAAAATCGGCGCCCAGGCGCTTTCTTCCTGCTTGTTATGGTCAACCGCAAAACCGATGGTAGGGGTATGTGAAACTGCTAAACCGCCTATGATTTTCGCCATCTTAAATCCTCAGTGCTTTTGTAGGGTAATCGCGGCGCGAAGGTCGTGCCGCGTTCTATTTCTATATATGAACAGGTAGATGAACAGGTAGATGAATAGGTTGATGAATATATTGCTCAATAGGTTTCTAATTATAAGGTGGCTAATCCAGAGACTAGCGGATATTCATGGTGCGCGACAACTCCGGGATGTCAGTAATATCAACGCCTTTGATCATCTCGGCCGGGTGCGCCGCACGGTGTAAAAGAATGCTCAGCCCCGCCAGCAATGCAGGCAACGCCAGAATAATAAAGATCATGTTTTGGCCGGAGAAAACGCCCAGCAGGACGCCGCCCATTGAAGAGCTGATAATCGCGCCGCTGCGGCCGATTCCGTGCATCCAGCAGACGCCGGTGGCACGCATTTCTGTCGGATAGAAGGCCGGAGAAAACGCCTGCAAACCAGTTTGTGCGCCGTTAATACACACGCCGCTGATGAACACCAGCAGGGCAAGAATATCTGGGCCGAAGTTACCGATACCCTGTGATAACAGGCTGACCACGCCCATCATGTAGAAACCGGCAATCACCCGTTTGGCGATGAATCTGTCCATCAGGCCGCCGACCATCAGCCCGCCGAAAGTGCCGCCTAACTGGAACAAACCGGCGACGATGGCCGCACGTTCCAGTGAGAAACCGCCGTTACGCATAATGGTTGGCAGCCAGCCGTTGAGCAGATAGATCACGAACAGTCCCATGAAATAAGTGACCCACAGCACAATCGTGCCTTTGGCGTAACCGTTGGTGAAAAGCTGGAAGACCTTGGCTTTTTTCTGAATCACCGGCGCTTTCAGCACAAACTTGGTACCTTCGCTGAATACGCCACCGGCGCGGGTGAGCACTTTGGCGATTTTCTCTTTCGCCACTTCGCGCACCACCATATACATGGCGGATTCCGGCAGGATCCACAGCAGCAAGGGCAGCATCAGCAGGGGCACAATCCCGCCCGCGAAAATGACCGATTTCCAGCCGTAGTGCGGCAGTAAACCCGCGGCGACAAAACCTCCTGCGCCGGAACCGACGTTAAAGCCGCTGTACATCACGGTGATCATCAGGCTGCGGCGGCGTTCGGGCATGTATTCCGACACCAGCGTCACGGTATTGGGCATCACCGCGCCTAAACCGAGGCCGGTGAGAAAACGCAGGATCGCCATTTCCATCGGCGTGCGGGCAAAGGTGCTCAGCAGGCTGAACAGTGCGAAGCACAGAATCGACCACATCAGCACCCGTTTGCGACCAAAGCGATCCGCGTTCGGTCCGGCAATCAGCGCGCCAATAGCCACGCCAAACATCGCAGCACCCAGGATCGGGCCCATTTCTGCACGGCTGATACCCCAGTCTTCGATCAGCGCCGGGGCGATGAAGCCCATCACTGCGGCGTCATAACCGTCGAACATGATGATGATGAAACACAGGGATAAAACCACCCATTGATATTTCGATATCGGGCGTTCGTCTATCCACGCTTTCACGTCCACGATGGTGTTGTTGCTCATAGGGTACGCTCTCTGTTTTTTTTATTAATATGTGATCGGATTAAAACTTTGAACAAAATTTCACTGACCGGCTTAGCACGAAGAACGGTCGTGAAGGGTTTTTATTAAGATTATTTTATTTATTAAACAATGAGTTGTTCATTCATTGTTGTGCTTCCTGATAACCAACTTAGGGGCTGTAAAGCGCGCTGTCTGCCATAAAATCATTATGCAGGTATGAGTTTTATTTATGATGAGGTGTTTAAAATTACGGCAGTCGGGCTGCCGTAATCAAAAGAGGACGCTGGAAGAGAAGGGAATAAAGCATTCAAAAGGCGAAGGGAGTTACGCCGTCATATCCCAGAAACAGTCATTATCGAGGGTGATGGTGGCGATTTTCTGCACCGGGCCGCGCATGTTGACCTGAAAATCACCGCTGAAACTGATGGCAAGTTTTCCACCCGGCATATGCACCGTGACATTTTCATCCACCAGTCCCAGTTTGCGCATCGCGCTGGCGGCCGCACAACTGCTGCTGCCGGAGGCCAGCGTATAGCCTGCGCCACGTTCCCAGATGCCGATCGTGATGTTGTTTCTGTCCAGCACCTGCGCGAACTGCACGTTGGTACGCTTCGGGAAAATCGCCAGTGTTTCGATTTCAGAACCCAGTTGTTTCACCAGCCCTAAATCCAGTTCATCCACTCGGATCACGCAGTGCGGATTGCCCATCGACACCAGCGTCGCACTGAGGCTGTGTCCGCCCGCGACCAGTGGCAATGCAAGGGCTTCGTCACCTTCAACGCTGGCAGGTAACGCCGCCGGAGAAAACTTTGCCTGACCCATATCGACAATCACCTGATGCGCACCTTCGGTCACTTCGCAACGCACCTGCCCGCCGGGGGTCTTCACCTGAAACGGTTCGTGCGCTACGCGGCCAATATCAAACAGATAGCGGGCGTAAATCCGCAGGCCGTTGCCGCTTTTTTCGGCCTCTGAACCGTCGGGATTGATAATGCGCAGGGAAGGAATGTCGGCGTCGTCATGGTCAATCAGCAAACCGTCGGACCCGATGCCATAATGGCGGTCGCAGAGTCGCTGAATTTGCTCATTACTGAGCAGGGAGGCTACGCTCTGATGACAGACCAGATAATCATTACCCAGCCCGTGATAGCGGTGAAAAATCATGTTGATGCTTCCTTTGGCAATTCCTGCTCGTTCATAATTGATATGAATAGCTTTAATAGGAAATCTTGCCTGTTTCAATAGCGCCACGTAAATTCAAAATAATCAGTACGAAATTGCTGAGCTGATGTCCCTGAGATCCCGCCATAAACAAGGCGTTACTGATGGAAGCTTTTACTGTTTCTGTGGCTGTTCCGCCGCTGGAAGAGGGACACTGGCTGCGGGAATCCCGCCTCCAGACTACGGCGTTGAAGTCAGGGTGAGTCAGACGGGGCGTTAGCTTTCCGTTGACCCTGGCAAAAAAAATCCCCGGCGTATAGAGTTCGCCGGGGAAGAGATGAATGTGCTTATTTGGACGTCGGGGTGTAGTTATCAATAAAGCCAGCGATTTTCCTGCCCACTAAGGTGAGGAGGGGGCCGGCAAATACCCCGCCCAAACCGGCGACGATCATTAACCGGTCATCGCTTGCATCCCGCGAAAGAACGAAAATACTCACCAACATCCCGGTGAAACAAGAAACGACAATCTGCAGAAAACAGGCTTTCAGCTCTTCTATGAACGGCTTACTTTTTCTCAGCATGATATAGCGGACAAGCCCGCCCCACGCCGACATCCCTACAATTGCAAGTATGATACCGTGCTCCATTAGCACGATATCTCTGGCTTGTGCTGCACCAATCATGAAGTTGTCCTCATAAGTTAAAATTAAACCGATATAAAACTGATGCGGTCAAATTATCACCAGAGGCTGTGGAGCGAAAATCACAAGGCAACACATTTCACTGTGAGGTGTCAGGCTGTCATCACAGGGACATAAAAAAATTAAAAGACGTTATATTTTAAGTCATTGTAAGCGACTGCTCTGGGCCTGACATGCCTCAGGCCATACTGACTGCAAGGCAAGAACGCATAAGCAACTCCTTCCTCAGGCGAGAGGAAGGAGCAAAACACTAAAACCGTCAGTTAACCGGGGAGGATAAACCGGGGGGTCAGCAAGGGCATTTGCCCATTTTCCCGCCCTCGCTCGGGAATCTCGCCTCCAGACAACGGCGGTGGAATTCCCGCTCCGTCATCGGCGTGCTGCCCGGATGCCTTACCTGCATATGCCGGACATAATTCTGATAATCCTGCACGCCGACCATTAGCCGGAAACTCTGGGCGGTACGCTTTATGGCCAGTTTCAGCCACCCGGCGACGTCGTGTGGTTTCGGTTGTGGCACAAATAACGGCTGGCAGCGCGTCACCTTAAATGCGCCTAACCGTGGCGTCTTAAATAATGCGCGTGATTCAGACATGGCGGGCCTCGCGACGGTTAACAACGGCAGTTTCATGCACGGTTGGCGTAGCGGATTTCAGCGCGCGGCGGATAACAAAGAAGGCGGAAATCAGCATGGTCACCGCCACCAGCATGAAGAAACCACACAGGATGGCGTTAATCTGATTGTTCAGCACGATAGTGTGCATATCTGCCAGCGTTTTCGCCGGTTTGATGATTTCACCACTGTCGATGCCCGCGTTAAATTTCTTCGCCTGCGCCAGAAAACCAATCGACGGTTTTTCATGGAAAATCTTCTGCCAGCCTGCGGTCATCGAGGTAATGAACAGCCAGATAGTCGGCAAAATCGTCACCCACGCGTAACGCTGTTTCTTCATTTTGAACAGCACCACCGTACCCAGGATCAGCGCCATTGAGGCCAGCATCTGGTTACCGATACCAAACAGCGGCCACAGCGTATTGATGCCGCCAAGCGGATCCACCACGCCCTGATACACGAAGAAACCCCAGCCCGCGACCGCGACGGTGGTACCGGCAAATGTGCCGATCCAGGAACGGTTATTCGCCAGCGACGGAACGGCGACGCCCACCAGATCCTGCACCATAAAACGGCAGGCGCGGGTACCGGCATCTACGGCGGTCAGGATAAATAAGGCTTCAAACAGAATGGCGAAGTGATACCAGAAAGCCATCATCGCCCGGCTGTTGAACACCTCGGTGATGATGTGCGCCATGCCGACCGCAAAGGTCGGTGCGCCACCGGCACGGGAAAGAATCGACTGCTCGCCGACGTCTTTGGCGATTTGCGTCAGAACGTCCGGCGTGATGATAAAGCCCCAGCCGTTAATCACCTGTGAAGCGCTTTCCACCGTGGTGCCAATCAGCGCCGCCGGTGAGTTCATCGCAAAATACACGCCCGGATCGATAACAGACGCACATATCAGCGCCATGATCGCCACGAACGACTCCATCAGCATTGCGCCGTAACCGATAAAACGGATATGGCTTTCGCGCTCAATCAGTTTCGGCGTCGTGCCGCTGGAAACCAGCGCATGGAAACCGGAAATCGACCCGCAGGCAATGGTGATAAACAGGAACGGGAACAGGCTGCCGGAGAATACCGGACCGCTGCCGTCAATAAAGCGTGAGACGGCAGGCATTTTCATTTCCGGCATGGCGAAGACGATACCCACCGCCAGACCGGCAATCACGCCGATTTTCAAAAACGTCGAGAGATAATCGCGCGGCGCCAGCAGCAGCCAGACCGGCAATACCGAGGCAATAAAACCGTAAATCACCAGCACCCAGGTTAGCGTGGTGCCGTGCAGCGTAAAGAACGGGCCCCAGTAGGGATCTGCCGCTACGTTGCCGCCGTACACAATCGCCAGCATCATCAGCACGAAACCAATCACCGACACTTCAGCAATTTTTCCCGGACGCAGAAAACGCATGTAGATGCCCATAAACAGGGCGATTGGGATGGTGGCGGCGATGGTGAACAGTCCCCACGGACTGTCGGCGAGTGCTTTGACCACCACCAGCGCCAGTGCGGAAAGAATGATGATCATCACGCCAAGCGCGCCGAGCATAGTGATCACTCCGGCAAAATCGCCCAGTTCCTGTTTTGCCATTTCACCTAATGAACGCCCGTCGCGGCGGGTGGAGATGAACAGGATCAGGAAATCCTGCACTGCGCCCGCCAGCATCACACCCACTAAAATCCAGATAGTGCCCGGCAGGAAGCCCATTTGTGCGGCAAGGATCGGGCCGACCAGCGGACCGGCTCCGGCGATGGCCGCGAAATGGTGGCCGAACAGTACCCATTTGTTGGTCGGCACGTAATCCAGCCCGTCATTGTGACGCTCAGCCGGAGTCATGCGTTTGTCGTCCAGTTCAAAGACTTTTTCAGCGATAAACAAGCTGTAAAATCGGTAGGCAATGCTGTAACAGGCAATAGCGGCGACCACCAGCCACAGGGCGTTAACGTGTTCGCCGCGGCTCAGGGCCAGCATTCCAAAGGCAAAAGCCCCGATTAACGCCACCACCAGCCAGGTAATCCCGGACTTGACGCTTTTCATGATGTACAACTCCTTATGAATGGTCCTGCTCAGGCAGGCCACTATTTTTATTCAGAGAGTGTGATGTAGAGGTACGATGCGCAGAGGCGCATCAGGTTGCAATATTGTGAAAATTACGTTTAAAAATAGTGTTTTTAAACGGAAAAGTTTGAAGTTAAAGATGAAATTGTGATGGGGTTGACGCTTTAGGCAGAGAAGGCTGGTCGGATGACATCAAAGTTGTGGCGCAGAAGAAAGAATGCAAAAAAAAACCGGCCCGTGAGGGGCCGGTTATGCAGGCTATCAGACGCTATTATTCAGCGGCAGCGGGTTTTGCTTCACCTGGTTTGTGGTCACGCATCTGCTCCATTTTGGCAGCGCGTTTCTGGTAGTTCTCGTTGAACTGTTTTTTCTGCTCTGGCGTCAGCAGGTTATACATTTTGTTCTCAGCACGTGCGCGTTCCAGCATACGGTCGGACTGTGCTTTGGTGATGGTATCAATCTGCGATTTCACTTTTGATTCATCGAAGCTGTCGGACGCCACCAGGCTGTGCATCTGATCCATCTGCGCTTTCATTGCTGCGCGGTCAGGACGCGGGCCGCTGTCTTTCATGATCTCTTTCATCTGAGTTTTCTGCTGCTCAGTCAGGTTCAGACCGGCAAACGGGTTCATATGATGCGGGCCTTTATGGTGCATCATTTTACCGTGTGGCGCGGTGGTTGCATCAGTTGCAGGAGCAGCGGTCGTTTCAGCAGCAAACGCGAAAGAAGCAGAGCTCAGAGCCAGAGTTGAAGCCACAATCATTGCGGTAAGTTTACGCATAATTAAATTCCTCATTGAATATTCAGGCACGTCGCCCGTTTTGTTTCGACGTAAACAAGTCTACTCATTCCAATGAATAGTAATGCGAGGAAGATGTAAAAGAGTGAAAGCCAAAATGTCATTTATCCGGCAATCGTGGAGAAAATGTTTAGAAAGCGTAAGGTTGCGCGAACAGGCATGAACGGGAGGTCAGATAAATCTGAGTAATGCGGTGTATTCACACATTAACATGGTGAATGTTTCGCCGCCAGACCTCACTGGTAAACATTGATGACGGTTGATGAGCAGTTTACTTCACAGATAAAAGCTAAAAACAGGCATAATAGTTATCATTTGATTAACACTTCCTATAACAGTGCAGATGAATTATGGCCGAATCCCGTTATGAAACGCTGGCGCGTACCTTACGCCGACAAATAGATACGCAGGTCTGGCTGCCCGGCGACCGTCTGCCTTCGTTGCGCGATACCTGTAAACAGTCGGGCCTGAGCCTGATGACGGTATTGCAGGCTTATCAGCTGCTGGAAAGTCAGGGTGTAATTGTTTCCCGCCCGCAATCCGGTTATTACGTGGCGGCAGGCACACAGCGCCCGGTGCGTCATTCGCCTGATGAACGCCTGCACGCCGCCGAGCAGGTGGACGTCAACGACGCTATTTTCGATATTCTCAAAGCCGGGCAAGATCCCGCCGTGGTGCCGCTGGGTTCCGCGTTTCCTGATCCGACGCTTTTTCCCCAGCCACGGCTGGCGCGTTCGCTGGCCAGCGCCGTCCGCCGGATGTCGCCACACAGCGCGATTGCTAATCTGCCGCCAGGTAATGAAGAGCTGCGCCGCAGTATTGCGCAGCGTTACGCACAAAACGGGATTGAAGTGGCTCCTGATGAAATTGTGATTACGTCGGGGGCGATGGAATCGCTCGGATTAAGTTTGCAGGTGGTGACAGAACCGGGTGACTGGGTCGCCATCGAATCGCCCGCTTTTTACGGCGTATTGCAGGCCATTGAGCGCCGCAAATTAAAAGCCGTCGCTATTCCGACGGATGTGCGTTACGGCATGGATCCCGATGCACTGGAGAAGGCGCTGGAGATCTACCCGGTAAAAGCCTGCTGGCTGATGTCGAGTTTTCAGAACCCGCTCGGATGCAGTCTGCCACCAGAAAATAAGGCACGGCTGGTGGGAATTCTGCAGGCGCATAAGGTGGCGCTGATTGAGGATGACGTATACAGCGAACTCTATTTCGGCAGCGAACGGACGGTGCCGCTTAAAGCGTCAGATTACCGCAGTGAAATTCTGCACTGTTCGTCTTTTTCAAAATGTCTGGCGCCGGGATTTCGTGTCGGCTGGGTGGCAGCGGGGGCTTATGCCGAACGTATCCAGCGTCTGCAACTGATGAGCACATTATCGGCCAGCGTGCCGGTTCAGCTGGCGTTAGCGGATTATTTGCAGGGCGCGCAGCAGGGCGGCTACGACACGCATTTACGACGTTTACGGCGCCAGCTCGAACAACGGCAAATGGCGATGCGCCACGCCATTATTCGGGAATTCCCGCCGCAGGTTTCAGTCTCGCAACCTGCGGGAGGCTATTTCCTGTGGCTGGATTTGGGCGATAACGTGGATGCGGCACGCGTCTATCAGCGCGCGCTGGCAAAAGGCGTCAGCGTCGCGCCCGGCACCATGTTCTCGGCCGATGAACGATTCCGCCACTGTTTGCGTCTGAACACCTCATTCGAATGGGGGCCGCACACCGCCCGCGCTATCTCAATTCTGGCGGCGCTGGTGGCGGAAGAAATCGAAAAGGGGAGTTAACCTTCCGGGGAGTAGCGGGTTCGCTAATTGTCTGATGCCAGGTAAAGGAATATTGTAACCCCTCACTCTAATAAGGGGTTTATAACCATGGCAATACCCGTTTACTTATGGCTCAAGGATGACGGAGGTGCAGACATTAAAGGTTCTGAGGATGTACGTGATCGCGAAGGAAGTATTGAAGTCGTTTCATTTAATCACGGGCTTCATATTCCGACAGATAACAATACCGGAAAAATAACCGGCACGAGGATCCATGCACCGCTGACATTTGAAAAAGAGTTCGATAGTTCGTCCCCATACTTTTATAAAGCTGTAGCTCAAGGCCAGACTTTAAAATCGGCAGAATATAAGTGGTATCGGATAAACGATGCTGGACAAGAAGTGGAATATTTCAATATGTTGCTGGAGAACGTGAAAGTCGTCGCTATAAGTCCGGTGATGTATAATGTTAAAACTTGTGAGAAAACCAATCATATGGAAAATATTGAACTGCGATATGAAAGGATTACATGGAAATATTGTGACGGAAACGTACAGTTCACCGATGCATGGAATGAACGTGTAACAGCCTGAAGATGAGAGGGGATTATCCCCTCTTTTCACTAATCATAAAGCCATCGTCCCGCCTCAGCAGAGTTAATGAACATCTGAACTGTTAAATCTGGCTTCTTTATCCATTTATCTTTTTTTCTGAGAATCCAGTCCAAAATGCCGATTTCTAAATAGGGAAAATAGGCATTCCAATCAAGAGTGCTCATATCAATACTGAATTCATCGCCAAATCTCTCAATTATTTCAGCCAGATAGTAAGGTTCATCTTCGAAATCCTGTAGTGCTGAGTCGATCTCGATAGGAATTCTTCTAGAACTGAACAGAACCTTTTGGTCCGGTATTTCTCGCTTAAAAAAAGCCACCACCCTCTCCTCAATACTCATAATATCACCTTAAAATATCCGGTCTTGGGGATGGGCAATGATGTTGTATTTATTAACAGATTTACAGGCAATACTTGAGACATCGTAAGCAATCAGAATTGCCCCCAGCACTGGAATTGTGCGGCCAACAAAGGTTGATAATTTTTTAACCATCACAATTTTCATCTTAGGTGGGAAGTAACCTATTATCGTAGGTAACTTTATGGGCATCATTTTTCCACGAAGATATTTTCTGATAGTTTTCGAAGCCCTTGATGTCCCCGGAGTGGCATCGGAGGGTTTACCTGGCACATCGATATTATTTTTTCCTGAATATAGGAGTGAAACACCCACTACATCATTTACACCGAAATGATCAAGTGTTTCATCAACCATAATCCAGAAAAATAGTTCGCAGGCAGTAAGATTGGAGGTTCCATCGTAGAAATAAGTTCCATTTAGTTCTTCAACCGTATCCATCGTAAAAAACTCCCTTTATGAATGAGGAGTTACGTTATGCCTTTGAACTATAATAAACAATTATCGATGGTTATTTAACGAGATTTTCAGAAAGTTATTATGGATAAATATTCATTAGCGGAATCCCTATTATCACGATTTCAAACATCCTTCTCCCGCAACGTCTTGCCGACATTTCCGCCCGGATGGACTTTCAGCAAACGCTGCTGGTCGAAACCGTTGCGCAGCATAATGTTGCCGCATAACGCATCGAACACTGCCAGCACCAGCACGATAGACGTCGTGGCCAGCATATTGAGGGGGTCGATTTCGCGCTGAATGTGCGTTTTCACCACGAGCGTGGCGGCGCGGGCAATCGCCGAATCCAGATTCTCTGTCACGCTGATGATTGCCACGCCTTTAGCTTTCAGTGTCGGCAGCAGGCGCGTCAGCTCTTCAGAGTTGCCGCCGCGGGAAATCAAAATCATCAGGTCATTGCTGCGCATAAAACCTAAGTCGCCGTGAGCCGCATCGGTGGCACTTAAATACACCGCAGGCTGTTCGACGCACGCCAGCATATGCGCGATTTTCCGCGCTGCAATGCCCGATGTGCCCACGCCGGTGACGGCAATCTTGCCCTTACAGCCGGTCACCAGCGTCAGCAACTGCTGCCAGACATCCGCATCGAGATTGTGCTGCAATGCCAGCAGTTCCTGGCTGTAGGTCTGCCAGCCCTGACACGCCAGCAAGAATTCTTCCTGCGCATTCATTCAGTTTCCCCCTGCATCAGGCGGCGGTATTTCATGCTGTCGTGGTACATCTCATGGAATACGCGATATTTACGGTCGTAATACTCTTTGATTTTATTGGTTTGCGGCGTAACGGTTTTGCCGATACGGCTCATGGCGGCCATCGCTTCCGGCAAAGAATCGTATGCGCCTGCCGCGACGGTGCCCATCATGGCGCTGCCAAGCAACATCGCTTCGCTTTCTTCCGGCAATAACATCGCGCAGCCGGTGGCGTTGGAATGTTCCTGCACAAATACCGGGTTTTTGGTGCCGCCGCCGCTGGCCATCATGGTATCAATGCGGTAACCGCTCTGGTTCATGGTCTCGATAATGTGACGGGTGCCGAGCGCCAGTGCCTGAATGGTCGCCAGATAATGCAGGGCCATGTCTTCCGGTGTGCGCGACAGTTTCAGGCCGGTCAGCGTACCGGTCAGCGTAGGATTGGCACGCGGCGAGCGGTTGCCGTGGAAATACGGCAGCATATGAATGTCTTTGGTCAGGAAGGCGATATTCTCCGGTTCACCGGCCATTTTTCGCAGAATGCCGTTGAGCACTTCGTAAATGGTTTTGCCGCTGTCTTTGCCCTGTTTCAGCAAATCCTGATAACAGGGATGCGACTGGATCACGTGGTCTATCAGCGCGCCTGTGGTAGATTGCCCGCCTTCATTCAGCCAGTAGTCCGGCAGAATGGCTGAGTAATAAGGCCCCCAGATGCCGCCGATATAACGTGCGCTGCGCGACATCGCCATATGCGCCGTAGACGTGCCGCCAATCAGCGCGATGCGGTTGTCGAAATCCGCTGATTCACCGGAGGCGCCGCTGGCACCGAGAATACCGAGGCTGCCGGCGTGGGCATCAATAATCGAAACGCTGACTGCCGTGCCAGCCATCAGCCCCATTTCGGCGGCGGCGCGCTGGGTCAGACCGTGTCCGAGCGGTTCACCCATGGTTTTCACTTCACTGCCAATTTTCGCCGCGTTGTTTTCCAGCAAATCTTCCAGCCCGATCTGGCGGAAATAGCTTGGATCCCAGCGGTCTTCATGGCCGATATAGGTCCATTTGCAGACGGTGGAACACAGCGAGCGGGTGGTGTCCTGCGTGGCGCGCCAGGTCAGGAAATCAGGCAGATCAAACAGGTGACCAACGTTGTTCCAGGTAGTTGGCATGTGTTGTTTCAGCCACAGCAATTTCGGTGTCTGCATTTCCGGTGAAATAATCCCGCCGACGAATTCCAGCACGCGGTGACCGGTGGCATTGATACGCTCGGCCTGAGTGATGGCGCGGTGATCCATCCACACAATAATGTTCTGCTCGCTGCGCCCGGACGGACTGACGGTCAGCGGTTTGCCTTCTTTATCCAGCACCACCAGCGAACAGGTGGCGTCGAACCCGATACCTTTCACCTGAATCGGGTTGATGTCTGCCTGATTCACCGCGTCTTTCACGGCGTTGCAAACGGACTGCCAGATTTCATCGGAAGACTGTTCGACGAAATCGGCTTTCGGGCGGTACAACGTGATTTCACGGCTGGCCTGGCCGACCATGCGGCCGGTCATGTCGAAGACGCCCGCGCGGGCGCTGCCGGTTCCTACGTCAACTCCAATAAAATAACTCGCCATGTTCTTTCCCTTCGGTAAAAAGCTTTCGCTTAAGATTTTCTGTTTTGCAGAGCGATAAACAGGATCAGGACGCCGCCCCAAAGCGCCATTGTCAGGTAACTGCTGACGCCCATCAGGTTCAGGCCGCTTTCCAGCATTTGCAGGACGATCAGTGCCAGTACCAGCCCGATGACCCGACCGAAACCGCCGTCGGGGTTAATCCCGCCGAGCACCGAGGCCAGAATGGTCACCAGTAAATACGAATCGCCGTAGCCTGCTTTCGCCGAGTTAAATTTAGACATCATCAGCAGTGCCGCGCCCCAGCCCAGCAGGGCGGAAAGCACGTAAACCGCGATAGTCACTTTGTGGGTGTTGATGCCGCTGAACCTTGTGGCCTGTTCATTGGACCCCATCAGATACAGGCTGCGGCCGAGCGTGGTGTGCTCCAGCAAAACCCATAACAGCAGCGCCACCAGCAGGAATAACAGCAGGGCGACCGGAATGCCCAGCAGACTGCCGTTACTGAGATACTGAATCGCCGCCGGGAAGCCGGAAATCACCGCGCCGTTGGTCAGCAGAATGTTCAGTCCGGCAATCAGCGTCATGGTGCCGAGCGTTGCCAGAATCGGCGAGACACCAATGTACGCAATCAGCGCGCCGTTTAGCACGCCAGTCACCACCGCCACAGCGAGACCGGCAAGCATCGCCAGCACGAAATATTGTGGCTGATCAGGATGCGCTACCAGAATCGCCGCCATTGCCAGCGAACAGGCGTTAGCTCCGGCAATCACTGAAAGGTTGATGCCGCCGGTGAGCATGGTGATGCCCATGCCCAGCGCCAGCATGCCCAGAATCGGCAACTGCGAGGAAATCGACTGGAAATTGCCGATGCTGTAAAAACTGCCGCCCAGCGTGAAAGAGAACAACACGGCCACGGCAACGATGATCAGCAACTGCAAACGGATGATGCGGTCGCCGGGGAAGAATCGGTTTAAGGTTGTCATGTCACATCCCCTTTGCCAGTTTGCGTTTTTCATTCCACGCGGTGCTGCTGATGCTGACCAGAATGATCACGCCGCTGAAAACCTGATGCCAGTAAGAAGAAATACTCAGCAGGGTCAGACCGTTTTGCAGGAAGGCCAGCAGCATCACACCGAGAATGGTGCCGGTAAGCGAGCCGCGACCGCCGGTCATGCTGGTGCCGCCTAACACCACCGCTGCCAGCACCGTCAGCTCATAACCGAGCAGGGAATTCGGTGCGACAGACTGAGTGATTTGCGCCTGAACCACGGCAGCGATACCCGCCAGTAATCCCATAAATCCGTAGACGTAAAAATGCAGCCGCAGGATGTTCAGACCGAGGCGCGACGCGGCGTCACGGTTGCTGCCCATGGCGTAAATCTGACGCCCCACGCGGGTGCGGTTCATCAGCACGCCGGTGGCGATGATGACGCCCAGCAGGCTGAGTAACGGCAATGTCAGGCCATAGTCATAACCGTCAGCAGCGGTAAAGGAGAACCAGTTAATGCCGTTCATAAACCAGTCGGGGAAGCCGTACAGCCAGGTGCCGTTGGTCAGATACACCAGCAACCCGTAGAACAGGTTCAGCGTGGCGATGGTAATAATGATGGCCGGAACGCGCAGCCAGTACACCAGGAAACCGTTGACCAGCCCGAGCAGCAAACCGGTGCTCATCGACATGGCAAACGCCAGCGGGAAACTGCCGCCGTGGTGGATGATGTAGCTTGCCATCACGTACTGACCGATGGAGGTCACCGCCGGGAAGGAGATGTCGATACCACCGGCGATCAGCACCACAAACAGGCCGCAGGCCAGAATACCGAGAATGGCGTAACTGGTGGCGACGTCGGTCAGGTTGCCGAGCGTCATAAATTCATTGGTGCTGATGCTCAGGCCGATGACCAAAAGCAGTACCAGTAATCCCAGCCAGAATTCGTGCTGAGAAAACAGTTTCGAGAGAGATTTGTTATCCATTGATCGCCTCCGCAATCTGCGCTTCGCTGCTCTGGTGCGGCGCGAATTCCGCCACCAGCTGGCCTTTGCGCATCACCAGCACGCGGTGACTGTTGTAATAAGCTTCCGGAATTTCATCGCAAATCATCAGCACTGCCATGCCGGACTCCGCCAGATCGCGGGCGATGCGGTAAATCCCTTCTTTGTTGGCAATATCCACACCGACGGTTGGAGAATCGAGGATCAGGATATGTGGCTGCGTCGCGACCCATTTGGCGATGGCGATACGTTGCGCATTACCGCCGGAAAGCGTCTTCACGGGTAAGCCGCTGTCAGAAACTTTAATGTTCAGGTCACGGATCAGGTCTTTCACCACGGACGCCGCTTTGCGGTGATCCATCAGCCCGGTGCCGGTGTGCAGCTTGTCGAAAATCGACACCAGCGTGTTGTCGTAAATGGATTGCTCCATGATCAGCCCCTGCGTCAGACGGTCTTCTGACACATAAGCGATACCGTGGCGGATGGCGTCGCGGTTGCTGTGAAATTTAACCGCATTGCCGTTAACGCGGATTTCACCGCTGTCCGGCTGGCTCATGCCAAACAGGCTCAGACATAGCTCGGTGCGCCCCGAACCGAGCAGGCCGATAATTGACGTAATTTCGCCCTGGCGCAGTGACAGCGAAATATCCTGATACTGGCCTTTGCGGCTCAGATGGCTGACTTCCAGCAGCGGCGTCACGTCGGCGGGCGCGCGGTGAGGCAGGTGACTGTAGGTAAAACGTTGTCCGGTCATCAGGAATGCCAGCTCATTGCTGTCGAGTTCACTGGCCGGATAGGTGCCGACCAGTTTGCCGTCGCGCATCACGCTGATACGGTCGGCAACTTCCATCACCTCATCGAGACGGTGGCTGACAAAAACCACGCAAATCCCCGCAGCTTTCAGCTCATTCACCACCCGCAGCAGGCCGTTTACCTCGGTACGGGTCAGTGACGCGGTCGGTTCATCCATGATAACCAGGCTGGCGTCAGCGGCGATTGCGCGGCATATTGCCACTAACTGACGGTCGGCGATCGAGAGTTTTTCGACTTTACGGTCCGGATCGAGAGAAACTCCGACCCGTTGCATCGCTGCGACAGCTTTTTTGCGCATTGCCTCGCGATGTACCCAAAAATCACCGCCTGGTAAATAACGGTGAATGGCAATATTTTCGGCCACCGATAAATTCGGGAATAAAGACAAGTCCTGATAAATAACCTGAATACCGTAATAAGATGAAAGTTGCGGCGTCAGGGTATGAAAGAGTTTTCCGTCGAGCGTAATCGCCGCGCCTTTTTCCGGCTGATACACGCCGGAAATCACTTTAATGATGGTGCTTTTTCCGCAACCATTCTGACCGGCAAGACAATGCACTTCGCCTTTATTCAGCGTCAGGCTGACATTATCCAGCGCTAATACGCCGGGGAATTTTTTACTGATTTTTTCGAGGCTGATAAAGGCCTCAGCAGGGGCAGGGGACGTGCTGAGAGTATTCATCGCAATCCTTACAACATACCCTTCATACTTCGTGCTGTGGATGCGTTGGCTGCACTCGCTCACCCGAATCACTTACTTATGTAAGCTCATCGGGATTTACTCATTTGCCGCCTTCCCACAGCCCGAATTATTTAGGGTATAAGTTTCAATGTCTGATTAGAAATTCAGATACGGCACAGCAAACATCGCCGTATCTGTTTCTATTTGCCTGGTGTGGCGCTGGAGATAAATGTATCTCCGGTAAATATCTGGTAAATAAAAGAATTAAAAAGCTAAATCAAAAGCCGAGTGATTTCGCATTCTCTGGTGTCACTTCCAGAATTTTATTAAAACGAATCACGTGTTTATCCATATCCACATCGGCTTTGCCTAAACCTTCGATGCTCAGGTCTTTGGTCACTTCTTTACCCTGCAACAGCTGGTCGGCGACGGTAACTAAGGCGTAACCGGCATCTTTCGGATCCCACAGCAGCACTTTCTTCACATCACCGCGCATCAGGTATGGCGCAGCCTGTGCAGGCATAGCGATACCGACAACGGCTATTTTGTTTTTCGCTCGTTTCTGCTGAACGGCCTGACCGGCACCAATCGGGCCGAGGGAACCGAAACCGATAATCCCTTTCAGATCAGGATAGGTTTTCATTAAATCGAGCGTGGTGGAGTAAGACTTATCGATGTTTTCTGCAACCGGCAGACGTGAAGTCACTTCATGCATATCCGGGTATTTTTCTTTCTGATATTTAATCGCCGCATCTGCCCAGGCGTTATGCAATGGCACGGTCAGGGAACCGACATAAATGGCATAACCGCCTTTGCCGCCCATATCTTTCGCCAGCTCATCCATATTCGCTTGCGCATATTTCTGGCTGTCGATGGTTTCAATATCCCACTGACCAATCTGCTGATCGGGTGATTCATGCGTTAACACCACGATGCCCTGGTCGCGCGCTTTTTTCAGCACCGGCTCCAGTACCTTAGCGTCGTTCGGCACAACGATAATGGCGTCGACTTTTTTGGCAATCAGATCTTCAATCACTTTGACCTGCTGGGCAGGATCCGGCGTGGAAGCGCCCACCTGATAGGCGTTAACGTCGAGTTTTTGCGCGGCTTCTTTTACGCCGACTTCCATGCGGGTGAACCAGGGAATGCCGGTGACTTTGGCGACGACAGCGATGTCGTAAGGCTTGGCGGCGAATGACGGTGTTGTGAATAACATGCATGCTGAAACCACACATGCACTGACTAATGCGAGGTTAAATTTCATGTCGGTACCTTTCTTATGATGTTCTGTTCTTGTGTAGGGGAACGGGCAGTGGTCATTTATTCCACATTCAGAGATTAACTTAACGGGAAAGCGCTTTTCGCGTGGTCGTGAACGGAATGTGATCAAAGTCCTTAATTGTTAACATTTGTGATTTTAAATGTTAAATTAAGGTTAATTAAATCCGGCGATTATACCGGAGTCCGGCTGGGAGGCAGACGTTACCGATAACAATGAAACAAATTTAGATCAAATAATTAACATATAAGACATATTGGAAAATCTATACGCGGATTTTTCAGAAAGAAAGGCGGGGCACTGTTTTTTATTTGCGCAGAGTGTGAACAGGGTCACGGGGCACAGATGCGCCAGAACGGTGCGACATTGCACCTTCATCGGGCGCTGCACCTGAAACAGGCAGGAACGATACGCGCCGGATCACAATCCTGCATAAAACATTGTGGCTGAAATGAAATTATTTCCCTGCATAGTCATTCTTCATCACCCGTTGCTGCAAAAGGGGATTTTTTCTTTTATTCATTTATTATGCAATTAAAGTGAATAACGGACGGTATTAAGTGGTTGTTTTTTCTCGATGTCACTTTTTCTATTCACTTTTTCCCTTTGCTGGCATGAAGACTGCACTCTATTATGTGACTGAGTGAGATTATTTATTAACTTTTAAATAACAAACCAATAACCAAGTTTCCTGCCGGTATGGGGGGCAGGCTCCTGCACCCTGAATTCAGCCAGTCACTGGCCTTACATTAAGAGGTTTATATGGAACACCAACAGCAGCCACAAAACGTCAGCCGCCAGAACTTTGATGACTGGATGGTGCCGGTATATGCCCCTGCGGCGTTTATTCCCGTGCGTGGTGAAGGATCCTGGCTGTGGGATCAGGCGGGCAAAGATTATGTCGATTTTGCGGGCGGCATTGCCGTGAATGCGCTGGGTCATGCGCACCCGGAAATCCGTAAAACGCTGCACGAACAGGCGGATAAAGTCTGGCATCTGGGTAACGGTTACACCAACGAACCGGTGCTGCGTCTGGCCAGGCAACTGATCGACGCCACCTTTGCTGACAAAGTCTTTTTCTGTAACTCCGGCGCGGAAGCTAACGAGGCGGCGCTCAAACTGGCCAGGCTGTACGGCAATAAAGCTGGTGGTGAAAAGAATGAAATCGTCGCTTTCAAAAATGCCTTCCATGGCCGCACGCTGTTTACCGTGACGACCGGCGGTCAGCCTAAATATTCCGAAGATTTTGCGCCATTACCGCAAGCGATTACCCATCTGCCGTTTAACGATCTGGCCGCTGTCGCCAGCCATATTTCTTCCCGCACTTGCGCAGTGATTGTTGAGCCTATTCAGGGCGAAGGCGGGGTGGTGCCGGCTGACGCTGAATTCCTGCAAGGACTGCGTGAGCTGTGTGACAGGCATCAGGCAGTGCTGATTTTCGATGAAGTGCAGACCGGCGTCGGGCGTACCGGCGAGTTGTATGCCTATCAGCATTACGGCGTGGTGCCGGACATTCTGACCAGTGCCAAGGCGCTGGGCGGTGGTTTCCCGATTGGCGCGATGCTGACCACCGACCGTTATGCCGCGCTATTCCAGCCGGGCACCCACGGCACTACTTATGGCGGTAATCCGCTGGCGACGGCGGTGGCGGGTAAGGTGTTTGAGCTGATTAACACGCCGGAAGTGTTAGCCGGAGTCACTAAACGACATGACTGGTTTATCGCCGGGCTTAAACGCATTAACGACCGATATCAGGTGTTCAGCGAAGTGCGCGGCCAGGGTTTGCTGATCGGCGCTGTAATGAGCGAGCGTTATAAAGATCAGGCCAAACAGCTGAATACGCTGGCGGCGGAAGAAG
Source organism: Rahnella sp. JUb53 (assembly GCF_004346065.1). Classification (NCBI taxonomy): domain Bacteria; kingdom Pseudomonadati; phylum Pseudomonadota; class Gammaproteobacteria; order Enterobacterales; family Yersiniaceae; genus Rahnella; species Rahnella sp. JUb53. The sequence continues at coordinate 427,498 of NZ_SLYT01000001.1, forward strand.
GGCTGATTGCGCTGATTGCCGGACCTAACGTGCTGCGCTTTGCGCCATCGCTGATTATTCCGGGTGCGGATATTGAAGAAGGGCTGAACCGCCTTGAGCGAGCTGTCGCGCGCCTGTGCGTGTGATTAATTGGGTAAAATGAGGTAGAGCATCATGATGTTGATTAGACCTGTGCGGCCCGGCGATCTCGCCGATATTCTGCAGTTATCAGGCAAAACCGGCATCGGTTTAACGTCTTTGCCCAAGGATGAAGCGCATTTACGCGGGCGGATTGAGCGATCGGTAGCGACCTGGGAAGGTCGTCTGGATAAAGGCGAGCAGGGCTATCTGTTCGTGCTCGAAGACACCGAAAAGCAAAAAGTAGTCGGCGTGAGTGCCATTGAAGTGGCGGTCGGATTGAGTGAGCCGTGGTACAACTTTCGCCTCGGTACACTGGTCCATGCCTCCAAAAGCCTGAACATTTACAAACCGGTGCCGACGTTGTTTCTCAGCAACGATCACACCGGTTATACCGAGCTTTGCACGCTGTTTCTTGATGCGGATTACCGCAACGGTAAAAACGGTCAGCTGCTGGCAAAAGTGCGTTTCCTGTTTCTCGCGGCGTTCCGCGAATACTTCTCGCGCAAGGTGATCGCTGAAATGCGCGGAGTCTCCGACGACAATGGGCATTCTCCATTCTGGGACAGCGTCGGGCGGCACTTCTTTGGTATGGAATTCGCCGAAGCCGATCGTCTGACCGGCATGGGGCAGAAATCCTTTATCGCCGAACTGATGCCGAAACATCCTTTATATACCGAACTGCTCAGTCATGAAGCCCGTGAAGTGATCGGCGAAGTGCATCCGCAAACTGCACCGGCGCGTGCAGTGCTTGAAGGCGAAGGGCTGCGCTACGAAGGTTATGTGGATATTTTCGATGCCGGTCCGACGCTCGAGGGCGAAATAGATCAGTTACGCGCGGTGAAAGAAAGCCGCCTGCTGCCGGTGCGACTGGCGGAAGAACGCAGCGGTGACGATGAGCCGCTGTATCTGGTCGCTAATGAGCAGTATCAGAACTTCCGTGCCCTGCTGGTTCCGGGAGGTGACACCCCGGAAAACCTGTCACTTAACGCCGCCGAAGCCGAAATACTCGGCCTGCGCGAAGGCGATTCGTTGCGTGCCGTGGCACTTTTTCCCGGCAGCTCCGTTACTCCCGCAACCCAAAATCTCAAAAAGGAAAGTCTCGCATGATGCAACCTGCACTTTTTATTCAGGGCCAGTGGCGCAGCGGACAAGGCGCGCAGCTCAACAAAACCAATCCGGCGGATAACACGTTGTTATGGTCGGCGCTGAGCGCCAATGCAGAAGATGTCGACGCCGCCTGTGCGGCAGCGCGCACGGCATTCCCGGCATGGGCGCGTAAAACCCTGGCCGAACGCGCGGAAGTGATTCAACGTTTCGCGGATTTACTGACTGAACACAAAACCCGGCTGGCAGAGATCATCAGCCAGGAAACCAGCAAACCACGCTGGGAAACGCTGACCGAAATTCAGGCAATGATTGGCAAAGTGGCGATTTCACTGGAAGCTAATCAGCACCGTACTGGCGAAAAACACACCGCTATGCCCGACGGCGAAGCGGTTCTGCGCCACCGGCCCCACGGCGTGCTGGCCGTTTTCGGCCCGTATAACTTCCCCGGCCATCTGCCGAACGGACATATTGTTCCTGCCTTGCTGGCGGGCAATACGCTGGTCTTCAAACCGAGTGAACTGACGCCGAAAACCGCCGAAGAAACCGTGAAGTTGTGGCAACAGGCAGGGCTGCCGGAAGGTGTGCTGAATCTGGTGCAGGGCGGTCGTTCCACCGGCGAAGCGCTGGCGGCCTGCGGCAATATCGACGGGTTGTTGTTTACCGGCAGCGCGGGCACCGGTTACCAGTTGCATCGACAACTGGCCGGGCAGCCTGAAAAAATTCTGGCGCTGGAAATGGGCGGTAACAATGCGCTGATTGTCGAGCCGGCAGAAGACATTGATGCGGCGGTTAACCTGACCATTCAGTCGGCCTTTATTTCTGCCGGACAGCGTTGTACCTGTGCGCGCCGCCTGCTGGTGAAAGAGGGCGCGGCGGGGGATGCGTTTATCGCCCGTTTGCTGGACGTGACCATGCAGTTGCGTGTGGGCGGCTGGAATGACGATCCGCAGCCATTTATGGGGGGCGTTATTTCTGACGCTGCGGCTCGCAATATGCTGAAAGCGCAGGACGAACTGCTGGCGCTGGGCGGAAAGCCCTTGCTGTTGCTGACTCGTCCGGATCCGCTCAATACCGTGCTGACGCCGGGGATCATCGATCTGACCGGCGTGGCGGGCATTCCTGATGAAGAATATTTTGGTCCGTTGCTGGGCATTTATCGCTACAGCGATTTCGATCATGCCATCGCCCTCGCCAATCAGACACGCTTCGGCCTGGCAACCGGACTGATCTCTGCTGAGCGCTCTCAGTTTGAGCAGCTATTATTGGAAGCAAGAGCAGGCATTGTTAACTGGAACAAACCGCTGACCGGCGCATCAAGCAACGCGCCTTTCGGTGGCATCGGCGCTTCAGGCAACCACCGTCCGAGTGCTTATTATGCGGCGGATTATTGTGCCTGGCCGATGGCCTCGCTGGAAACAGACAAGCTGGAACTCCCTGCGACGTTGTCGCCTGGTATTGATTTCCGTACAACCTGAGGAGACAGGAATGTCTGGATGTGAAGCAAATTTCGACGGATTAGTCGGGCCAACGCACCATTATGCGGGGCTGTCGTTTGGCAACGAAGCCTCGACCAAAAATCAGAATGCAGTCGCCAATCCGCGTCTGGCGGCGAAACAGGGCCTGCTGAAAATGAAAGCGCTGGCTGACCTGGGTTTTGCGCAAGGGATTTTGCCACCGCATGAGCGTCCGCATCTGAGCACATTGCGTAAAATGGGTTTTGGTGGCAGCGACCGTGAGGTGCTGACCAAAGCTCAGGCGTATTCGCCACGTTTGCTGTCATCGCTGAGTTCGGCGTCTGCCATGTGGGTCGCGAATGCAGCAACCGTTTCGCCTTCAGCGGACAGCGCCGACGGGCGCGTGCATTTCACCGTCGCGAACCTGAACAATAAATTCCATCGTGCAATCGAGGCTGAAACCACATCTGCAATTTTGCGTGCCACATTCCACGCGGATAAATATTTTGCCCATCACGACGCATTGCCTCAGGTGGCGGCGCTGGGAGACGAGGGCGCCGCCAATCACAACCGTTTATGCGGCGCATACGATAAACCCGGCGTGCAGGTGTTTGTTTATGGCCGTGACGGGCTGGTGAACGACGGGAATGAACCGCTACGTTATCCGGCACGTCAGACCCGTTTGGCCAGTGACGCCGTGGCGCGTTTACATCAGCTTGATGAAAAGCGAACGGTGTTTATCCAGCAAAATCCGCACGCCATCGACAGCGGCGTTTTTCATAACGACGTGATTTCTGTCAGCAACGGCAACGTGCTTTTCCATCATGAACAGGCGTTTGTGAATTCAGATAAAGCACTGGCCGAAATCCGCAAAAAGATGGCGGCGCTTGAGCTGGATTTTCAGCCGATTGAAGTGCCGCAGTCGAAAGTGTCGCTCGATGATGCGGTGGCGACCTATCTGTTTAACAGCCAGTTACTGAGCAAAACGGACGGAAAAATGATGCTGGTGGTGCCGGAAGAGTCTCGCCAGCACGCGGGTGTGTGGGCTTATTTGTCGGCGCTGAAAGACAGCGGCGGCCCTGTCGACCAGGTTGAAGTGTTTGATCTGCGGGAAAGTATGCGTAACGGCGGTGGTCCGGCGTGTCTGCGCCTGCGTGTGGCGCTCAACCGCAACGAACTGAACGCCGTGAACGTGGCCTCGCTGATGAGCGACAGTCAGTTTACCCGGCTCAATACCTGGGTAGATACGCATTACCGTGACCGGATGCAGGCGAAAGATCTGGCCGATCCGCAGCTTCTGACCGAAGTGCGTACTGCGCTTGACGAACTGACCAATATTCTGGGGCTGGGTGCGATTTATCCGTTCCAGCGCTGAACCTCAAAGGAGTGAGATATGTTTGATTTACTGGCGACGACGCTTTCCGGCGATGCTCTGACAGAGCCTGCCGGACAAACCGAAACGCTGGACTGGCAGTGGCGCGGTGAGGGCATTCTCGAGCTGTCACCGCGTCAGCCCTGCGAAGCGGCAGTGGTCATTTCTGCCGGTATCCACGGCAATGAAACCGCGCCGGTTGAGTTGCTGAATCAGCTGGTCAGTGAGTTGCTTTCAGGCGAACGGCAGCTGCGCGTCAGGTTGCTGGTTTTGCTGGGCAATCCGCCTTCCATGCGCATCAACAAGCGGTTTGTCGATGCGGACATGAACCGCATGTTCGGCGGGCGTCATGCGCGTTATACGCCGAATGATGAAACCCGACGGACGCAAGAACTCGAACAGGTGATGGCGCTGTTTTACCGCAGTGCTGCGGCTGCGGGAGCCATGCAGCGATACCATTATGATTTGCACACGGCGATCCGCGGATCACAACATGTCCGTTTTGGTTTATTGCCGCTTCAGGCGCGCCGGAAAAGCGAAGCGATGCTGGCGTGGCTGGATGCCGCCGGGCTGGATGCGCTGGTGCATCACCGGTCGCCGGGCGGTACTTTTACGCATTTCAGCAGCGATGTGTTTAAGGCTGACAGTTGCACGCTGGAATTGGGCAAGGCGCTGCCGTTTGGCAGTAACGATCATACGCAATTCACCGGTATCCGCCGCGCGCTGGAATCGCTGGTCAGCGGTGAACCGTTGCCCGTCCGTGAAGCTGCCGCGCCGCTGGTGCATTACCGCGTGGTGCAGGATGTGATCCGCTCACAGGAAGATTTTGAGCTGTATGTCCCGCCCGATGCCCTGAATTTTACGGCGTTCAGCAAAGGTTTTGTTATCGCGCAGGAAAGCGGCAAAACCTACCAGGTCGAAGCAGACGAGGAGGTTGTGTTGTTTCCCAATCCGAATGTCGCATTAGGATTAAGGGCAGGACTGATGCTGGTGAAGATGTGATTTTTTGCGAGATGTCTTCCTGAATTGTTCATACAGTATTGCAAGTTAGCGACCTTGTGCGTACTTTATGCTCATCGGATTCGGCATGATGTTGAATTCATTGCATGTTTTTGTAACGTGAAAACGTTATAAAAACGGCTCAGGGAGGATCATATGAACATGATGTATGACGAATACGATTGGTTTTAAAAGAGACTGATCTCAATAAGGCGGGGAATCCCGCCTTTTTCATGGATGAAAATCATGAAATTTGACGCGTTAGAACTGCAACTCATCAGCAATATCATTCTGCTTATCGGCGTCTTTGTCGCTATAGGCACGATTGTTTATAACGTCCGTATTGCAAAAAGAACTCAGACAGCCGTTTTTCTTTTTGAAAGTCGAACAGATACCCGCTATGCCCAGTCATTGAAAGTACTGAAAAAGGTACATAGTTCAGGAAAGTCTTTCCGCTCATTTGTATTTCCACCGGAAGCTTCACCGCTTACTGAAGAGGAAATCCGTGAGTGTAGTAAGTTCCAATACATTCTTAATTTTTATGAGCGTGTTGCGGTGACCATTCAGAGCGGTATTTATGATGAAGATATGATTAAACGCACTTCTTATTCGACCGTGATCGACACCTGGAACATTGCTGAGCCTTTAATTAAAGCTCTGCGGGAAGAACTGAAATCGGATAATACTTATCAGGAATTTGAATGGCTCGCCGGGCGATGGAGAAATCAGCCACTGAATGCCAAAAGAAGCCGGTTTATCCGCTGAGTACATGATCTTTACCAAAAGAAAAAGGGTCCTGATTTTCATCAGGACCCTTTTTCTTTAATTTGGCGGTGAGAGAGGGGTTCGAACCCTCGATACGATTTCTCGTATACACACTTTCCAGGCGTGCTCCTTCAGCCACTCAGACACCTCACCGTGTTCGTTACAGCGCATGCGTTGCAACGGGGCGCTACTATAGGGAGACAGCCGCGAAGGGTCAAGAAAATTTTCGGGGTTTTGTGCCAGCCGCTCAGACTCTATGCAGCATCAGCCTGCTGAATCTCCACTCTGTGAAGCACCTCAATAGTCATTATCCCTCAGTGCCATTATCGGGAACTGCTGGCAGGCAGGGAAAGGTTTCCTTTTGCCTGTTTTTTATACTCAATCCGCGTCCCTTCCTAACAATAATTTTAAATCAGGATACAGCGGAAATGACTTCAACCTCATCACCTGCCTTTGAAAACCCGTCAGAAATGTCGAAAGTTGTCTTTGGTATGCCCGTCAAACTTTTCTGGGGCTATATCGCCATTGCTATATTTATGACCGGCGATGGCGTCGAACTGGCCTTTTTATCGAAATACATCATTGATATCGGATTTAACGTTTCGCAAAGCGCAATGGTATTCACCGTTTATGCCATCACTGCCGCCATTGCCAGCTGGCTGTCCGGTGGCATCAGCGAGATTTACGGCCCGCGCAAAATCATGGCGCTGGGCGTAGTCTGGTGGGTCGTGTTCCATGTGCTGTTTATCCACTTTGGACTCGCTGCCAAAAACTATCCCCTGATTCTGGTGTTCTATGCGCTGCGCGGTTTCGCTTATCCGCTGTTCTTCTACGCATTCTATGTGCTGGTAGTACAAAGAACACCTTCACACAGGCTGGCGTCGGCGACGGGCTGGATCTGGTCGATGTTCACCATCGGTTACGGCATCATTGCGTCGTTTCTGCCGAGCGTGACTATTCCTCTGTGGGGGTTCCTCACCACATTGTGGATGTCACTGGCGTGGGTGATCGTCGGGGGCGCAATAGCATTGTTAACGCTGAAAGAGCTGCCCTCGCAAAATAAAACGGCGATGCCGGGCGCGGCGAAACTGCTGGAAATCAGCCGTGGTATTACCCTGATATTTGCCAACAGAGATATTTGTCTGGCGCTGATTATCCGCATTCTCTGTAACCTCGCGTTGTTTGGATTTCCTATCTTTATGCCGCTGCACTACACCTCACAAAACGTCGGTTTTACTCCTGAACAATGGATGCGTATCTGGGGCATATTTTTCCTGGTTCAGCCGGTGACTAATGTGCTGTGGGGGATTATCGGTGACCGTATTGGCTGGCTGTTCCAGATGCGCTGGGTTGGCTTCTTCGGTTGCACCATCACCACATTGCTGTTTTATTTCATGCCTTTATATTTCCCGGCAAATCTTGGTATGGCCATTTTCTTCGGGCTGCTGCTGGCCTTCACGATTACCTCTTTTGTGCCGATGGGCGCGATTTTCCCGATGCTGGCACCTGAGCATAAAGGCGCGGCGATCTCTGTGCAGAATCTCGGCGGTGGTATCGGCAATTTTATTGGTCCGGCTATCGCTACGGTGCTGTTCAGTGCCTCGTTTGATATCAAAACGGTGGTGATCTGCTACTCGGCGCTCTATTTCATCGGCGGCGTTCTGACCTGGTTTATCCGCAATCCACAGCCCGCACGGGTTCCGGCAAAGACAGAAACGGACCTGACCTCTCTCACACTGAAGGAAGAAAAATGAACATCAACGAATTTTTTGGCATTAAAGGTAAAATTGCCGTCGTGACAGGCGCATCGGCAGGGATCGGACTGGCAATCACTGAACTGATGATCCAGCTCGGCGCAACCGTCGTGATGGTGGATAAGGATCCGCAGGTTGTTGCCCAGGCAGAGAAACTGACCGGTGACGGGTTCGGTATCGCGGCTGACTTGTCAGACATTGCCGCCATTCCCGCGCTGATTGAGCAGGTTATCGGCCGTTACGGACGGATTGATATTCTGGTGAACAACGCCGGAATAGGCATTCTCGAAGCGGCTTCTGAGGTGAAAAAAGAGAGCTGGGATGCCACGTTGTTAGTGAATCTGACCGCACCTTATTTTCTTTCGCAGGCTGCCGGAAAGTACATGATTGCTCAGCAATACGGGCGCATTGTGAATATCGCCTCGCAGGCGAGTGTTATTGCGCTGGAGAATCATGCGGCGTATTGCACCAGCAAGGCCGGTCTGGTGATCGCGTCAAAAGTGCTGGCGGCGGAGTGGGGGCAATTTGGCATTACCGTTAATACGATTTCACCGACGGTGGTGGAAACGGAATTAGGTAAACGCTACTGGCAGGGTGAAAGAGCGGTGGCCATGACGGCAAAAATTCCCGCAGGTCGATTTGCGATGCCGGATGAAATTGCCGGCGCAGTAGCCTATCTGGTCAGCGAAAAGGCCGGGATGATCACCGGCGAAAATCTTATCGTCGACGGCGGCTATACGATTATCTGAGTTGCTTGTGCGGATTGTCTGAAGCAAAAAAAAGGTCCTGATTTTCATCAGAACCTTTTTTCTTTAATGTGGTGGAGAGAGAGGGGTTCGAACCCTCGATACGATTGCTCATATACACACTTTCCAGGCGTGCTCCTTCAGCCACTCAGACACCTCTCCAGTCGTCGGCTGCACCGCAGTGCTGCTGACCGGCGCTAATGTAGGGAAAAGTGAGCTCAGCGTCAACCCTCTTTTGCAGGATCCGTGCCGATTAGACAAACTTAGAGCAATCTGATGATTTACAGAACAAAAAGCGCGTGAAGGATGAACAACGGTTATCTGGTTGCCGGGCGTGATTAAAATTGCTTATCAGAATGCATAAGTAATTAGAGGTTTTGCATAAAAGCACAATTATCCGGCAAACACTTTTTGTTACGGCGAAATAGCAAGATATGTTGTGGTAATCGCGGGTGGTAGCGGTATAACAATGCACTGTTAAAAAATGCTTCGCATAAGAACTGTACAAGTCACCGATTGAAGCAGAGTTTGTTTATCACATAAGGGCAGGGGTTATTCTTGAGTCAGTCAAATAACGCGACGACGTCGCAACACCGGACGGCAATACCTGCCGGGGCGGGCACATTATTCTTCGTTCAGACATTCGCGACGCTCGGTTTTGCGGTGCTGTATTCCACGCTGGTTTTATACGCCACCAAAAAACTCGGCTTCAGTGAAGATAACGCCAACGCCATCATGGGCGTATTCGGCGCATTCAACTACGGGTTGCATATGTTCGGCGGCTATCTTGGCGGACGTTATCTCAGCAACCGTAATCTGTTCGTGCTCGGCATGGTGTTGCAGGTGTTTGGCTGCGCGCTGATTGCGATGGAAGGCGTGACGGGGCTGTACTGGGGGCTGGCGATGTTCCTGACCGGCAGCGGGCTGAACGTTACCTGCCTGAACATGATGCTGACACAGCGCTTTGCACCAGATGATGACCGTCGCGAATCGGCCTTCCTGTGGAATTACGCCGGGATGAACCTCGGCTTCTTTATTGGTTTCGCGGTGGCCGGTTATTTCCAGCTGAGTGAAAACTATCGCGCGCTGTTCCTGTTCGCCACGCTGGGTAATGTGGCTGCCATTGTCGTGACGCTTTCCCGCTGGTCAATTCTGGCTGACATCAGTACACCGCTCAAAGAGGTCAGCCGCAGTCAGTGGTTGCGCCGGCTGGCGGTGGGTATTGCCATTCTGATCGTGCTGGTGCCGGTGATCCGCATGTTGCTGACCCACGCAGAATTCAGCAGTTACTTCGTGGTGGCACTGGGTATTGTGATTTTCGCGCTAATGACGGTGGTGACGTTCCGCCATCGTAATGCCGATGAGCGTCGCCGCATGAAAGCCTATCTGCTGCTGGCGCTGGGCTCACTGGTGTTCTGGATGTTGTATCAGCTCGCGCCGATGGGGCTGATGCTGTTCTCCGAAAATAACATCAACCTGAATGTGTACGGTATTCGCGTCGCACCGCAGTGGATCCAGAACATTAATACCGTGGTGATCGTCATCGGCGGGCCGCTGATGGCGCTGTGGTTTAACCGTCTGCGTCAGCGCGGCTGGAACATTGATATTCCGGCGCAGTTCTCGGCCTCTCTTTTCTGCATGGGGTTAGGCATGCTGGTGCTGCCGTTGGGTATTCATCTCGCGGGCGGTGACGGGCTGGTGGCGTTTAAATGGATTGCCATCAGCTATGTATTGCAAAGTATCGGCGAACTGCTGATTTCACCTATCGGTTACGCGATGATCGGCAAACTGGCTCCGCCGCGTTACCAGGGCGTGATGATGGGCTGCTGGATGATGGTGACCGGCGTGGCGTCGGTGCTGGCAAGCTACATTTCCGGACTGATGCCGCAAAATGCCGGCAGTACGCCGTTGCTGACCAATCCGGGATACAGTCAGGTGTTTAACGCACTGGGCTGGGGTTCTGTTGCGACAGGTGTTGTGCTGCTCATTCTTATTCCGCTGCTGCGCCGGATGATCCACCGCGAGCCTTCTGTGGCCTGATTTTTGTCATCACAGCACATCATTTAACAAGCCCCGTTCTTCGGGGCTTGTTCTTTTTTGCGTCACAGGGTTGCATCCCGATGATATTCAGGGAAATCTATCCGCTCACAGGAGGCTTTCCCGATGAACATTATTTTCTACCACCCTACATCTGATGCAAAACCCTGGATTGACGGAATAACGAAAAGATTACCGCAGGCCAACGTGCGCGCGTGGAATGCTAATGATCATGAACCGGCAGATTACGCCCTGGTCTGGCGGCCGCCGTACGCCATGCTCGCGCCGCGCACTGCGCTGAAAGGCATTTTCGCGCTGGGGGCGGGCGTCGATGCCATTCTCACGCAGGAACAGCGTCAGCCGGGCACATTGCCTGCCGGTGTGCCATTACTGCGCCTTGAAGATACCGGCATGGCATTACAGATGCAGGAATATGCGCTCGCCAGCGTACTGCGTTATTTCCGGCGGATGGACGAGTATCAGCTGTTCCAGCAACAAAAACAGTGGCGTCCGCTTTCGCCGCATTCCCGCAGTGAATTCACCATCGGTATTCTCGGTGCTGGCGTACTCGGCAGCAGCGTGGCGCAGCCGCTGGTGGATATGCAGTTTACCGTGCGCAGCTGGAGCCGCAGCGCCAAGTCGCAGGAAGGCGTACAGAGTTTCTATGGCAACGATCAACTGGCGGCTTTTGCCAGTGACTGCAAGGTGCTGATTAATCTGTTGCCAAATACGCCACACACCGCCGGTATTCTCAATCATCAACTGTTCACAAATCTTTCGCATAATGCGTATCTGATTAACCTTGGCCGGGGCGGACATCTGGTGGAAGGCGATTTGCTGCGTGCGCTCGACAGCGGACAAATAGTGGCTGCCGCGCTTGACGTTTTCGTCGAAGAGCCGCTGCCGGGTATGCACCCGTTCTGGTCGCATCCGCGCGTGAGTATTACGCCGCACGTCGCTGCTGATACGCTGCCGGAAGAAGCCATGGACAGCATCGTCAGCAATATTCTGGCGATAGAAGCGGGGCGCGAGCCGAAAGGACGCGTCGATCTCGGTCGGGGTTACTGACATTCATCTGCTAACATTATACATGCTGCGGTTATTTCGCCGCAGCGGAAGACTTCAAGGAGAGCACATGCCGTACCCGGTTGATTTACATATGCATACTGTTGCCAGCACACACGCCTACAGCACGTTACATGATTACATTGATGAGGCAGCGGAAAAGGGCATTAAGCTGTTTGCCATCACCGATCATGGCCCTGATATGGCCGATGCACCGCACTACTGGCACTTTATGAATATGCGGGTCTGGCCGCGTCTGGTGAACGGAATCGGCATTCTGCGCGGCATTGAATCGAATATCAAAAACATCAACGGTGATATCGACTGTACCGGCCCGATGCTCAAAGAAATTGACGTCATAATTGCTGGTTTCCATGAGCCGGTGATGCAACCGGTTGATAAAGAAACCCATACTGCGGCGGTCATTGCGGCAATGGCGGGCGGTGAAGTGCATATTATTTCGCATCCCGGTAACCCGAAATACCCGATTGATATTCCTGCTGTGGCGGCCGCTGCCGCAAAATATAACGTCGCGCTGGAGCTGAATAACTCCTCGTTTATTCATTCCCGCGTGGGCAGCGAGCCTAACTGCCGCGCCATTGCGCTGGCAGTCAAAGAAGCCGGTGGCTGGCTGGCGCTGGGATCAGATTCGCACATTGCTTACTCGCTCGGCGGCTTTGAACATTGCGAACGTATCCTGCGTGAAATTGATTTCCCGGAAGAACGTATCCTTAACGTCAGCCCGCGTCGTTTTCTCGATTTTCTTGAAACACGTGGCCGCGCGCCCATTGCTGAATTAAGCGAACTGTGACATTGTCGCGACCAAATTGCGGGTGATTAACCCTTTTCATTGTCTTATCAGGTTACTGTTATGAATGAATTTTCGATTGTCTGCCGCGTGCTGGGCACCTTGTTTTACCGTCAGCCGCAGGATCCGTTACTGGTTCCGCTGTTTGGTCTGATTCAGGACGGCAAGCTGCGCGAACACTGGCCGCTGGAACAGGATGCGCTACTGGTCCGTTTGCAGGAAAGCGCCAATCCCGAAGCACTGGCCGCTGAATTTAACCGTCTTTTTGTCGGCTCAGAATGCGCGGTTTCGCCGTTCCGCAGTGATTATGTTGACGGTGCAAATGAAATGGATGTGCGTACATTCCTGCAACAGCGCGGAATGCCTTTGGGTGAAACGCCTGCCGATCATTTTGGCGGTATGCTACTGGCAGCTTCCTGGCTGGAAGATCAATCGAAGGAAGATGAAGTCAGCGCGCAGATCACCCTGTTTGATGAATTCCTGTTCCCGTGGTGCGGCAAATTCCTTGGTAAAGTTGAGGCCCATGCCACCAGCGGTTTCTACCGCACACTGTCTGAAATCAGTCGTGAAGCTTTGCAGGCGATGCGCGACGAACTGGAAGAGCAGCTGCCGCCAGAGCTGGATGATGCTGAAGAAGACGACCAGTAATCCGGACGACAGAACGTAAAAAGCCCGGCGGTGAGCAATCACGCCGGGCTTTTTATTATCGGTTGACTCAGACTAGTCAGTAAAAGGTATCACTAACTGCCCCGGTTTCACTTCAATGCCTTTCGCCAGTTTCTTCGCCATCGCTTCGCCTTTGCTGTGATCGCCATTGAGCACATAAGCCGGACGCTGGTTGAAATAGGTGTTCAGTGAGTTGTTCAGATAAGGCATCAGGCCTTTCATCACGTTATCCATTTTTTCCGGCTTGATGGTGTAATCCACCACCTGCATATCACGCAGGAAAATGGCGCCTTTCTCACGGTCATACGTCGGATGCGCTTTCAGGGTCAGGCGCATATCGGCTTTTTGCGGACCGAACAATGAAGAGATATCAACATGCGCGTCGCCGGTCAAGGTCACGATGCCGGGTTCTGCGCGGCCAATCTGGCTGCTGAGATTGGTCAGGATCAGTTTTGCATCTACCAGTCCGGGAACACCCAACTGTTTCTCGAAGTTGTTGTTCTTTTGCAGGTAATCATTCACCTGCTGCTCGCTGATGGTGTACTGCGTCAGCTGATTGCAACCGGCCAGTAAACTGGCACATATCAGGACTGCGGCACCCAGAAATCGCTTTGTCATTCTTCCCTCATTACGTAAATGCTATTTTGTCAGCATGACCCGAAAGCGTCATGGCTCCAATCAGACAACGCTGATTAGCCTAAGTGCCGGAGGCAGGGAAGAAAAGGGAAAATTGCCGGAAGCGCACTTCCGGCAGCTAAGTAAGATGTGCTTAGCTCGCGAGGCGAGTTAGCAGATTGACCTGCGTTTGCTTCGCCATATTGTCGCGATAGTCCTGCACGCGCGAAGGCCAGTCAATGCCTTGTACAATTGTCAGCGAACGCAGCAGCGGCCACAGATTAATATCATCCTCGGAAAGCTCGCCGTTCACCGCATTCGGCTCGACGATCAGTTTGTCGAGTGCGCGCAAATCCTGACTGATCTTCTTCACCAGACCTTCGGAATGTTGCAGATGCTCTGCGAAACTGCCGCTGGCGGCCTGTTTTTTATCGGAGAAGTATTTACGCGCTTCCGGCGTGGAAAATTCTTCCAATGGTGCGGCAGCAAAACGCGGCAGCAGAAGACGTCCGGTATATTCAGAAACCTGACGCAACCACGCGGCAATTGACGCATTCAGCGGACCGGTCAGCAGCGGCTTGCCGTCGCTTTTGTCGATGTAATGCACGATATCCATGCTCTCAGGCATGAAGCCGCCATCGGCTTTTTGCAGGACAGGCACCATCTTTTTGCCCACCATCGAAACCGGCGTCTTTTCGTCGTCATTGAGCAGCACTTTGATTTCAACCGGGAGGTTCTTCAAACCGAAAATCATGCGTGCTTTCACGCAGAAAGGGCAATGTTCGTAAACGTAAAGTCTCATAGTTCGTAGCTCCTGTTGTCGCCGGCGGTGACCTGTAGGGTGCATGAAAACTGCCGGATGTAGGTTCGGATTTTATCTAACGCTATGATTCAGTATGGGTATAGATGCGGGTGAGATCAAACCTGCCCGTCATGCTTGTCGCTGTCACTGTGTTGGCTACGCTCGTTTACCCGAATCACTGACCTTTGTCAGCTCATCGGGGTTCACTCGCTTGCCGCCTTGTTACAACGCCAATCATTTTGGGTATTAAAAAAATGAGTAAGAGATCAGCCCCCGCTGAGCATGGCCGGTTCGATACGGCGCAGATTGAATTGCCAGTACAAACCGGTGAGGGTGATAAAGCCGACAACGGCGAGCAGAAACCACGGTAACTGAGGCAGTTGCAGTGCCCGGCCTGTGTCGTACATCCAGCCGCCGCCGGTGTAACCAATCACACCGCCGAGTGCCAGACCGAGACGGCTGAAGCCCATATAACTGCCGCGTGCGCGGGAATCCGCCAGTGATGCGCTGAGGGTTTCACGCGCCGGTTCGGCAATGATGGAACCGATATAGAAGAAGCCAATCAGCAGTAATAACGGATTGATTGAGGTAACCAGACCGACCGGTAACAGGCTGAGTGTCATGATCAGCAATCCAAACATCAGGCGCTGCTCGAGGCGGAAGCGTTTTTCGCTCCAGCGGGCAATCGGATATAAAAATGCCAGTGACAGCACGGCTTCGATGGCGTACATCCATTTCACCGCAGACGGACTGCCCGCGACATCATTGACCGCGATAGGCAACATCAGCATCACCTGCACGGTCAGCATGTAATAGCCGGTGAGCGTCAGGACATAAGCCAGAAAACGGCGGTCGCGCAACACGCGCATCATGCCTTCGCGCATCGGGGTACGCATGGTGGAAATACGGTAAGCAGGTAACAGCCAGGCGTTACAGGCTGCGGCAAGACAGAAAATGGCTGCGCCGGCCCAGCAGACGTAATGAAAATCGTACTGCAACAGCCAGCTGCCGATCAGTGCGCCAATCACAGCACCGGCACTGTCCTGCATCATCATCAGGGAGAAGAAACGGCTGCGCTCGTGGGGACGGGTCAGTTTGATCACCAGCGCGGTACGTGGCGGATCAAACAACGTGCCACCGAGGCCGGAGAGAATACAGGAGCCGACCAGGATCCACGGCTGATCGGCCATCGCCATGGTGGCGAAGCCCGCCGCACGCAATAACATGCCAGTGATAATCATCGGTTTTGCGCCGAACCGGTCAGCAATCGCTCCGCCAAAAATGCCTAATCCCTGTTGCGTAAGCTGACGAACGCCAAGCGCCAGACCGACGGCCATCGCTGCCCAGCCAAGCTGATCGACAAATCGGATCGAGATCAACGGAAAAACCACGAAAAAGCCTAAAATAACCAGCGCGTTGTCTAATAACAGAAAATACTTACCCAAGCTCCGAGCTTGTGATACCAGAGACATGCTTCACCATGAGCGATTATTTGTATCCTGTCCGGTAGATACAGAAAGGAGAAAAGACGCTCCCAGTCTGAACCGGAAACAGGCATTTAGATAGGGCGCTATTGATAATATTTTTTTATCGTCAAGCCGCGTTCTGACTGGCAGAATTAGCGATGATCTGTCGTTTCCTATAAATTCTATTTATCGACCCATGCGGGATGTGGAGGGAAGGGATGTTTGGCTACAAATCTGCCGTGCCAAAGGTGCGGCTTACCACTGACCGGATGGTTCTGCGCCTGGTTCATGACCGTGATGCGCACCGGCTGGCTGAATACTACGCCGAGAATCGTGCGTTTCTGAAACCCTGGGAGCCGGTCAGGGATGAAAGCCATTGTTATCCCTCCGGATGGCAGGCTCGCCTCGGGCTGATTACCGAGATGCAAAAGCAGGGCAGCGCCTATTACTTTATTTTGCTCGATCCCGATGAAAACCGGGTGATGGGTGTGGCGAATTTCAGCAACGTACTGCGTGGCTCTTTTCATGCCTGTTTCCTCGGGTATTCGCTCGGTCAGGAATGGCAGGGCAAAGGCCTGATGCACGAAGCGTTGCAGACGCTCATCCGCTATATGCAGCGCCAGCAAAAGATGCACCGCATCATGGCGAATTACATGCCGCACAATAAACGCAGTGGTCAGTTGCTGGAGCGTCTGGGTTTTGAACGTGAAGGCTACGCGAAAGACTATTTGCTGATCGACGGCAAGTGGCAGGATCACGTGCTGACAGCACTAACCTGGCAAGAATGGACACCCCCGTCCCGATAAGGAGAGCAGTATGAAACACGAACTCAGCGCCCGGGAGGCCCGTGTCGTGGGCTGTTTGCTTGAAAAACAACTCACCACGCCAGAACAATATCCGATGACCCTCAACGGCCTGACCACGGCCTGCAATCAGAAAACCAACCGCGAACCGGTGATGGAACTGAGCGAGAGTGAGGTGCAGCAGACGCTGGATTTACTGCTGCGCAAGCACATCATCCGCACCCTGAGCGGCTCGCGCACCATGAAGTACGAGCATCGTTTCTGTAATTCCGAGTTCGGTAATCTCAAATTTTCCCCGCAGGAAGTGGCGGTGGTCACCACGCTGTTGCTGCGTGGCGCACAGACGCCCGGTGAACTGCGAACCCGCACCAACCGTTTGCATGATTTCTCCGATGTTGCCGAAGTAGAACAAACCCTGACTGAACTGACGAACCGTGAAGACGGCCCGTTCTGTGTGCGTCTGGCCCGCGAGCCGGGTAAACGCGAGAGCCGGTTTATGCATCTTTTCAGCGGAGAAGTCAGCAACGTTGCCGGTGCCGCTGAAGAGCCATTATTCAGTTCAGCGCCGGAAAGTGCAGATCTGGCTGCGCGAGTAGAAACGCTGGAAGCAGAAGTCGCTGAGCTGAAACAGCGTCTGGAAAATTTGTTGCAACACCTGGCTGATTAAAAGGAGCGGGTTGTGAGTAAATTACGAATTGGTGTAATCGGGCTTGGCGGAATTGCGCAGAAAGCGTATCTGCCAGTGCTGAGCCACGCTGAAAACTGGACGCTGGCAGGCGGATTTTCTCCGAATCAGCAAAAAGCACAGGCCGTTTGTGACAGTTACCGCATGGCCTGTTTTTCCCGTATAGATGAACTGGCCAGTCAGTGTGATGCGGTTTTCGTTCACAGCAGCACCGCCAGCCATTACGAGGTGGTCGGGCAGTTGCTGGCGCAGGGCGTGCATGTGTATGTCGATAAACCACTGGCGGCAGAACTTGGTCAGGCTGAACAGCTGGTAGAACAGGCGCAAAAGGCAGGTAAAGCGCTGATGGTCGGGTTTAACCGCCGTTTCGCGCCGTTGTATCGCCAGCTTAAAGAGAACATGCAAGATGCGGCGTCATTACGCATGGATAAACACCGGACCAACAGCGTCGGACCAAACGATCTGCGTTTCACCTTGCTGGACGATTATCTGCACGTGGTTGATACCGCGCTGTGGCTGGCGGGCGGAAATGCCACTCTGGAAAGCGGTCTGCTTCAGATTAACGAAGCAGACCAGATGCTCTACGGCGAACACCATTTCCTGTGTGGCGAAACGCTGGTGACGACATCGATGCATCGCCGTGCGGGAACTGCCCGTGAGAGTATTCAGGCGGTAACGGAAGGCGCGGTGTATCAGCTGGACAATATGCAAAACTGGCGCGAGGAACAGCAGGATATTCTGACGCAACTGCCGGTGCCGGGCTGGCAAAGTACGCTGGCACAGCGCGGATTTGTCGGAGCGATTGAACACTTTGTCGATTGTGTGAACAATCAAACTGCGCCGGAAACCAGCGGTGAGCAGGCGATTTATGCGCAGGCGATGATCGAGAAAATTCTGAATTCTTAAGCTGAGTTCGCAACAGACACGCTTTGCGGGATGGCACGGTTAACACTCTATAACAACATAAAACAACTGCCGGTGGCTATTGCATGGCGGATGCGTAGACTAAGCGCATCTTTGAGCCATGCCGGTTCATCTTTCACGCCTGCTGATGCAGGCGTGGTTGTTTAACTGACTCATTTATCAGCTAACCGGTAAACAAGAAAAGTGACATGAATCTACTTAAATCTTTGGCAGCCGTCAGTTCCATGACGATGTTTTCACGTGTATTAGGTTTTGCCCGCGATGCCATTGTGGCACGTGTATTTGGCGCCGGAATGGTCACAGACGCCTTTTTTGTGGCGTTTAAACTTCCCAACTTGCTGCGCCGTATTTTTGCCGAAGGCGCATTTTCTCAGGCTTTCGTGCCGATCCTGGCTGAGTACAAAACCCAGCAGGGCGAAGAAGCCACCCGCACCTTTATCGCTTACGTTTCCGGCTTACTGACGCTGGTTCTGGCGATTGTCACCGTTCTGGGCATGATTGCCGCGCCGTGGGTGATTTATATTACGGCGCCGGGCTTTGTTGATTCACCGGATAAATTTGCGCTAACCAGTTCGCTGCTGCGTATTACTTTCCCGTATATCCTGCTGATTTCACTGGCATCGCTGGTCGGTGCGATACTCAATACCTGGAACCGTTTCTCGATACCGGCGTTTGCGCCGACGTTCCTGAACGTCAGCATGATCGGTTTTGCGTTGTTTGCTGCTCCGTACTTCCATCCGCCGGTGCTGGCGCTGGCCTGGGCGGTGGTGGCTGGTGGTTTGCTGCAACTCGGTTATCAGCTGCCGCATCTGAAGAAAATCGGCATGCTGGTGCTGCCACGTCTGAATCTGAAAGACGCCGGTGTGTGGCGTGTGATGCGCCAGATGGGACCCGCGATTTTGGGCGTTTCCGTCAGCCAGATTTCCCTGATCATCAACACGATCTTCGCGTCATTTCTGGTGTCCGGTTCCGTTTCATGGATGTATTACGCTGACCGCCTGATGGAGTTTCCTTCCGGCGTGCTGGGCGTGGCGCTGGGCACCATCCTGCTGCCGTCGCTGGCACGCAGTTTCTCCAGCGGTAATCATGGCGAATACAACCGCCTGATGGACTGGGGCTTGCGTCTGTGCTTCCTGCTGGCGCTGCCAAGCTCTGTCGCACTGGGCATTCTGGCGAAACCACTGACGGTCGCCTTGTTCCAGTACGGCAAATTCAGTGCGTTTGATGCCTCGATGACGCAACGTGCGCTGGTAGCGTATTCCGTCGGCCTGATGGGTCTTATCGTCGTGAAAGTGCTGGCACCGGGCTTCTATTCCCGTCAGGACATCAAAACGCCGGTGAAAATTGCCATCATTACCTTGCTGATGACGCAGGTGATGAACCTGGCCTTTATCGGACCGCTGAAACACGCGGGACTTTCCCTGTCGATTGGTCTGGCAGCTTGCCTGAATGCTTCGCTGCTGTACTGGCAACTGCGCAAGCAGGATATCTTTCAGCCTCAACCGGGCTGGAGAACGTTCCTGATCAAACTGTTTGTGGCAGTGATTGCGATGTCAGCGGCACTGCTGGGCATGATGTACGTGATGCCAGCGTGGGACGTGGGCGGTATGGCATATCGTCTGGCGCGTCTGGCAGCGGTGGTCGCGGTGGGCGTGGTGGCGTATTTTGCAGTACTCGGACTGCTGGGCTTCCGCGTGAAAGAATTTGCGAGACGTCTGGATTGATGACTTTCTTATTCAGCAAATAAATAAGAAAAAACCCGCTATATCTCGGCGGGTTTTTCTTTATGCGATCAAGATAACTTTATTCTTCGCTGGTATTACTTTCTCTATCGGAATATTCCTGCGTATTTTTAGGATTTATCGCGGCCATATCTCGTGTGTTTTTCTGCACAGCAGTAGCCCCAAATAAGCACATAAAAAATGTCACGCCGTAAAATCCTTTTTCGCTCATCGCTAGTTCTGCATTCCATAAGCCTATGCACATTAAGGCAACGGCGATAGCAAATGCGGCCCAGCATAAGTTTGCATACAATGTCGTGGTTGGCAGGCCTTCCAGCTTGTCACGAACATGTTTTTGCAGGGAAACAGAAGAGAATAATCCGAGTATCAGTACAGCGAAATAATAGCCTTTTTCATTAAGCTGCATCTGAGCGTTGTTGAGTCCAATCAGAAAAATGATAAAGCCGCCTAATAATGCGATCCAGGATGCAAAGATAAAAGCCGTAGAGGGTTTGTTTTGAAAATTGTTCATTACTATTCCTTTAAATGAAAATCTATTTTTCAGTTTGAAGATCGCTTTCCTAAGCGATTAAATGCGTTGAGAATATTACGGTATAAACAGAATTTGAGGAATAGTATTTTTGTTGGAAACTCCGGAAACACAAAAGGGCGCCTGAGCGCCCTTTTTTAATATCGAAATACTGCGAATTACATACGTTCTACAGTTTCGATACCCAGTGTATCCAGACCGGTTTTCAGCGTGCGTTGTGTCAGCAATGCCAGTTTCAGACGGCTGTTGCGGCTGGTTTCGTCTTCTGCGTTGAGGATAGGGCAATGCTCGTAGAAGCTGGAGAACAGGCCTGCCACGTCGTACAGGTACGCACACATGGTGTGTGGCGTGCCTTCACGGGCGACGACAGTCAGCACTTCTTCGAACTGCAACAGGCGGGTTGCCAGCGCGGCTTCGCGCTCTTCACTCAGCACAACTGGCTGGGTCAGGCTGTTCACGTCGATTTCTGCACGTTTGAAGATGGAAGCCACGCGGGTATAAGCATATTGCATGTACGGCGCGGTGTTACCTTCGAACGCCAGCATGTTATCCCAGTCGAAGACGTAATCGGTGGTACGGCTTTTTGACAGGTCAGCGTATTTGATTGCGCCGATACCGACAGCATTCACCAGTTTTTCCAGTTCAGCAGCGTCTTTCATTTCCGGATTTTTTTCGGTGATCAGCTTACGTGCGCGATCAATTGCTTCATCCAGCAGATCAGACAGTTTCACTGTGCCGCCGGAGCGGGTTTTGAACGGCTTGCCGTCTTTGCCCAGCATCATGCCGAACATATGGTGTTCCAGCGCCACAGAATCCGGCACGTAACCGGCTTTACGCGCAATGGTCCACGCCTGCATCAGATGCTGGTGCTGACGGGAATCGATGTAATACAGAACGCGGTCGGCACCGAGTGTTTCGTAGCGGTATTTCGCGCAGGCGATGTCGGTGGTGGTGTACAGGTAGCCGCCATCTTTTTTACGGATGATAACGCCCATAGGGTCGCCGTCTTTGTTTTTGTATTCATCCAGATAAACGACCACGGCGCCTTCACTGTCGACTGCCAGCCCTTTGGCCTGCAGGTCGGAGACAATGCCAGGCAGCATGCTGTTGTACAGGCTTTCACCCATCACATCATCTTCTGTCAGGGTCACGTTCAGGCGGTTATACGTCAGCTGGTTTTGCTTCATGGTCACGTCAACCAGTTTGCGCCACATTTGCAGGCAGTATTCGTCGCCGCCTTGCAATTTAACCACGTAACCACGTGCGCGCTCGGCGAAGGCTTCGTCTTCGTCGTAGTTTTTCTTGGCTGCGCGGTAGAACTCTTCCAGATCCGCCAGATTCATGTCACCGGCATTTTCGTTCTGCACTTTTTCCAGATAAGCAATCAGCATCCCGAACTGCGTGCCCCAGTCGCCGACGTGGTTAGCGCGGATCACTTTATGGCCGAGGAATTCATTGGTGCGCACGGCGGCGTCACCGATGATGGTGGAACGGATGTGGCCGACGTGCATTTCCTTCGCCACGTTTGGCGCGGAATAGTCGATAACGATGGTTTGCGGTTCAACCGGCGTGATGCCCAGCTTTTCGCCGTTCAGAGCGCTGTCAACGTGCGCGCCAACAAACGCAGGATCGAGGAAAATGTTGATGAATCCCGGACCGGCGATTTCGACTTTATTTGCGATACCGTTCAGATCTAACAGTTCAACCACTTTCTCTGCCAGTTGTCGTGGTGGCATACCCAGTTTTTTTGCCACGGACATTACGCCATTTGCCTGATAGTCGCCGAACTGCGCTTTGGCGGACTGACGGACTTGCGCTTCGCTGTCGGCGGAGGCGCCTGCTGCGATCAGCGCCTGGCTGACTTTTTCTGAAAGAAGTGACTGAATATTCACCGAAGTACCTTTATTTAGGAATGGAGTTGTTTGCTGTTCATCCCAATGCGGATGAACCTAAAATGATGCGTGTTTATATCATATTAGCCCTGCGACGTCAGTATCGCCGCACGCCTGACGGCAATGAAAACGCGATTCTGCGGCGCGTCTCTGGCAACCGGATGAAAGGCTGTGTAAATTACCCGACCCTGAAGATAAGCAAACTGAAATGAGATAGGATACCTGCCATGAACCAAGTGCCTGAGTTACAGGATTTAGTCGACGATATGCCGCGGTTTGTCAGCGTATTGACGGCGTTTGCCGCAAAATTGCAGATCAAACTGGGCGAGTTTCATGCGGATCATATTTCAGTGCGCTGTCACCAGAATACGACAGCGGACCGGTGGCGCGCCGGGCTGGAAAAATGCGGGCAACTGCTTAATGAAACGATGATTAACGGCAGGCCGATTTGCTTGTTTACCCTCAATCAGCCGCTGGTTGTCGGGCCGCTGAGTATCGATCTGGTGGAATTGCCATATCCCGGCGATAAGCGCTATCCGCATGAAGGCTGGGAGCACATTGAGATTGTCCTGGAAGGTGACGAGGACGATTTGTATACGCGGGCGCTGGCACTGATTGCCGACGAAGCGCTGATGACGCCCGGTATAAAACTGAAACAAAGTGCGCCAAAGGGCGAGAATGAGCGATTGCCTAACCCGACGCTGGCGATCACCGACGGGTCAGTGACCATTAAATTCCATCCCCACAGCTTGCGCGATATTGTTGCCAGCGAGAAGGCTGAAGGCTAACGTTCGAGCGACTGCAAGGCGGCCTCCATGCGGTCCATTGCCTTTTCCAGCAATGCCCGCTGGCAACCGAAATTGATGCGCACAAAACCGGGAGCACCAAATGCTGCGCCGCCGGAAAATCCGACGCCAGCTTCTACAAAGAACCGGTACGGATCCTGAACCGGCAATGCGCTGGCATCAATCCAGCCGAGATACGTGCCTTCCGGTGGCAGCATGCGTAATCCCGGCATGGCGTTGATTCTGGCTGTCACTAATTCCCGGTTTACGCGCAAATAGTCGAGTTGTGCGCTGAGCCATTCTTCTCCATCACGGTAAGCGGCGGTCGCAGCGACATAGGCCAGAATATTGACGTGCGGAACGATGCCTTCGCTGGTATCGAGAAAGTTTTTCCGTAACTGAGGATTAGGGATGATGGCCATTGAGGCGCCGAGACCGGCCAGATTGAAGGTTTTCGACGGCGACAGCAGGGTAATGGAACGCTGTTCTGCATCGGCATTGAGCGAGGCAAACGGGATATGTTTCAGCCCCGGTTCGAGGATCAGGTCGCAGTGAATTTCATCGCAGCACACCACTAAGTTGTGGCGTCGGGCGAACTCCTGCTGTTCCAGCAACTCTTCGCGGCGATATACCGTTCCGCCCGGATTATACGGGTTGCATAACATCAACAACTTTTCGCTGCCATCCATTTGATTTTCGGCAGCGGCGAAATCGGCCACCCAACGCTGATTCTGCTCAATTACATTAACCGATTTAAAGTGACGCCCTTCGGATTGCGCTGCCTGCATAAACGGCGGGTAAATCGGCGCGGGCATCAGGCTGGTCTCATGCTGACTCACGTTGGCGCGCACGGCGACGTTTAATCCGCACACCAGCCCTGGTAACCAGACAATCCATTCGGGCTCAATAGCCCAGCCATAACGTTCTGCCAGACGTTTTACCACTAAATCAATCAGTTCCGGCGGCGTAAAACCATAACCGAACACGCCTTCTGCCACGCGTTGCTGCAACTCTTTGATAACCTGAGGCGGAGAAGTGAAGTCGGTATCGGCGACCCAAAGTGGAATGACATCCTGATTATTGTATTTATTCCACTTAACGCTATCACTGTGACTGCGGTCTACCCATAAATCAAAATTGAGTGTCATAGTTAGCTTTCCTAAGCAAGCAGGTTGGGCGGGGATGCTCATCTCAAAGCCTACGCGACATGGCCGGTTACAGACAAGTGTTGTAGCATAATGCCGTAATCAGGAGAGATCACATGACTAAATTAGAAGTGTGTTGTTACAGCGTAGACTGTGCGTTGACAGCAGAACAAGCCGGAGCCGATCGCGTCGAATTATGTGCGAGTCAGGCTGACGGCGGGATTACGCCGAGTTACGGTACCCTTAAACTGGCGAGGGAAAAAGTGACAATCCCGGTACATCCGATTGTACGTCCAAGGGGGGGGGACTTTTGCTATAGCCAGAGCGAATTTGATGTGCTGAAAAGTGACATCGCCTGCATTCGTGATCTCGGTTTTCCGGGACTGGTCGTCGGTATGCTGGATGCGGAAGGGCATATCGATATGCCGAGAATGTGGGAAGTCATGGCGCTGTGCGGCGATATGGCCGTGACATTCCATCGCGCGTTCGATATGTGTCTCAATCCGAAGATTGCGTTAGAGCAGTTGACTCAGTTAGGGGTGGCGCGCATTCTGACTTCCGGACAGCAACAAAATGCAGAAGTAGGTTTACCGATGCTTCGGGAACTCAACCAGCTGACGCGTGGTCCAATCATTATGGCTGGCGCGGGCGTGCGACTGACCAATCTGCAAAAGTTTGTGGATATCGGGCTGACTGAATTGCACAGCTCGGCTGGACGTCAGGTGCCTTCTTCTATGCGTTACCGCAAAGCCGGTGTCACGATGAGTTCTGACACCGATTTTGATGAATTCAGTCGTTATTGCGTGGACGGCGATATTGTTGCCGCAATGAAAAGAACATTGCAGTTCGACGATGAAGTATCCCGCTCGGCGTAATAACTCTAAAGTTTAACCGGGTCACACGACCCTTATTGCGTCGCCCTGCGCAAGTACCAGGCCCCGTCACTTTGGCGGGGCTTTTTTTATTCTTCGTTCTTTATAAGTGCGGGATAACTGCGGGAGATTACAGTCGTCATTAACCGGAATGACTTCTCAGCCCCAGGTCAGCAATGCCACGCCAAACATCCCTGCTTTAACGACCAGACACATGACAAAAAGACCTAAAACAATAACGGCGCGGTCCATGAGGAAACGAATTCTTCTGCGCATTGATTTCTCCGCGAAATAATCGCGTACGGATAAATTGGTTGGCCGAATTTATACACGAAAAACTATCAATCAATCCAATGTTATAACGTCAAAACGCGAAGCTTTACAAAGGGCTTTGACAGAAGAGGGGAACCGCTACTTTTCGTAGAAGTTTTTAATCCTGATCGCGACGTCAATATTGGCCCAGTGTAATTCGTCCTCTTTATGCAGACTGCTGCTGCCATCTTCCCAGGAAACGAAATAGGACACGGTGCCTGTCTGTGATTCGAAGGTATTCATAATGCGACCTTTGATATCTCCGGATCTGTGTTTAACGATGCTGCCTTTAGGGAATTTCATACTTCCTCCCAATACGTTAACGACGATCTCTGTCAGAACAAACAGATAGCTTCAATAAAGGTTAGACCTTTTTACGGCGCGATGTACAGAGCCATGTGGCTGAAAGTGAGGGTAAAGTGTGAGCAATAAATTCCGCCAGACCGGAGGATGTCTGGCGGAGGAAGAGGGAGTTAAGGCTTGCGGGCGATAAGCAGGGCGCGACGCGGTGCCGGATAACCTTCGATGGTTTTGGTCGGGTCATTCGGATCGAGGAATTCAGCCAGTGACTCACTGGTCATCCAGTCAGTACGGCGTTGTTCTTCCAGCGTGGTGACGCTGACATCCGCAATGCGTACATCAACAAAGCCGCATTTGATCAGCCAGTTTTTCAGTGCTGCTGCAGAAGGGATGAAATAGATATTCCCCATCTGCGCGTAACGGTCGCCCGGTACCAGTACCTGCTCGCTGTCGCCTTCAATCACTAAGGTTTCCAGCACCAGTTCGCCTCCGCTGACCAGCTGATTTTTCAGCTGCAGAAGGTGATCCAGCGGCGAACGACGGTGATACAAAACGCCCATCGAGAACACCGTATCGAAAGCGTTCAGCTCAGGTAATTGTTCGATACCCAGCGGCAAAAGGTGCGCGCGTTGATCGCCGCCCAGTAATTTACGCACGGCCTCGAACTGGCACAGGAACAGCTGCATCGGGTCGATACCCACGGCCAGATGCGCGCCTGCGCCAATCATGCGCCACATGTGGTATCCGCTGCCGCAGCCAACATCAAGAATAGTGCGGCCTGCCAGCGAAGAGATATGCGGCAGTACGCGATCCCATTTCCAGTCAGAACGCCATTCGGTATTGATTTCAACGTCGTACAGCGAAAATGGCCCTTTACGCCATGGCATCATATTGCGCAGCAGATTTTCAATCCCTTCGCGCTGACCGGCTGGCAAAGGCACTTCCATATTTGCGCTGACGCTATGCAGCAAATCCAGACGTTCTGGCTGCAACAGTGGCAAACGATCGACGGAGTTAAACCACAGTTTGAACTTGCCGTGCAGCGATTCTTTCTGCCATGCAGTCAGTTGCGATGGCAGGGTATTAAGCCACGGGCTCAGCGGCCCTTTGGCGATAACGCGATAAAAATCACCGAAATCAATCATTCTGCTTCTCCGGCTTTCAGCGCAATCAGTGAGCCGAAGTTAAAGCACTGGAACCAGACTTCTGTGTGCTGGAACCCGGCCTGGTGCAGGCGGGCTTTGTGAGTTTCAACCGAATCGGTCAGCATTACATTTTCGAGCATGCTGCGTTTCTGGCTGATTTCCAGCTCGCTGTAGCCGTTCGCACGTTTGAAATCGTGATGCATATTGAACAGCAGTTCGCCGACGTCTTTATCTTCAAAGCTGAATTTTTCAGACAGTACCAGCGCAGCACCCGGACGCATGCCCTGATACACCTGATTCAGCAAGCGCTGACGGTCAGCCGGTTCAAGGAATTGCAGCGTAAAGTTAAGCACCACCATCGAGGCATTTTTCAGCTCGATATCCAGAATGTCGGATTCAATCACGTTAACCGGCGTATCGGCACGGAAAGCATCAATGTGGCGGCGGCAGCGTTCCACCATGGCGGGGGAGTTATCGACAGCAATGATTTCGCAGCCCGGAACCTTGATGTTGCGACGCATCGAAAGCGTGGCAGCACCCAGCGAGCAGCCCAGATCGTAGACATTCGAGTCGGGCTGAACGAAGCGCTCGGCGAGCATACCAATCATCGAAATAATGTTGGAATAGCCCGGAACTGAGCGTTGGATCATGTCAGGGAAAACTTCAGCAACGCGTTCGTCGAACGTCCAGTCGCCCAGCTTATCTATTGGTGCAGAAAACAGCGTATCGTGGTTTGCCATAGCGGTGAGTCAGGCCAAAAAGAGTGTGGGTAAAAAGTTGAGGGCAGATTTTAGCAGATACTGGCGCAGGCAGATACCTGCGCGCTCGGGAGTTGTTTCAAAACTGCATCAAAACAGCCTGGGAAAAGCGGGGCGATCAGTCGAAGTTCAGAAATTGTGACCATGGCAGATAGATAATATTCACCACGACCATCAGCACCAGCGAGATATACGTCGCACCCATGCCGTTGCGGCGCCAGGCAAATTCGCGGTTCTTCAGCCCGTAATAATGGAATAACCGGCCCAGAATCAACAACAAACCGCAGGCGTGGACTGTCCAGATGGGCGAACCGTTCATTTCCATATACAGCAGCAGTAAACAGCCGATGGGCAGATATTCTACGGCGTTACCGTGGACACGGATGGCGGTTTGTAATTCATAGGAACCGCCGTCGCCGGTGGCAATGCGGTATTGCATCCGCAGGCGGACAACATCGAAAGAGAGTTTGATCAAAAGTATGGCAGCAAGCACGACATATAACGCGCTAATCATGATGACTTCCTTGGTTAATCCCTGTTTTCTGGCGGAACTAATGCCTTCCGCTTCGCCGCTATGATAACGGGCTGCCGTAAGACTGTCGTCAGAAAATCCTGAATATTCTCAGAACAAGGTGTCCTGTTCTGGCCAGTCAGGTGCGGGCTGAACAGAGGGCATCTGCCGGTGCAAATCCTGCCACAGGCTGCGCGCCTGCTGCGGAGCATCTGTGCAGTCAGGCGTATGAATAAACAGATACGGTGATAATCCCTGAGATTGCCAGTCGTCGAGTTTTTTAATCCACTGTCCGAACAGCGGACGGTTAGCGTCCAGACTGTCGCCGCCGATAAAACGCACAATGGGCCGGGATGATGTCGCCAGCGCGTGCAGCGGCAGAATCGGTTTTTTGCGTTTAGCTTCGAGCACTGCTTCAGTTGTGGATTTCGAACTGTGAACCGGACGGCTGTCGAGAATGGCGCGGTTAATTCCACGCTGATGTAAGCCCTGATTCAGCGCACGTTCTTCCCCGCCTTTGTTGAAAAAATCTTGATGGCGCACTTCAACGCCGTAATCGAAACCCGCGGGAAGGGCATCCAGAAATTGCCACAGTCGGTCAAGGTGAACGGGGGCAAACGTGGCAGGAAGTTGCAGCCAGAGCTGACCAATGCGTTCACCGAGCGGTTCGAGCGTGCGGTAAAACAAATCGACGTTTTCCTGACAATTCGTCAGTGCCGCTTTATGGCTGATGTCCGATGGGAATTTGAAACAAAAACGGAAAGATTCCGGCGTCATGTCGCGCCAGCGCATCACCACTTCCTGTTTGGGCAGGGCGTAAAAGGTGGTATTGCCTTCGACGCAATTGAAATACCGCGCGTAATCGGCCAGATCACGCAAACCGATTTTTGCCCAGGCGTTGTGGTGCCATTGCGGTAAACCAATATACATAATCATGCTCCCTGTTTTCTGAGCCGGAATTCCCAAATAAAACGCCGCCTCAGCGGGCGGCGTTCAGGCAAGAAATTCAGGGTAACGTTACTCCGGCAGAGCGGCAAGCACTTCGGCAGTTGAACGTACGCGACTGATACGCGGGAAGATAAATTGCACGCTGGACTGATGATGGTCATTGTTGTGCGCGCTGCAGGCGTCTTCAGCAATGACCAGTTCATAGCCGTGTTCCCAGGCGTTACGCGCAGTGGATTCCACGCCGATGTTAGTGGAGATACCGGCCAGCACGATGCTTTTGATGCCACGACGACGCAGTTGCAGATCCAGATCGGTGCCGTAGAACGCGCCCCACTGGCGCTTAATCACCAGCAGATCGCTGTCGGTGACGCCCAGCTGTTCCGGGAATTCCCACCAGCTTGCGGGTAAACCGCCTTCCGGTGCAGCCGCAGGGATATCAACCGGTTGTTTCAGCGCTTCGTCAAAAGAATTTGACCAGCCCACGCGAACCATGACGACCGGCGCGCCCAGTTTACGAAAACGATTTGCCAGTTCAGTAGCATTATCCAGCACCTGCTGTGCGGTGTGCGGTCCACCAGCGAACGGTAAAATCCCTTTCTGTAAGTCGATCAATACCAGTGCGGTAGTTTTTGGGTCAAGTTTCATGTGTAGCTCCCGGTTTTCAATAGGGGTAATGAGAGAAAGGAATTATTTACTGCGTGTACAAAGGGGATGGCGCGAGTCTATTCTAACGGGCAGACTGAAATGAGATAATTTTGTTAAATTATGTGTAGCTTGCAACACGAATGAATTTCCGCGTCAGCGTTGACGTGTTCGTACTTATCCTTCGCCGGAAATTCCTTTATAATAGCCGCCTTTTTTCGACCTGAATAAAACCCATTCCGAGCGCTGCTGAGTTTTGCGGCGAGCGACCAGAGTCAATAACCGTTTCTGTGCCTGTGCGCCATGAGGCCGGGTAGTGGGATCAAAAGGATACCGTTATGCGTACTGTATATTGTGGAAAACTGAATGCGTCCAATGTGGGCCAGGAAGTAACATTGTGTGGCTGGGTTAACCGTCGCCGCGATTTGGGTGGTTTGATTTTCATCGATATGCGTGACCGCGAAGGCATCGTTCAGGTTTTCTTCGACCCGGATCAGGCTGAAGCCTACAAACTGGCGTCTGAACTGCGTAACGAATTCTGTATTCAGCTGACCGGTACCGTGCGTGCGCGTCCTGAAAGTCAGTTCAACAAAGACATGGCGACCGGCGAAGTGGAAGTGTTCGCCAGCAATCTGAACATCATCAACCGTTCTGAATCGCTGCCGCTGGACTCCAACCACGTCAACACTGAAGAAGCGCGTCTGAAATACCGCTATCTGGATCTGCGTCGTCCTGAAATGGCTAACCGCCTGAAAGCGCGTGCAAAAATTACCAGTTTTGTGCGCCGTTTCATGGACAGCCATGACTTCCTCGACATCGAAACTCCGATGCTCACCAAAGCCACGCCGGAAGGTGCGCGTGACTATCTGGTGCCGAGCCGTGTGCATAAAGGCAAGTTCTACGCCTTACCGCAGTCTCCTCAGCTGTTCAAACAGCTGCTGATGATGTCCGGTTTTGACCGTTACTATCAGATTGTTAAATGCTTCCGTGACGAAGATTTACGTGCTGACCGCCAGCCTGAATTCACCCAGATCGACGTGGAAACCTCCTTCATGAGCGCTGAACAAGTGCGTGAAGTGATGGAAAAACTGGCCCGCGAACTGTGGCAGGAAGTGAAAGGCGTGGATCTGGGCGATTTCCCGATCATGACTTTTGCAGAGGCTATGCGTCGTTTCGGCTCTGATAAACCGGACCTGCGTAACCCGATGGAAATGGTCGATGTGGCCGACCTGATGAAAAACATCGAGTTCAAAGTGTTTGCTGATCCGGCTAACGATCCAAAAGGCCGCGTGGCTGCGCTGCGTGTTCCGGGTGGTGCCTCCCTGAGCCGTAAGCAAATTGACGAATACGCAAAATTCATCGAAATCTACGGCGCGAAAGGTCTGGCATACATCAAAGTGAATGAAGTGGCGAAAGGTCTGGAAGGTATCCAGAGCCCGGTCGCGAAATTCCTTAACGAAGAACTGCTGGCAGCCCTGATCGAACGTACCGGTGCGCAAGATGGCGACATGATCTTCTTCGGCGCAGCCAGCGCGAAGATTGTGACTGATGCGATTGGCGCACTGCGTCTGAAAGTTGGCCGTGACCTGAAAATCACTAAAGAAGACATGTGGGCACCGCTGTGGGTTATTGACTTCCCGATGTTTGAAGACACCGACGAAGGCGGCCTGAGCGCCATGCACCACCCGTTCACTGCGCCAAAAGACATGACGGCAGAAGAACTGGCGGCTAACCCGGTTTCCGCTATCGCAAACGCCTACGACATGGTGATCAACGGCTACGAAGTGGGCGGCGGTTCTGTGCGTATTCACCGCAGCGAAATGCAGCAAACCGTGTTCAGCATTCTGGGTATTAACGAGCACGAACAGCGCGAGAAATTTGGCTTCCTGCTCGACGCCCTGAAATACGGTACGCCTCCGCATGCGGGTCTGGCATTTGGTCTGGATCGCCTGGTGATGTTGCTGACCGGTACCGACAATATCCGTGACGTGATCGCCTTCCCGAAAACTACCGCGGCTGCGTGTCTGATGACCGAAGCGCCAAGCTTTGCCAACCCGGCTTCACTGCTGGAACTGGGCATCGCAGTGGTGGCGAAAAAAGAAGTGACGCCAGACACAAATACAGAGAATAACTAATGAGCTATAAGCGTCCTGAGTCGATACTGTGCGTCATCTACGCCAGAAACACCGGCAGGGTGCTGATGCTCCAACGAAAGGATGACCCAAATTTCTGGCAGTCGGTGACCGGCAGTCTGGAAGGCGGGGAATCCCCGAATCAAACCACGCAGCGTGAAGTCATGGAAGAGGTCGGTATCGACATTGCAGGTGAAAACCTGACTCTGCAGGATTGCCAGCGCTGCGAGGACTTT
Organism: Rahnella sp. JUb53; assembly: GCF_004346065.1. Classification (NCBI taxonomy): domain Bacteria; kingdom Pseudomonadati; phylum Pseudomonadota; class Gammaproteobacteria; order Enterobacterales; family Yersiniaceae; genus Rahnella; species Rahnella sp. JUb53. Next base: position 459,635 of record NZ_SLYT01000001.1, read on the forward strand.
GAAATATTTGCGCATTTGCGCCATCGCTATGCTCCCGGCGTGACCCGTAACAAAGAACATTGGTTCTGTCTGGCGTTACCCGACGAGCGTGATGTGGTTCTTACAGAACATCATGCGTACCGGTGGCTCGATAAATCCGCAGCGGCTGCGCTGACGGTGTCTCCGAGCAACCAGCAGGCGATTGAAGAATTTGTAAACTATTCGGTCTGTTAAGACTTTAGACTTTTTGGAGATATTTATGGCAGGTCACAGTAAGTGGGCCAACACCAAGCACCGCAAAGCGGCGCAAGATTCTAAACGCGGCAAAATTTTTACAAAAATCATTCGTGAGCTGGTGACAGCTGCACGTCTGGGCGGCGGCGATGCGGGTTCAAACCCACGTCTGCGTGCGGCAATTGATAAAGCGCTGTCGAACAACATGACCCGCGATACCCTCAACCGTGCTATCGCACGTGGCGTGGGCGGTGACGAAGACACCAACATGGAAACCATCATTTATGAAGGTTACGGTCCGGGTGGCTCAGCCATCATGGTTGAATGTCTGAGTGATAACCGCAACCGTACCGTGGCAGAAGTGCGTCATGCCTTCACCAAAACCGGTGGCAATCTGGGTACCGACGGTTCCGTGGCTTACCTGTTCTCCAAAAAAGGCGTGATCACTTTCGCTCCTGGCCTGGATGAAGACGTGCTGATGGAAGCCGCGCTGGAAGCGGGCGCTGAAGACATCATTTCTTACGATGACGGCGCTATTGATGTCTTCACTGCCTGGGAAAATCTGGGCGAAGTGAAAGATGCGCTGGAAGCTGCCGGTTACAAAGCTGATTCCGCTGAAGTTACCATGATCCCATCGACCAAAGCCGACATGGATGCAGAAACTGCACCTAAACTGTTGCGCCTGATCGACATGCTGGAAGATTGTGACGATGTGCAGGAGGTTTACCACAACGGTGAAATCTCCGACGAGATCGCAGAAACTCTGTAATCTCAGTGCCGCCGGTGGCTACCACCGGCTGGCTATCCTGTTGTGCCTCAGCAGTTTATACTCTCCCCCAACTTTCCAAAAAAACGACAACACAAGGCGTTGACTGGCTATGGCTATTATTCTGGGGATCGACCCCGGTTCGCGTATTACCGGCTATGGCATTATCCGCCAGACAGGGCGTCAGCTCAGCTATCTCGGCAGCGGGTGCATCCGCACGGTGGTGGACGATATGCCGGGACGTCTGAAACTGATTTACGCCGGTGTGTCGGAAATCATTACCCAGTTTCAGCCTGATTTTTTTGCCATCGAATCGGTGTTTATGGCGAAGAATGCCGACTCGGCTTTAAAGCTCGGGCAGGCGCGTGGCGCGGCGATCGTGGCAGCGGTGAATCAGGATTTGCCGGTGTTTGAATACGCGGCGAGGCAGGTGAAACAGACTGTCGTGGGTACCGGTGCGGCTGAAAAATCGCAGGTTCAGCATATGGTGCGTTCAATCCTGAAATTACCGGCCAATCCCCAGGCGGATGCCGCCGATGCGCTGGCGATTGCGATTACACATTGCCACATGAGCCAGAACGCCATTCGTCTGAGCTCAGACAAATTACAGATGGCTCGCGGACGTATGCGATAGACGCCGCAAGTCCATTAGGCTGGATATTCATCCAGCCTTTTTTATGATATAAACATCGCTGCTTTTGACCTGATAAGGAAAATGAACGTGATAGGCAGACTACGAGGCATTATTCTGGAAAAACAGCCCCCTTTGGTGCTGCTTGAAACTAACGGCGTGGGCTATGAAGTGCATATGCCGATGACCTGTTTTTACGAATTGCCGGAGCTGGGTCAGGAAGCTATCATCTTCACGCAATTTATCGTCCGTGAAGATGCCCAGTTGCTCTACGGATTTAACGATAAACAAGAGCGCGCACTGTTCCGTGAACTGATCAAGGTGAACGGTGTGGGGCCGAAGCTGGCACTGGCGATCCTGTCAGGCATGTCGGCACAGCAGTTTGTCAGTGCGGTGGAAAAGGAAGAAATCACCGCATTAATCAAGTTACCTGGCGTCGGTAAGAAAACCGCAGAACGCCTGGTCGTTGAAATGAAAGACCGGTTTAAAGGATTAAACGGTGATCTATTTAACAATCATACTGATATCACGCTACCTGCATCGGCGTCGAAAGCTAAAGAATCTGATGCCGAAGGCGAAGCCGTTGCAGCCCTGATATCCCTCGGATACAAACCACCTGAAGCCAGCCGTATGATCAGCAAAGTGGCCAAGCCGGGTGCGGAATCTGAAACGTTGATTAGAGAAGCGTTGCGCGCAGCGCTGTGAGGTAAACGATGATTGAAGCTGACCGCCTGATTTCTTCCGAAGTCTTCAGTGAAGAAGAAGTCATTGACCGTGCGATACGCCCGAAGTTGCTCAGCGAATACGTCGGGCAACCGCATGTGCGTTCGCAAATGGAAATCTTTATTCAGGCGGCCAAGCAACGCAAAGATGCGCTCGATCACCTGCTGATTTTCGGGCCGCCTGGGCTGGGTAAAACCACGCTGGCCAATATCGTCGCTAACGAAATGGGCGTGAATCTGCGTACCACGTCGGGACCGGTGCTGGAAAAAGCCGGTGATCTGGCCGCGATGCTGACCAATCTTGAGCCGCACGACGTGCTGTTCATCGATGAAATCCACCGTCTGTCGCCGGTTGTTGAAGAAATTTTGTATCCGGCAATGGAAGATTATCAGCTGGATATCATGATTGGTGAAGGTCCGGCGGCGCGTTCTATCAAACTCGATTTACCCCCTTTTACCCTGATAGGTGCCACCACCCGCGCCGGTTCTCTGACGTCACCACTGCGTGACCGTTTTGGTATTGTGCAACGTCTGGAATTTTATCAGGTGGCAGATTTACAGCACATCGTCGGGCGCAGTGCGTCTTGTCTCGGGCTGGAATTGTCGGAGGAGGGCGCGCATCAGATAGCCCGCCGTTCACGTGGTACGCCGCGTATCGCTAACCGCCTGTTGCGCCGTGTGCGTGACTTCGCGGAAGTCAAAGGCGATGGCACCATTAACGGTGATGTGGCTAACGGCGCGCTGGACATGCTGGATGTCGATGCCGAAGGTTTCGATTACATGGACCGCAAACTGTTGCTGGCGATTATTGATAAGTTCACCGGCGGGCCGGTCGGGCTGGATAACTTAGCTGCGGCGATTGGTGAAGAGCGCGAGACCATTGAAGACGTCATCGAACCGTTCCTGATCCAGCAAGGCTTTATTCAGCGCACACCGCGCGGGCGTATGGCGACCAATCATGCGTATAAGCACTTCGGGATTACCAGAGAATCAGAGTAAGCGATTTTGCACGCATAAAAACGGACGCCCTGAGCATCCGTTTTGCTTATTTCAGCCAGCAGAAATTACTGACTGACTTCACAACGGCTGACCATCCGCCAGTGACGTGGCAACTCGCGCACTTTACCCGCCAGAATCACCTTTCCTGTTGCATGAATATCGGCGCTTGAAGAGCCCACCTGAACTTCAACAGAACCCGGTTCGACGATGCGCTTACCGGCGTGACTGGTGAAATTCAGCATGTCGGTCGGGATGCTGAAATTCAGCGTTGCGGTTTGTCCGGCCTCCAGCTCTACGCGCTCAAAAGCTTTGAGTTCCTGCATCGGGCGTACCAGTGATGCCACACAGTCACGCAGATAAACCTGCACCACCTCGCTGCCCGCCTGATTTCCGGTATTGGTGACTTTGATTTGTACTGCAATATCGCCATTTTCGATAGCGACCGGTTGCTGATTGAGTTGCAGATCGTGATAGCGGAACGTGGTGCCGCTCAGCCCGAAGCCAAACGGGTATTTTGCACCGAAGTGGAACGCAATCGGCGTACCGCCACTTTTCAGTTTGTGATTGTAATAATAGGGCATGGCACCGGCGCTTTTCGGTACGGAAACCACCAGCCTGCCGGACGGTGCTTCTTTGCCGCTGACGATATCGGCAATTGCACGTCCGCCTTCCTGACCGGGCGCAAATGCCATCAGGAACCCGGCGACTTTTTCCTCCAGTCCGCCAAGGGAATACGGACGACCGCCGGTCATTACCACAATGGTCGGTTTGCCGGTCGCGACAATCTCTTCCAGCAACAGTTGCTGAACACCCGGTAATTGCAGGCTGTCCGTGTCAGAGCCTTCACCGACGGTGCCGCTCTGGAATAATCCGGCCAGATCGCCGACAAACACTAACGCGACATCACTTTCCTGCGCCAGTTTCACGGCCTGTGGGATAAGCGCGGTACTTCGTGATACCGGCGATTTTTGCATGGCTGAGCCGGCATCGCCGGGGAAGACCGGCGCGCCCGCTGTGCGTTTTTCAAGAATATGACAACCTTTTGCATACCGGATATTTTGCTCGCCGTAGGCGTCACGCAAGGCCTGTAACGGCGTGGTGACATGTTCCGTCTGCGCTTCCATTTCGCTGATGATCAGATGCACGGGGAAGCTGTAACCGCTGAGCAAGGCCAGCGGATCGTCTGCCGTCGGGCCGATCACTGCAATTTTCTGCCCGGATTTGGGTTTCAGCGGCAGGATGCCATTATTCTCCAGCAGGGTGACGGAACGGACGGCGGCTTTCCAGGCCAGTTCACGCGTGGCGGGTTGTTGCATTTGTGGCTGCGGATCAAGGGCGTAAGGCTGTTCAAACAGCCCGAGGCGGAATTTTTCGGTCAGCACGCGGGCGACGATCTCGTCAATTTTCGCCATATCAATCAGGCCACGTGAAACCGCATCGGCAAGATGCTGCGCGCAATCGCCTTTCGGCAACTCGATATCCAGTCCGGCATTAAACGCCAGCGCGGCGGATTCCGCGTCGTCATGGCTGACACCGTGATGCTGATGCAGCAGGCTGACGCCGCCGTAATCGGCAACAATCAGACCATCGAATCCCCACTGTTCGCGCAAAACTTCTGTCAGCAGGAAGTGATCGCTGTGACAAGGCTGCCCGTCGATGTCGTGATAAGCCGGCATCACCGAACCGGCATTCGCCAGCTTTACCGCCATCTCAAACGGCAGCAGAAAGGTGTCATTCAGCTCGCGAAAACCCAGATGTACCGGCGCATGATTGCGAGCCCCTTCGCTGAATGAATGCCCGACATAATGTTTCAGCGTGGCCAGCAGGTCACGTTTTTCACCCTGCAAACCACGCACGTAAGCCGTCGCCATGATGCCAACCAGATAAGGATCTTCGCCAAAGGTTTCCTCAGTTCGTCCCCAGCGGACATCGCGGGAAACATCCAGCACCGGCGCCAGTCCCTGATGACAACCAACGCTTTGCGCTTCATCGCGGATAGCGCCTGCAATTTGCTCCACCAGTTGCGGATCCCACGTCGAGGCATAACTCAGGGAAGAGGGGAACAGTGTGGCGTCTTTGCACAATAAACCGACCAGACATTCTTCGTGGAACATCGCCGGAATGCCCAGCTGTGTTTCTTCAACCAGCATTTTTTGCAGCCGGTTCAGGGCGCGCACGCCTTCTGCCGGGCTGACCACGTGCGTTCCCAGGGGGCGCGTGATTTGTCCCGCGCCCAGCGCCAGTTGCTCCTCCAGTGCCAGAGTCTGTTTATGCCCGGCAAAATCATCGCTCAGATCGGACCGTTCTTTATGCTTCCCGTTGCTGTCGAGGATCAGCCAGAACGCGTGCATCTGGGCATATTTCTCAGCGGGCGTCATGCGGGCAAGCAGGTCGGCGACGCGGGTAGCGACGGGCTGTGAAGCATCCTGATACAGGTGAGTCATTTTATATCTCCTTGATTTTCCGGATGGGAACGCAGGGATAACGCGTTAAAAGGCGAAATATAAACAGAAGTATTGAGAATGGACTGCGCGTAAACAATTGAGGAAACGAATATGCATTTTACGTTATTTAATTTTGTTTCCGGTTTGTGAGCAGGATCAGATTGAGGCTGCTCCGGTCAGATGCCTGCTTTTAGCACGAAATCTGAAGCCGATCACAGTTTCATCATCCGGCGAATATTACGACTTGTTTCTGTCTGCGATTCGCCAGAGAATCCGTTTCAGAAAGCAGGATTGTTACTGTCTGACAGGCAAAACCTAAACTTCTCGTTTCTTCGTGTATGACGAAGAGACCGGACGTTTAGGTTTTTTTTTGGCCTGAATTCAGGGGCCGGCCGCCCCTTTGAAATACACCGGCAATGTCGTGCACGACGCCATTACTCTGATGAGATAACACCATGGAATACAGTACATTAGCCGATGAAATTCTCCGCGGAGTGGGCGGAAAGGATAACGTCAACAGCGTGGTGCATTGTGCCACCCGCTTACGTTTTAAATTAAAAGATACCAGTAAGGCCGACGCTGCCGGGCTAAAAGAAAACCCGGGTGTCATCATGGTTGTCGAGAGCGGCGGCCAGTTTCAGGTGGTGATCGGCAACCACGTCGGTGCGGTGTATGAAGCGCTGGTGAAAGGCAGTGCGCTTTCCGACAGCGGCGACGATGACAGCGGTGATAAGGGCAGTTTATTTGCCCGGGCGATTGACGTTATCTCCGGCATTTTTACCCCGTTTATCGGCATCATGGCCGCGTCGGGGATCCTGAAAGGTTTTCTGGCACTGGCGCTGGCGTGCGGCTGGATGGTGCCGGAAAGCGGTACCTATAAAGTCTGGTTCGCCGCCAGTGACGCCATGTTTTACTTCTTCCCGCTGGTGATCGGTTTCACTGCCGGTAAAAAATTCGGTGGTAACCCGTTCGTTACCATGATGATTGGCGGGGCAATGGTGCATCCGCTGATGATCGCCGCGTTTGAGGCACAGCAACCTGGTGCGCAGGGCGAGCATTTCTTCGGTATTCCGCTGGTCTTTATTAATTACGCCTCATCGGTGATCCCGGTGATCCTGGCTGCGTGGGTATCAAGCTGGCTGGAAAAACGGGCCATGAAAATCCTGCCTTCTGCGCTGCGTAACTTTATCACGCCGCTTATTTGCCTGATGGTCGTGGTGCCGCTGACCTTCCTGATTATCGGCCCCGTCGCCACCTGGGCCAGCCAGCAACTGGCTAACGGCTATCAGTTTGTGTATCACATCAGCCCGATGATTGCCGGTGCCTTTATGGGTGCACTGTGGCAGGTGTGTGTGATTTTCGGTCTGCACTGGGGGCTGGTGCCGCTGATGATCAACAACTTCAGTATTCTCGGTCACGACACCATGCTGCCGCTGTTATTGCCCGCCGTGATGGGGCAGGTCGGGGCAGTGATTGGCGTGATGCTGCGCGCCAGAGATGCGCGAACGAAGGCGCTGGCGGGTTCAGCCATCAGCGCGGGGATTTTTGGGATTACGGAACCCGCGGTTTACGGCATCAATCTGCCGCGTCGGCGTCCGTTTATTTTCGGTTGCGCCGGTGGTGCACTGGGTGCGGCGATCCTCGGGTATTTCCAGACCACGGCGTATTCCTTCGGATTCGCCAGCATCTTCACTTTCACGCAGATTATTCCGCCAACCGGCTTTGATAAAACGGTGACCGCCGCCATTGCCGGGACGCTGATTGCCCTGGTGTTTGCTGCGCTGGCAACTTACTTCTTCGGCATGAAAGAAGAAGCGGCAACGCCGGAAATCACCGAAAAGGCCAAAGCGGAGGCCGTTCAGGCGCCACGCGGAAAAACCCTGATTGCCAGCCCGATGACCGGTGCCTGTATCGCACTCGATCAGGTTAAAGACCCGACGTTCGCCAGTGGTTTGCTGGGCAAAGGCGTGGCGGTGGTGCCAGCAGTGGGGCGGGTTGTATCGCCGGTAAATGGTACCGTGGTTTCCCTGTTCAAAACCCATCACGCCATAGGGATTGAATCTGATGAGGGTGCAGAGATTCTGATCCACGTCGGCATTGATACGGTGAAGCTGGACGGCAAATTCTTTACGCCACGCATCGCGGTTGATGCGGTGGTGAAGCAAGGCGATTTGTTGCTGGAATTCGATATGCAGGGCATTTCCGATGCCGGCTATGACCTGACCACGCCGGTGCTGGTCACCAACAGCGATGACTATCTTGATGTCATTCCGGCAAGCGTTGGTCAGGACACCAGCGAACAAGCGCCATTACTCACTTTATTACGATAACGACCAGAGCCAGGAGGTTCACATGAACAAGCAATTCCCAGACAGTTTCTTATGGGGCGGCGCAGTCGCAGCCAATCAGGTGGAAGGTGCATATCTGACTGACGGTAAAGGCTTATCAACATCTGACCTGCAACCGCAAGGCGTTTTTGGTCCGGTGCAGGAACGTACTGAAGGCGATTTCGGCGTGAAAGATGTGGCGATTGATTTCTATCATCGTTATCCGGAAGACATGAAATTGTTCGCCGAAATGGGCTTCACCGTGCTGCGTACCTCAATTGCCTGGACGCGTATTTTCCCGCAGGGCGATGAATTGCAGCCAAATGAAGCCGGTCTGGCCTTTTATGACCGCCTGTTTGATGAAATGGCAAAATACGGGATTACACCGCTGGTGACGCTTTCTCACTATGAAATGCCGTATGGTATCGTGAAAAACCACGGTGGCTGGGGCAGTCGCGACACCATCGGTTTCTTTGAAAACTACGCCCGTACGGTGTTCAGCCGTTACAAAAATAAGGTGAAACACTGGCTGACGTTCAACGAAATCAACATGTCGCTACATGCGCCGTTCACCGGGGTCGGATTGCCGGAAGACAGCAGCAAACAGGAAATTTATCAGGCCATTCATCATCAGCTGGTGGCCAGCGCCAGAGCGGTAAAAGCCTGCCACGAGATCATTCCTGACGGCAAAATCGGCAATATGCTGCTCGGCGGAATGTTGTATCCGCTGACCTGCAAACCGGCCGATATGATGGAAACCTTGCAGCAAAACCGCGACTGGTTATTCTTTGGCGATGTTCAGGTGCGCGGCGCTTATCCGGCATACATGAAGCGTTTCTTTAAAGATCGTGGCATGGAAATTAATATTACTGCTGAAGATAAAGCGGCACTGAAAGAAACGGTCGACTTTATTTCATTCAGTTATTATATGACCGGTTGTGTAACCACTGACGAAGAGCAAAATATTAAAGCGCGCGCCAATATATTAAATATGGTGCCTAACCCGCATCTGCAAAGTTCCGAATGGGGATGGCAGATTGATCCGGTAGGTTTGCGCTTTTTAATGAATGAACTTTATGATCGTTACCAGAAGCCATTATTTATTGTGGAAAACGGATTAGGTGCACGTGATAAAGTCGAAGCAGATGGCAGCATCAACGACGATTACCGCATTGAATATATCAATGACCATCTGGTTCAGGTACGTGAAGCCATTGAAGACGGTGTGGAAGTGATGGGCTACACCAGCTGGGGGCCGATTGATCTGGTCAGCGCCTCGAAAGCCGAGTTCTCCAAACGCTATGGTTATATCTACGTTGACCGTGATGACCAGGGGAATGGCACGCTGGAACGTCGCCGTAAGAAAAGCTTCTTCTGGTATAAAGAAGTGATCAATTCAAACGGCGCGGCTTTAAAATCCTGATCTGAACTTAACCTTTAATAATAAATAACTGATGCGGCTTATAAATTTATAAGCCGCCTGTCCGCCCTTGTATTGCCCAAAAAAAATAATGATGATTTAAAATAATAAAACGGAAATATAAAGATGAAAATTTCTCAGACTTCTGCAACACCTACCTGTAAAGTTAAAAATAATAACCGGTTACTAAAAACCAGTGTTCTGGCGCTGTGTATTTCAATCACAGGTATTCATTCAGCACAGGCTGCGGATAACTGGAATGGTACGGTATTAGGTTTTGAAGCGCCCGGCGAAGGCATGTTCGGCGATATGCTGGGTATTCGCCCGATTATTGAAGACCATGGATTTCATTATCAGCTTGGTTATCTGAGCGAGTCGTCTTATAACGCAGGCGGCGGTTATAACCATGATAAACATCTGGCGTATATCGATCAGTTCTCGCTGACGTTTACCCAGGATCTGGAGATGTACACCGGCATTCCTGACGCGGCCATTGAAGGGAACATTGTTAACCGTAACCACGATGACAACCTGACGTCCAAACGTACGCAGGATCCGCGCGTCGGGTTTAACGATCTCGCCCAGGAAAGCTGGGGCGGACAGTCGATAACCCGTCTGGGCTGGCTGACGTTTGGTCGTAGTTTCGATGACCGTAAACTGCACTGGCGCATCGGTATGATGAACAAGAATCAGGATTTCGATCAGATTATCCCGTGTGATTTCCAGCTGCTCAGCCAGTGTGGCGGTAAATCGGCTAACTCGATGACCTGGTATAACTGGAATAAACATTACTGGGGCACCACTTTCCAGTACAAGCTGACGCCAGAACTGACGCTGAAAACCGGTATTATGGAACAAAACCCCGATGCCTCTGACCGCAAATACGCCTGGAGCGGTTCGCTGAAAGGCGCACGCGGCATTCTGTTGCCGATGGAGGCCGAACTGAAAACTAAAGTGAATGGTTTGCCGGGCATTTATAACGTGGGTTTGCTGTATACCAACTCGCCGCAAACCGATTTATCGGAAGGGAAAACGCAGAGCGTGGGCGCAACAGATCCCGAAGGTTATCGCAAACACAGCAGCACCTGGTTTATGTATACCGGTTTCAACCAGCAGGTGACACAACGTGGCGACGATCCGAACCGTGGCATGAGCGTGTCATACAGCCTCGGGCTGGGGGATCAGCGCAGCAACGCCATTCATCATACGCAGGCTGCTTCCATGCGCTATCGCGGGTTGTTTGATGCGCGTCCTGACGACTGGCTGGGTTTTGGTATGACGTATATTAAAATGAGTAATCATTACCGCCAGAATCAGGAAAACCTGAATACGATTTATCAGGTGGATGATTACGGCAATCCGCTCTATACGCCGCTGTCCGGTCACTCGGTGAACGCCGATTTGTACTATCAGATAAAAGTCCGTTCGTGGCTGATTCTGCAACCGGATTTGCAGTACTGGTACCGTCCGGGCGGGGTGAAGGAAACGCAGGATGCGTGGGTGACAGGATTGAAAGCCATCGTCACGTTCTGAGTGCAAATTTTACGTCTGGCTGAGGATCGGATCTGGTAAAATTATCAGGCAGATCCAAAGACTGCGGCAGACAAAACCTGACCATCCATTCGGACGGTCGGGTTTTTCTTTTCAGGGAATAACAATGAAAATCGCCAAAATACTCAATAATAACGTGGTGGTGGTTGTCAACGATCAGCAGCGGGAACAGGTCGTCATGGGCCGCGGGCTGGCGTTTATGAAGAAAACCGGAGACGAACTCGATGACAGTAAAATCGAAAAAATCTTCGCATTACAAAGCGACGAACTGGTCGCGCATCTGACAGAACTGCTCTCGCATATTCCGATGGAAGTCATGACCACCTGCGACCAGATCATCACGCTGGCGCGCGGACGGCTGGGGAAATTGCAGGAAAATTTATACATTGCGCTCACTGACCACTGTAACTTCGCCATTGAGCGACAGAAAAAAGGCGTGCCGATCAGCAACGCGTTACTGTGGGAAACCCGCCGCCTTTATCCGAAAGAGTATGCGCTGGGACTGGAGGCGCTGGAGATTATCCATTCGCGCCTGGGTGTGCGCCTTCCGGTGGATGAAGCCGGGTTTATCGCACTGCATCTGGTGAACGCTCAGCTTAATGGTGAAATGCCGGAAGTGGCGCAAATCACCCGCGTGATGCAGGAAATCCTCAATCTGGTGAAATACCAGCTGCGTATCGAATATGACGAAGAATCGCTGAGTTATCAGCGTTTCGTCACCCATCTGAAATTCTTCGCACAGCGCATGCTCAGCCGCACTGTTGTCGCGGATGACGACATGACCCTGCATGTGGCCGTGAAAGAGAACTATCCGCAAGCCTGGCAGTGTTCGGAGAAAATCGGCGATTACCTTGCCGCCCAATATCAGCGGGATCTGACGACGGAAGAGATCATGTATCTGTCGATCAACATTGAGCGGGTGAGAAAAGAATGTTCGCCTAAAGAAACCCCGTAACCGCACGCATGCGCAAAATTCGTTGCGCGAAATATGACTGTTCACAATTTTTTATGACGGTTTTTTTTGCCACGGTTAATGAGAAAAGGTAGCATCCTTCGCCGTTATTGCACCAAAACAGTTCCGGCTAAAAAAACTACAGTGGGTAAACCCCATAAACGTTGAGGCTTGCAATCGTTTGCTTGCAGCACCCGACGTCAGGTGAAGGTTATTTTTGGAGAACAAGATCGAATGAAGTCTCATAAAAAATCGGCAGAGGCGAAGCACGCGGCGAAAAGACGCTGGCTGGACTCGCACGAACACGGGTATCACAAAAGTATGGGTAATCGTCAGGTTCAGATGATTGCCATTGGTGGTTCTATCGGCACCGGTTTATTTCTCGGCGCAGGCGCGCGTTTACAGATGGCTGGCCCGGCGCTGGCAATCGTGTATGCGGTGTGTGGTATTTTCTCATTCTTTATTTTACGTGCGCTGGGTGAACTGGTTTTACACCGTCCGACCAGCGGCAGTTTCGTCTCTTATGCCCGCGAGTTCCTGGGCGAAAAAGCCTCTTACGTTGCAGGCTGGATGTACTTCCTCAACTGGGCGATGACCGGCATTGTCGATATCACCGCAGTGGCTCTTTACATGCACTATTGGGGAACCTTCGGTGATGTCCCGCAATGGATGTTTGCGCTGGGCGCGCTGGCGATTGTCGCCACCATGAACATGATCGGCGTGAAGTGGTTCGCTGAGATGGAATTCTGGTTTGCGCTGATCAAAGTCGCGGCGATTGCCCTGTTCCTGGTTGTCGGCGTGGTGTTCCTCGGCACCGGCAAACAGCTGGACGGCAATACCACCGGTTTCCATCTGATCACCGATAACGGCGGTATTTTCCCGCACGGGTTGTTACCGGCGCTGGTTCTGGTGCAGGGCGTGGTCTTCGCGTTCGCGGCCATCGAACTGGTCGGTACGGCGGCAGGTGAAACCAAAGATCCTGAGAAAGTGCTGCCGAAAGCCATCAACAGCGTGATCTGGCGTATCGCATTATTCTACGTCGGTTCCGTGGTGCTGCTGGTTCTGCTGTTACCGTGGAATGCGTATCAGGCGGGGCAAAGCCCGTTTGTGACCTTCTTCAGCAAGCTGGGCGTGCCTTACATCGGCACGATCATGAACATCGTGGTACTGACTGCGGCGCTGTCGAGTCTGAACTCCGGCTTGTATTCCACCGGTCGTATTCTGCGTTCCCTGTCGATGGGCGGTTCTGCGCCGAAATTCATGTCGAAGATGAGCGCACAGCAGGTGCCTTACGCCGGTATTCTGGTCACTGTGGGTATTTATGTCATCGGCGTGGTACTTAACTACTACGTACCATCGCAGGTATTTGAAATTGTCCTGAACGTCGCGTCACTCGGCATCCTCAGTTCATGGGCTTTCATCATCGTATGTCAGATGAAACTGCGTAAGGCTATCAAAGAAGGCCGTGCGAAAGACGTCTCCTTCAAAATGCCGTGGGCACCGGTCACCTCGTGGCTGACGCTGGCATTTCTGGCGGGCGTGCTGATCCTGATGGCGTTTGACTATCCGAACGGCACTTACACCGTGGCGACGATTCCGGTACTGATTATCCTGCTGGTTCTGGGCTGGATTGGTCTGCGCAAACGTGCGGCGGAAGTCCATGCTGAGCAGGCCGCTCACGAAGAAGCACATCACGAAAGTCTGGATGCGAAGTAATTAATTTACTTCAGAGATTTTCAGCAAAGGGCTGCCGCAAGGTGGCCCTTTTTCGTGACATGCAGCACTAAAAATGTTGTTGCCTGTAAAAAATCCGAAAGCGTGAAAGTATCCCTCATTTTTGACTAGGCTTACTCTTTAGTTAAAAGAGGCAAACTATGTTTAAGATTATGTTACAGATTTTCTCCAGCCCGGAAAAATTCCTTGGGCTGTTCAGTGCAGCAGACATGGAAGATACGATTGAGGAGGGTGAGCGTATTTTGATTGATGAAAACGGTACCGCCTCGGTGAATCCGGCAAATCAGGATATGCGTGAAGACTTCGACCGCCATGTCAAACGCATGAGCGTGCTGTAATGGCGACAGCGGTTTTCATGGTGTTAATGGTTTGCGGGTACTGGTACACCACCCGCGACATCTCATCGCGCTTCAAACTCAAACGTACCTTCGGCTGGGACGTCTATTTTCTGGTGGCGTTATACGGCTGCATTTTTGTCCTGCAGGGTGTGCTGGTGATTGCGCTGGTTTATATGGCGCTGTGGGGAATTTCAGAAGTCGTTAACTGGCTGCCTGCTATCCCGCATTTGCATCAGGATGTGCATTACCACAGAGATTTCATCAACTGGAGTTTCTTAGGCATTCAGGCGCCGGTCGTCATCATGCTTGGTGTTTCCGTGATGCTGTGTCTGGTGCGCACCACCTGGTCGCCGGGCTTGCGGCTCAATACTGCCGGACGCAAACAGTTGTACAAACAGCTCACCCGCGCCAACGGTGTGGAAGGGCTTTTGTATCAGTGCATGGAAGAGGGCGATATGGTGTTTATCACCTTACAGTCGCGGCGCGTCTATATTGGCATGGTGCATACCGCGCGATGTGAAACCAGTTCGTCGGACAATGTGGTGGTGATCCCGATGGTCAGCGGGTATCGCGATAAAGATACGCTGGAGCTGCGCGTCGAGCATAACTATGCCCGTTATTATCAGGAACACGGCATTACGCCGGTATCGGATCCGGTGAATGCGCTGAAATTTCGCAAAGTGATTTTACTCAGTCAGATTGAAACGCTGTCGCTTTTCGACCCTTCAAGCGCCTGTGCATTTGAGAAGTTAATCCCGATTATCGAGGAAGAGAATCAGAGAAAAATCGGAGAGAAGGACGCCTGAAGCCAGACGTCCTGAATGAATCACACGATGGTGAAGCTGAAATCGCTCAGGCCTTCGATACCACCGGTAATCACATCACCGCGCACCACAGCGCCAACGCCTGCCGGTGTGCCGGTGTAAATCAGATCGCCAGGTTTAAGTTCAACGGCCTGCGACAGATAACTGATGACATCCGCCACCTGCCAGATCTGATCACGTAAATCACCGCGCTGACGTTTTTCACCGTTCACATCCAGCCAGATTTTACCGCTGGCAGGATGACCGGTCTGACTGACGGGCAGCAGCGGGTTGGCCGGTGCGGAATCATCAAAACCTTTGGCGAAATCCCACGGACGACCTTGCTTCTTGGCCTGCGCCTGAATATCGCGCCGGGTCAGATCCACGCCGACGGTATAACCCCAGACATGCGACAGCGCATCTTCAGCCGTGATATTTTTGCCACCTTTGGCAATCGCGACAACCAGTTCCACTTCGTAATGCAGATCTTCGGTCAGTGTCGGATAAGGCACGTTACCGCTGGCAGGGATAACGGCATCAGCGGGTTTGCCAAAGAAGAACGGCGGCTCGCGATCCGGATCATGACCCATTTCGCGGGCGTGCTCGGAATAGTTACGGCCAACGCAGTAAACGCGGCGCAATGGAAAACGGGCGCTCTGGCCTTCGACGGCGAGAGACGGAACTTCGGGTGCAGCAATTACATATTCGGTCATCGTATTCACTTCACAAAGTTGTCGAATTAACATATTTGCAAAGCGAATCAACATTGACCAGTAAATTTATGTTACTGGTCAATGTCTCACTGTCAGGCTTTGTAACGTGGTGCCGCGTGAGCTTGCAGGAAGTTCGGCACCATCGCGCCGCGCAGGGCATCAAAGTCGTCCCACTGTTTTTCGTCCTGCAATGGCGGAATAGTGATTTTTTCTTTGCGGTCGAAGCCCAGCAAGGCAGCATCCACCAGTTCACCGACTTCCATTACCCCTGGTACTTCATCAATATTTTTACCCGAACGTTCCCAGATTTCTGTACGCGTTGCGGCAGGTAATACGGCCTGAACGTACAAACCGCGCTCTGCCATTTCAAATTGCAGCGTCTGGCTGAAGGTCAGCACAAAAGCTTTCGTCGCGGAATACACAGCAGATTGCAGCTCCGGCGTCAGCGCCATTACCGAGGCGATATTAATAATCGCGCCGTCTTTATGCTTGATCAGGCCATCAAACGCTACGCGGGAAAGGCGTGCCACCGAGGTAACGTTCAGGGTGATCAGATTCTCGATGGCATCGGCATCACTGTTCTCAAAACCGGCTTTGAGTGACGCCCCTGCGTTATTGATCAGCAGGGAAATTTGCGGCGTCGCGCGGATAAAATCTTCGACCCGTGACAGATCTTCGCTGCGGGTTAAGTCTGCGGGTAACACAGTCACTTTTACGCCGGACTCCTGTTGCAGCTTTTCAGCCAGCGCATTCAGGCGCTGTGCATCACGGGCCACAAGAATAAGATCATAGCCGCGTTTAGCGAGACGATCGGCGTATGTTGCACCAATACCGGTGGATGCGCCGGTGATTAACGCCAAAGACTGAGAACGAATGGAATCTGACATAAGAACCTCTGGGTTGATTAAGTGGTTTAATAATGAAACTAGATGATTTTTAGCACTGGTGGTTTTATAATGCAACCAGATTCTTTAAGCAGGAGGTGCCATGAAACGAACACGTCTGGAAAACACGCCTTGTCCGGCTGGCCGCGCATTGGATCTCATTGGTGACTGGTGGACGCTGCTGATTGTCCGCGACGCCATGCGTGGCATTTCGCGTTTCAGCGAGTTCCAGCGCAGTCTGGGTGCGGCAAAAAACATTCTCAGCGCACGCCTGAAAGCGCTGGTGGCCGAAGGTATTTTGAAAATTGAACCGGCGGCCGATGGCTCGGCGTATCAGGATTACGTACTGACCGAAAAGGGGCTGGCGCTGCAACCGGTGCTGGTCGCGCTGGGACAGTGGGGAAGTGAATACCTGTTTGAGGAAGGCGAAGCCTGTACGCAGCTTGTGGACAATGAAAACGGCCAGCCACTGCGCAAACTGCAAATCCGAGCGCAGGACGGACGGGTGCTGGAGAGCCGGGATATTACGGCGATCATTCCTGAGATTTAAAATTTGAACTCGATCCGCTCCCTCACCTGCGAAGGGTAGAGCTGGAGTGGGGTATTAATGGCATCTCAGTCACAACCCTTTTTTTCGGGCTGCCTCTAACTCTTTGATTTTAATGAAACACATGAGCCGCACAAAAAAGAGGGTTTTTTTGGCAAAACAGGGATAATCTCTTGCAGTTCAAAGCATAAAGCTTAAAACTCAACTGTTCACTGCCGTACAGGCAGCTTAGAAATATGTTATATAAAATAAAGGCTCCCGCAGGAGGTTCACTGCCGTACAGGCAGCTTAGAAACAAACGGGACTTGCCTCAGCTAATGCAGTTCGGTTCACTGCCGTACAGGCAGCTTAGAAAAGCATTTTTTAAGTCTGCGACACGTCGAGTAAGTTCACTGCCGTACAGGCAGCTTAGAAAAGAAGAGCCAATCACAATGGCGCAGGCGGTTGGTTCACTGCCGTACAGGCAGCTTAGAAATTCGACACTTGAAGCCATTGCGTCAAAAATAGCGTTCACTGCCGTACAGGCAGCTTAGAAAGTGACAGGCGATGACAAGCATGACGCGAAACAGTTCACTGCCGTACAGGCAGCTTAGAAAGTGGTGGCGATTCAGGCAAGGTTTGCAGATCGGTTCACTGTCTTACAGGTAGCCGCGTGCAACTCACTGCAAACCATAAAAACTCTCTGGAAGCAGTATCTCATCCCAGCATTTTGCCCATTTTCTATGTGTGGATATCCAGTTATTGTCTGCTCGCTGCGGCAAAATCCGCAGTCGGGTGTAGGAACCTGAACCCTCGTGGCGGAAGTTTTAATTTCGCCATCGCTTTGTATTACCAGAAAATAACGAATTATTATCGTATATTATTGGTAACTCGGGCGGGGCAGCTTTAGGGCTGGTCGGAGAGGGTAACCGATATTCCTACCCCCGCCTGAGTTACCACCCAAGAGCGTAGGAACTTAAGTGGTAGCGTGGCACGCAATCTAATATTAGGTTCTGTTCAAATGGATATTACTCTTACAAACGAAACATCCCCCGATTCATGGACGCTCACCGATCGCTGTCGTTTGCTGGCAAATGCGCTGGTGAATCCGCAAAATAGAGCCGCGCAGGATCAGCTGTGCATGATGCTGCACAACCAGCTCGAAATTCTTGAAGTGGCGCTATCGGAGCCGATTCCCGAGCATCGCAAGAATTTAGGTATCCCGGAAGATGATGGTTTATTTGATTACGCCGACTCTGAACCTGATGAATTATGCGATCAGTGCATGGCGCTGAACTTCACGCTAATGACGCTGCATGACCGAAAAATAAAAGAAATCATCGCGTATATCTTGTGGGAACGGTTCGAGATGCTGCGCTGCTCGCTGTATTCCTCATCTGAGGAGCTTGCCGCATGAACAAAGACTGGCATCAGGCTGACATTATTGCGGCAATAAAAAAGAAGGGCACCACGATGGCGGCGGTTTCACGCCGCGCTGGTTTAAGCTCATCGACGCTCTCGAATGCGTTAATCCGTAAATGGCCGAAAGGTGAAAGGTTGATAGCTGAAGCCATCGGCGTAAAAGCCGAAACCATCTGGCCGAGCCGTTACACCGAAATTAAATACAACTAAGATCGGCTCCCTCCCCTGCGAAGGGGAGGGTTGGGGTGGGGTATTAAAGCGAAATCAATAAGTTGAAGTTTTCTCACGCGAGGTGTCAGTCCTTAAAACCCCCTCCCAACCTCCCCCTTCGCAGGGGGAGGAGCAAGGTAAAACCACAGTTTGCGGGAGTAAAAAACCTTACCTCGCAATCCTCTCGTGCCAGTATTTGGTGAACTCTTCCTCGCCGTTCAGGCTGACCACCATATCGCCGCTGACGATAAAGTGCGTCAGGTCGCTGCGCAGTTCGAGGGTGATTTCAGCTTCCATCCACCAGCCTTCACGTCCCATTTTCATGCTCTGCGTCAGCAGATAACGGGCGGAAAGCGGATCGCTGTTGCTGACCGTCAGTTCCCGGCGCAGATTATGATCGACCGTCGTGTCGATATCATCGAAGCGGTAAACGCCTTCACCGAAAACACCACCCACGCCGTTGGTCACGCTGGTCCAGCTGTCGGTGAGGAAATCGTAAGTGATGTTGCGATCCACGCGCCCCGGCGACAGCACGGTTTGCGGCGTCAGCGGCGCGCTTTGCGGTTCTTTGATCGGACCTGCAATTGAAACCGGCTGCTCACACACCGGCAGGCTGAGCTGCGCGCTGTGTAAATCTAACGTCAGGGTCGCCGCTTCTGCCATCGGCCAGATCATCGGCCAGAAGGTGGTCGCCAGCGAGATACGCATCCGGTGACCGGTAGCAAAACGGTGCGCGATACCATCGAGTTGTACCGGTACTTTGACTTTCTGACCGGGGATCAGCGGTACAGATTTGTCGTGACCTTGCAGATGGGAAAGGTTCAGCCAGCCGTGGGTGACGCGGTTTACTGAGCCGTCCGGCGCAACGTCTGACAGCCGGACGTACAGCATCGCCGCCGGTTTATCGCTGCTCAGTTCGACGGTAAATTCGGGGAAACCGAAAATGGTCAGCGGTTCGGCCAGCGGTTCGCCGTCGAAGATTTCTGCCATGCCGTCATCGACACGCTGGTCCGGCGGCATTTCACCGGGCACGCCTGCGCCCATCCATTCACCTGCCATCAGACCGTGATTCTGCGGCGAACAGATATTGATCACGCCCGCGTCAGCGTCGGGCTGGGTATTGAGCTGTCCGCGTGTCAGCCAGCGCGGGCTGTGATTGATATTGCTGGCGGTGCCGCGATCAAAACCCACCCATTCGCCACGGCTGACCGGACGCATCGCCGATGGCGGCTGGCTGTCCTGCAACCAGGTCTGGATCATCGGGCCTTCCATCGCGCCGTTGTCTGCGCCTTTCAGCCAGTGATCCCACCAGCGCACGGCTTCCTGTAAGAAGCCAATCGCCGGTTCCGGCGCGCCGTCCTGCGGATAGATGTGAGCCCACGGGCCGAGAATGGCGCGGCGCGGAACCTGTAAATTATCCATCAACCGGAAAACGGCATTGCTGTATGCGTCTGCCCAGCCGCCGATTGCCATCACCGGACACTGGATCGCAGACCAGTCTTCGGACACGGAACCGTGCTGCCAGTACGCATCGCGCAGCGGATGTTCCATCCACAGCGCCGGGAAGAACGGCATGTTTTCCAGACGGTTCAGCCAGTCCTGGTACCAGTTATCGCCGACCAGCGCAGGATCGGAAGGGCGGCTCTGGTACGCCAGCATAATGCCGCCCCACCAGAGGTTATCATTGAGCAGGCAGCCGCCTTTGTAATGAATATCGTCGCGGTAACGATCATCCGTTGAACAAACCGTGATGATGGCTTTCAGCGCGGCGGGGCGGCGGGCGGCAACCTGCAAACCGTTAAATCCGCCCCAGGATTTCCCCATCATGCCGACGTTGCCGCTGCACCAGGTTTGTCCGGTGATCCACTGAATGACTTCCAGTGCGTCATCCTGTTCCTGCAACAGATATTCGTCGGCCAGCAATCCGTCTGATTCGCCGCTGCCGCGCATATCCACACGTACGACTGCGTAGCCATTTCCGGCGAAAAATCCGTGCATCGGTTCATCGCGGGTGCGGGTGCCGTCGCGTTTGCGGTAGGGAATGTATTCGAGAATAGCTGGCACCGGCTGGCGCTCGGCGTCATCCGGCAGCCATAAACGTGCGGCGAGACGCGTGCCGTCGCTCAGCGGGATCCACAGATGTTCGGTCACGGTGACGGCGTGAGGGAATTCGGTCACGATGCGTTTGGTGCTCATAAGACTCCTGTCGAAGGAATGGCTGCCGCAGGAAGCGCCGTGCCACGCAGGGCGAGAACCTCGTCCAGCCAGCTGGTGCGCATCTCCGGTACGGAGGTCAGCAGTTTTTCGGTATAGCTGTGCATTGGCGCGCTGAAGACCACGTCGGTATCGCCGCTGGCGACCACCTGACCCTGATACATCACCGCTACCTGATGGGCGATACGTTTTACCGTGCCCAGATCATGGGTGATAAACAGATACGACAGACCGAGCTGTTTCTGTAAGCGGCGCAGCAGATTCAGCACTTCTTCTGCCACCAGCGGATCCAGCGCTGAGGTGGCTTCATCGCAGATGATCAGTTCCGGCTGCGCAGCCAGTGCGCGGGCGATACAGACTCGCTGCTTCTGCCCGCCGGACAGTTCACCGGGACGACGGTCGATCAGTTTGACCGGCAGTTCAGTCAGGCGCAGTAATTCTTCTACACGTTCGCGAACGTGCTTTTTGTTCATGCCAAAGTAAAAGGTCAGCGGGCGTCCGATGATGTCCAGCAGCGTCTGGCGCGGATTGAGCGCCACGTCAGGTAACTGATAAATCATCTGCATACGGCGCAGCGTTTCTTTATTGCGCTGGTGAAAATTGTGCGAAAGCGACACGCCGTCGAAATCCACCGTGCCTTCAGTGTCGGGCAGCAATCCGACGAGCGCCCGTGCCAGCGTGCTTTTGCCGCTGCCGGATTCGCCGATAATCGCCAGCGTTTTGCCGCGCGGCAGTTGCAGGCTGACATCGTTCACCACGCGTTTACCATTGTAGCCGGTACTCAGTTTACGCATCGTCAGCAGCGGCTGTCCGGCAGTTTCATGGCCTTCTGCCAGCGGCGTCAGTGCCTGTTCGCGCTCCGCAACCAGCCTGCGGGTATATTCCTCCTGCGGATTTTCCAGAATGGTTTGCGTGTCGCCGGTTTCCACTTCTTTGCCGTGACGCAGCACCATAATCCGGTCGGCAAGCTGGGCGACAACGGCCAGATCGTGGGTGATGTATAGCGCGGCGGTATTGAATTCGCGCACCAGTTTGCGCAGCATCACCAGCACTTCAATCTGCGTGGTGACGTCCAGCGCGGTGGTTGGCTCATCCATGATCAGCAAATCGGGTTTACAGGACATCGCCATTGCAGCCATTGCGCGCTGGAGCTGTCCGCCGGAAAGCTGATGCGGATAGCGTTTACCGATGTTTTCCGGATCCGGCAAATCCAGCGAGCGGAACAGTGAAATCGCCCACTGACGACTCTCTTCTTTGTTCATCAGACCGTGGCGAATGGGGCCTTCGCAGACCTGTTTTTCGATGGTCAGCGCCGGGTTAAACGAGGCGGCTGCGCTTTGTGCCACATATGCCACGCGCCTGCCACGCCATTCACGCTTTACGCTGGAAGGCTGAGAAACAATGTCAGTGCCATCCAAAAAGACTTCGCCACCGGCAATCCGGCAGCCCTGACGCGCATAGCCTAACGCTGCCAGACCAATAGTGGATTTGCCCGCACCGGATTCGCCAATCAGGCCGAGCACTTCACCCGCCGACAGCTTCAGGGAAATATCCTGCACCAGCGGTGATCCGTCGAGGGTGTCGATGCGCAGCCCGCGCATTTCTAAAATCGTGCGTGTCATGCTTCATCTCCATGCGGCAGGCTGTTACGCGCCAGCAGCCAGTCGACCACCAGATTGACGCCAATCGTCAGCAGGGCAATCGCCGCCGCCGGATACAACGGCGCGAACTGACCAAAGTTTATCGCCTGCGCATTGTCGCGCACCATGCTGCCCCAGTCGGCATACGGCGGCTGAATGCCCAGACCTAAGAAGCTTAAGCCAGCGATAAACAGGAAGGTAAAGCAGAAACGCATACCAAACTCTGCCAGCAGCGGTGGCAGGGCGTTGGGCAGAATTTCTTTGAACAGCACCCAGCGTAAGCCTTCACCTCGCAGACGAGCCGCTTCGACGTATTCCTGACAGACAATTGCCTGCGCTACCAGCCTTGCCAGACGAAACACGCGTGTGGCATCGAGCAGGGCGATGGTCAGTACCAGCACCGGAATGGACGTACCCATAACGGACAGCACGATCAGCGCGAAAATCAACACCGGAATCGACATCACGGTATCAACGATGCGTGAGAGCACCACATCGACCCATTTACCGTAAATCGCCGCCGTAAAGCCGGTGACGATGCCGATGATAAATGAACTGAAAGTGATGGTCAGCGCGATAGCAATGGTGGTGCGCGCACCGAACAGAATGCGGGAAAGCATGTCGCGCCCGAGACTGTCAGTACCGAACGGCGTGGCGGCGGAAGGCAGCAGCCAGATATCGCCGACCTGTTCGGTTTCGCTGTGCGGAGCGAGCCATGGCGCAAAAATAGCCGCCAGCAGGTTCACCGCAATAATCACAATACCAATCCAGGCCGAGAGCGGGATGTTAATGAAATATCGGTTCATGAGTTCCCTCTTTTAGCGCGCATGGCGCAGGCGTGGATTGCACCAGATCGCCAGTAAGTCGGCGGTGGTGTTGAGGAAAATATAGGTGCCGCCAAACAGCAGACCGCAGGCCTGAACCACCGGCAGGTCGCGCTTGGTTACCGCGTCCACCATGTATTGCCCGATGCCCGGATAGACAAACACCACTTCCACCAGGATCACCCCGACCACCAGATATGCGAGGTTAAATGCCACCACGTTGATGATGGGGGCAAGGGCGTTTGGCAGGGCGTGAGAAACCACAATGCGCCAGCGGGGAATGCCCTTTAGCACGGCGCTTTCGATATACGGGCTGGCCATGACTGCCGTCACCGAGGCACGCGTCATGCGCAGCATGTGCGCCAGTACCACCAGTGTCAGGGTGAGCATCGGCAGGGTGCAGACGTAAAGACGGTCAATAAACGACGAACTGCTGTCGACCATCGCCAGACTGGGGAACCACGTCAGGCGGATGGCAAAGGCAATCACCAGAATGTAACCGACGAAGAACTCCGGCACCGAAATGCTGATAAGCGTCAGCGTATTTGCCAGCCGGTCAAAAACAGAACCGCGCCATATTGCCGACGCGATACCCAAACCTACCGCCAGGGGAATGGCGATCACCGCCGCGTATCCGGCGAGGAACAAGGTGTTAGCCAGACGCGGCAGCAGTTCGTCACTGATGGCGCGCCCGTTCGCCAGTGAATGCCCTAAGTCGCCGTGCATAATACCCGCCAGCCAGTGCAGGTAGCGCAGCACTGACGGTTCATCCAGCCCGAGTTGCAGGCGCAACGCGGCAACGGTTTCAGGCGTGGCACTCTGACCTAAAATGGCCGTGGCGACATCACCGGGCAGCATTTCCGTGCCGATAAAAATCAGCACAGAAACCAGCCACAGCGTGATAATGCCCAACAGAACCCGCTGTAAAATCCGTTTTTTCATCATGCCTCCAGCCAGACGCGCTCTGCCAGACGACCACCCATAAAGTTGAACATCGGGTGCGGCTTGATACCGCCGACTTTTTTACTGGCGGCGTCGAGATAATCGCCAAACAGCGGGATCATCGCGCCGCCGTTATCGCGCACAATACTTTGCAGTTCGCCATAGATTTCCGCACGTTTGCCTTCATCAAGCAGTGAACGGGCCTGCAACAGCAGGGCATCAAATTTCTCATCTTTCCAGTGCGTGTCGTTCCATTTGGCGGTGGACTGATAAGCGGTGGAGAACATCTGATCAGCCGTCGGACGTCCGCCCCAGTAACCCATGCTGAACGGCGCTTTCATCCACACATCGTCCCAGTAGCTGTCGGCAGGCTGGCGCTTGATGTTGACCTGAATGCCGCCTTTCTGCGCCTGTCCCTGGAACAGGGCGGCAGCATCGAGCGCACCGGCAAAGGCGGCGTCAGAGGAAGACAGCTCGATCTTGAGATCCGTCAGACCGGCCTTTTTCAGATAGAACTGTGATTTATCCGGATCGTAAACGCGCTGTTCCAGACTGTGGTTGAAGAAGCGGTCGGTTTTGGGGATCGGATGATCGTTACCCAGCGAACCGTAGCCACGCAGAACGGTATCGAGGATCTTCTGACGGTCGATACCGTGTTTAATCGCCATGCGCACGTCGTTGTTGTTGTACGGTGCGACGCTGCAATCCATCAGGAAGGTGAAGTGCTGGCCGCCGGAAGAACGCACAATGTTGAGCGCCGGGCTGCGTTTGAGGAAATCGACAGTTTTAAAATCGACGCGGTTAATCGCGTGAACCTGACCAGAAATCAGGGCGTTGGTACGTGCAGTCGGGTCGTTGATGACCAGCACTTCTACGGCATCGACAAAGGCGCGATCCGGTTTCCAGTAGTTCGGGTTGCGCTTGAACAGCGAACGCACGCCCGGTTCGTACTGGTCAAAGACATAACCGCCGGTACCAATCGGGTGCGACCAGTCGGTGAAGCCGTCCGGAACCACGACCAGATGGTAATCCGCCAGCAGATACGGCAGGTCGGCGTTACCGCTGTCGAGGGTAATGAGGATCTGGTTATTGCCCTGTTTAGTCAGGCCGGTAATCGGTGCCAGCTGGCTTTTGATGGCACTTTTTGATTTGTCGCCGCGATGCAGGTTGATGGAGTAGAGAATGTCATCGGCATCGAGTTTTTTGCCGTTATGGAAAGTCACGCCATCGCGAACGGTAAACACCCATTCGGCGGCACCCGGTTTGGCTTCCCAGGCGGACAACAGTTCCGGCGTGGCTTTGTTATTTTCATCAATTTCCACCAGACCGTTCATCAGCATATATGCCTGATTTAAGGGCACCCAGTCGCTGAATAATGTCGGGTCGAGCGTATCGCTGGTATTTCCCCCTGACATACCCAGTTTTAATACGCCGCCTTTTTTCGGTTCCGCCGCAAAAGCAGAGAACGGTGAAAAACCTAAGGCACTGGTAATACCCACAGCGGAAGCGCTGGTAATAAAGCCGCGACGGCTAAGTTGTGCATCCTGCATTAATTTCGTCAAAGGGGAATTATTATCTTTCATTAATTATCTCCATAGTACGTGCTGGAATTTTATAGGTGCAGGCGAAATACCCCGGGTGTGTCTAATTGGCGCAATGGATTGCCTTGATGATTTATATCAAAACCCCCTGTTGAACTTGCATGAGAATTTATCATGAGGGTATGCGAAAAATGCGCGGCAGAACACCCTGAAAAGCTTTATTTTTCCAGCTAATCACTATGAGGAAAGGAAAGGGACCCGTGGAACTGCATACGGTTGTCGGCTTAATTGGCGTGTTTTGCTACCTTCTGGCTTATGCGCTGGTTCAGATGCGCAGGCTAGCGGTTGATGCTAACAGTTACGCCTATCTTAATATAATCGGCGGTGTGTTTGGCCTGTATTCGTTAAGCCATGATTTTAACCTTGCATCCTGTATTTCACAGTCATGCTGGCTGTTGTTTACATTAATTGGTATGAATTCTGCGAGAAAACGCAGATATCTGGAGAAAAATAAAATCCCGCCGGCTGATGTCAATTCATAATATTTTATTATGATGTCGGATTATTATTATTTTTTATAAAACACTGTGATCGTGGTCTCGTCAATCCTGCTGAATATTCTTCGCCAGACCGGATATCTGGTCTGGCAAATTTATTCGCTTAAGGCTGTTTTAGCCAGTTAATCACTTTATGCACCACAGGTTTCAGGAACCTGTCCTGAGGCGTCAGCATGTAGCATTTTCCGGCAGCAGCCAGTTTGCCGGGATGCGCCGCAACCAGCTGACCACTGTTAACGTAATCCTGCACCAGTCCTTCCCAGCCCAGCAAAATTCCATCTCCGAGCACCGCTGACTGCACCAGAAACGGATAGTTATTGGCGCGCCAGGTTCTGCGCGGCGTCACGAAACTCACCTCCTGTGAGGCAAACCAGTCGCGCCAGCCGGTCCATTCGCGCTGCGGGTCATCCTGTATAAGCAAGGTTTGTTCGAGTAAATCGGCGGCGCTGGCATCAGGCGGCAGGCGTTTGAGAAATTCCGGTGAACACATCGGATAGCACACTTCATCGAACAACGCCTGTACGTGATAACCGGGCGGCGGCTCGCGCAGATAGAAGATAGCCAGATCGAATTCTGATGACTTGAGATCAGAAAAGCTGTCGGAAATCTTCATGCGGATTTGCAGGTCCGGCAGAAGCTGGCGCAAAGACGAGAGACGGGATGAAAGCCACAGACCACTCATGGCGCTGGTGCAGGCCAGCGTGACCTGCGGTAAACCGTTCCAGCCCATCACCTCAGCGGTGGATTGTGAAATATCCCCCAGCAGCTTTCGCACCTGCTGGGCATAGGTTTCCCCGCGCGGTGTCAGCGTGGTTTTCCGCTGGGCACGCTGGAAAAGCTTACAACCCAGCATTTCTTCCAGCTGGATAATCTGCCGGCTGATGGCGCTTTGGGTGAGATTCAGCTCGTCCGCTGCCCTTGAAAAACTGCAATAACGCGCCACGCATTCAAAAGCCACCAGCGTGTTGAGTGGCGGTAACGGTTCTATCTGCACGGTAAAAATCTCTCCGGATGGCGTTTAGCAGTTTTCCAGCATCTGTGAAATGGTCAGGCCAACCTGCTGAACGGCGCGCTCAGTTTTCGCCGTCAGCGTCTGGGCATAGTTGATGCGCAGACAATTGCGATATTTCCCTGAGGCAGAGAATATCGAACCGATGGCGATTTGCACTAAATGTTCTTCCAGCAGCCGGTTCAGCCGCTGCGTATCCACGCGTTCGTCGAGTTCGATCCACAACAGAAATCCTCCCTGCGGACGGCTGACACGCGTGCCACATGGGAAATATTTCATCACCCAGTCGGTCATGGTGCACAGATTGCGCTGGTACTGATTACGCATGCGGCGCATGTGTTGCAGATAATGCCCCTGTTTGATGAAATCCGCGATGGCGATTTGCGGCAACGTGGCTGATGCGCCGGTGGTGATGTATTTCATGTGCAGGGCGCGGTCATGATAA
Organism: Rahnella sp. JUb53; assembly: GCF_004346065.1. Lineage (NCBI taxonomy): Bacteria > Pseudomonadati > Pseudomonadota > Gammaproteobacteria > Enterobacterales > Yersiniaceae > Rahnella > Rahnella sp. JUb53. The sequence continues at coordinate 487,462 of NZ_SLYT01000001.1, forward strand.
CGGCCCGGCGCAATCCAGCCGACGCGCAAACCGGGCGCCAGCGTTTTGGAAAACGAGCTGCACAGCAGCACGCGGCCATCTTCATCAAACGAGGTAATGGTCGCCGGGCGCGGATACTGATAGGCCAGTTCACCGTAAACATCGTCTTCAATAATTGCGATATCGTAGCGTTGCGCCAGACGCAACAGGCTTTTTTTACGGTCATCCGGCATGTTGTAACCGAGCGGATTATTACAGTTGGGCGTCAGCTGTATGGCTTTAATCGGCCACTGCTCCAGCGCCATCTCCAGTGCTTCCAGACTGATTCCGGTAACCGGATCGGTAGGGATTTCCAGCGCTTTCATGCCAAAGCCTTTCAGAGTCTGCATTGCGCCGTGAAAACTCGGGGAGTCCACCGCCACGATATCGCCGTGTTCACATACTGAACGGATGGCGATAGACAGGGCTTCATGACAACCGGTGGTGATCAGGATGTTGCTGGCATCCATATGGCTGCCGCTGTCAATCATCAGACGGGCGATCTGTTCACGTAAGTCTTCGGAGCCATAAATACTGTCGTAATGAAACGCGCTCAGATTCTGATGCTGTCCGGCGCGCCCCATCAGACGGCTGAGAGGTTTGAGCGTGGCGGCAGTGACATCCGGCGAGCCGCGGCCTAACTGAATCACACCGGGACGATGCGGAGAGGTAATCAGCTCCAGTACCTGATCCCACTGGGAAATGTCCACCGGACGTTGCGTCGGGCGACATACCGCCGGAAGGGCAGCCTGAATGCGGGCATCTTTCACGAAGTAACCCGATTTCGGGCGGGCTTCCACCAGTTGTTTTTCTTCCAGCACGCGATACGCCTGCTGAACTGTACTGACACTGACGCCATGTTCACTGCTTAACACCCGCACTGAAGGCAGACGGATACCCGCCGGATACAGCCCCTGTTCAATGCGATCACTCAGGACATTTGCCAGATTTTCGTAACGATTCATTATCTTTTCCTCAACGCCTGCGCAAAGAAAGCAGTACAGATGAACACAATCTAACGCTGAATCTGTCATCAGATCCAGATCTGTATGGTTGAAATACAAAAAAACTGAATCTGTAATGTTTTTGCCCGTTGTTAGATCCTGATGTCAGGTCGTCAACGGGAGCAGAATATGAAAAATATCATTGAAGAACGGCAGTTTGCCGGTTGTGAGACAAGGGTTTGTGCAGATATCGCGGTGCATGAACGTGCAGTACAGATGCCGGTGAGAAAGGGCAGTTGGCTAAAACAGTTGTTTGCAGTGGTACATGGCTGGAATGAGCGCCGCGTAAGCCGCAAGATTTTGCATTCACTGAGTGCAGATCAGTTGAAGGATATCGGGCTGGCGAAATCGGATATCGACAGGGAGTATCCGAAAGCCATATGGCCAAACTGGCCAAAATAAAATACCCGTCATCTTTCTTGCGCCAGATGCGTTGGCTGCGTTCGTGCGCCCCGGTCACTTACTGATGTAAGCTCCCGGGGACTTTCTCACTTGCCGCCTTCCTGGCACCCGAAATCTATAGGGTATTTGGGGGGGGTACGGGTTTACAAAATCATAAAAAGCCCGATGAATTCATCGGGCTTTTTCGTCACTCAGAAACTCTCTTACTTCACCTGCATACCAGGCTGTGCGCCGGAATCCGGGCTGAGCAGGAAGATGTCTTTTCCGCCAGGGCCCGCCGCCATCACCATTCCTTCAGAGATGCCGAAGCGCATTTTACGCGGTGCAAGGTTGGCGACCATGATGGTCAGACGGCCTTCCAGTGCTTTCGGATCAGGATATGCAGAACGGATACCGGAGAAAATCTGACGGGTTTCGCCGCCCAGATCCAGTTGCAGACGCAGTAGTTTGTCTGACCCTTCCACGAAATCAGCGCTTTTAATCAGCGCGATACGCATATCCACTTTGGCGAAATCATCAAAAGTGATGGTTTCCTGAATCGGATCATCCGCCAGCGGACCGGTTGCCGGTGCTTTCGCAGCCGCAATGTCTTCTTTCGACGCATCAACCATCGCAGTCACTTTATCCAGCTCAATACGGTTAAACAGCGCTTTGAACGGATTCAGCTGATGCGACAGCAGCGGCTGGGCAATAGCGCCCCAGTCCAGTGTGGTATTCAGGAAGGCTTCTGTGCGCTCTGACAGTGAAGGCAGAACCGGCTTCAGGTAAGTCATCATCACGCGGAACAGATTGATGCCCATTGAGCAGATGGCTTGCAGGTCAGCGTCGCGGCCTTCCTGTTTTGCAACTACCCACGGCGCCTGCTCATCGACATAGCGGTTGGCCAGATCAGCCAGCGCCATGATTTCACGGATTGCGCGGCCTGATTCACGGCTGTCATACGCCTGAGCGATGCTTTCAGCGGCATCGGTGAAGGTTTTGTACAGCGCTTCATCGGCCAGTTTGTCAGCCAGTTTGCCGTCAAAACGTTTGGCAATGAAACCGGCATTGCGTGACGCCAGGTTAACCACTTTGTTCACGATGTCTGCGTTAACGCGCTGCACGAAATCTTCCAGATTCAGGTCGATATCGTCGATGCGTGAAGACAGTTTTGCGGTGTAGTAATAACGCAGGCAGTCCGCATCCAGATGATTCAGATAGGTGCTGGCCTTGATGAACGTGCCGCGCGATTTGGACATCTTCGCGCCATTCACGGTGACATAACCGTGCACGAACAGGTTGGTTGGCTTGCGGAAACCGCTGCCTTCCAGCATCGCCGGCCAGAACAGGCTGTGGAAATAAACGATGTCTTTACCGATGAAGTGATACAGCTCGGTAGTCGAATCCTTTTTCCAGAACTCGTCGAAATTCAGGTCGCTGCGACGGTCGCACAGGTTTTTGAAAGAACCCATGTAGCCGATTGGCGCGTCCAGCCAGACGTAGAAATATTTGCCCGGCGCATCAGGAATTTCAAAACCGAAGTACGGTGCATCGCGGGAGATATCCCACTGTTGCAGACCGTGCTCGAACCACTCCTGCATTTTGTTCGCCACTTGTTCCTGCAGTGCACCGGAACGGGTCCACGCCTGCAACATCGCGCTGAATTCCGGCAAATCAAAGAAGTAGTGCTCGGAATCACGCAGCACCGGCGTCGCACCGGAAACCACAGATTTCGGGTCGATCAGTTCAGTCGGGCTGTAGGTTGCGCCACACACTTCACAGTTATCGCCGTACTGATCTGGCGATTTACATTTCGGGCAGGTGCCTTTGACGAAACGGTCAGGCAGGAACATGCCTTTCTCCGGATCGTACAACTGAGAAATGGTGCGGTTCTTGATGAAGCCGTTTTCTTTCAGGCGACCATAAATCAGCTCGGACAGCTCACGGTTTTCGTCGCTGTGCGTGGAGTGATAGTTGTCGTAGCTGATACCGAAGCCGGCGAAATCTTTCTGATGCTCCTGGCTCATTTCGGCAATCATCTCTTCCGGCTTGATACCGAGCTGCTGCGCTTTCAGCATGATCGGCGTGCCGTGCGCATCGTCCGCACAGATGAAATGCACTTCATTGCCGCGCATTCGCTGGTAACGGACCCAGACGTCAGCCTGGATGTGCTCGAGCATGTGACCGAGATGGATGGATCCGTTGGCGTACGGAAGTGCACAGGTTACCAAAATTTTTTTCGCGACTTGAGCCATAGTAAGAGCTTGCTTTCTGTAGTTGAAATCAGGGGCATTGATGTTAACCGAAAGCGCCGCCCCGCGTAAACAAACGGGGGGATCTCCTTACGTGTGTTCTGTTATGCTTATGGGTAGATAAATAGTCTGATAACCAGTTTTCAAGGAGCCGGGATGACATCTCAATCCCCACAGCAGACCACACCCGCAGGGCTGCGCGCACTAGTGACCGGCGTACTGGCCACCTTCCGCCATTCCACATTACAAAAAGATTTACTCGCGATAAAAGCATTGCATCACTGCGTGCTGATGGACGGTGTTTTACATATTGACCTGACGCTGCCGTTTGCCTGGAACAGCGGTTTCGATGTGCTGAAAGATGAAACCAGCGGAGAATTGCTGCGGGTCACCGGCGCTACGGCTATACAGTGGAACCTGCGTCACGATATCGCCACCATGAAACGCGCTAACGATCAGCCGGGTATTAAAGGTGTGCGCAATATTCTTGCTGTCAGCTCGGGTAAGGGCGGGGTCGGTAAATCGACGACTGCTGTGAATCTGGCGCTGGCGCTGGCCGCTGAGGGCGGAAAAGTCGGTATTCTGGATGCCGATATTTACGGTCCGTCAGTCCCGAATATGCTGGGTACGGAAGAAGAGCGTCCGACATCACCGGATGGTGTGCATATGTCGCCGATTATGGCGCACGGACTGGCGACCAATTCCATTGGTTATCTGGTTACCGACGAAAACGCCATGGTGTGGCGCGGCCCGATGGCCAGTAAAGCGCTGATGCAGATGCTTTCCGATACGCTGTGGCCTGATCTCGATTATCTGGTGATCGACCTGCCGCCGGGCACCGGTGATATTCAGCTGACGCTGTCGCAAAATATTCCGGTCACAGGCGCGGTGGTGGTGACGACGCCGCAGGACATCGCGCTGCTGGATGCCATGAAAGGCATCGTCATGTTTGAGAAAGTGCATGTGCCGGTTCTGGGCATCGTCGAGAACATGAGTATGCACGTGTGCAGCAACTGCGGACATCACGAACCGATTTTCGGCACCGGTGGCGCGCAGCGTCTGGCTGAGAAATATCGCTGTGAATTACTGGCGCAATTACCGCTGCATATTTCACTGCGCGAAGATTTAGATCGTGGCGAGCCGACAGTCGTCTCTAATCCTGAAAGTGAATTCACTGCAATTTACCGCGAACTGGCGGCAAAAATTGCGTCGCAATTGTTCTGGAGAGGTGACGCTATCCCGACTGAAATTGCTTTCAGAGCGGTTTAATCCCCCAACTCAGTGAATTATTGCCGGATGTCAGCGATTACACAGCCTTAACGCTGGCATCAGGCAGTGTCTTGTACTTATAATTGGCGCGTTCAAAGCACACGTCTGTGCTTGCCTTCCAACTTCCAAATCAGGTCTTTAATTTTATGTCTGACAAATTCCATCAGTGTGTCATCGTGGGTATCGCTGGCGCATCTGCTTCGGGAAAAAGCCTCATCGCCAGTACGTTATACCGTGAACTTCGTGATCAGGTTGGTGATGAGCACATCGGGGTTATCCCGGAAGATTGCTACTATAAAGACCAAAGCCACATGACCATGGAAGAGCGGGTCAAAACCAACTACGACCATCCAAGTGCGATGGACCACAATTTACTGTTTCAGCATTTACAAGCCATGAAGTCTGGTCAGGCGATTGAATTGCCGAGCTACAGCTTCATTGAGCACACTCGTCTGCCTGAGACGGTGACACTAAAACCGAAGAAAGTGATCATTCTGGAAGGGATCCTTCTCCTGACCGATGCGCGTTTACGTGACGAAATGAATTTCTCCATCTTCGTCGATACCCCGCTGGATATCTGTCTGATGCGCCGCATGAAACGTGACGTCAACGAACGTGGCCGCTCTATGGATTCCGTGATGGCGCAATATCAGAAGACCGTACGCCCGATGTTCCTGCAATTTATCGAACCCTCAAAACAATACGCAGACATCATTGTGCCGCGCGGCGGCAAAAACCGCATTGCGATTGATATTCTCAAGGCGAAAATCAGCCAGTTCTTCAATTAATCGCGGAACCATTTGCAGAAAACATACCGGAGATACGATGAGACTTTGCGACCGAGATATAGAAGCCTGGCTCGACAGCGGCAAATTAGGCATTTCACCCCGTCCGCCGGTTGAACGAATTAACGGTGCGACCGTAGATGTGCGTCTGGGTAACGGCTTCCGCGTTTTCCTAGGCCATAACGCGGGTTATATCGACCTGAGTGGCCCGAAAGACGAAGTCAGCGCCGCGCTGGATAAAGTGATGAGCGATGAAATTGTTTTGCCTGAAGGCGAAGCATTCTTCCTGCATCCTGGTGAACTGGCGCTGGCGGTTACTTATGAGTCGGTCACCATTCCTGACGATTTGGTCGGCTGGCTGGACGGGCGCTCTTCACTGGCGCGTCTCGGGCTGATGGTACACGTAACCGCACATCGTATTGATCCGGGCTGGAAAGGGCGGATTGTTCTCGAGTTCTATAATTCAGGTAAGCTCCCGCTGGCGCTTCGACCGGGAATGCTGATTGGTGCGCTGAGCTTTGAACCGTTATCCGGTTCTGCTGCGCGTCCTTATAACAGCCGTCAGGATGCGAAATACCGCGACCAGCAAAGCGCAATTGCCAGTCGTATTGATGAAGACTGATTCAGTTTTTTATCCGCATAACGGATAAAAACGTGAGGAAGGCATGAGAAGACTACTGACAACACTGGTGATTTTACTGGTGGTTATCATTGCCGGCATGACTTCGCTGGTGTTTCTGATCAACCCGAATGATTTCCGCCAGTACATGGTGGAACGGGTCGAGGTGAAAAGCGGATATCAGCTGGCCATCAACGGATCGCTGCGCTGGCATGTCTGGCCACAGCTGAGCATTATTGCCGGTCAGACGTCGCTTACAGCGGCGGGTGCTAAAGAGCCGGTTGTCAGTGCTGAAAACATGCGGCTGGACGTTAAACTCTGGCCTCTTATTTCTCATCAGCTGGCGGTGAAACAGGTACTGTTGAAAAACGCAGTAATACGTCTGACGCCTGAAACTGAAGAGAATCAGCCCGATGCACCTGTTGCGCCTTCAATGCCAACGCCGGTCGCTCCCGGAGCTTCTGAACTTGAAGCTGGCTGGAAGTTTGATATCGATAAAATCAGCATTGCTGACAGTCTGCTTATCTGGCAGCGCGGCGATGATGATCAGATAAACGTTCGTGATATCAATATGGAAATTGATAAAAACGACAACCGTCAGGCTACCATTCAGCTTTCAAGCCGCATAAACCGCAATCAGCGTGACCTTGCATTCACCATGAATGCAGACGTGGATATGCAGCATTATCCGCAGGCTTTTTCGGCTAAGATCAGTAAATTCACTTATCAGCTGAGTGGCGCTGACATCCCTGTGAAAGGTGTTCAGGGTAATGGTTCGATGCAGGCCAGTTATCAGCGCGATAATGATTCACTGGAACTCACCCAGCTGGCGTTAACGGCGAATGATAATCAGATTTCAGGGACTGCTTCTGCCACGATGGGTGGCGATATCGGTAATTATCAGCTCAATTTAAACGCTGACAAACTCGATCTGGATGCGCTTTCCGGCTGGCAGCCTAAAACTGCTGAGCAGACGGCGCAGAGCACCCAATCAATCACCTCCGCGCCGGTCATTGCGCGTGATGTCGATGAGCAGCCGAACGGCCTGAGCATTTTGCGGACTTTCAATGCGAATCTGGCACTGAAAGTAGCGGATTTAACCTATCGCGGGATGAAGATCCAAAATCTGGCACTGAATGCTAATAACCGGTTGGGTAAGGTTGCGCTGCCGACGTTCAGTGGCAATCTCGGGTCGGGAAGTTTTTCCCTGCCAGGTGATATGGATGTGACCGGCAAAAGCATTCAGGTTCACATGACGCCGGATGTGAATAATATTGAGCTGGCTGATCTGCTGACTGCTTACGGATTGCCGAAAGCGCTGACCGGCAACTTCTCTATGAAAGGTGACGTGAGCGGAAAAGGGCTCTCTGCAGAAGACTTTGCGCGTAACTGGCAGGGCAATGCTGAACTTGCTATGACCAATGCGCATCTGAACGGACTTAATATTCAGCAGCTTATCCAGCAGGCAATCAGCCGTAATACCAGCAGCGTTCAGGGGCTGGATAAATACGAGCATTACAGCCAGATTGATGCACTGAAAGCGCAGGGGCAGCTGAAAAACGGCACCCTGAAACTAAACGATCTGGAAGGCCAGTCGCCAATGGTTTACGCAAAAGGTGATGGCTCTGTTGATCTCGCCGGCGAAAAAGTAGATATGAATCTGTTGATCCGCGTGACCGGTGGCTGGAAAGGCGACAGCAATCTGATCAACACCCTGAAAACCACGGATATCCCGCTGCGAGTGTACGGGCCGTGGGCGCAACTGGGTTATCAGCTTCAGGTTGATCAGATCCTGCGCCGGACAGTGGAACAGAGTGCCCGTAGCGCCATTCAGAACTGGGTGGATAAACGCAAAGACAGCAAAGAAAAAGACGATGTGCAGAAGTTATTAAATAAATAATCTTTCTGTACCTCAATTTGTACGACTCAGTAAAAACGGGACGCCTCATCAGCGTCCCGTTTTCTTTTTAATGTCCATCTGAACGGAGGATTACACTTCGTAATCATCATCCATGTCGGTTTTGAGCGGCGTAATTTTCACTTTCAGAATACGATGACTGCTGACCTCAAGTGGTTCAAACAGATAGTTATCGATGTGGATTTGCGCACCGACCTGCGGGATGCTCTGCGTATGTTCCATCAGTAATCCTGCCAGCGTGTGATATTCGCGTTTTTCATCAACCGGCAGGGCGATGTACATCACCAGATCTTCCAGCGGCATATAACCGTTGGCAATCCATGTGCCGTCTTCCTGTTGCGAAATATCGTGGCGCGCATCCGGCGTTTCATCAGACTCAGGCAAATTACCGGCGATCGTTTCCATCACGTCAGTCAGGGTCACAATGCCTTCAACTGAACCGAACTCATCGACGACAAATGCAAAGTGAGTTTTGGCCAGGCGGAACTGCTCAAGCGCCATCAGCAGGGAAAGCTGCTCCGGGAAAATCAGCGGCTGGCGGATCAGTGCCTTTAGATCTAACTCATTTTGCAGGAGTTGTTGTTTCAGCAAGTCGACAACATGCACGACGCCCAGCGGTTCATCGGTAGAGCTGTCTTCGGTCACCAGAATACGCGTGTGCTGGTTTTCCGCTATTTGCTGCTTCAGCAGCTCAACCGGGTCATTGAGTTCAAGATTATCGACGTCGTGGCGGGAAGTCATCACGCTGCTGACGGTACGCTGCCCGAGGCCCAGAACGCGCTCAATCATATGGCGTTCCTGCTGATTGAAGATGGCATCCTCTTCGCCAGCACTGTCAGCAATCATATTTGAGGAATGCGTATCAAGTTCGGCTTCCTCATGTTTACCACGAAGAACACGTAAAACGGTTTCTGCAGTACGCTCACGCAGAGAGCGACGTGATGACAAAAAGCGTTTGCGGTTGAAGTGCGCCAACTGATTCAGGCCTTCGATGATGACTGAGAAACCGATGGCCGCATAAAGATAACCTTTCGGGATCGCATAGCCAAAGCCTTCAGCTACCAGGCTAAACCCAATCATCAGCAGGAAACTCAGACACAAGATCACAATAGTCGGGTGCGCATTGACGAAACGGGTCAGTGGCTTACTCGCCAGCAGCATCAGCCCGATTGCAATACATACAGCAGCCATCATGACGGCCAGATGGTCAACCATACCGACAGCGGTAATCACCGAGTCGAGGGAAAATACCGCATCCAGCACCACAATCTGAGCGACAACGGGCCAGAACTTTGCCCCGCGTTGCTGCTGGCTTTGCTCCTCATCCTTACCCTCAAGGCGTTCATTCAACTCCATCGTTGCCTTGAACAACAGGAATATGCCGCCGACGAGCATAATCATGTCACGCGCGCTGAACGGGTGACCCAGCACCGTAATGAGCGGGCGGGTGAGTGTCGATAACCATGAGATTGAAGCAAGGAGCAGCAAACGCATAACGAGCGCCAGCATCAGCCCTGTGACGCGGGCTTTATCACGCTGGCTGCGCGGAAGTTTCTCCGCCAGAATGGCAATAAAGATGAGATTGTCTATCCCCAGAACAATTTCAAGAATTACCAGGGTAGCCAGCCCGGCCCAAATCGACGGATCGGCGATCCATTCCATATAGCGTTTTCCACCTTTAGTTACGCGGCGTTTGCCGCACGTTGAATAATGGGCGTCAGGGCATGAAATTTCAAATCTAAAACAGTGGGCTAGGCAAAACCGTTCGACAGAGCAGGGGAGATCCGGGGCAACGCTCAATGGGCAGACACTGATGTTTTCGAAAGCAGCAATTTATGATTATAAAATCACCGAATAGGTTTAACATTCCTAAAATTAGGTCTTTACCTTACCGTTTCGTGCGGCTTACTGGTATCGTAATCAAATACAGAGAATCGTGCTGGAGTCCTAAAGTCAGCAGTATGGCCTCCCTAAAGTAAATGGCAGGGACTATACTCAGGGAAGAAATAGCGTTGCGGGAAATAATTTGTATTTACAATTTCAGTCCGGTGAATTCCCTGACATGTTTGAATTCTAACTGACTGGATTTACACACTAATAGGTTTCAAGGAGTATCCTTTACAATGTTAAAAGCTGTTATCCCTGTTGCCGGTCTGGGCACACGTATGTTGCCAGCGACGAAGGCCATTCCAAAAGAAATGCTGCCGATCGTCGATAAGCCTTTAATCCAGTACATCGTTAATGAATGTGCTGCAGCGGGCATCAGAGAGATCATTCTGGTCACGCATTCTTCTAAAAATGCGATCGAAAACCACTTCGACACGTCATTCGAACTGGAAAGCATGCTGGAGTCCCGTGTTAAGCGCCAGTTGCTGGAAGAAGTGCAGTCCATTTGTCCGAAAGGCGTGACAATCATGAACGTGCGTCAGGGCCAGTCAAAAGGTCTAGGTCACGCCGTTCTGTGTGCAAAACCTCTGATCGGCAATTCGCCATTTGCGGTTATTCTGCCTGACGTTCTGATGGACGATTCCACCAGCGATCTGCGTAAAGACAACCTTGCTGCGATGCTTCGCCGCTTCCAGGAAACTGGCAACAGCCAGGTCATGGTTGAAGAAGTGCCGGAGAAAGACGTTTCTAAATACGGTATCGTTAACTGTAACGGTGTAGAAGTTGAGCCGGGCGAAAGCGCGCCAATGACGGCTATCGTTGAGAAACCAGAGCTTAAAGATGCGCCATCGAACCTCGCGGTTGTCGGCCGTTATGTGCTTTCCGAAGCCATCTGGCCACTGCTGGCAGTGACACCATACGGTGCCGGTAACGAAATACAGCTGACCGATGCCATCGCGATGCTGATGAAAAAGCAAACCGTGGAAGCCTTCTCCATGACCGGCCGTTCACATGACTGTGGCGACAAACTCGGTTATATGAAAGCCTTCGTAGAGTATGGTATTCGCCATAACTCACAGGGTGAAGCGTTTAAAGCGTGGCTGAAAGAGTTTACTGAAAAATAGTTAGCGGGCTTTAAAAAGCACCGAATAAATCGGTGCTTTTTTTTTGTTGGCTATAGAAAACCCCCAGCTAGGCTGGGGGTTCCGTAAAGCTTCCAGCTTTGAGCCGGATATAAAAACCCCTTTTGATTTGTTAAAACACCTTGCGGTCTGGCAACTGCATTGGTCAAACAAGAAATCAAAAGGGGGTCCCAATGGGGGACGAAAAGAGCTTAGCGCACACCCGATGGAACTGTAAATATCACATAGTTTTCGCGCCTAAATACCGAAGGCAGGTCTTCTACGGCGAGAAACGCCGTGCTGTAGGGAGTATTTTAAGAAAACTGTGTGAATGGAAAAATGTGCACATTCTGGAAGCAGAATGCTGTGCAGATCACATCCATATGCTTGTGGAGATCCCGCCGAAGATGAGTGTATCGAGCTTCATGGGGTATCTGAAGGGCAAAAGTAGTCTGATGCTCTATGAACAATTTGGAGATCTTAAATTCAAATACAGGAACAGGGAGTTTTGGTGCCGAGGGTATTATGTAGATACGGTGGGTAAAAATACATCGAAGATCCAGGAATACATAAAGCACCAACTGGAGCAGGATAAACTAGGGGAACAGTTATCAATCCCGTATCCAGGGAGCCCGTTTACGGGCAGTAAGTAACGAATTTGGATGCAAATGTCAGATTGCTATGCGCCTGTTAGGGCGCGGCTGGTAACAGAGCCTTACAGGCGCATATGAAAATCCTCCGGCTATGCCGGAGGATATTTTTTCAAATGCTCAGACCAATAAGAAAAGGTTAATGAGGCAAAGTGAGACAAATCCGCTGTGGTACTCATATTCAAGCTATTATATTAGTCGATTACAAAGGTTGCCACGAGTTTACAAAAGAATAATAAGCACTCTGACAAGATCTCGAAAACATAAGTAGTCTTTAATCTTGATTAAAAAATGACTCATTGTTCGAGGTTAGACAGGTGAAATGATGAAGTTAGAGGTTTATGGCATGGAGCATATGATAATATAAGGAGTTGAATGTGGTGCCTTGTGCCAGTTTGCACAATTTAAATGCTGAGTTTAAAGAGAAATTTTAATCTGTGAGCACAAGGACCTTCAGATTTGTCATGCGCTAAATGCTGGTGCAAGCGTAAAATTAATCACGTGAGACCTTTTATAATGAACATACTGATAACGGGCGGTGCGGGTTTCATCGGTTCTGCGGTAGTGCGTCACATCATCTCTGAAACAAACGACAATGTGCTTGTGGTTGATAGTTTGACGTACGCAGGTAATTTAGAATCCCTGAAAGAAGTCGAAAATGATCCTCGCTACCGTTTTGTCCTCGCGAACATTTGTGACCGTGACTCTCTGGATGCGATATTTTCAGAGTTTAAGCCAGATGCAGTGATGCACCTTGCGGCAGAAAGCCATGTAGACAGGTCAATTGATGGACCTTCGGCCTTTATTGATACTAATATCACCGGCACATACACTCTTTTAGAATCAGCACGACATTATTGGTCCGGTCTGGATGATGAGAAAAAGAATGTATTCCGTTTCCATCATATTTCAACTGATGAAGTCTACGGTGATCTGCATGGAACCACCGACCTATTCACCGAGACTACGCCATATGCTCCGAGTAGCCCGTACTCTGCTTCCAAAGCGGCAAGCGATCACCTCGTACGCGCATGGAACCGAACGTATGGATTGCCAACTTTAATAACGAATTGCTCAAATAACTACGGTCCTTACCACTTTCCTGAGAAGTTGATCCCCCTTGTTATCCTTAATGCTATAGCCGGTAAACCTCTTCCTGTTTATGGTGATGGTGCTCAGATCCGGGACTGGTTATTTGTAGAAGATCACGCCAGAGCCCTTTATGAGGTTGTGACGAAAGGTGTTATTGGCGAGACGTATAATATTGGCGGGCATAATGAGCGTAAAAATATTGATGTCGTGAAGACAATTTGCTCAATTTTGGATCAATTAGTGTCTGACAAACCAGCGGGACTTACACATTTTAATGAATTGATCACCTTCGTTAAAGATCGCCCTGGTCATGATATGCGTTATGCCATCGACGCGAGCAAAATTGAACGTGAACTTGGATGGACACCGGTTGAGACTTTTGAAAGCGGAATTTTGAAAACAGTAAAATGGTATCTTGAAAATGAAACCTGGTGGAAACGTGTTCAGAATGGGTCTTATGCAGGTGAGCGTTTAGGTTTGAAAGACTAAATAGAAGAGGTCTTAGTAAATGAAAGGTATTGTTCTGGCAGGCGGTTCTGGTACAAGGCTGCATCCGATAACGCTTGGAGTTTCTAAACAGTTATTGCCTGTTTATGATAAGCCAATGATTTATTATCCACTATCAGTGCTTATGTTGGCGGGCATTGATGATATTTTGCTCATTTCCACCCCGGAAGATTTGCCTTCGTTCAAGCGATTGCTGGGAGATGGTTCTCAGTTCGGCATAAAATTACAATATGCAGAGCAGCCATCTCCGGACGGTTTAGCGCAAGCATTCATTATTGGTGAAGATTTCATTAATGGTGAACGGTGTGCATTGGTCCTTGGTGACAACATCTATTTTGGTCAGGGCTTTGGTAAGAAGTTAGAAGATGTTGCTTCAAGAAAAACAGGTGCGACAGTTTTCGGCTATCAGGTATTGGACCCAGAGCGTTTTGGAGTAGTTCAATTTGATAATGAATTCAATGCATTATCCATAGAAGAAAAACCAGCCAAGCCTAAATCACAATGGGCGGTAACTGGGCTTTATTTTTATGACAACGATATTGTTGAAATGGCAAAACAGGTCAAGCCATCAGAACGTGGTGAGTTAGAAATTACCACATTGAATGAGATGTACCTGAAAAAGGGTAAGCTCAAGGTTGAATTACTTGGCCGCGGTTTTGCCTGGCTGGATACCGGAACTCACGATAGCCTGATCGAAGCTTCTCAATTTATTCATACAATTGAAAAACGGCAGGGACTTAAAGTTGCATGTCTTGAAGAAATTGCATACCGGAAAGGTTGGATTACTCGAGAACAACTTGAGGCACAAGCAAAATCCATGAGTAAAACACCTTATGGACAGTATCTTACTAACCTCCTAATTGAAGACTGAGTAATACAAACTTAATTATTAAGGAGTTATTCTAAACTAAGAGTAACTCCTGGCTACCCGTTGGAAGTAAGACGATCATGGTCACAATGAAATTTAAGTTGACATAGGCTTTGGTTAGAATCTTGTGTTTGTGTAGCCTCGCTAAACTTCAATATTTACATAAGAGAAAGTAACAAAATAACTTTTATGTAAATACTGAAAAATAATGACGTTCAGTGCATTGGTAGCTGTAGAGCCAAGGGCGGTAGCGTGTGTACAAGATATAAGGTGAAAATTATTCCTTGAGACTGAAAAATTGACTAAATCACTATCAAATATCGCGACTTAGTTCGCGAATAAAACTTACTTTATTAATGGTTTGTGATAATTTCGGATTTGACTAGTTGAGTAATTAAATTTCAAACGAGTAATATATGAAAACAATTTTAATTGTTGGTGGCTCAGGATTTATAGGCACCAATTTGAGCGAATATTTCTGCGAGAGAGGGATTAAGGTTATTAATTTTAGCCGGTCAGCATCCCATGTTCACCATGAGAATCTTATTGACATTTGTGGTGACTGTAAAAATACAACTATATTAAATGAAATATTTGCAAATTATAAGATAGATATTGTATTGCATTCATTAACAAGCTTTACCGCAATGGATGAGGTTGGTTCCTCTCAGGAAGTATTAGCAACGAACCTATCTGCGTTCATTGATCTCATTGGTATTATGAAAAACCATGGCGTAAAAAAACTTGTTTATATATCTTCTGGCGGTTCTATCTATGGCATGGCAGATGCTCCGATAAAAGAGACGCACATTATATCTCCAGTAAGTTTTTATGGATGGATGAAGGAATCTTGTGAACATTATTTAGAATTTGCTTCAAGATTAGATTCCGAGTTTAAATTCCTCATTTTACGTCCAGCGAATGTTTATGGAAAATATCAAAAAATTGAGCGAATTATTGGTGTTGCCTTAAGAAATGCAATTATTGGTAAATCAATGGATATTTATGGAGATGTAACTACTTGCAAAGATTATATTCACATAGATGACTTTTGTGAAATTGTCGAAAAATTGATGCAATCTCAAAGGTGGAATGAAATTTATAACGTCGGTTCAGGGGTTGGAACAAGTATTGAAGATATTCTCAAGTATGCTCAAATAATTGCAAATAATAAAATTGAGATAAATTACCACGAGAGAAAATCGGGTGACGTGCCATATAATATTCTAGATATTGGCAAGCTGAAAAAGACTATCAATAAATCTAATTTCGTTTCTGTTGAATCTGGCATGCACGATATGTATGAATATGTCTTATCCATAACAAATAGAGAAAGTTATTAATTTCTTGCGATTAAGTTAACAAATATATACGGGTTTCACTGTCAACAAAACTCAGTCATTGCTAGTGAAATACTTATCCACAAGAATTCATTAATAAGAGAAGTGTATGAAGTACAGTTTAGGTTATTTATTTGATTTGGCTACTGTAATCACTGAAAAAGAGCTTAAGGTTAGATACAAAAGTAGTTTTTTTGGTTATCTATGGTCGATTGCTAACCCTCTGCTATTCGCCATGATTTACTATTTTATTTTCAAATTAATAATGAGAGTACAAATACCAAATTATACGGTGTTTATCATTACAGGGCTTTTCCCTTGGCAATGGTTTGCAAGTTCTACTTCGAATTCTTTATTTTCGTTTTTAGCTAATGCGCAAATTATAAAAAAGACTGTTTTCCCACGCTCTGTAATACCAATGAGCAACGTATTGATGGAGTGTTTGCATTTTATTTGCACTATCCCAGTAATTATAATTTTTCTTTATGTCTACGACATGCGACCATCTTGGGATTGGATTTGGGGAATTCCATTAATCGGTTTTGCACAAATCATTCTAATGCTAGGGGTAGCGCTTACTTTATCTACACTTAATTTATTCTTCCGCGATCTCGAACGTTTTATAACTCTCGGCATTATGTTGCTATTTTATTGTACACCAATTCTGTATTCCTCCGACATGATACCTCAGGATTATCGTTGGCTCATTGATTATAACCCTCTGGCCAATATGATCATAAGTTGGCGTGATTTATTTATGAACAATACAGTCAATTATACTGACATAGCTACTTTGTACGGATATGGGATAGTGATGCTCATCATCGGTAGTAGTATTTTCAATAAATTAAAATATCGCTTTGCAGAGATTCTATAATGAGTGTTGTTATTGAGTTTAAAAATGTAACAAAAAGATATCCCCTTTATCACCATATTGGCTCAGGAATAAAAGAATTAATCTTCAATCCTCGCAGAGCGTTAAGTCTGCTAAGTGGCAGAAGTTATCTGGCAATTGAAGATATTAATTTTATTATTGAAAAGGGTGAGTCTGTTGCCTTGATTGGCCGCAATGGTGCGGGTAAGAGCACTTCACTAGGGCTTGTCGCTGGAGTAATGAAACCTTCTTCCGGAACGGTTTGTGTTACGGGTAGAGTGGCATCAATGCTTGAATTAGGTGGCGGGTTTCATCCTGAATTGACTGGCCGTGAAAATATTCGCTTGAATGCCACACTGCTAGGATTGCGTAGAAAAGAACTTAAACAACGAATGGATAAAATAATCGAATTCTCTGAGTTAGGGGATTTCATCGATGAACCGATTCGTGTCTATTCGAGCGGTATGTTAGCAAAATTGGGGTTTTCGGTCATCACACAAGTTGATCCGGACATACTTATAATTGACGAGGTTCTTGCAGTTGGTGATATATCATTTCAAAGAAAATGTCTTGCGACTATTAACGATTTTAAAGCAAAAGGTGTAACCATTCTTTTTGTTAGCCATAACTTGGCTGATGTATCTAACGTATGTGATCGTGTTATATGGATAGAAGATCACAAGCTTAGACAAATGGGTAAATCTGCTGATGTCATTGCTGCTTATAAAGAAGCAATGGCGTGAATTAAAAATTATATTATAGTGATGGAATGAAGGATGAAAACTGTATCTATTTATACTTGTCATCATAAACCGAGTGCCTTTCTCGATTCTTCGGTGATTAAGCCAATACATGTTGGGAAAGCAAATTCATTTAATGTCATTTGCTGCGACGGTGATGATACTGGCGATAACATATCTTATAAAAATCCATTCTACTGCGAACTTACAGCACATTATTGGGTATGGAAAAATGCAATACCTACAGATTATGTAGGTTTTATGCATTATCGGAGACATTTTAATTTTTCCGACGATCAACAAAAAGCAGAAGATAATTGGGGTATGGTTAATTGGGATGAAATTAATCAGGAATACCAAGAAGAATTTGGCTTGAATGAGAAGCAGATATTAAAATTATTAGAAAATGTGGATCTGATCGTCCCTTGTAAATGGTCAGTTAAGTCAGCTGGCAGTAAAAATAATTATCATCATTACAAAGTGTCAGATCACTTACATATTAAAGATTATCAGTCAGCAATTGATGTTCTTTTAAGGAAGCATCCTGAGTATTATTCAGCTGTTAAAACCTTTAATGCAGCTGTAGATGGCTATTACACAAACATGTATGTAATGAATAAGCCATTATTCGACGAATATTCAACTTGGCTTTTTGGCATACTTGAAGAACTTGAAGAAGAAATTGCATTCGAAAATTATTCTGCTCAAGAGAAAAGAGTTATCGGACATATTTCTGAACGTTTGTTCAATATATTCATCATTTTCAAATTAGCTAGCGAAAATTTACGCATCAAAGAAGTACAAAGAACATTCATAAAAAATGAAACTTTCAATGGTAAGCTGGGGCCTCATTTCACTGAGAGAAATGTTCCAATTGTGATTTGTTCCGACGATAACTATGCAATGAGTCTTGGTGCACTTGTAAATTCTATCGTCAAGAACGCAAGCATAAATCACAATTACGATCTAGTCGTGCTAGATAATGGGCTAAGTCAGCGCAACAAAGAACGTGTTAAAAATTTGGTAGCGAATACTACCAATATGAACGTGCGTTATTTTGATATAAATGCATTCAAGGAAATAAAAGACGCTTACATCAGGCCTCCATTTACCGCAGCTACATATTCCAGACTTTTTATTCCAAAGTTATTTAGAGATTTCTCAAAAGTTCTTTTCATCGATACCGATACGGTTGTTGAGAGTGATCTTGCGGAACTCATTGAGACGCCACTGGGCAATAATCTGGTTGCTGCAGTACAAGACATCGTCATGGAAGGATTTGTTAAATTTGGTAATGTGGCTCAGTCTGATGCAGGTATTCAAACTGCTGAGGAATACCTCAAAACCAGGCTAGAGATGGCGAACACGGATAATTATTTCCAGGGAGGTATAATTGTCTTTAATATTGCACAGATGAATGAAGAAAACATTTTCGAAAAATTAATGACTGCATTGAAAGGACAAAGCTATTGGTTCCTTGACCAGGATATAATGAATAAAGTTTTCTACAACCGTGTTCATTTCTTGCCGCTTGATTGGAATGTGTATCATGGAAATGGGCATACAGATGTTTTTTATCCGAATCTGAAATTTTCCACATATATGAGATTTCTTAACGCCAGACGAAATCCTAAAATGATTCACTTTGCGGGTGAAAATAAACCGTGGAATACTGACAAAGTCGATTTCTATGACAATTTTATAAAAAATATTCAAGGTACTCCTTGGGAAAGAGAAGTTTATGTCCGTTTGATGGGGGCTCATACATCCGTCCCGTCAACTGAAGTCGCTCTGCAACCTATTTTATTCCGTACGAAAATTAAAAATAGATTAATGCCACATGTAAATCGTTTTGCACCAAGAGGTTCAAAACGTAGAACTGTGATTGCTAAGTGTTATTATAAATTCCGACGTGTCGTCTTAGGTTAATAAGGTATAAATCATGAGTAAAAAAAATATTCTCATCGTAGGCGCAGGTTTCTCTGGTGTCGTTATCGGACGACAACTTGCTGAGCAAGGTCATTTAGTTAGAATTATTGACAAAAGACCTCATATTGCAGGAAATTGCTATGATGCGCGCGATGAAAAGACTCAGGTCATGGTGCATACCTACGGACCTCATATCTTCCATACCGATAACCAGGAAGTATGGAATTTTATCCAAAAATATTCTCAGATGATGCCGTATGTAAATCGAGTAAAAGCGACTTATAACGGAAAGGTTTTTTCGTTGCCTATAAATCTGCATACCATAAATCAATTTTTCGAAAAGACTTGTTCTCCCGACGAAGCTCGTGAATTGATTCGAGATAAAGGTGACAGCTCAATAACTGATCCCAAGACTTTCGAGGAACAGGCATTAAGATTCGTTGGCAAAGAATTGTATGAAGCCTTTTTCAAAGGGTACACGATTAAACAATGGGGAATGTCACCGGCAGAATTGCCGGCTTCAATACTGAAGAGATTACCAATCCGTTTTAATTATGATGATAATTATTTCAACCATAAATTTCAAGGTATGCCTAAAGATGGATACACTGAAATGGTCAAAAAAATATCTGAACATCCCAATATTAAAGTAGAATTAGAGACTGAGTTTGATTTAAGTGAAAGAAATGCTTATGACCATGTTTTTTACAGTGGTCCTCTTGACGCCTTTTATCAGTACCAGTTTGGCCGTTTGGGCTACCGTACGTTAGATTTTGAGAAGTTTACTTTTACGGGTGATTACCAGGGATGTGCAGTAATGAACTACTGTGAAAAAAATGTCCCTTACACACGCATAACAGAGCACAAATATTTCTCACCATGGGAATCACATGAAGGATCTGTTTGTTATAAGGAATATAGTCGTAGTTGTGAGCCGGAAGATATTCCTTATTATCCAATCCGTCAGGTTGGTGAAATGGCATTACTTGATAAATATTTAGCTCTCGCTAAATCTGAAAAGAATATCACGTTTGTTGGTCGGTTAGGGACTTATCGATATCTAGATATGGATGTTACGATTGCTGAAGCGCTTAAGACTGCGGAAGTATATCTAAAAAGTATCGATGGGGCCGATAAGATGCCTGTTTTTACGGTCGACGTTAGATGAATACAACAGCATTAATTGTCACTTTTAATCGGCTCGACAAGTTGAAAAACTGTTGGTTATCGACTTCGATGTTGCCTTTCGACAATATTGTTGTTGTAAATAATTGCTCCACTGATGACACTGCCACGTGGCTTGAAAGTATTGAAGATTCACGATTGAGCGTTCTATCCTTGACTGAAAACACCGGCGGTGCCGGTGGTTTTAGAAAAGGGGTTGAGTATATAACTTCACAAATCAAAACTGAGTGGATATTCATGTATGATGATGATGCATATCCAACTCCTGATTTGCTTAAGAACTTTCAAGATTTCACTCTTGATGGGATCTCAGCTTTAAGTTGTCGTGTGATAGATGCAAATGGCATTGACTGCAAAATGAATAAACCATTTGTTAAATTGCCAAAAACTTTATGGGAGAATGTTAAGTATTTCTTAGACCCACAAGGTTTTATCCCTGATAATAAAAAAGTTGAGTCATGCGTGACCCTGTCATTCGTTGGAACAATCGTTCGACAAGATGTAATGCGAACTGCATCACATTACATACATGATGATCTATTTTTATATTATGATGATGTTTATTTTTCACACCATCTTATTCTAAATGGTCATAAATTTCTCTATGCCCCTCAGTTAAAATTTATTCATGATATTAGTATCACTGGTAATTCCATAACGCCTGTTTGGAAAGTTTATTATCTTGTTCGAAATCTGTTGCTTGCTAAAACATACTTCAAATGTAATGGTCCATATTCAGCAATTGGAGTTACTTTACGTATTGTAAAAGTATTTTCAATTGTTTCAAAACAAGATAATAAGTTCAGTTATCTTAAATATATCATAAGGGGTGTTGTTGATGGAGTTTTCTCTAAGTCAGGTAAGCGCCATTGATGGTAGATAAGTAATGAGAAAAATATGTTATTTCATAAATGCTGATTGGTATTTCGATCTACATTGGATTGAAAGAGCAGAGTGTGCACAGCAAGCTGGTTACCAAATTCATATAATAAGTAATTTTGTTGATCAATCGTTACTTACTAAGCTTAATAATCTCGGCTTTATTTGTCATAACTCATCAATTTCTGCCCAGTCTGTAAATCCATTCAAATTCGCTTGTGAGTTAATAAATACCACAAAGTTGATTAAATCAATCAACGCGGATGTCCTACATTGCATTACAATTAAGCCTGGGGTGTTCGGTGGATTATATGCTAAATTATTCTCTAAAAATATCATTATAAGCTTCGTCGGTTTAGGTCGAGTTTTTACAGAGAATACTTTTAAGTTTTGTCTGATAAAAAGGCTTATAAAACCGCTGTATAGTTTTATCTTTTCGAATAAGCAGTGTTTAGTTACCTTCGAGCATCAAAGCGACAGGTCATGCATTTTAAATTTCTCCAAAATTGACATGGATAGAACGGTAGTTATAGATGGTGCAGGAATAAATATCATCGAATTTCCCTATTCTCGAGAGCCCATCAGAGAAACTCCTGTTGTCTTGTTTGCCAGTCGGTTGTTGTGGAGTAAAGGACTAACTGACTTGATTGTAGTAAAAAAACGTCTCGCTTTGGAGGGAGTAGCGTTTACACTGAATGTTGCAGGTATTTCAACGCCCGATGATCCTGATTCAATCCCTCTTAGTTTTCTTGAAGACGCTCACAAAAATGGGGAAATAAACTGGTTAGGAAAATGTGATGATATGAAAGAGTTGATCAAAGACTCAAATATTGTCGCACTTCCGTCCATCTATCCTGAAGGAATACCTCGAATTCTCCTTGAGGCGTGTTCTGTCGGTAGGGTAGTAATTTCATATGATGTTGGCGGTTGCAGTAGTCTTATTAAAAATAATAACAACGGATTTATCATCGACAAAGGAAACGTTAAAGCCTTAGCAGAAAGTCTAAAGAACTTAGTAATAAATACAGATGTTAGAGCAAGAATGGGTGAAAATGGAAGAAGTTTAATAGAGGGAAAATTTTGCTCAAAAATAATCACAAAGGAAACTATTAATCTTTATGATTATTTGTCTAATAATAAAAATGAATAAGACCATAAGGATCTAAATATGAATTTTTTTGGCCTTTTCCCTAGTAGTGAAAAAAAAGAAATTGTTGAAACTCTCCAAATGCCTACTCCTATTCATAATCCTATCCCCAAAAAAACCTTCTATCTTGTATCTGCCTCCGGGATGCCAAACTATGGTGACGACATACTCACCAGAGGTTGGATTAATTACATCAAAAATATATATCCGGACGCAATAATTTATCTTGATGCAGTAGACCCGCTAGTTGCGTCGAATCTGTATGAGGATGTGAATTGCGTCAATTTTTTATGGCAACTTGCTCAGGCGCTGGGTGAAAACGGTAGCATTGAGGATAAATTTTCGGATCATAGTGTCCTTCCAATTCGTGAACGATTGATGAGTGAAATATTCAACAATACAGATAGCATTCATTTGTTGGGTGGAGGTTATATAAATGAATTATGGGCAGCTAATCTTCGTTTAATCGAACTTGTTTCATATTTCGGTAAAAAGAATAATATTCTGACCTACGCCACTGGGCTGGGCTTACAACCTCTGTCGGAAGAGAAAGCCTCACAGATCTGTCAATTTATTGAAAGTTATTTTTGTTTTGATGTACGTGATTATGAAAGCTATCGAGTTTTGGAGAAGTTTCTTCCTGGTAAAATTTCTTTTATCGGTGATGATTATTTTTGTTTCCCATTTTCTGATGTTGTCAGTTTAGTTGAAAAGGAAACCCCTGTACTACGTTTATGCCTTCATAATGAATTTTCAGAAGGTGACGAGAATGAAAAGCTTTTCATAGAGCAAGTTGAAATAGCCATCAGCGCTTTCATCCAAAGATTTCCGGGTTCACTGATCCGTTTTTATGAATTTAGGCCGGGATCTGATGGTTATTTTTATAAAAGACTTAAACAAAAGTTTCCTATAATAGAAATGGTCTTTTTTGAGACGATTTGGAAGCATGGTTTACAGTTTTCGACGAAAGATTATTTCCTCTCGACCCGATTCCATTTTCAATTGATAGCTTCTAGTGTTGGACTGTCAGGTACATCATTTTATTGGTCAGAGTATTATAAAAATAAATTTGATAGCTTGAAGTATGTGAGTGACTGGTCCTTTTTGAATTTGGGCGAGGAACAACTGGATCTTGAATCTTTCTTTGAGATACGTGGCCCTTCATTTCTGATTGATTTCGGACGTGTCGAACGTGAGAAAAAATTTTTGGCAAACAGACTTTACCAGTCGACCAATCTGCAGCATTTATCTTAGCATTTGTTGGACGCGGATTCCTAAGCCCTTAACGGCTGGGATGAACAGCTCTTTTTTACCTGCATTCCCCACATGTTACCGGTAAAGTGAAACCGGCCTCTGAGAAAGGCGAGGCGGGTGGCTGCCGGTACGTGCGATCAGAATATTGTTATGGCTGCAATAGGTTCACCCATCGCCATTCTCATGTACAATGCTTGTGTTCATTTGTATGGCTCGGTGCAGTTAAACTCACTGTTAACAGGAGTTTAGACTAAAAACTGGGCGATCAACTATTTCAGACAGGAGTTGCTAATGTCCAAACAACAGATCGGCGTTGTCGGTATGGCGGTCATGGGCCGTAACCTCGCGCTTAACATCGAAAGCCGTGGTTATTCCGTTTCCATTTTTAACCGTTCTGGTGACAAGACTGATGAAGTCATCGCCGAAAACCCGGGTAAAAATCTGGTCCCGCACTACACCGTCGAAGAGTTTGTTGACTCACTGGAAAAACCTCGTCGTATCTTGCTGATGGTGAAAGCCGGTGAAGCAACTGACAAAACCATCGCATCCCTGACTCCGCACCTGGATAAAGGCGACATCCTGATCGATGGCGGCAACACGTATTATAAAGACACCATTCGTCGTAACCGCGAATTGTCTGAGCAAGGTTTTAACTTCATCGGTACCGGTGTTTCCGGTGGTGAAGAGGGCGCACTGAAAGGCCCGTCCATCATGCCTGGCGGTCAGAAAGAAGCGTACGCGCTGGTGGCTCCGATTCTTGAGAAAATCGCAGCGCGTGCTGAAGATGGCGACGCTTGCGTAGCTTACATCGGTGCAGATGGTGCTGGTCATTACGTTAAGATGGTTCATAACGGTATCGAATACGGCGACATGCAACTTATCGCAGAAGCGTATTCCCTGCTGAAACAGTCCCTGAACCTGAGCAACGAAGAGCTGGCAACCACCTTCGCTGACTGGAACAAAGGCGAGCTGAGCAGCTATCTGATCGACATCACCAAAGATATCTTCACTAAGAAAGACGAAGAAGGTAAATATCTGGTTGATGTGATCCTGGACGAAGCTGCGAACAAAGGTACCGGTAAATGGACCAGCCAGAGCTCGCTGGATCTCGGCGAACCACTGACCCTGATCACTGAGTCCGTATTTGCCCGTTATCTTTCTTCCCTGAAAGATCAGCGCGTTGCAGCCTCTAAGGTATTATCTGGCCCGGCTGTGAAACCTTTCTCTGGTGACAAAGCTGAGTTCATCGAAAAAGTGCGTCGTGCGCTGTATCTGGGTAAACTCGTTTCTTACGCTCAGGGTTTCTCACAGCTCAAAGCTGCTTCAGACGAGAACAACTGGGACCTGAACTACGGCGAAATCGCGAAGATCTTCCGTGCTGGTTGTATCATCCGCGCGCAGTTCCTGCAGAAAATCACCGATGCGTATGCTGAAAATGCCTCTATCGCTAACCTGCTGCTGGCTCCTTACTTCAAAAACATTGCTGACGAATATCAGCAAGCGCTGCGTGATGTTGTGTCTTATGCCGTTCAGAACGGTATCCCGACGCCAACCTTCTCTGCTGCGATCAACTACTATGACAGCTACCGCTCAGCGGTTCTGCCAGCTAACCTGATCCAGGCACAGCGTGACTACTTCGGTGCGCATACTTATAAACGTACTGATAAAGATGGCGTATTCCATACCGAATGGTTGGATTAATAGCCTGACCGGCGCGTGTTAAGCGCGCCAGTTTTGTAGCGCCAATAAAAAGCCGCCAATGCATAAGCAAAGGCGGCTTTTTTACGTCTGGACTTTTTTAGCGTTAAAGCCTGCTGTTATTTCTTATGACGCTGACGCAGATTTTCGATCACTGCGCTCAGATTCAGATCCTGATCCTGCAGTAAGACCAGCAGGTGATAAATCAGATCAGAGGCTTCGTTTTTCAGTTCGAAGCGGTCATTGACGGTGGCGGCCAGCGCAGTTTCCACGCCTTCTTCACCGACT
Organism: Rahnella sp. JUb53; assembly: GCF_004346065.1. NCBI lineage: Bacteria > Pseudomonadati > Pseudomonadota > Gammaproteobacteria > Enterobacterales > Yersiniaceae > Rahnella > Rahnella sp. JUb53. The sequence goes on from NZ_SLYT01000001.1 coordinate 513,167, forward strand.
TTCTGCGCGATACGTTTGGTCCCGCTGGCGTACAGTTTGGCGGTATAAGAGCTTTCCGGATCGGCGGTTTTGCGCGATGCCAGCAGTTCTTCCAGCTGATACAAAAACGCCCAGTCGGTTTCGGCAGGATGGAAGCAGCTGTTATTGCCTTTGTGGCAGGTCGGACCCACCGGATTAACCAGAATCAGCAACGTATCGTTATCACAATCTGGCGTGATGCTGACCACATTCAGATAGTTTTCTGACGTTTCGCCTTTTGTCCAAAGACGTTCTTTGGTGCGGGAATAAAAGGTGACTTTACCGGAAGACTGGGTAACGCTCAGCGCTTCCTGATTCATATAACCGAGCATCAGTACTTCACCCGACACCGCATGCTGGATGATGGCCGGCATCAGGTTGTCCACTTTTTCCCAGTCGAGCTGGCTGATCTGTTCATCGGTTAACAGACAGGTTTTTACGTCCTGAATACTCACAAGCGGATCTCCACGCCATTTTCGGCTAAGTAGCTTTTCAGCTCACCAATATTAATAATTTGTTTGTGGAACACAGAGGCGGCCAGTGCGCCGTCAACCTGTGCTTCGCGGAAGGCATCGAGGAAGTGTGGCATGGTGCCGGCACCGCCGGAGGCGATCAGCGGAACGTGACACACTTCGCGGATCATCTTAAGTTGCGCCAGGTCGTAACCGTTACGCACGCCGTCCTGATTCATCATATTCAGTACAATTTCACCGGCGCCGCGTTCCTGAACTTCTTTCACCCAGTCAACCGTCTGCCAGGTAGTGACTTTAGTACGCGCTTCGTCGCCGGTAAACTGATGCACCTGATAGGTGCCGGTCGCTGCATCGTGCCACGTATCAATGCCAACGACGATACACTGTACACCATAGCGGTCGGCGAGGCGGCTGATCAATGTCGGGTCAGCCAGTGCGGGGGAATTAATGGAAATCTTGTCTGCACCAAACTGCAAAATCTGGCCTGCATCTTCCAGGCTCTTAATGCCACCCGCGACACAGAAGGGGATATCGATGACTTCCGCCACGCGTGATACCCAGCTTTTGTCTACCACGCGACCGTCGCTGGACGCCGTAATATCGTAAAACACCAGTTCGTCTGCGCCTTCCTCAGCGTAACGCTGCGCTAAAGGCACGATGTCGCCGATAATTTCGTGATTGCGGAACTGCACGCCTTTCACAACCTGACCGTCTTTAACGTCGAGGCAGGGGATTATCCGTTTTGCCAGCATGAAATTGCCTCCGTCGCAGTAAATTTACCGTCGAGCAATGCGCGCCCGACAATGACACCTTTTACGCCGCTGTCGCGTAATGCCGCAATATCATCAAGCGAGCCGATGCCGCCGGATGCCTGAAATTCTACCTGCGGATAACGTGCGGTCACTTCACGATAAAGTTCAACGTTAGAACCCGCCAGCGTGCCGTCACGGGAAATATCGGTGCAAAGTACATGTTTCAGGCCGAACGGCAGATATTGCTCGACGACCTGTTCCAGTGTGGCGTTGGAGTTTTCCTGCCAGCCGCTGATGGCGACATTTTTAGTGCCTTCTGCATCGATGCGGACATCAAGTGCCAGCACCAGCGCATCTGCGCCGAAACGGGTGAACCAGCCCTGTACGGTCTGCGGATCTTTTACCGCTGTCGAGCCGACCACCACGCGGGTTGCCCCGGCGCTGAGCAAAGCCTCAACGTCTTGTTCGGTGCGGATGCCGCCGCCGACCTGCACCGGCACGGAAACACCAGCCAGCAGTTTGGTCAGCAAAGGGATCTGACGCGCTGCCGGATCCTTTGCGCCAGTCAGATCCACCAGATGCAGAACCTGCGCGCCTTGTTGCTGATAATCCTGCAACCGTGGCAGCGGATCATTGCCGTAGTCACGCTGCTGGCCGTAATCGCCCTGATGCAAACGCACCACGCTGCCTTCGATCAAATCTAAAGCGGGAATAATCATGCTGTTTACATCTCCAGAAAGTTTTTCAGCAACTGTGCGCCAGCGGCACCGGAGCGCTCGGGATGAAACTGCACGCCGAAGAAGTTGTCTTTTTGTACGGCTGCGCTGAAGGGCTCACCGTATAGTGTCTGCGCGATGGTGTTTTCGCATACCGGCATGGCAAATCCATGGACAAAATAGAAGTAGGCGTTTTCGTCGATACCACGGAAAAGATGGCTGTCGGCGTTGGCAATGACCTGATTCCATCCCATGTGCGGCAGTGGCAGCCCCATATCCTGCATACGAGTTACCGGTGTTTCGATAATGCCCAGCGTATCAATCCCGCCATTTTCTTCACTCGAAGAAGCCAGCAGTTGCATCCCCAGACAAATACCCAGCACCGGTTGCGTGCAGGCTTTGATGAGTTCGATCAGCTCGCGTTGTTCAAGTTGTTCCATTGCGGCCTGTGCGGTACCAACGCCCGGCAGAAATAACTTGTCGGCCTGCAACACAATTTCCGCTTCACGGCTAACCGTCGGCTCGTAGCCCAAACGTTGCACCGCGTATTTTACGGAAGAGAGGTTGGCACAGCCGGTATCAAGGATAACGACATTCATCACAGCACTCCTTTCGAACTCGGCAGGGTGTTGCCATCGACGCGAATTGCCTGGCGCAGTGTGCGGCCAAAGGCTTTGAACAGGCTTTCGACGCGGTGGTGATCGTTCTTGCCTTTGGTGCGCAGGTGCAGGGTACAGGCCATCGCGTAGGACAGGGAACGGAAGAAGTGTTCGACCATTTCCGTGCTCAGGTCACCGACGCGCTGATAGTTAAATTCTGCTTTGTATTCCAGGTGCGGACGGCCGGAGATATCCAGCGCACAGCGTGCCAGACATTCATCCATAGGCAGCACGAATCCGAAACGGCCAATGCCACGTTTATCGCCCAGCGCTTTGTTCAGCGCTTCGCCCAACGCCAGTGCGGTATCTTCTACCGTGTGGTGATCGTCGATATACAAATCGCCTTTCACTTCGATGTTCATACGGAAACCGCCGTGCGTGGCAATCTGATCCAGCATATGGTCGAAGAAGCCCACACCGGTGCGGATTTTGCTTTCGCCTTCACGATCCAGCCAGACATCGACATCAATCGCCGTTTCACGCGTCACGCGGTTCACTTTCGCATGGCGGTCACGTTTAGTCAGCTGTTCAGCAATGGCTGCCCAGTTCAGGGTATCGCGCTGATAACGCAGCCCGGCGATGCCCATATTGGCTGCCAGCTGAATATCGGTATCACGATCACCAATCACATAGCTGTTTGCCGTGTCCAGCACGCCGCTTTCCAGATAACCGGTCACCAGTTTGGTTTTCGGTTTACGGCAATCACAGTGATCGGCCGGAAGATGAGGGCAGATCAGTACTTCATCAAAAACGATGCCCTGCGAGGTCAGGATTTGCATCATCAGGTTGTGCGGCGGATCGAAAGTTTCCTGAGGGAAACTGGCGGTCCCCAGACCGTCCTGATTGGTGATCATCACCAGTTTGAAACCGGCGTCTTGCAGCGCCAGCAGTGCCGGAATAACGCCCGGCTCGAGAGCCAGTTTATCCAGACGGTCCACCTGGAAATCTTCCGGTGGCTCAGAAATCAGCGTACCGTCGCGGTCGATAAACAGTGTTTTTTGCAATAACGGGCTCTGGCTCACATGTGCTCCTTGCGGGGGCTATTTTGATTATCGTTGATGGTCGTGGCGGTCGCGCCCGGTAACGGTTGCAGTGCGTCAATCACGCGTTGCAACTCGTTACGCGTACCAATGGTAATTCGCAGGCAGCCGGAAAGTCCCGGTTGCTTATTCTGGTCACGCAGGATAATGCCCTGATCCCAGAGGTTTTTAAATACTGCACTTGAAGCAGAGAAACGGGCAAGCACATAGTTCGTGTCGCTGGCAAAAGCCTCTTCAACGCAGGCGCATTTTTCCAGTTCTTTCAGTAACCACTCGCGGTTCTCTGTTACTTCAGCCACGCGCTGACGCATAATCGCCAGTCCTTCAGGGCTCAGCGCCTGTGCAGCGATATCGGCGACCGGCGTAGATAAAGGATAAGGCGCGATGACTTTCATTAATAAGCCAATCAGCTCGCTGTTGGCGATCGTGAAGCCGCAGCGCAGACCGGCAAGTGCGAAGGCTTTAGACAGCGTGCGCAAAATCGCCAGATGTGGGTATTCCTGCAACCAGCCGGAAACTGTCGCCTGCGGGCAGAATTCGATATAAGCCTCATCGACGGCGACAATCGCGCGGCCACGGGTCATTTCCAGTACGGCGCGGATTTCATCCGGGTCGATAATGTTGCCGGTCGGATTATTCGGGCTGCACACATACACCAGTTTCACGCCGTCGACGGCAGCTTCAATGGCAGGAATATCCAGAGACCAGTCGGCTTTCGCGGCCACCGTGCGGCCTTCAACGCCAATGGTTTCGGCACTCACGCTGTACATGCCATACGTTGGCGGACAATAAAGGATGGCGTCTTTGCCCGGTTCGCAGAATGCGCGGATCAAAAGCTCGATGCCTTCGTCTGCGCCGCGACTGACCAGCACCTGTTCCGGATCCACACCCGCATAAGCTGCATAACGGTTGATGACCAGCGCAGGCTGACATTCCGGGTAACGGTTAAACGTTTGCTGTGTCAGTTGGAACTGTGGCGCGATGGCATATTCGTTGGCATTCAGCCAGACATCACCGTTGCCCCCCAGACGGCGGGCGGACTGATACGGCGTCAGTTCCTGCACATTCTTACGTGCCAGCGCCTGAACGCTGAGGTTGTTTTCGTTGCTCATCAGCGTTGCTCCTTTAAAGCGTTAACGCGCAAAGTCACGGCATTTTTGTGTGCGGTCAGCTGTTCAGCCTGCGCCAGAGTTTCAATGGTATTTGCCAGACCGAGCAAACCTTCAGGTGTTAACTGCTGAACGGTCATGCGTTTCTGGAAATCGGCCAGCCCGAGACTGGAACAGGTCGCGGTGTAACCGTACGTCGGCAAGACGTGGTTGGTACCGGAGGCGTAATCGCCCGCAGATTCCGGTGACCAGTCACCGAGAAAGACCGAACCGGCGCTGGTAATCCTGTCGACAAGCTGTTCCGGCTCGCGGGTTTGCAGGATCAGGTGCTCCGGACCGTAGGCATTGCTGATGTCGATACATTGCGCGAGGTCTTTCGCCACAATCAGACGGCTGCTCGCCAGCGCCTGACGGGCGATCTCGCTGCGGGATAATGTCTGTAACTGACGTTCAACGGCTTCGCCAACGGCTTGTGCCATTTTCAAATCAGGTGTCAGCAAAATCACCTGAGAATCCGGGCCGTGTTCAGCCTGTGAAAGTAAATCAGAGGCCACGAAATCCGGTGTGGCACCGCTGTCGGCAATCACCAGCACTTCGGAAGGCCCGGCAGGCATATCAATCGCTGCGCCGTCCAGGCTCTGACTGACCTGACGTTTAGCCTCGGTCACATAGGCATTACCTGGTCCGAAGATTTTCGCCACACGTGGCACGGTTTCGGTGCCGAAGGCCAGCGCGGCAATTGCCTGCGCACCGCCAAGCTGATACACCTCTTCCACACCGCAAAGTTGCGCGGCATACAGAATTTCATCGGCAATCGGTGGCGGAGAACACAGCACTACTTTCTGGCATCCGGCAATACGCGCCGGCGTGGCTAACATTAATACGGTCGATACCAGCGGCGCAGAACCGCCCGGAATATACAGCCCGACGGACTGAATAGGGCGGGTCAGTTGCTGGCAGCGTACGCCCGGCTGAGTTTCGATATCCACCACCGCCAGTTTTTGCGCCTGATGGAAGGTATCGATATTGCGCACGGCGTGGGCCATCGCCTGTTTAACGTCATCACCTAAACGCGCGGATGCTGCCTCGATTTGCTGTGCGGTGACGCGCAATTCCTGAACTTCAGTCTTATCAAAGCGGGCGCAAAACTCGCGCAGCGCACTGTCACCTTCACTGCGCACACGGCGCAGAATTTCACTGACAGATTCGGTAATACGGTCGGACGCCGAAATTGCCGGGCGTGTCAGCAGCTCGCGACGCTGTTGTTCGTCGCATTGCTGCCAGTCAATCGGGGTAGTGAACGCGTCAGGCTTCATGGCTTACTCCATCATTTTTTCGATTGGCAGAACCAGAATTGAGCTGGCGCCCAGCGCTTTCAGTTTCTCCATGGTTTCCCAGAACAAGGTTTCGCTGCTGACCATGTGCATGGCCACGCGCTGCTGATCGCCTGCCAGCGGCAGAATCGTCGGACGCTCAGCACCCGGCAGCAGGGCAACGATTTCGTCCAGACGCTCACTTGGCGCGTGCAACATAATGTATTTGGATTCGCGAGCCTGAATAACGCCCTGAATACGGGTCATCATTTTGTCGATCAGCAGTTGTTTCTCTTGCGGCATTTCGCCATCGCGCTGGATCAGACAGGCTTTGGAGCGGTAAATCACTTCAACTTCGCGCAGTCCGTTGGCTTCCAGCGTTGCGCCGGTAGACACCAGGTCGCAAATCGCATCAGACAGGCCGGCACGCGGTGCGACTTCAACAGAACCGTTCAGCAGACAAGATTTGAAATCGACGCCTTTTTTATCGAGGTATTGCTTGAGCAGGTGCGGATAAGACGTCGCGATACGGGCGTTTTGCAAACTTTGCGGACCGGTATATTCGGTGTCCAGCGGCGTTGCCAGAGACAAACGGCAGCCGCCGAAATCCAGGCGACGCAGGGTAAAGTAACGTGGGTCTTCGCCCTGAGCGCGACGGCTCAGCAGCTCTTCTTCGAGTACGTTTTCGCCGATGATCCCCAGATCCACCACACCGTCCATCACCAGTCCCGGGATATCGTCATCACGGACACGCAAAATGTCGATGGGCATGTTCTCAGCGAAAGCGATCAGGCGCTGTTCCTGCAGGTTGATTTTGATGCCACAGCGCGCCAGTAATTCGCGTGATTCATCGCTCAGGCGACCCGACTTCTGCATTGCTATCCGTAAACGTGTTTTATCCAGCATGATGACCTCAGTTTCTCAATTATTTATATAAATCGTTTTGTTTAAAATTCTTTAACTTCAATCCGTCAGGCCAAAAAAAAAGCCCCCGGAAGAAATCTTCCGGGGGCTATCTCTGCGTTCTGCGCCACTGGAAGATCTAAACAGTCTCCCAGCACCAATCGCCTGAAAGACTAGTCAGGGTGATGGTGATGATGGTGGTTAATCAGAACGTTTGTCATGTCAGTGTCTCTATTCAGTGATTCAGATGCCGCGTGATTCAATTTGAATCATTCGCCACACATATCAAATTCGTTGCCAATAAAACTAAACTATCGGGCGGCAACAGCGCAACCTTTTTTTCCGATGATGAGTTTTTCTTATCAGCCGCAGGGTTTTCATCTGATTTTTGAATAATCTGTTAACAGACACCAAGAAAACCTTACGCAGACTGAACGGGGAAAAGGCGACCTTTGCTAGTATAAAGGAAGATATCAGCAGTTGGTGATGTGATACCAGGTGCCTCTGAACAAATGGAGCAAAGTATGAAGAAGGTTTCGATTATCGGACTGGGCTGGCTGGGAATGCCACTGGCGATGGCGCTGGCTGCAAAAGGCTACGATGTCGTGGGCAGCAAAACGACGCTGGATGGCGTGGACGCTGCAAGAATGGTGGGGATCGAATGCTTCCCGCTGGTTTTCACACCAGAAATGGAATGCGAAGCGGAAGATCTCGATCGTCTTCTTAATGTGGATGCCCTGATTATCACTCTGCCCGCGCGCCGGACCGTGGAGGGCAGTGAACTTTATTTCCAGGCGGTGCAGCAGTTAACCGACAGTGCGCTGGCGCATAACGTGAAACGGATTATTTTCACCAGTTCGACGTCGGTATACGGCGAAAGAGAGGGCGTGGTGCGGGAAGATTCTCTTCTCGAGCCGGTGACAGCCAGCGGCAAAGTCCTTAAAGAGCTGGAGAACTGGTTCCACGGACTGCCTAATACGTCCGTTGATGTACTGCGTCTGGCAGGTCTGGTGGGGGGAGATCGCCATCCCGGCCGTTTCATGGCGGGTAAGACCGGGGTGAAAGGCGGTCACCACGGGGTCAATCTGGTCCATCAGGATGACGTAGTGGCGGCAATTGCTTTATTGCTCAGCCGGCCGAAAGGCGGGCATATCTTTAACTTATGTGCACCGAAGCATCCGGCGAAAGCGGATTACTATCCGGCACTGGCAAGACAAATGGGGCTGCAACCGCCGACCTTTGCTGAAGAAGGTTCAGCAGGAAAGGGCAAAATCGTGGATGGCGAGCGGATCTGCAAAGAACTCGGTTTTGAGTATCAGTATCCGGACCCGCAATCTATGCCTTTTTAATCGTTAAATCGTTTTTGAATAATAATAAGTTATGGCCTGCCTGAAATATCGGCAGGCTTTTTTTATTCAGCTGGATTAACACACAATGACATCCCCCGTTACTTTGAATGAAAGTAATCACCCTTCAAAAGTATCCGCAGTCGTATATTTCACTAATAAGACAAGTTAATGACCTTCCGTTCCTCCGGTTATTCACTTATACCTTTAATTATCTCCGTTAAAAATGTGTCTTATGCGTATTTCATGGGGGGGGTTCTGGCGTGGGATGCTGGTTAGGTAATAAAAATCCTATTCTTGAGCTGTTAATTTACGCTTGCACCGCACAAACCACTTTTTTAAGCCCAATCATTAAAGTTTTTCTGAACAGTTGCCGATAGGTAAGCACGGCAAAAATCCGCTGTTTCATCACTTCTCCTTATCAATCTGGTCAGATGACTGGATGATTCTTCCTGCGAAGTAACAAATTATTACAATCATTGTCTTTTTACTTTTGAAACCACGTGGTTGCTCACGATTTCAGAACAATTCGTCCTTATTTTAAACACCATTTTTTCAGATAACTCCCCGAAACGCCCCGCCCTGACTGGGTTGCGCATTATTATCACAATGATCACGCTATTTGAAATTTGCAGCATATAACACTGCATGAACTATGATTAATTGCTGCGTGTGCTAATCATTTGGCTTTAGGTGGTCTTTGTACAAAATGATCTAAAAATGGCGAAAAAAGACAGTTTGAAGACAGCTTTTTAGATGGTTTTTTACTTTTGACTTAAATCTGCGCAAATTCTCACGATAAATTGCACTTTTGGAGACAAAATAAATTTTAAAAGTGTGATGTTCGTCACACTTTATTCAAAATTCGTCCACGGCAAGATTGTATGTGTAAAGGGAACGGGGTTAGAGTTGCGTCGTAGTAAGATAATTCCTAATAATGTATGTAAAAGCGTTTCACTGAATGACACGCCATCACAGCAACGGACCCTGCCAGTACACCAAAACTAAAGTGTTTCACTAATACTTAGCAGTGCAATTGTCACAATTAATTTAGTTTACATCAGGAACAACTTTGTATTGGCGGTGAAGTAAATACCGCGGGATAAATCTAATTTTCATCGCAGGATTTATTAAGCAGCCAATGATCCAATTGTTTTGATAGTAAAAAATACTCCTGTCACGCCGGGTGAAACTCTCGCTGCATGGAATATGTCTATCAATCAGCCACCTTTAAAAGTGGCATCGGTAATGGGGTAGAACAGAATGTCCGAATTGCTTAAGCACATATATGATATCAACCTGTCATATTTACTGTTGGCGCAGCGTTTGATTAACGACGAAAAAGCCTCAGCGATGTTCCGGTTGGGAATTGATGACGTCATGGCAGACACACTTGGCCAGCTCACGTTGCCACAGATGGTGAAATTAGCTGAAACGAACCAGCTTTTGTGTCAGTTCCGCTTTGATGACAGCAAAACGATTGAACGCCTGACACAAGAATCGCGCGTGGATGACCTGCAGCAAATCCATACCGGCATTCTGTTGTCGAGTCATTTGCTCAAAGGTCTGGCTGCGAAAGATAGCGGCGCGATGAAGAAAAGGGCGTAGCTATGTCTGGGAAAGATGGGTTAACCAAACCGGCAGAAAAAAGTATCGTTCAGGAAGCACGCGACATTCAGCTTGCCATGGAACTGATTACGCTGGGTGCCCGGCTACAGATGCTGGAAAGCGAAACGCAATTAAGTCGTGGCCGGCTGATCAAACTGTACAAAGAACTGCGTGGAAGTCCTCCGCCGAAAGGAATGTTGCCGTTCTCTACTGACTGGTTTATGACCTGGGAACAAAACATTCATTCTTCCATGTTTTACAACGCGTACTCTTTCCTCTTAAAGAGCGGGCATTGTAATGGGGTGGAAGCGGTGATTAAAGCTTACCGTCTGTATCTTGAACAATGTCCTGAACAACCCGGTGAAGCGCCGATCCTCGCGCTGACACGTGCGTGGACACTGGTCCGTTTTGTCGACAGCGGCATGTTGCAACTCTCTGCGTGTAACTGCTGTGACGGTTCATTTATTACCCATGCACACCAGCCCCGTCACGGGTTTGTTTGCAGTCTTTGCCAGCCCCCATCCCGAGCAGTAAAAAAACGTAAACTTTCCCCGCAGGTTGCCGATATAACATCTCAAGAGCTGGACGAACAGGTCAAGCGCGCTGTCTGAGATGATTGGGTTGCAGTAAGTCGTTCTGAGCGGTGGTAACACCGCTCATCATTTCCCCCCCGAATATCTCAGTCATTACTGGCACCGTTTATGCACGTCTTAGCGGCATAAACCTCGGCAGAATCATGGCGTCGCGCTTTTCCTCGCCCTAAAACCACATCGAATTAAGGATTCATCGTGCTAGTGATAATAGGTTACATCGTGGTGTTGGGCTCAGTGTTCGGCGGTTTCATGCTCGTCGGCGGTGAACTGGGCGCGTTATACCAACCCGCAGAATTACTCATCATCGGCGGTGCAGGCATCGGTGCCTTTTTCGTGGGTAACAACGGAAAAGCGATTAAATCCACAATGCGCGCGCTGCCTCAGTTGTTCCGCGCATCGAAATACAACAAAGCGTTGTATATGGATCTGATGGCGTTGCTGTACCGCTTACTGGCGAAATCACGTCAGCAGGGGATGCTGTCGCTGGAAAATGACATCGACAATCCCAACGAAAGCGACATTTTCGCTAATTATCCGCGCATCCTTGCCGATAAGCATTTAGTCGAATATCTGACGGATTATCTGCGCCTGATGGTGAGCGGCAACATGAATGCTTTTGAAATCGAAGCATTGATGGATGAAGAAATCGAAACCTACGAGCACGAAAGCGAAGTGCCTGCCAACAGCCTGGCGCTGGTCGGTGATTCACTCCCGGCTTTCGGTATCGTCGCAGCGGTGATGGGCATCGTTCATACCCTGGCGGCGGCGGATCGTCCGGCGGCTGAACTCGGTGCGCTGATTGCGCATGCGATGGTCGGGACCTTCCTCGGTATCCTTCTGGCATACGGGTTTATTTCTCCGCTTGCCAGCGTTCTGCGCCAGAAAAGCGCGGAAAACGCCAAGATGATGCAATGCATCAAAGTGACATTGCTTTCCAGCATCAATGGTTATGCGCCACAAATCGCCGTCGAGTTTGGCCGTAAGACGCTGTACACCTCTGAACGTCCTTCCTTCATCGAACTGGAGGAGCACGTTCGCCAGGTTAAGTCGCCGGGTCAGAAACAAACTGAAGAAGAAAAAGTATGAAGCATCAAAGCCATCCAATCGTTGTTGTCCGTAAGAAAAAGAACAAGCACGGCGGAGGGCATCACGGCGGTTCGTGGAAGATTGCTTACGCTGACTTTATGACAGCGATGATGGCTTTCTTCCTGGTGATGTGGCTGATTTCGATCTCCAGCCCTAAAGAACTGGTACAAATTGCCGAATACTTTCGTACACCGCTGGCGGTGGCGATAACCGGCGGGCCGCGCAGCAGTGATGCGACCAGCCCGATCCCGGGCGGCGGGGAAGACCCGACCGTGCAGGACGGCGAAGTGCACAAAATGGATCAGTCGCAGGGCGAGAGCAAACGTGAGGCCGGTGATTTACAACGCTTGCAGCAGAAACTCGAAGACATGCTGGCGTCTGACCCGCGGCTGAAAGATTTGCGTCCGCATCTGATGATTAACCTGACCGAACAGGGTTTGCGCATCCAGATTATTGATAGCAAAAATCGTCCGATGTTCCAGCTGGGCAGCGCGATTGTCGAGCCGTATATGCGCGATATTCTGCGCGCTATCGGGCCGGTGCTGGATGATTTTCCGAATAAAATCAGTCTTGCAGGCCATACGGACGATATGCCGTATGCGCAGGGCGAACGCGGGTACAGCAACTGGGAGCTCTCGACAGATCGCGCAAATGCTTCACGTCGCGAAATGATTATCGGCGGACTCAGTGAAGGTAAAGTTCTGCGCGTGATGGGCATGGGATCCACCATGCAGTTAAAAAACCATCCGGCGGGTGACGCGATTAACCGCCGTATCAGCATTTTAGTTCTGAACAAACATGCTGAAGAAGCGATTGAACGTGAAAACAGCGAGGGTGAAGCGATCACTATCAGTGACGCCGGCGAACTGCAAAAAGCTGTGCCGGGACGTCAGACGGCACCGGCGCTGGCGCCAAAAATGAGCCCGGCTCCGGCTGCACCTGCGGTACCTGATTCATCAGCAGCACCAGCACCATCACAATTACAGGCACCATCAATACCCGGGATTGAGACGCAGACGCCAGTGACACCACCGGCAGGCGCTCAACCTGCGACGGCAGCTCCGGCTGTCGCGGCAGGCACGGCACCTGCGACACATTAACAAGCCGCGATTCACAGCAGAGGTGATCACGTGAGCATGGATATTACTGATTTTTATCAGACATTTTTTGATGAAGCAGACGAGCTGCTGGCGGACATGGAACAACATCTGTTGTTACTTGATCCGCAGGCGCCAGATGTTGAGCAGCTCAATGCGATTTTCCGCGCAGCGCACTCAATCAAAGGCGGGGCGGCAACGTTTGGATTTACGGTTTTGCAGGAAACGACCCACTTACTGGAAAACCTGCTCGACGGTGCGCGTCGCGCTGAAATGAGCCTGAGCACCGACATCATCAACCTGTTTCTGGAAACAAAAGACATTATGCAGGAGCAACTCGACGCCTATAAATCCTCCCGGGATCCTGATGCAGAAAGCTTTGAATATATCTGTGCAGCCCTGAGACAACTGGCCCTCGACGCGCAGGAAGAACGCGAACCTGCGCCGGAACTTCACGTGGTGGAAGATGAACCCGCAGCGGCTGCGCCCGTCGCGGCAGCAACGCCTGCGGCGAAAGGCGGGATGCGTGTCCGCCTGTCCGGCCTGAAAACGCAGGAAGTGCCTGTCATGCTCGAAGAGCTGGGCAATCTTGGCGAAATCAAAGATCCGGTTCAGACCGCAGACAGCGTGGAAGCCACGCTTATCACTACGGTGACCGAAGACGACATTATTGCGGTGCTGTGTTTTGTGCTGGAACCGGAGCAAATCAGTTTCACACAGGCCGCTGTGCCTGCGGTTGCTGAATCCGCACCTGCGCCAGCCCCGGCTGTCACTGAAAGCGCCGCCGTCGCCGTGCGTCCGGCACCGGTTCTGACTGCCGTGCCTAACAGCGAACCGGCGAAAGCCCGTGCGCCAAAAGCCGCTGAATCGACCAGTATTCGTGTCGCCGTCGAAAAAGTGGATCAGCTGATCAACCTGGTCGGCGAACTGGTGATCACTCAGTCGATGCTGGCGCAACGTTCCGATTTGCTGGATCCGGTAGTTCACAGCGACCTGCTCAACAGCATGGGACAGCTTGAGCGCAACGCCCGTGATTTGCAGGAATCGGTAATGTCGATTCGTATGATGCCGATGGAATTCGTGTTCAGCCGCTTCCCGCGTCTGGTGCGCGATCTCGCCAGCAAACTGAATAAGCAAATCGAACTGACCCTGCTCGGCAGCTCTACCGAACTGGATAAGAGCCTGATCGAACGCATCATCGACCCGTTAACGCACCTGGTGCGTAACAGTCTGGATCACGGTGTGGAAACACCGGAAGTGCGTATTGCCAACGGCAAAGAGCCGACCGGTAACCTGACGCTTTCTGCTGAACATCAGGGCGGGAATATCTGCATCGAGGTCATTGATGACGGTGCCGGTCTGAACCGCGAACGTATTCTGGCGAAAGCCGCGTCGCAGGGCATGAACGTCAGCGAAAACATGAGCGATGAAGAAGTAGGCATGTTGATCTTCGCTGCCGGGTTCTCGACCGCAGAAAAAGTCACGGATGTTTCTGGTCGCGGCGTCGGCATGGACGTCGTGAAACGTAACATCCAGGAAATGGGCGGCCATGTTGAAATCCATTCCCAGCAGGGGAAAGGCACGACCATCCGTATTCTGCTGCCGCTGACGCTGGCCATTCTCGACGGCATGTCCGTTAAAGTGGGCGAAGAAGTCTTTATTCTGCCGCTGAATGCCGTCATGGAATCGCTGCAACCGCTGGCTGAAGATTTGCATCCGCTGGCCGGTGGCGAGCGTGTTCTGCAGGTGCGTGGTGAGTACCTGCCGCTGGTTGAGCTCTACAACGTCTTCGATGTGAAAGAGGCCAAAACCGAAGCCACACAGGCCATTGTTGTGATTTTACAAAGTGCAGGCCGTCGCTACGCCTTGCTGGTTGATCAACTGATTGGTCAGCATCAGGTGGTGGTGAAAAACCTGGAAAGTAACTATCGCAAAGTGCCTGGCATTTCCGCCGCCACCATTTTGGGCGACGGCAGTGTGGCATTGATCGTGGATGTGTCTGCCTTGCAGTCGCTGAACCGCGACAAACTGGCAACGGGCGTCTCTGCCGCATAACCAGCAACGCTTCCGGTGACCGCAATGTCGCCGGGTGTGAAAAACTCAGGCCGATTAAAAGATAAAAGCAAAGGTGAACAACATGGCAGGACTTGCAACCGTGGCAAAAATTGCGGGTGAAACAGTAGGTCAGGAATTTCTGATCTTTACTTTAGGCGACGAAGAATACGGCATCGATATCCTGAAAGTGCAGGAAATCCGCGGTTACGATCAGGTAACCCGCATTGCTAACACGCCTGCGTTTATTAAAGGTGTCACCAACCTGCGCGGCGTTATCGTGCCTATCCTCGACCTGCGTGTGAAGTTCGCGCAGGAAGATGTGATTTACAATGAAAACACCGTGGTGATCGTGCTGAACTTCGAAAACCGCGTCGTCGGGATCGTGGTAGACGGCGTATCCGACGTGCTGTCGCTGAGCCAGGATCAGATCCGTCCGGCGCCGGAATTCGCGGTGACCATGTCGACGGAATACCTGACGGGGCTGGGTTCGCTCGGCGACCGGATGTTGATTCTGGTGGATATTGAGAAGTTGTTGAGTAGTGAGGAAATGGCGCTGGTTGATAGCGTTACTAAGATTTAAGTCTTTAAAGTCAAGGTCGTGGGCTCGCCGCCCACACAGGCCCAGAGACCCGCAGTCGCGCGGGCCTCTGGACTCCACGCTCTTTTCACTGCGCGCTATCGCAGGCACGACGGACATGTTCTTTCACCGCAGCCTGTGGCGCAAAATCTTGTCGCTCCGCGATGCCTTCTCTCGGTCTTCGAGCCATAGGTCTCGAAGCCGCTCCGTTCAGCAAGATTTTTGATCACGCCATTCCCGATCGAATAAAACCTTCGTTCTGTTTCTTTCCCAAAATCCAATGCGGAAGGGTGTTGTCTTGCTCCTTCCCCTGCGAAGGGGAAGGCTGGGATGGGGTATTAATGGCATCTCCGAGCTGACCCTCTTTTTTGCGCCTCCGCTAACTCATTGATTTCACATACTCAGTAAACCTCTCAGAAAAAGAGGGTATTTCTCCCCAAACAGGGATAATCTTTTGCACTTCAAAGCGTCACCCTTAAAACCCAACGGTTCACTGCCGTACAGGCAGCTTAGAAACCGTCGATGCCGAAGTTATCGCTAATGTCAGGGTTCACTGCCGTACAGGCAGCTTAGAAATGTAAGAAAATGGTGCTCAATAAGGCGGTGGCGTTCACTGCCGTACAGGCAGCTTAGAAAGCAATCATTTTTCCCGCTTCGGTGTGCGGTTTGTTCACTGCCGTACAGGCAGCTTAGAAATATTGTGCCAATTATGGATAATATGAAACTCGGTTCACTGCCGTACAGGCAGCTTAGAAATGCTGACCCTCCCAAATGGGCAGTATTCCAGCGTTCACTGCCGTACAGGCAGCTTAGAAAGTGATAATACGGTCATAGAAGGAAAGCTGAGAGTTCACTGCCGTACAGGCAGCTTAGAAATGGCTTCGCGTTCGTGCTCCGGGTAACTGGCTGTTCACTGCCGTACAGGCAGCTTAGAAAATCAATGCCGGCATCCCACAAATCTGGCTTAAGTTCACTGCCGTACAGGCAGCTTAGAAAAGAGATCAGAGACGACACTCTCACCGAGCGTAGTTCACTGCCGTACAGGCAGCCGCTTGCAACTTACTGCAAACCATAAAAACTCCTTGTAAGCAGTATCTCATCTGCGCGATTTGCCCATTTTTAATGTGTGGGTATCCAGTTATTGTCTGCTCGCTGCGGCAAAATCCGCAGTCGGGCTTAGGAACCCGGTAAACTGAAACGCAAAAGAAAATGCGTGTCGCTTCGCCATATCGATTGAAAAGTGGATTTTTTATCACTTTTGTAATATCAATTGGTGGCTCAGACGGGGCAGCCTTAGGGCTGGTCGGTTTCCAGTTTTCCGATTCCTAACCTCGTCTGAGTTACCACCCATGAGCTTAGGAACTCCGGTGGTAACGTAACGCCTCAACTGGAGCCAATGACATGACAACTCACACCAACGAAACATCCCCCGATTCCTGGACACTCACCGATCGCTGTCGTTTGCTGGCGAATGCGCTGGTGAACCCGCAAAACAGAGGTTCGCAGGACAGACTTTGCATCATGCTGCAAAACGAGCTTGAATACCTTGAAGCGACGTTATCGCAACCCATCCCCGAGCACCGCAAGAATTTGGGGATCCCGATGGACGACGGCTTATTTGATTACGCCGATCTCGAACCCGATGAACTTTGCGATCAGTGCATGGCGCTGAATTTCATACTGATGACGCTGCATGACAGAAAGATAAAAGAGATCATCACGTATATCTTGTGGGAACGGTTCGAGATGCTGCGCTGCTCGCTGTATGCCTCCGGTGAGGTGATCGTATGAACAAAGACTGGCATCAGGCTGATATCATTGCGGCAATCAAAAAGAAGGGCACAACAATGGCGGCTGTCTCACGCCGCGCAGGTTTAAGCTCTTCGACGCTCTCAAACGCCTTAACCCGTAAATGGCCGAAAGGGGAAAGACTGATCGCTGATGCGATTGGCGTAAAAGCCGAAACCATCTGGCCGAGCCGATATACCGAAATAAAATAAACCTGAGAACGGCTCCTTCCCCTGCGAAGGGGAAGGCTGGGATGGGGTATTAATGACAACTCCGAACTGACCCTTTTTCACCTTCTCTAACTCATTGATTTAATTAGTGCGCGCAAGCTAACAAAAAAGAGTGTATTTCTGCCAAAACAGGGATAACCTCTTGCCGTTCAAAGTGTAAATCTGAAAACTCAACGGGTTCACTGCCGTACAGGCAGCTTAGAAATCATATAACGGGGCCTCGCATTGTCCACGAACGTTCACTGCCGTACAGGCAGCTTAGAAAAACAAGAAACTCACAGTAAATAGCCAGGCTACGTTCACTGCCGTACAGGCAGCTTAGAAAGATAAAGTAATCAGCAAGTAGGATAATTTTAAAAAAAGCCCGTCTGCCGACCGGCCTTTGACAGAACGTGTATTACTTTATAAGTTTGCCGTTGCCTGCTTTCCACTCCTCATAAGTGGCTTCAAGAATCCAAAGGCAAACTGCCGCTTTATCAGTACTCAGCAAAGACAGACGCGTTTTTTGATAAAACGCCTCAATTTCAGTTGCTGATTTATTTATGGGTCCCATACAGACCAGGTCAGTGCCAACCAAATGAGGCCAATCGTGGGAGTCAATAACCTCAAGTGTCTTGAGCGCAGCGGCGGTATTTGTTGAAAGCGCAGACGATAAAGCAGCTTCGACGTCTTGTGATTGGTTAACATCAGCGACGGCGGCCAGTTCGGGAATTTTATCGAGCCAAACCTGTTCTCCGGCAGCAATCCCCTTCAAAGCGGCCGGCCAGTCAATATTTGCTGCCATTGAATTCATGGCTATGCACAACAGTAATAGGAATAGAACCCATCGCCTCATCGTACAACCTCTAAGGTTCCACCCTCGCTGATCACTCTCCAGCGAGTTGAGGGAGACATAATAATGCAACCCTCGGAGGCGAAACCTGCAGGCTTACCGACGCGTTCGCCATGAATCCGAAACAGTGAGCGACCAAACGAATCGCCGGAGGTTTGTTCCAAAATTACTGTTGCCGGGCCTTTAGAGCGAGAATGTCCCGCGATTCGATAAGTCCCTCGGGGAAGTGGTCCCATACCTTTGACCTGCTGGCGATCTGGGTTATTTTTATTGGTCAGGACACCAGAGTAACCCGTCTCGACCAGTTCATTCCCCTTGTATAATCTGCCTGTACTTTGCTCATATCTCCATGTCATCACTATTTATCCTTATGCGGTTGCACGCTCATTCCAACTGTCTGAGTGAATAATATTTCCATCCATATAGCACCAGGTGATTTTTTCGTAAATCAGTTCGATCATCTCCAGATGGTTGCGTTTCTCGCCGTAAGAAGACTTGATGTCAAACATCATCGGCCCGACGGTAACAATCCTTACGCCTTCCATCAGAACTCTGAAGTACTCCACTTCCTGGCCCGCGTCATTGATACGATAAAATTTAACTTCGGCTGACTGAAGTTTCTGTCCTGTGGTCACTGATTTATAAAGGTAAGGACTGGAAGCATCGATTTCTTTGCTGAAAAGATAGGGGGCATGTTCACGGGTTGCGGTAGCTTTTCCCGTGGCGTTGTCGGTGGTGATGGAGACGCCGTGATGCAAGCCGTGGATCTCAATGCTACCCTCACGGCCTGTTATATCGACAGAGCCACGTATTGTCGTGCCGCTGTCATCCTTTAACCATAAATAAGCGGGGATCGCCATTTCATTAGTCCTTAATTGTGTGAAATAGCAGATTAGCTTTTTAAAAAGCAAATAATTGTGTTTAAACCTTCAACTCATTGATTTTCAGAAAGTGAGTACATTGAACCGATAACTCATTAATCTTCAAATTACGCCCGCAAGCTCATATGTTTGCAGCTAACCCTCTTTTTTTACCCTATCGCTAACTCATTGATTTTAAATCACCGAATTATCCATCAAAAAAAGAGGGTATTTCTGCCAAAACAGGGATAACCTCTTGCAGCTCAAAGCGTAAATCTGAAAACTCAACAGTTCACTGCCGGACAGGCAGCTTAGAAAAGTGATGCCGGTCAGTGCAATACACCGACAGAGTTCACTGCCGGACAGGCAGCTTAGAAATGTCTGTCACTGGTGAAACATCGCAAGTTTCAGTTCACTGCCGGACAGGCAGCTTAGAAACTCAGGGGCGGGAATCGTGGGAATTAAATAATGTTCACTGCCGGACAGGCAGCTTAGAAAATCAACGTGAGGCACGTTATAACGAGAATATAGTTCACTGCCGGACAGGCAGCTTAGAAAATTTGCATCGAGCACCGTATCGCCCTGCGCAAGTTCACTGCCGGACAGGCAGCTTAGAAAATCATGATGTGACATTGAGAATAAATGGCAAAGTTCACTGCCGGACAGGCAGCTTAGAAATGAACTCCTATTAAACACGGAACGTTGAATGTGTTCACTGCCGGACAGGCAGCTTAGAAATATCAGATACGCCCTATTGTATCCATCAGGCTGTTCACTGCCGGACAGGCAGCTTAGAAATCTGTAAAGGCGTTGTTCTTCGCCTCTGTGGCGTTCACTGCCGGACAGGCAGCTTAGAAATGAAATGGCGGCGGCAGGTGTTGGGATTGAGTGTTCACTGCCGGACAGGCAGCTTAGAAACTTTATTCTTATCCCTACCTCGAGATGTATTTAGTTCACTGCCGGACAGGCAGCTTAGAAATTATAATGAAAAGCCACATTCTACATATGGTTGTTCACTGCCGGACAGACAGCTTAGAAAAAACGGACTACCATCAAAAACTTTTGTTGAATGTTCACTGCCGGACAGGCAGCTTAGAAAAATTCGCCGACAGATAGCCGCACCGAAAACACGTTCACTGCCGGACAGGCAGCTTAGAAAATTAGCATCGAGCACAGTGTCACCCTGCGCATGTTCACTGCCGGACAGGCAGCTTAGAAACACAGGGAAAATCTCATTAAACTTTTGAATTTACGAGAGTACGGGCATAGGCAAAGCCACTTGTGCGACCTCAGAGGGATCATTTACCGAAGAGACTGATTTAGCAACAGTAGCTATCGCAAATTATCTCTAACCAGACTGACGCATCCGGGCAGTGACCCCGGACTTGTCTAACTGCTCAAACACCAGGAGTAAACACCTGGCATTCAATAATGGAAAAATATGAAAGCAAAAATGACAGTAGACAAACTTGAATTACGCAACATTAAGTCAATACGAGATTCAGGAAAAATAGGACACAACTTTGATCTGGTCGCAAAGTTGAAAGTCCAGTCACGCTCTATGGGAGCATTTTCTGGCGAAGGTATTGATTGTCCAGATTTACAATGGATTGAAACAGTAGATTGGTACAAGTTCGATACTAATACAGACAAATGGATCCACGTAGGAACCAATCCAAATAATAAAGATTTATACAAAACAAACCCAAAATCGCAAACATTCAAAACCTGGTGGGAAGAGTATCGCTACGCATTTGCAAGGAATACGAAGGGGTTTCCTGCCGCACTTAAAAATGCCCATGAACGTGATGTAAAACATTGGATCGCACGTAACGGCTTTGAGTGGGAACTTCCGATCAGGGATATACCAAGTATGAGTTTGCTGGGAGGGTCTGGTGGCGGGGCTGGAGCCAGTCTCGTTGTTGGCGACACCCGCCGCCGGGTCATTCGTTTCGAGTTAGGTTTTACTGGATATTCATATCGAATATATTGTGCACAGATACTAGAAACAAGGGATGGAAAACCTAGCATTAATGCTTTTATTCAAAGAAAATTATCAAACATGGATTTGAATAATCAACAAAATTTTATCGACTGGAGAAAGTCATCACGTTTTCCTCAGTGCATGAGTTAAATGTGTCAACGCCATTCAGGACGGGTCAGGCAGCTTAGAAAATGAGAGTTCAATATCAAGAAATCCAAATTACGTTCACTGCCGCACAGGCAGAAAAATAACCCTCTACTTGCCATAAATACATGGCCTAAACAACTTTATTAATTCACTAATACATTTTAATCAATAAAATCAGGAAATGTTTACATGAAACACATTCAAGATATGAATGAATGGATGTGTTAATGCGTTGATGTTTCCGAAAATTGGTTTATTTTAATCCCGTTATTAAAATTGAAGGGAATTCAAAATGACTAACGCATTGATGCCTGCTGAGCTAAAAACGATCCTCCACTCCAAACGTTCTAATATTTATTACCTGCAATATTGCCGTGTGCTGGTTAATGGCGGGCGGGTTGAATATGTTACGGAAGAAGGCAACAAGTCGCTGTACTGGAATATCCCCATCGCCAATACCACTGTCGTGATGCTGGGAACCGGGACGTCGGTAACGCAGGCGGCGATGCGCGAATTTGCCCGTGCGGGTGTGCTGGTCGGGTTCTGTGGCGGCGGCGGAACGCCACTTTATTCGGCGAATGAAGTCGAAGTGAATGTCTCCTGGCTGACGTCTCAGAGTGAATACCGTCCGACGGAATATCTTCAGCAATGGGTCAGTTTTTGGTTCGATGAACAGAAACGGCTGGCCGCCGCAGTGGCGTTTCAGAAAGTGCGCAGTGAGCAAATTCGTAAACACTGGTTAAGCGCAACGATGGTTCGAGAAGACGCTTTCCAGCTGGATACCGCCCGTACAGAATCCCTGTTGCAGCGGTTTGAGCAAAGCCTGACGCAGTGCCAGAACACGGGTGAACTGATGGCGCAGGAAGCCGTGCTGACAAAAGCCTTATATAAGCTGGCCGCCACGGCAGCGCGCTACGGCGACTTTACGCGGGCAAAACGCGGCGGCGGTGTTGACGTCGCTAACCGTTATCTCGATCACGGCAACTATCTGGCGTACGGGCTGGCTGCGACGGCGGTCTGGGTTATTGGCCTGCCGCACGGTCTGGCGGTCATGCATGGCAAAACACGGCGCGGCGGGCTGGTATTTGATGTCGCAGACTTAATTAAAGATGCACTGATCCTGCCACTGGCTTTTATTGCTGCCATGAACGGCGAAGACGAGCAGGAATTTCGTCAGCGTTGCCTGAGCAATTTCCAGCGTGCGGATGCGCTCGACATTATGATTGAAACGGTGCAGGACGTTGCACATGAAATAAGCCAGCAACCATGAATATATTACTGGTATCCGAATGTAATAAAAAAGCGCTGACCGAAACGCGGCGGATCATCGATCAGTTTGCTGAGCGCAAGGGCGAGCGGACGTGGCAAACGGCGATAACCATGGAAGGGCTGAATACATTAAGGCGAATACTCAAGAGAACGGCGCGCAGAAATACGGCGGTGGCCTGTCACTGGATCAAATCAAATAATCAGACAGAAGTGCTTTGGGTTATCGGAAATATTCGTAAGTTTAATGATAAAGGCTCGGTACCCACTAATACGACGCAGCGGGATATAGTAAAGTCCGGCAGCGAAAATGCTTTTCACAGTATGCAGACTATCGGATTACTGGCCGCTATCGCCGGGCTTTTTCATGATTTTGGCAAAGCCAGTCAGTTGTTCCAGAATAAGCTCCGCGGGAAGGGGAAAGGCTTTGAACCGTTCAGGCACGAATGGGTGTCTGTTCGTTTATTCCAGGCATTTGTCGGCCAGCAGACCGATGAACAATGGCTGACCCGTTTGCAGCATGTCAGTGCTGAAGACGAATACGCCATGATACAAAATCTGGCCCGCAATAATGCCAGCCACAGTTATAACAGCCCGCTGGAAAGTCTGCCGCCGGTCGCGCGTCTGGTGGCCTGGCTGATTGTTTCGCATCACCGCCTGCCGGTTTATCCGCGTCGAAACGATAACTACACTAATCCGCCGCAACTTTCCGATATTCAGCACTGGCAGGATAAGCAATTTGCGCCGTGCTGGAACTCCACCAATATGGATGCGCCGTGGACGGCAATAGAACAACGCGCTGTCTGGCATTTCCCGCATGGTACGCCGATGCAAAGCGCGATATGGCGCAGCAAAGCGCACAAATTTGCCGCACGCGCGCTGCAACTGCCGCTGTTTACTTCGCCTCATATCACACCTGAACACCGTTTTACCCGCCATCTCGCACGGCTGGTACTGATGCTGGCTGACCATTTGTACTCTTCGCTGGATGCTACAGCGGGCTGGCAGGATCCGGCGTTTTCGCCCATTGCCAACACCGGCACCAGACAACATCTTGATGAGCACAATATTGGCGTCAGCCAGAACGCATGGTTGCTGGCGCGCAGTCTGCCTTATCTGCGGGATACGTTACCGGCCATCACGCGGCATAAAGGATTTAAAAAACGCACTCAGCAGGAGACGTTTCGCTGGCAGGATAAAGCATTCGACGTAACCTGCGGACTGCGGGAAAACGCCCGCCAGCAGGGATTTTTCGGCGTCAATATGGCCTCGACCGGTTGCGGGAAAACGCTGGCGAATGCGCGGATCATGTACGGGCTGGCGGATGAAAAACGTGGTTGTCGTTTCTCTGTCGCGCTTGGTCTGCGGACACTGACTCTACAGACCGGTGACGCACTGGGCGAGAAACTGCATCTCGATAAAGAAGATCTGGCAGTGCTGATCGGCTCGCAGGCGGTAAAGCAGTTGCATCAGCTTCATCACGATACAGCCGAGATAAAGAATACCGGCAGCCAGTCTGCGGATGAACTCTTTGCAGAACATCAGTATGTGCGTTACGACGGTTCGGTTGATACCGGCAGGTTAGGGCAGTGGCTCAAAGGTAAAGACGCTCTCCTGAAACTCATCAGCGCGCCGGTTCTGGTGACGACGATCGACCATCTTATGCCTGCCTGTGAAAGCCTGCGCGGCGGTCATCAGATTGCCCCGATGCTCAGGCTGCTGACTTCTGATCTGGTTCTCGACGAACCCGACGATTTTGATATGGCTGATTTGCCTGCATTGTGCCGGTTAGTGAACTGGGCGGGAATGCTGGGTTCACGGGTGTTGCTTTCATCGGCGACGCTGGCACCGGCGCTGGTGCAGGCATTATTCAGTGCGTATGTCGCAGGGCGGAAAGCGTATCAGCAAGCCTGCGGCCAGCCCGGTTTGCCGGTGAACGTGTGCTGCGCGTGGTTTGATGAATTTAATGTCGCGGAAGGTCAGCATATGACCGGCAAATCTTACGGGCAACAGCACCGCGAATTTGTGGCAAAACGGGTGCCTTTATTGCAACAGGCCAGTCCGCTGCGTCAGGCATCGCTGGTCACGGTGTCACCGGAAAGCGCCAGTGAGAATGATGTAGTCAATGCGGTGTCCGCGCGCGTTCATCAGTCCTTGCTTGAACTGCACAATGCGCATCACAAAGACAAAAATCTGACCGTCGGTATTGTCCGTATGGCTAATATCGATCCGCTTGTGGCGGTGGCAAAACGTCTGATGACAACGCCGTCTCCGGCAAATATACAACTGCATTATTGTGTCTATCACAGCCAGTATCCGCTGGCGATGCGGGCTCATATCGAAAACCGTCTTGATGTGATGCTGATCCGCCATGACGAAGACGCTGTCTGGCAGGTGAAAGAAGTGCGTAAGGCTTTGGCCGCGCATCCGGAAAAGCAGCATATTTTTGTCGTGCTCGCGACTTCTGTTGCGGAAATCGGAAGAGACCATGATTACGACTGGGCCATCGCTGAGCCCAGTTCCATGCGTTCGCTTATCCAGCTCGCCGGACGTGTTCAGCGCCATCGCCAGTCAGTCCCGCAAAAACCCAATATTCATATCCTGCATAAAAACGTTAAGGCACTGAGAAAGAAGACGCCTGCCTACTGCAAACCGGGTTTTGAAAGCGGCGGCAATGCGTTTTCGAGCCACGATCTGCATGACTTACTGCGACCGGAAGAATACGAAACTCTCAGCGCCATTCCCCGCATACAGGAGCGGGAAACAACGGATCCTCTGCTGAGCATGACCGATATGGAACACGGACGATTATGGCCGGAGTTACTCGGGAGAAAGCCCTGCGGCGACAACTATGCCGCCCGCTGGTGGCGTGATCACGCCGACTGGTGCGGCGAATTACAACAGCGAACCCCCTTCCGCCAGTCAGCACCCGATCAGCAATATTATCTGTGGCTGGAGGAAGAGGGCGACGAGCCGCGTTTTCGACAACCGGATGAGGGAACTGAAGGCTGGAAGGATAGCAGCGGATTTAAGGCCATTGATCAGGAATATGCCCTAGGTGTCAGTCCGTGGATGGAGATGAACTGCGAAACCCTCTATCAGGGTCTGGCAGAGAGTTTCGGCTGGGAACTCGAGCGCGTCAGTAAAACGTTTGGAGAAATCTGCTTAGCCGACGACGAAAACAAACGGTGGCACTGGAATGAAGCGTTAGGGGTGTTTGGTGCACTCGATTAATCAAGGAGAGAACATGGAAACACATGGATTAAGTCAGTTTATTACCGGTTACATTCACGACCGCTGTCAGCTCAAACTGGAAACCTTCAATAAAGCCGCTGACAAACAACTTTCCGCTGCCAGCGCGGAAGAGAAAGCCGGGCTTGAGCAACAGCTTTTTGAACAACGTCGTGAGCTGGAAAAGAAATATGAAGTTCGTACCTGGCTGACTGATGCCGCCGCGCGTGCGGGGCAAATCAGTCTGGTCACGCATGCAGTGAAATACTTTCATGGCGATGCGAAGGGCAGCAGCATTTTCAGCACGGTAAAAAGCGATGAAACGGCGTATCTGACAACAGCAACGTTGCCTTCACCCGCGGTGGATGCCGTCGGGAATTCCGCCGCGCTGGATGTCGCGAAATTGCTGCAAACGGAACAAGAAGGTGATTCTCTGCTTGCCAGCCTCAAACGCGGTGACTTTTCGGCACTGGCGGCGTTAGCTGAAAATGAGATGCAGGCAGAGCAATGGGTCAGCGGGTTTATGCAGGCGCTGTCGGATAAAACGCTCTCGACGCATCAGCTCGCTAAACAGCTTTATTTCCCCGTTTCCGACGCGGGCGAATACCATCTCCTCAGTCCGCTGTATTCCTCTTCGCTGGCGCATGATTTGTATCAGCGCATCAGCCATGCACGTTACAGCGAAGCCTCGGTGGCTGCCCGCAAAGCGCGACGTGAAGGGCACTGGCATTCCGAAGCTGTCCAGTATTTTCCTGATCTCGCGGTGCAAAATATGGGGGGCACCAAGCCGCAAAATATCTCCTACCTGAACAGTGCGCGGGGCGGTAAAAATCATCTTTTGCGCTGCGCGCCGCCGCAGTGGCAGCAATCCCTTAAGCCACCTGTCTCGCATAAAACCTTTCTGACGGCGGTTTCCCCCAAAGTCACCCGTGTCGTCTCTGATCTGCGTCGTTATCTGCACACGGTGTATGAACGCGATAACACAATGGAAATCCGCCAGCAGCGCGCCGAATACGTGGATGAACTGATCGGCATGATCTTCAGCTATGCCGCTGAGATTCAGTCACTGACAGTTCTTCAGGGCTGGAGCCAGCAGGAAGACTGCGTTCTGAAAGCGGCGCACCAGCTCTGGCTCGATCCGTTACGTCAGCGCACCGACCCTGATTTTAAACTCCGGCGTGAAGGCGGCGAGTGGATCAGTGAGATTGCGGAGGATTTTGCCCACTGGCTGAATACCCGTCTGAAGCAGGACGAAAAGCTCAATGTTGGTGCCGTTGAATTCCGCGAATGGTCGGTGCTAATGCGCAGGCGTCTGCGGGAATTTGATGCCGCTCAGCAGGAGAACTGGCAATGAGTTATCTGATTGTTCTGCCTCATATTCAGGTCGAAAACGCCAATGCGATTTCTGGTCTAACCTACGGTTTTCCGGCGATCACGCATTTTCTGGGATTTACCCATGCGCTTTCGCGGCAGGTTCAGCAAAGCCACGGTCTGCGATTCACCGGCTGCGGCGTGGTGTGTCATAAGCATCAGGTTCAGGCCTATCAGGCCAGCGAACGGGGTGACCATTACTTTGCGCTGACGCGAATTCCGCTGACCAGAGAGGCGAAAACCGCGCCTTTCAATGAAGAAGGGCGGATGCACATGACCGTTACGCTGTTTGTTGAGTGTGAAGGGAGCATTGCGTATGGCGACACAGGAGCCAGGGAACTGGAACAACATCTGCACACGTTGTGTGTTGCTCAGCGGCTGGCGGGCGGTACGGTGACCTCCATGAAACCGGTACGGGTAATGACGCTGCCGCAGAATGGCGATGAATTACAAAACATCACCCGTCGTGAAATGTATCGCGCATTGCCGGGTTTCGCGCTGGTTGACCGCTCAGAACTTCTGGCGCAGCACTTTACCGAATGCCAGGCGCAGGATCCGCAGTCGGAAATGATCGACGCGTGGCTGGATTTCGCAACGATGACTTACCGTGCCGAACAGCAGGAGGATGACTCTGTGCAATGGCAATACCAGCCGAAACCCGCGAAAGGTTATCTGGTGCCGCTGATGGTGGGATTCACCCCGATTTCGCCACTATATGCGCCCGGCTACGTGGCAAAAACCCGTGATCCCTCAACGCCGTTCCGCTTTGTCGAAGCTGCTTATGGCGTCGGCGAATGGCGCAGTCCGCACCGTGTCACCGATATTCATCAGCTTATCTGGCGTTACCCCGCCAGCACTGAACACTACATCTGCAGCCACGCTAAACCGTTGCAGGAAGCCGACTTAACTGAACAAGATCACTCCGATTTCTAATCATTGAAACAAGGAAAGCACAATGACCAAAACCACCGTAAAAACCGCGTCAGTCCTGGCCTTTGAACGCAAACTGGCAAACTCAGATGCACAAATGTTTGCCGGTAACTGGAAGGATTCAAACGACGCCGGAAAATGGCAACCGATCGAAATTCAGGAAAAAGCCGTGCGTGGCACCATTTCCAACCGTATGAAAAATGCCGCTTCCACTGATCCCACCAAACTGGATGCTGAAATCCAGAAACCTAACCTGCAACGTGTTGATGTCGCGGCGCTGCCGTTCGATGCAGATACCCTGAAGCTGCGCTTTACCCTGCGCGTGCTGGGCAATCTGTCGTCGCCGTCGGTGTGTAACGATCAGGATTATCAGGCTGCGCTGACCGCCGTGATTGATGGTTATCGCACTGAACAGGGCTTTGGAACGCTGTCCGCACGTTATGCGGAAAATCTGGCGAACGGGCGTTTTCTCTGGCGCAACCGTATCGGCGCGGAAGGCATTGCCGTTCATGTCACGCACAATAATCAGCGCTGGGAATTTGAGGCGGACGGATACAATCTGCGCCAGTTCAGTCAGCCCACCGGCAATCTGGCTGAACTGGCCGCAGTGATTGATCAGGGGCTGAGTGGCAAAGAATCTGTGTTGCTGACCGTCGAGGCTTTCGTCCGTTTAGGGGAAGGTCAGGAAGTATTCCCTTCACAGGAACTGGTTTTAGACTCAAGCCGTGAAAGCAAGAAAAGCAAAATCCTCTATCAGGCGGGCGGCATTGCGGCGCTGCATTCACAGAAAATCGGCAATGCGCTGCGCACAATCGATGACTGGTATCCCGATGCGGCAGAACTTGAACTCGGCCCGATTGCCGTCGAACCTTATGGCTCTGTAACCAGCAAAGGCAAAGCCTATCGCCAGCCGAAGCAAAAAATGGATTTTTACACCCTGCTGGATAACTGGGTGACGAAAGATAAAAAGCCAGACACAGAGCAACAGCATTACGTGATGGCGACGCTGATCCGTGGCGGCGTCTTCGGCGAGAAAGGCGAGTAAGGGGCGAGCATGGAGAGTTATCAGGAAATCCGCGTCCTGCCCGATCCGGAATTTGGCAGCGATCTGCTGATGGCGGCGCTGTTTGCCAAATTGCATCGCGCTCTGGGGAAACATGCTGCGGGTAAAATTGGCATCAGTTTTCCGCATTACGGGCAGAAACCGGGCGACATCATCCGGCTGCACAGCACGGCTGCGATACTGACGGTCTTCGGCCAGACCTTATGGATGAAGGGGCTGAATGACCATGTGGCTATCAGCGAAATTCGCGATGTCCCGGCGAATGCGCAACATTGCTGCTTTAGTCGCGTGCAGGTGAAAAGCAGTGCGGAAAGACTGCGCCGCCGGTCTGTGAAAAGAGGCTGGTTAAGCGAAGAGGAAGCCCTTGAGCGTATCCCCGACAGCAAATCGCAAATCACTTCACTGCCGTTTATTCACGTGAAAAGCCTCTCGACCGGTGAAGCATTCAGATTGTTTATCCGGCGTGGGGCGTTGTTAACAGAACCTGTTGAAGGGGTGTTTGGAGCATACGGGTTGAGTGCGGTGGCGACCGTGCCGTGGTTTTGAGGGCAAGCTCTTAAGGTCAAGGTCGTGGGCTCGCCGCCCACACTGGCCCAGAGACCCGCAGTCGCGCGGGCCTCTGGACTCCACGCTCTTTTCACTGCGCGCTGCCGCAGGCACGACGGACATGTTTCTCGGCTCCTGTGTGTGGCGCAAAATCTTGCCGCGTTGCGGTGCCTTCTCTCGGTCCTGAAGCCTCCGGTCTTCAGGCCGCTCCGTTCAGCAAGATTTTTGATCACGCCAGTCCAGGACGAATAAAACCTTCGTTCTGATTATCTTGCAAAATCAGATGCTAAAGGGAGATCTGTCTTGCTCCTTCCCCTGCGAAGGGGAAGGCCGGGATGGGGTATTAATGGCATCTCAGAAATAACCCTCTTTTTGGGGCTGTTTCTAACTCATTGATTTTAATAGTGCGTAAAAGCTTGAGGAAAAAGAGGGTATTTCTGCCTAAACAGAGATAATCTTTTACAGTTCAATGCGTAAACCTGAAAACCTAACAGTTCACTGCCGCATAGGCAGCTTAGAAATGGCTGAATTAATGCAATTTGCAGAAACAGCCGTTCACTGCCGCATAGGCAGCTTAGAAATGAAATTGGTTATCGGATTGTAGCCGGTTCTGGTTCACTGCCGCATAGGCAGCTTAGAAAAGAAACCCGCGCCCGCCGTCGCAGACCCCGCCGTTCACTGCCGCATAGGCAGCTTAGAAAATGAGCTGAAGGATTTCACGCGTCAGCGCTTCGTTCACTGCCGCATAGGCAGCTTAGAAAGCAAGCCCATATTCAGTTATGGGAAGACAGGGGTTCACTGCCGCATAGGCAGCTTAGAAAGCAAGCCCATATTCAGTTATGGGAAGACAGGGGTTCACTGCCGCATAGGCAGCTTAGAAAGCATTGTGAAGCTTCACGATGACGTCATTTCGGTTCACTGCCGCATAGGCAGCTTAGAAAACGCATCACATAAACCGTGGTAGCAGCGTCCAGTTCACTGCCGCATAGGCAGCTAAAAATAACCGTACGTTTAAAACCGTCCGAAGACGGCTTTAAAGATTTGAGTCAGTCAAAAAGCCATTTACCCGCTCGTGCGGAATCAGCAAGCATTTGAAGAGTTAAAGGGATAGGTTCTTCGTAATCACCGCCACATGAACAAAATGCAAAGATTGAAAATCCTGATGCTTCTGCTGGCCAGTATTTCTCGAAATCAAAGTTAGCGGGATCTACTTTGAATTTATCAAAATACTCTTTCATGATGTCGTCACCTGTTTCACACGCCCACACATAATCGCCGGTAGAAAGACTTGTATTAATAGTGACAGGCCAGCGTTTTTTAGAAAAGAAACCGGGCTGATTAAAGCGTTCATTGTACCAGTCAATGATGTCCTCATTGCTTACCATAGGCGGTCTTTCTCATTGGCAATCGTGTTGTAGCGGTTCGTCGCTTTATAGGCGATGGTAACCACATCGTCAGCTAATATTACCCATCCAACAAAGGGTATCCACCGACCAACAAATGCCCCCAAGTTTGAAACATAGGAAAATTTTAAGCGTCGGATGCTACCATTTGTCAAGGTACGCCATTGTTTGACTTCAATATTGAGCCACTGCCGCAGATGATAGCTAAGTATAGACGTCCCCGGTGTCGCGTTGAGCGGTTTAGCACGCGTTGCCTTCATTGGTTGACCGAGCATGATCAAAGCAAGGTTTGCTAAATCTGCCACCCCGATTTGTTTTCCCGTTTCATCAAGAAAAACCCAAAAAAATAATTCACCTGGTGATAAGTTTGACAATCCACTGAAATAATAGCCATTAGCTTGTTCTGTCGTGTCCATACTTTACTTATCCTGTTACACGTTCATTCCATGCGTCACTGTATTGAATGTTTCCATCAATGAAATGCCAGGTAATTTTGTCGTATCTCATCTGGATTTGTTCTTTATGGCCTACGTTGATTGCAGTTTTAGTGTCATGCATCATGGGTGTCACTGAGACAATTTTTACTCCCTCAAGCGACATATTGTAATATTCAACTTCCTGACCTGCGTCATTGATGGTGTACCACTTAAACTCAGCAGACTGTAATGTTTGTCCTGTCGCCACTGCTTTAAACAGATACGGTGAAGAACTATCAAAGTCCTTTTCAAAAATGAGCGCACCATGAATACGCGTGCCCGTGAGTTTTCCTGTATTTCCATCAGTAGGAATGTTGACGTTGTGGCTAAAAGATGTGACTTCGATTGAGTGTTCACGACCATTGACGTCAACTGAACCCTTAATAAGTGCGCCGCCGTCGTCTTGTAACCACAAATAAGCTGGAATCGCCATTTCATTAGTCCTCAATTGGGTGAAACAGCACACTAGCTTTTTAAATAGAAAATAATTGTGTTTTAACCTTCAACTTATTATTTTTCAGAAAGTTAGTACATCGAACAGATAAGTAAATAATCGTCAATTACGCCAGCAAACTTAGTTACCTGTAGGCAACCCTCTTTTTTACGCTATCTCTAACGCATTGATTTTAAATCTCCGAATCACCAATAAAAATGAGGGTGTTTCTGCCTAAACAGAGATAATCTTTTACAGTTCAATGCGTAAACCTGAAAACCTAACTGTTCACTGCCGCATAGGCAGCTTAGAAATTCGCTTTATGCCGCTGAAGCGGCTTTTAGTAGTTCACTGCCGTAAAGCCAGCCTTTGAACGCAAAACTCACCCCACCAAATCCCGCTCAACAAACCCCTTCCGCCATTGTGTTGGTGTCGTCCCCAGCCGCTGGCGGAAATGATGCCGCAACGTTTCCGGCGATCCAAAACCGGCCTGTTCGGCGACGCGGTCAATACTCAGCGTGCCGTTTTCCAGCAGGGCGCAGGCTTTTTCCAGCCGCACGCTCAGCATCCATTCGCCGGGCGTGGTGCCGGTTGCATCATGGAAACGACGCAGGAAGGTGCGGCGGCTCATTCCGGCTTGTGCAGCAAGCTGATCAATCACCATGGGCGTATTGAGATGGCTGCGTAAATCATCAAGCAACGGGGCGAGCGTTTTTGCCGGATACCGCGGAACCGGTTGCTGGATCAGCTGTGCCTGATTTCCTTCACGCAGCGGCGGTGTCACCATCCGGCGTGCCGTGCGATTCGCCACTTCAATGCCGTAATCGCGGCGGATCAGATGCAGACACAAATCGACGCCCGCTGCACCACCGGCAGAGGTAATGATGCTGCCTTCATCGACATAAATCATGCCGTGCTCAACCTGCACTTTCGGGAATCTTTGTGCCAGAACATCGGTGCTGTTCCAGTGCGCAGTGGCGCGTTTGCCGTCTAGCAAACCGGCAGCGCCAAGCACGAAACTCCCCGCGCAAATCGATACAATCCGTGTGCCGTTGCTGTGCGCTTTTTGCAGCGCGGCAATCAGCCGGTCAGAGGCCGGTTCGTGGATGCTTCGCCAGCCGGGGATCACAATCGTTCCGGCATCTTCCAGCAGTTCCAGCCCGCCATCGACCACCAGCCGCACGCCGCCTTGTGCGCCGAACGTCCCTTCCTCGACCGATGCGACGGCTAAGTCGTACAACGGCTCGCCGGTGAGTTCATCGGCGCGGCCAAAGGCTTCGACGGCAGTGCCGAATTCGAAGGTACACAGACATTCATAGGCCAGCAGCACCAGCCGCCGGTTTCGCGGAGCAGGATTGCGCGGGGAAGACATCAGGGGCAGACCAGCGTTTTGCACACAGGGAAAACCATCAGGTTGGCATAATCTTGACGATACATGGCATACGGGCTGATTTCTACTGTGCCGCCAATCTTTCATGCTGTGTGTCTTTAACTCATCGCAGGATTTAAGCATGAAGAACACACTGGCGCTGATGGCCGTCTGCCTTGCTGCACTGATGTCCGGGCTGGAGATTTCCAGCGTTCCCGTTTTATCACCGGTACTTGAACAGGAACTGCATGCCAGCTTCCGCGAACTTCAGTGGATCATGAACGCCTACACGCTGGCCTGTACCACGGTGCTGATGGCGACCGGTACGCTGGCGGACCGCTATGGCCGGAAACGGGTTTTTATTATCAGTATTATCGCCTTCGGGCTGACTTCGCTGATGTGTGGTCTTGCCACAAGTTCGCAATGGCTTATCGCCGCGCGTTTCGCACAGGGGCTGAGCGGTGGCGCAATGCTGACGTGTCTGATTGCGATATTGTCTTCGCAATTTCCGCAAGGAAAAGCGCGCAGTCAGGCGTTTGCCGCATGGGGGAT
Source organism: Rahnella sp. JUb53 (assembly GCF_004346065.1). NCBI lineage: Bacteria > Pseudomonadati > Pseudomonadota > Gammaproteobacteria > Enterobacterales > Yersiniaceae > Rahnella > Rahnella sp. JUb53. Next base: position 546,993 of record NZ_SLYT01000001.1, read on the forward strand.
TACGTTTGGTTTCGGCCTGGGATTTGGGCCGATCATCGGCGGCATACTGGTCGCGTGGTTTAACTGGCGCTGGGTGTTTCTGGTTCATGTTTTTATCGCCATATTGACCCTGATTCTGGCGCTGAAAAACGTGGTGGAATCCCGTGACGGACAGGCTAAAAAATTGGATCTCTGCGGATTAATCACGTTATCGGTCACGGTCATGGGCGCAACGTTTCTCATTACTCAGGGCAGCAGCCTGGGCTGGGGCAGCGTCATCGCGCGTGCCGTTCTGCTGGTGACCGCCCTCAGTGCGGCGATGTTTATCTGGATTGAAAAACGTCATCCGCATCCGATGTTTGATTTCTCTGTATTCCGCGTCCGCGCATTTTCCGGTGCGCTGATGGGCTCGGTGGGCATGAATTTCAGCTTCTGGCCACTGATGATTTATCTGCCGGTGTATTACCAGAGCGGACTGGGTTATGACAGCGTCACGACCGGTCTGGCATTGCTGGCCTACACGTTGCCCACGTTGCTGATGCCACCGGTCGGTGAAAAACTGACCGCACGTTATGGCGCGTCCCGCATTATCCCGTTCGGGTTATTCACTATCGGCGCGGGCTTTATCCTGATGCTCATCGCCGTCGTTCATCATCTGAGTTTATTGCCGGGCGCACTGCTGGCAGGCATGGCGCTCGGGCTGACCAATACGCCGGTCACGAACACCACCACCGGTTCCGTCGCGGCAAACCGTGCGGGAATGGCGTCGGGTATTGATATCAGCGCGCGGCTGATCACGCTGGCTGTCAACATTGCCCTGATGGGGAGTCTGCTGGTGGCAGGAATTGCCGCCAGCCTTAAAAAAGTTATGCCGGCAGCGGGAGAGTTGTCTTCGCTGGCAGAACGTATTGCAGGCGGATCGGTGGTTGAAGGATTACAAACTGCGCAGATTGCTCAGGCGCTGACGGATGGCTTTGCCGTCATTCTGATCTATGGCGCGGCGGGTGTGTGGATCCTGGCGCTGATGAGTTATTTCCTCTTCAACGATAAGGGTCGGCGTAAAACGGTAACGTGCGAGCCGTACTGACTTTAAAAATCAGCGTTGCAGAATGTCTCGCGCTGTTCTGCGTAACCTCTTCCATTTGCCTGAAAAATAATTATTTTTCCTGCGCATCATTTTACTGCTTATGGCGTTATAGCCCTGCGGGACGGGGCTTAACGAAAAAAACGGGAAGCCAAATGATAATTTGATTAAGTACGACAACTGGCGTACATTGAGGCCACATGAGTTTCAGAGAGATCAAATGGAAGGTGATCGAATGTTTAAAGAATGGAAATATTGAGTTTGAGGCACGACGCGGGATTCAGCTTAAGAATTTGTTGAGTACGGGCGACATCTCGCCCTATGAAGTGGCTGCCTTAATCGGCAGGGCATCTGGAGATAATTATCAGATTCGTCCCTACCATTTTGACAGCAGTATTGATGTCCATATCATCACTGTCAGTAGTGCCGGAGTACCCTGGTACATCAAGTGGTACTTTACAGAGCCTGCCAGTGTTTTTATCAGCGTTCATCATTAAGGAATAATATGATTATTTATAAAGTCGGAGACGAGAAAAAGGCGGTGTGTAACGTCTGTGAGGCTTTCCGTACGGTGAGTTATCAGCTGCGCGATGTACCGTTCGATGACGGCAGCGGTATGGTGAAAAATATCATCGCGGGCGTGTGTAAAACCTGCGGCAACGTCGCGGTGATCCCTTATCAGTCTGTGCCAGCTATCAAAAAGCAGTTGCAGATACAACGCAAAGCCGTGGAAAGCCGTGTGCCTGCGCACATGATTGATCTGCTGAATATGGCGAGTGCGGAATTGGGGGCAACCCCTGATTTCGTGCCGTTATTGCTTAAATATTATATCCATCATCTGGCTTCCAGTCCGCAAGGCGCAATGCGTCTGGTGACTATGCTGACGTCCGAACTGGCGACCGGTCTGGCGAATAAGCGTCTTTCGCTGAAAGGGCGTGAAATCGGCAATGATATCGAAAAGCTTAAAAATTTGTCCCAAATCGACAACACCACCGAATTACTCAAGGGTGTTGTGCTGACCATCCATAACGATCTGCTGGTGAACCCTGACGCTCAACGCATCGCGCTGTTGAAGAGTTTTGTCGCCACTGTTGCCTGACCTTTCGCGTCTCCCCGAAAAAATCCGATCCTCATCACATAAAGTTCCCTCACTTTCTGCCGATAACTATTAAAGATAAATTCAATTCAAAAAGGAACAACATGTTTAACCGTATGAAAGTGGTCACGGGGATCGTGATCTTACTGGTGGTCTTCGGTGCTTTACAGTTGGTATCCGGTGGCCTGTTCTTTAAATCGTTGAAGACAGACAAAGACAACTTCACCACGTCTCAGCAGATCCGCTTACAGCAGGCAGAATTCAACGCCAGCTGGATTTATCTGCTGCAGACCCGTAACACGCTCAACCGGGCGGGTATCCGTTTCATGCTCGACGCTAACCAGATGGGCAGCGGTGCCACGGTGAAAGAGCTGGTTGATACGGCGACGAAAGATCTGCAAATTGCCGATCAGCATTTCGCCAACTATCAAAAAATCCCGGTGGATGCCAGCCAGAATCCGCAGTTCGCCGCCGATGCCAAAAAGCAGTATCAGGTTCTGCATGATGCGCTTTCTGAGCTGATCGAGCTGATTGGTCTGGGCCGCATTAACGACTTCTTCGAACAGCCTACACAGCAATATCAGGACAACTTCGAAAAAGCGTTCGTGACCTATATCGACCAGAACGATCACCTGTACAACGACGCGGTGAAAGTGAGTGAAAACTCCTTCAAACACGCGATGTGGATGCTCGGTTCTGTCCTGATTGTCTTGCTGGTCTTCATCATTCTGGCCTGGACCGGCGTGCAGCGGATCCTGATCCATCCTCTGAAAAATATCGTTGAAACCATCCGCAAAATTGCCACCGGTGATCTCACGCATGAAATAGTCGTGAAAAGCCGTAATGAAATCGGCCAGCTTGCCGATAGTCTCAGGTACATGCAGGACGAACTGATCCGCACGGTTACCGGTGTACGTCACGGTGCTGATGCTATTTACAGCGGCGCCAGCGAAATTTCGGCGGGTAACAGTGATTTATCTTCCCGTACCGAAGAACAGGCATCGGCGCTGGAAGAAACTGCCGCCAGCATGGAACAGCTGACCGCGACCGTGAAACAGAACGCCGAAAACGCCCGTCAGGCCAGCCAGCTGGCACTGAGCGCGTCAGAAACCGCGCAGAAGGGCGGCAAAGTGGTGGCAAACGTGGTTGATACCATGAATGACATCGCCAGCAGCTCGAAGAAAATCACCGACATCACCGGTGTGATCGACGGAATTGCCTTCCAGACCAACATTCTGGCGCTGAACGCCGCGGTTGAAGCCGCCCGTGCAGGTGAGCAGGGACGTGGATTTGCGGTTGTGGCAGGTGAAGTGCGTACCCTGGCGCAACGCAGCGCGCAGGCAGCAAAAGAAATTAAAGGGCTGATTGACGATTCTGTCAGCCGCATTAATACCGGTTCAGTACTGGCAGAAAGTGCCGGCGAAACCATGAATGACATGGTGAATGCCGTCACACGTGTGACTGACATTATGGGCGAAATCACCTCGGCATCTGATGAACAGAGCCGCGGGATCGAGCAGGTCGCACAAGCTATTACTGAAATGGATCGGGTGACGCAGCAGAACGCCTCACTGGTTGAAGAATCCGCTTCCGCTTCGGCGGCACTGGAAGAGCAGGCCAGCCTGCTGACGCAATCTGTGGCGGTGTTTACGCTGAGTCAGACCACAAATAACAACGTGCGCCAGAACCCGGCCTCTTCGGCAAGGCTGCCTCTGTTGACTCCGAACCTTTCAGGTTCTAAAGCCGGAAAAGGTGGAGCACAAAGTACAGATTTAACTGAGAACTGGGAAACCTTCTAAGCACGTACGTCAACATCGCTACCCAAAATAGTCAGGTTTGCAGAAAGGCGGCAAACGAGGAAATCCCGATGAGCTTACTTCAGTAAGTGATTCGGGGACTCAGCGCAGCCAACGACTCTGCAGACCTGAATAACAAGGGTATTAAGAAATAAGGTGCCGGTCAGGGCTGACACCTAACGAGGTTATCCATGTTTAAGCACATCCGTGTGTCCACCTGCATGTTTTTGTTATTGATAGTATTTTTTGTGATGCAACTGGTGAGCAGTGGCTTATCACTTTATGCCGCCCACACGGATAAAATGAATTTTGAGCAGATATCGAATACTGCTGAGCAGCGTGACGCGCTGAACCAGAGCTGGTCATATCTGCTGCAAACCCGCAACACACTGAACCGCGCGGCCACGCGTCTGGCGCTGAAACAGCCTCAGGAAACCGTGACGCAACTGATGGTTGACGCGAAAAACAGCCTGAAAAGTGCTGAGGATTCTTACGCTGCTTTCCTGGCGCTGCCACGCAGAACCGAAAAGGCTTCCGAGCTGACCACCGTTAACAAAGCCAGCTACGAAGCACTGCACGGCATGTTGCAGGTGCTGATTGATTCGTTATCGCGCGGTGACATGGAGGCGTTTCTCGCCAGTCCGACGCAAAAATATCAGGATCAGTTCCAGCAGGAAGTTGGTAATTATGTCGCCTATGTCAGTGGCCGTTTCCAGCAGGCACAGACCCAGACTGCGGCGTCTTATCAGAGCGTGATGATCAACACCACGGTGATCACACTGTTGTTGCTGGCGCTGACCGCCCTGGCGCTGGTCGTTACCCGCCGGATCCTGTTCCGTCCGCTGACCACCATGCGTGCCCATTTTGACCGTATCGGTTCCGGCGATATTTCTGCGCCGATCGTGGCGGAAGGGCGCTACGAAATCAAAGTGATGCTCGAAAGCCTGCAACAGATGCAGACCTCGCTGGCAGAAACGGTGCGTACTGTGCGCCACGGCGCTGACACCATGTTCGCTGGCCTGAAAGGCATCGCGGCGGGCAATACCGATTTGTCTTCGCGTACCGAACAACAAGCCTCTGCGCTGGAAGAAACCGCCGCCAGCATGGAACAGCTGACCGCCACCGTGAAGCAGAACGCTGAGAACGCCCGTCAGGCGACACAGCTGGCGCGTGATGCATCAAATACCGCAGAAAAAGGCGGCGAACTGACCGGCAATGTGGTGAAGACCATGAATGACATCGCGGGCAGTTCGAAAAAAATCAGTGCCATTACCAGCGTGATTGATGGCATTGCGTTCCAGACCAACATTCTGGCGCTGAACGCCGCCGTTGAAGCCGCCCGTGCCGGTGAGCAGGGGCGCGGATTTGCGGTGGTAGCCGGTGAAGTGCGCAGCCTCGCACAACGCAGCGCACAGGCCGCGAAAGAAATCAAAGCGCTGATTGATGAATCTGTCAGTCGCGTCAGCCAGGGTTCCGTGCTGGTGGAATCCGCCGGTAACACCATGGATGACATCGTTCGTGCCGTGACCCGTGTGACCGACATCATGGGCGAAATCGCCTCAGCCTCAGACGAGCAAAGTCGCGGCATCGAACAGGTTTCTATAGCCGTCACGCAGATGGATCAGGTGACGCAGCAGAACGCCACGCTGGTTCAGCAGGCTGCTTCTTCCACGCATACGCTGGAAGCGGAGTCTGAAAACCTGACCCGCGCGGTCTCGGTGTTCCGTCTTGCCTCCGCCGGGAGTGCTCAGCCGCGCCACAACAGTCCGGCGCAGGGCTTTACACCACGTCAGGTGGCGCAACCCGCGTTAATTGCGGCGCCCGCGCGAGCAGGTTCTGCGGATAACTGGGAAACCTTCTGATAAGGCCATCTGATGAAAAGTCGCGGATGAACAGTCAGCGGATGAAGAGTGAATTGGGTACCCGTTACACCACCTGTCCCTTTAATGGAGCTGCACCATGAATCAACCAGGCTCGCCAATGAGTGCTGATAACACGTCGATCATGGCACAGATGATCCAGCGTTTACCGCTGTCAGATACCCATTTTCGCCGGATAAGTGAACTTATCTATCAACGTGCAGGAATTGTACTGGCAGACCATAAACGCGAAATGGTCTACAACCGCCTGGTCCGGCGGTTGCGTATCCTCGGGCTGAACGACTTTGGCAGTTATATGGCGTTGCTGGAAAACGACAGCAACAGCCCGGAATGGCAGGCGTTTATTAACGCACTGACCACCAACCTGACGGCGTTTTTCCGTGAAGCACACCACTTCCCGATCCTGGCGGAGCATGCCCGATCCCGCCCGAATAATTACAGTGTGTGGAGCACGGCGGCGTCGACAGGTGAAGAGCCGTATTCCATCGCCATGACGCTCAGTGAAGCGCTGGGTCCGCGCATGGCGAGCTGCCGTATTCAGGCCAGTGACATTGATACGCAGGTGCTGGAAAAAGCTACGGCGGGCGTTTACCGGCTGGAAGAGTTGCGCACGCTCAGCCCGCAGCAGTTACAGAAATTTTTCCTCAAAGGCACCGGCCCTCACAGCGGCCTGGTGCGTGTGCGTCCCGAGCTGGCGCAGATGGTGGCTTTCCAGCAACTGAATTTGCTGGCGAACCAGTGGCAGCTTAACGGTCCTTTTGATGCGATTTTCTGCCGTAATGTGATGATTTATTTCGATAAAGAAACACAGGAGAAAATTTTACGCCGGTTTGTTCCGTTACTTAAACCGGGCGGTCTGATGTTTGCGGGACACTCCGAGAACTTCAGCCAAATCAGCCGGGAATTTTATTTGCGCGGTCAGACCGTCTACGGCCTCGCCAAGGAGAGGTAATGAATAAAATCAGAGTGTTGAGCGTCGATGATTCGGCGTTAATGCGTCAGCTGATGACTGAAATCATTAACAGCCATCCGGATATGGAAATGGTGGCGACTGCGCCGGATCCGCTGGTGGCGCGTGATCTCATCAAAAAATTCAACCCTGACGTACTGACGCTGGATGTTGAAATGCCGCGTATGGACGGACTGGATTTTCTGGAAAAGCTGATGCGCCTGCGCCCGATGCCGGTGGTCATGGTGTCGTCGCTGACCGGTAAAGGTTCGGAAATCACCCTGCGTGCGCTGGAACTGGGGGCGATTGATTTCGTCACCAAGCCGCAGCTAGGGATCCGCGAAGGCATGCTGGCTTACAGCGAAATGATTGCCGACAAAATTCGTACCGCGTCAAAAGCGCGTCTGAATAAAAGCGTCAATACCGAACAGCCGCGCATTCTCAGCCATACGCCGCTGCTGAGCAGTGAAAAGCTGATTGCGATCGGGTCATCGACCGGTGGCACCGAGGCTATCCGCCACGTGCTACAACCGCTGCCGCCGACCTGTCCGGCACTGATGATTACACAACATATGCCACCGGGTTTTACCCGCTCGTTTGCGGAACGTCTGAACAAGCTGTGTCAGATCACTGTGAAAGAGGCCGAGGACGGCGAACGCGTTTTGCCGGGTCACGCGTATATTGCGCCGGGCGACCGGCATATGGAACTGGCGCGCAGTGGCGCCAACTATCAGGTTAAGTTGAACGACGGTCCGGCAGTGAACCGCCATCGTCCGTCGGTTGACGTGTTATTCCGTTCGGTGGCGCAGTTCGCCGGACGCAATGCCGTCGGGGTGATCCTGACGGGAATGGGCAATGACGGCGCTGCCGGCATGCTCGAGATGCACCGCGCGGGGGCTTATACCCTTGCACAAAACGAAGCCAGCTGTGTGGTTTTCGGTATGCCTCGCGAGGCTATCGCCACCGGCGGCGTAAACGAAGTGGTGGATCTCAGCCAAATCAGTCAGCGGATGCTGGCACAAATATCAGCCGGTCAGGCATTACGTATTTAATTTTTCAGCCTTGTGCTGGGTAGCAAACCTTAGGAGTAGATAAAACATGGCCGATCCAAATCTGAGATTCCTGGTAGTAGACGACTTCTCTACCATGCGTCGTATCGTGCGTAACCTGCTGAAAGAGCTGGGCTTCAACAACGTTGAAGAAGCGGAAGACGGCGTTGATGCGCTGAACAAACTGCGTGCTGGCGGTTTTGACTTCGTGGTATCCGACTGGAACATGCCAAACATGGACGGTCTGGATCTGCTCAAAACCATCCGTGCAGATGGCGCGCTGGCTAAATTGCCGGTGCTGATGGTGACGGCAGAAGCGAAGAAAGAAAACATCGTTGCCGCCGCGCAGGCCGGTGCCAGTGGTTATGTCGTGAAACCATTTACCGCCGCCACGCTGGAAGAAAAGCTGGGCAAAATATTCGAAAAACTGGGCATGTAGGAGCACACCTATGGCAGAGATACCAATGCCTGCAAATGATGCAGCAACCGCGGGCGATATCATCGCCCGCATTGGGCAACTGACCCGTATGTTGCGTGACAGTATGCGTGAACTTGGCCTGGATCAGGCCATTGCTCAGGCAGCTGAAGCGATCCCGGATGCACGCGATCGTCTCGATTATGTGGTCACCATGACAGCACAGGCCGCCGAGCGCGCCCTGAACTGTGTGGAAGCCGCGCAACCTCGTCAGAACAAACTTGAATCTGCCGCGAAGAAACTCGATAAGCGCTGGGATGAATGGTTTGAGAATCCGATTGAATTATCGGATGCACGCGAGCTGGTGACAGACACCCGCAGCTACCTGAAAGAGATCCCTGAGCACACCAGCTTTACCAATGCTCAGCTGATGGAAATCATGATGGCGCAGGACTTCCAGGATCTGACCGGTCAGGTAATCAAACGCATGATGACCGTGGTTCAGGAAATTGAAAATCAGCTGTTGATGGTGCTGATGGAAAATATTCCAGAACAACAGGTTAAGCAGAAACGCGAAACTGACAGCCTGCTGAACGGCCCGCAACTCGACGCTAACGGTGTCGGCGTGGTGGCCTCGCAAGAACAGGTTGATGATCTGCTGGATTCATTAGGTTTCTGATGAAGAACGTGTTGTGCCCATCCGTTTTCTGTGACAGGGAGCGGATGGGATGTTGGCTCCCTTTCCTGCGTTTTTCCTCCCTGTGTCCCCGCAAATGCTTTGCATAACGTTTCCCTCAAATTATTTTTAAAAAATTTTGCCGTCTCAGGATCCGCTATTCTTAATATTATCTGAGAAATATCCTGCATCATAAATCAGGCAGATCTGGCATCGGGCACGGCTGAATTTATCCGGTGCGCTTTATCTTAATTTTATATCAGAAAACTCCTGTGACCTGTGTAACCGAACGGTTGAGTTTGCTCGCTTTATGTCATTTCAGGTGTATTGCCCAATTAAAAAACCGCCGTTACAATGCGCCGCATCCGATAATGAAATCCTGAATGTTTTTATTCAAGGGGATTATTTCGGAGTGCAGGGGGACATGTTTTAATCATGTTTTCTCTGTGCGGGGAATCACTGGAAACAGGTCAGTGAATAATATCTCCAGACTATTGTTATATTAATTCTAACTAAATAAGGATATCACAGATGAAAAAGATCAACATGAATGAAGCAAGCGCAATTGTTGGCGGTACCACGACTTGCGTAAACAGCTTTGAATTAAACCTGGTGGGTGATGCAACTGTTTGTAATGCAGTGAAAACTTGTACTGACAAAAATGGTGTTGTGACTAAAACCTTCACCGCTGCAGCAATCATCAACTGCGGTAACGTAGGCTGAGAAACATCCGTTTCTTATTAAATCAGAATAAATAGTTTTACTGTTTTTCTGACAGGGCGTTGTATTTCATATACAACGCCCGCCTGATATTTCCCCGGTGAGCGTCGCGTATTATTATTTCAGGATGAAAAGCCTCCCATGAAAAAAAGAATTCTGCCCATTCTGGCGTATACCGTTTTTGTCGCGGTTATTTCAGCGCTGATTACGACAGCCTGGATCCATTACCTTGTGCGCAACCAAACCAGCGATGACGGACAACAGGTACTGACGTCGCTGTCGGCGGATAAAGTAGCCAAAAGTCCGATTACGGATGGGGAAGATATTATTGAAATCTTCTCATACGGTTGTCATTACTGTGCATTAAACGAAAAGAATGTTGAGGCGCTGGAAAAACGTATGCCAGCGGGTAAAAAACTGGTTCGCCTGCACTTCAGCCTGGATAATCAGGGCGGACTGGCGCGCTTTGCACCGGTATTTGCCACATTGCAGGTGATGGGCATTGAAGAAGCCCACCGTGAGAGCGCCTATGATGCGGTCATGAAAAATCACATCGATTTGGGTGATCCTGCAAAACGAGATGCGTGGCTGGCAGAGAATAAGATAAATGTCGATGAATACCATAAAGTCAGTCAGTCGGCAGAGGTCAAAGACCTGCTCGATTATATGACCCGCGTTTCACAGTATTACGACATTAATGCCACCCCGACCTTTATTGTGGCTAAAAAATGGGTAGCGATTCAGGATCGTGATTTCCCTTCATTCTCTGACAAATTACTCTCTATTTTGAAGAATGATCAGGCGCCGGAGAAATAATGAAATTCGTTGCCCTGTGGTGCGCGCTGTTTTGGAAAAACCTCACCGTCAGATGTCAGTGGTTTTTGTATAAACTCCGGCTTACTGGCTACAGGGCGCATTGTTTATTATTCCGCCACATGCATTATCGCGTTATTTTTGCTTTGTCCCACGTCAGACGCTTTTTAGGGCTGACAGGCCGCGATGTGAAATTACGGGCGGCGGTTGCGCAGTCTAACCGTCAGTGTCTGATGAATGACAATAAGAAATTTGATTATATCTGGCTGACCCAGCGGCGACAGCTGCTGATTCAGGCGGTGACCTACGGACAGAATCGCCGTGCATTACGTGAGCTGGCCGACTGCTCGGCCCGGCTCAATGCGGTGGTCGAGCCGCTGCAACGCGCCGGTCAGCCGGTGATCCTCGCGCCACTACACATGGTGTCGGACGTACTCAGTACCATGGTCGGTGCCGCGGCGTTTCCGGGTAAAGCAACGGTCATTACCTCGCGCAGCGCGGATGCACATTCCGCAGCGGAACGGCAACTGGGTGGCGTCGATCTGACCTATTGTTCGATACATGAAGATAATAAAAATATTGCCGGGAATCTGATGACGTCGGTCATGGAGGCAGCCGATAACCAGCGGAATATTATTTTATTCCCGGATATCACGCCTGATTTCACGCAGTTCGCCAGTAAAGACAAAGCTGAAAAATTATCCTGCCGGATATTTGGTCGTCCCGCCAGTTTACACAGCGGTATTACCCGGCTGGCACGAATGATGTCTGCGAAGGTGATTTTTTATCATCTTTATTATGACAAGGGGTTGAATATCGTTATTCATGACCCGGTCAGTGCAAAAGAATTAAAAGAAAAAATGCCGCGCATTATTGAACAAAGTATTCGTGAACATTCAACCGACTGGATGCTGTGGCATTCACATTCGTTATTTTTTATTAATGAGTGAAAACCCATCCGCAACAGCGCAGCGATATTACTGAAAAGAACAGGGCGTTTTAAGGTATCGATTATGGATAATATTATTCCTAAGCTGGTTTATCAGGCAGAAACGAACGAATGCGCGCTGGCCTGTGTTTCTATGCTGGCGGAAACTCAGGGCATCAGCGCGCCGCTGGACGTGTTACGCGAACGTTTCCCGACATCGTCTCACGGCACCGCGCTGTCGACCCTGTGCGACATCTTATCTGAGCTGGCGATCCCGGCGTACCCGGTGGCGTTTGATTTCGATGAGCTGGCAGAACTGCCTTTACCCGCCATTTTGCACTACGGTGCCAGTCACTATGTCCTGCTGGCCTATCGTCAGGGGAGCTATGTTTGCGTGATGAATCCGGCGATTGGCGAACAGCTTCTGCCGGTTGCCGCGCTCAGATCTGAAATCAGTGGTTACGCGGTGGTGCTCGATCAGGAGGCGCCGCGCACTGCGCAACCGGCAGAAAAACAGCCGCGCACGCGTCGTTTCCGCGCACTCGAATGCATGAGCCTGAAACAAACGGCAGCGATCCCCGGCATTTACAAGCTGATGTTGCTGGCATTTCTGGTGTCACTGACCTTGTTCATCATGCCGGTGATGGTCAGTTCGGCAATCAACAACGTTTTCTCTTCCGGCGGCAAAACCGAATTCCCGTATTTCTATTATCTGCTGGCCTTCGTGGTCTCGACGCTGCTGGCGTTTATTGTGCGCAGCGTGACCGAGCGGTTTATCAAACGTTTTGTCGTGATGCAAAGCGTCAGCGGTTTTGCCCGGTTGCTGAACAACACGCTCTCTTTCTTTGAGAAACGCAGCCCCGGTGAAATCTACAGCCGTTTCTCCAACTGGCAGATGGCGGCGGCGCAAAAAATCGAGCTGGACAACGGCCTGCGCGTGGACTGGGTCGTCGGCGTGATTGCGCTGGCGGTGATGTGCTATATCAGCCCGCTGCTGGCCGGTATTTCCGCCATCGGCGTCACGCTGATGGGGCTGGTCAGCGTCTGGGCGATTTTCCGCGACCGCTATTACACCCAGCAGGTTCAGGTAAAGAGTGCAGAACAAAGCGACTTCCTGCTGGAAACTATTCAGGGTTTCGCCACGCTCAAATCCGCCGGACTGAACAGCCAGCGTCAGGCGGCATTCGCCGGATATGCGCTGTCGCTGTTTGACTGCCGCCAGAAACAGAAAGTGTACGAGCAGGTGAAAAGCAGCCTGTATCAGCTGATTGGCAGCCTCGAGATGGTGTTCTTTATGCTGCTGGCGCTGCCGTTGCTGAAAGATAACCGGATTTCACTGGGTGAATTCTTCGCCTACAGCTTTGTCCGTCAGATTTTTACCGCTTACATCACGCAGATTTTCTTCTCCGTGCTGCAAAAGAACCAGCTGCACGTGATTGATACCCGCGCCGCCGATCTGTTCCCGCCGGTCAGGGAAGAGGCCGCCGGCGACTTACTGCCGCCTGTCCGTTTCAGCCAGGAGCTCAGCTACCGGGAACTTCAGTTTGCTTACGATCCCGGTAAACCGGTGCTGGACCACGTGTCGGTGACGGTGCGTCATGGCGAAACGCTGGCGATTGTTGGTGAGTCGGGCGCGGGGAAAAGTACGCTGCTGAAAGTCATTACCGGACTTATCGAACCTCAGGGCGGAGAAATCCTGGCCGACGGACAGCCGGTCAGCAGCCGTCAGGCACAGAAGCTGTTCTTCCTGCAAAGCCAGGAGGACATCCTGTTCAATACCAGCGTTCTGCAAAACATCACGCTGTTTGATCGTGAACACGACGCGCAGAAGCAGCTGCGTATCGATAAGTCGCTGCGCGGGCTGAATCTGACGGAGGTGATCGACCGTCTGCCAGGCAAACAAAACGCGCTGATCCGCGAAAGCCATCCCGCGCTGTCGCTGGGGCAACGTCAGCGTCTGATGCTGGCACGTGCGATGTACAGCGATTGTCCGGTGATGGTGCTGGATGAGCCGACGGCCAATCTCGATGAAGAGACGGCGCAGCAGGTGATGCAAACCCTGATCAGCCATTGCCGTGAATACGGAAAAACCCTGATCACCGTAACGCACAGTGAAACCGCGCTGGCGTTGTTTGATCGGGTCTGTGTAATGAGAGATGGCCGTGTCGCCGCGACAACGGGCGCTGTGATTTCCGCTATCACCCCGCAAGGAGAACCGGCGTGAGTTTCTCAATCAGACACATCGCCGCCGGACACCGCAAGGCATTTTATACGCTGATCCTTGTGGTGTTGATCCTGCTGGCCGGGGCTGCGTACGGCGTACACAGCATGATGTCCGGCACCGCCGCGCCGCTGGTCTCACAGGCCATAGGTCGCGGGGATATCGAAAAAACCGTACTGGCGACCGGTATCCTCAAGCCTTCCGCGCAGGTCAACGTCGGTGCGCAGGTCAACGGTCAGTTAAAGAAACTGTATGTCCGTGCGGGCGACCGGGTCACCAAAGGCCAGTTACTGGCCGAAATCGATCCGACGCTGCAACAGAGCGAACTGCGTAAATCCGAAGCGGAACTCGACAGTGCCGTGGCGCAAAAACAGGCGTCGCTGTACACGCTCACGCAATATCAGCTGGAACTGAAACGTCAGTTACAGATGGACCGCGATGGCTCAGGTACCAAAAGTAATCTCGAGCAGGCGCAGGCTAAAGTCGATACCCAGAAAGCGCAGATCAAAGTCAACGAAGCGCAGATTGTGCAGGCGCAGATGGCGCTGGAAACGGCGAAAGCCAATCTGGGCTATACGCGGATCCTGGCACCGGTGGACGGGCAGGTGCTCGGCATCGTCACCAAAGAAGGGCAAACCGTGGTCTCCTCGCAGACCGCGCCGACCATTCTGGTGCTGGCCAACGTCGATACCATGACGGTGCAAACCCGTATTTCAGAAACCGACATCCTGAAAGTGCATCCTGGTCAGCCGCTATGGTTTTACGTGGTCGCCGATCCCAAACATCGTTATCAGAGCGTCATGGGCACCTTGCAGGACGCGCCAAACGACGCCTTACAGGATGAAAGCACCAGCAGCCAGACTCAGCAACCTTCTGCTGTCTATTACAACGGCGTGTTCAGCGTGCCGAATCCCGATCATCTGCTGCGCACCTCAATGACCGCGCAGGTATTTATCATCACCGAGCAGGCCAAAAATGTGCTGCGTCTGCCGGTGATGGCGCTGGGTCAGCCACTGGGCGATGACCGTTATCAGGTGCAGGTGGTGAACGGCGACAAGACCGAACAACGGGTGATCCGTGCGGGCATCAATGACCGTCAGTTTGTCGAAGTGAAAGACGGGCTGCGCGAAGGTGAGCACGTGGTGATGATGCAAAATGAGGCGGAGACGGCAAATGGCTAATTCTCCGGTTATCGAACTTTCGCATATCTCCCGCCGTTTTGGTGAGGGCAACGCTGCCGTCACCGTGCTCAAAGATATTTCCCTGCGCGTCAATGCCGGGGAAATGCTGGCGATTATCGGCGCGTCCGGTTCAGGTAAATCGACGCTGATGAACATTCTCGGTTGTCTGGATAAGCCGTCGGAAGGCGAAATGCGCATTATGGATGTGCCTGCGCATGTGGCGACCAGCGAACAGCTGGCGCAACTGCGCAGCCAGTATCTGGGCTTTATTTTTCAGCGCTATCACCTGATGCCGTATCTCACGGCCCTCGAAAACGTCACCATTCCGGCGCTGTATACCGACATGCCCGCGGCGGCGCGTCAGGCGCGGGCGGAACATTTGCTCAACCGGTTAGGCCTCGGCAACCGCATGAATTACCGGCCCGCGCAGCTTTCCGGCGGGCAACAGCAACGTGTCAGTATTGCGCGGGCACTGATGAACGGTGCGCCGGTGATCCTCGCCGATGAGCCGACCGGCGCGCTCGACAGCACCAGCGGTCAGGAGCTGATGGCGATTTTGCATGGCCTGCATCAGGCCGGGCATACGCTGATTATCGTCACCCACGATCGCAGTATCGCCGAACAGTGTCAGCGTATTGTCGAAATCCACGACGGCGAGATTGTCGCGGATCGTATCAATCCGGTGATGCAGCAGGGCAAATCTCAGGGATTACCGGCCATTGCCGCCACCGGACGCACGCCGCTCTGGCAGAGTCTGAAAGAAGCGGTGCGCATGGCGTGGCGTTCCCTGCTCGGACACCGGATCCGCGCCTTTCTTTCCATGCTCGGCATCATTATCGGCATCTCTTCGGTGGTGTCCTCGATGGCGGTGGGCGAGGGCGCACGGCAGAGCATTCTCAGCCAGATAAGCCAGCTTGGTACCAGCACCATCGAAATTCAGCCCGGTCTGGGCTGGGATAAACCGCGTCCTGATTTTGAACGTTCCCTGACGCTGGAAGACGTGGATTTGCTCGGCAGACAGCCGTACATCGACAGCCTGTCGCCGGTAGTGAGCAAAACTGTGATGGCGATCCGTGGCGGTAAGCAGGTGCTGGTGTCGTTGTCGGGCGTCAGTAACGGATTCTTTCGCGTACAGGGGCTTAACTTTATTGCCGGAAACCGTTTTACGCCGCGCGATCTCGACGACCGCGAACCGGTAGTGATTATCGACCCGAATGTGCGCAGTACGCTGTTTCCCGGACAGGATCCACTGGGCGAAATTATCCAGCTTTCCGGCGTGCCTTACCGGGTGATCGGCGTGGCGGATAA
Organism: Rahnella sp. JUb53; assembly: GCF_004346065.1. Taxonomy (NCBI): domain Bacteria; kingdom Pseudomonadati; phylum Pseudomonadota; class Gammaproteobacteria; order Enterobacterales; family Yersiniaceae; genus Rahnella; species Rahnella sp. JUb53. The sequence continues at coordinate 563,088 of NZ_SLYT01000001.1, forward strand.
AAAAGGGCCGAAGTATATCGGCGAGCAGCTCGGCGCGTGGATCCCTTACACCTCCTTACTGGAGCGCATGTCGGGGGATACGCCGCTGCAATCCATCACCCTGCGCATTGCCGACGGTTATCCGACGGATGTCGCCCAGCGTAACGTTGAGCAACTGCTGGATTCGGCGCATGGCAAACGCGATTTCTTTACCATGACCAACGACCAGCTGACGAAAACCATCCGTAAAACATCGGAATCCATGACGCTGCTGATCACCGCGATTGCCGGGATTTCGCTGCTGGTGGGCGGTGTGGGCGTGATGAACATCATGCTGGTGTCGGTGACAGAAAGAACGCACGAGATTGGCATTCGTCTGTCGGTTGGCGCACGTCCGGCGGACATCATGCGTCAGTTCCTGATTGAGGCGGTGGTGATTTGTACCCTCGGTGGTCTGATCGGCATTGTCGGATCCGGCGTGGCAGGGCTGATTTTTTCTCAGGTTACGCAGGAATTCACCATGATTTTCACCTGGCCGCCGATCCTTTTAGCCTGCGGTTTCTCGGCGCTTATCGGGCTTGGCTTCGGCTTTTTCCCGGCACGTAACGCCGCGCGTTTGCATCCGACAGAGGCGCTGGCACGCGAATGAACAAACTGAATTTACTCTCAATGGCGGTGATGACGTTACTGATGACCGGCTGTGGTCAGGCGCTGAAAAGCGAATACCAGCGGCCGATGCTCTCAGTTCCGCAAACCTGGCGCGTGCAGGATACCGGCGAAGGCGTGGCGAAATTTTCCCCGCACTGGTGGGATAACTTTGATGACCCGCAGCTGTCACGGCTGATTGTTTCCGCGTTGCAAAGCAATAACGATCTGGCGCTGGCGGGCATAAAACTGCGGCAGGCGCTGCTGACGGCGGGACTCTCAGACCTGAATCTGACCCCTGATTTTTCCGCCAGTGCATCGGCCAGCAACACCAAAAATATGCGCCGCGAGACCACGCCGGTCGAAAGTTACACAAACTCACTGTCGGCCTCTTATGAGCTGGATTTGTGGGGGAAACTGGCGCGTACCCGTGAGCAGTCCGACTGGCTGGCAAAAGCCTCGCAGCAGGATTTGCAGGCCACCGCGCTGACGCTCATTGGCACTACCTCACAGCTTTACTGGCAGATTGCCAGCCTGAATCAGCAGATCGGTAATTTGCAGCAAAGTCTGGCGATTGCCCGGGAAACGCTGGTGATGGTGACGTCACGCTGGAAAGCCGGTGATCTCGGTCAGCTGGATTATTTGCAGGCACAGCAAACGGTGCTGAGCCGCGAAAACAACCTGCGAGATTTGTATCAACAGCGCGATGAAAACCGTAATGCACTGGCGATTTTACTCAGCCGCCCGCCGGGGCAATACCCTGCGGAGCGTCAGTCGCTGGATATTCATCAGAGCGTGCCGGTGGCGCAGCGTTTACCACTTGAAGTGATCGCCAGAAGGCCGGACGTGCAGTCGGCTGAACTGAATCTGCGTGCGGCGCTGGCCGGTTCGGACGTCGCACGGCTGAGCTTTTATCCGTCGCTGACGCTGAATGCGTCACTGAATGCCGGGGCTTCTGTGTTTCAGCAATGGTTCAGCAATCCGGCCAGAACGCTCGGATCTGCGCTCGACCTGCCGTTTATCGAATGGAACAAAGTGCGGCTGACCGTTGAACAATCTGGTCTGGATGTGCAAACCGCGGCGATTCAGTTCCGCAGCGCGTCGTACAGCGCGTTGCAGGATATCGACAATGCCATGTCGCAGCGCCTGACCTATCAGCAGGAAAAACAGCGACAGCTGCAAGATCTGGCATTAAGTCAGCAGCGGCTGGCACTGGTGGAAAGCCAGTATCGCCACGGTTCGGTGGTGTATCAGACGCTGCTCGACGCGCAGAACACCTTGCTCGACAGCCAGAACACGCTGGTCATCACGCAATATAACTATCTGTATTCCACGATGAAACTCTGGCTGGCGCTGGGTGGCGGGGAAGACAACACATTGAGTCAACAAGGATAAAGCATGCAAAAGGATGTTTTACAGACGGCAGACAGGCCGCGTCGGGTGGTCGTGACCGGTTACGGTGCGGTGACCCCGCTGGGGCTGAACTCCGCCGAAAGCTGGGCCGCGATCATGGATTACACCCCCGGCTACCGCTACTGCGACAAATCAGCTGCCGGGATTAAATCGCGTTTTTATGGCCTGATTGATCATGAACCTTCGCTCAAAGGCGTGCCCGCGGCAATCCGCCGCCGCCTGCCGCGTTATGCCCGGCTGACGCTGGCCTCTGCGCGGGAAGCCATGCAGATGGCGTTTGGCGATGACAAGCCGGAGCAACATTACGATTTGCGCGACTGCGGCGTCATTATGGGCACCGGCTGGGCGGGGCAGGATGAAACTCAGCTGCATTACGAAGACTATCTGCGTACCGGTATGGGATCTCCTTTTGGCTGCTTTTTCTCCATGCCGAATTCCGCCACGGCGGCTGTGAGTCTGCTGTGGGGGCTGCGTGGCTATCAGAACACGCCGGTCGCGGCCTGTGCGACCGGAACCATCGCGGTCGGCGATGCGTTCGAACTGATCCGCAATGGCCGGGCCAGCATGATGCTGGCGGGCGCGGGAGAATCTCTGCGCTCTGATTCGGCGGTATGGAATATTGACGTGCTGGGCGCGCTGGCCAGTGAACAGGAAGAAATCACCCGCGCCTGTTGCCCGTTCAGCCTGCATCGCAACGGTTTTGTGCTCAGCGAAGGTGCGGCGGTGCTGTGTCTGGAAGAACGGGAATCTGCCCTTGCGCGCGGCGCAAACATTCTCGGTGAGATCCTGGGTTACGGCAATTTCTCTGATGCCTTTGATTTTACCGCGCCAGCCGAAGACAAAATTGCGCGGGTGCAAACCATCCGCCATGCGCTGGCGCAGGCCGGTATTGCTGCCAGCGATCTGGATTATATCAATGCGCACGGCACCTCTACGCCGCTCAATGATCTCAACGAAACCGAAGCGATCAAGATTGCGCTGGGCGAATCGGCGGCTTACGCCACGCCGTGCTCCAGTACCAAATCCTATACCGGACATCTGATCGCGGCAGCAGGGAGTTTTGAATCCATCGTCTGCCTGCAGGCGCTTGAGCATCAGATCATGCCCGCAACCTGCCATCTTGATGCGCCCGATCCAGCGTGCGATCTGGATTACGTCCCCAATGTGCATCGTCCGGCGGTACTGAACACCACGCTGAACCTGAGTTTCGGTTTCGGCGGGGCGAACGCCGCGCTGGTGATCGGAAGGGGGAAATAATGCTGGCGGCTGACACTCTGCGTTACAGCCTGTCGGACGCCGAACGCTGGGCGGCATTTTCCGGTGATTACAATCCGATCCATTTTGACGCTGCCAAGGCGCAGCGTCTTGGTCTGACCGGATTATGCGTTCACGGAATGCGCGCGATGCTGGATATGAAGTCGGCGCTGAGTACCTCGCGTGAAAAGCACGGGGTTAGGGCAGAGGGACTGATGTTTACCAGCCGTCTGCGCGAACCGGTGTTGTGCGACACGCTGTATCAGGTGCCGGTGCGCGAAACGCTGCGTGATGACGGGGTGCAGCTGAGCGCCAGTTTGCGTCATGTGCAGACACAGCAGGCCAGCATCAGCAGCAAACTGATCGCGACGGATGCGCTGGTGTTACCGCCGGTCACGCAGATGAATACGCTGGGCGCGCAGGAACTGGCAACGCTGCATACGCAGTTTCTGGCTGTCGGCAGCCCGGTGGTTCCGGCGTGGAGCTTTCTTGACGCCGTGCTGTTTCGTCAACTGGTGAACGCCCCGCAGACGCTGGAAACCGTGCACAGTCTTTTGCCGTCGGTTCAGGCGAACAGTCTGGGTGACATTTTTACTCTGGTACAGGTGGTGCAGACGCATCATGAAACGCATTTTTCCCCGCGATTACTGACCCAGACAGAACAGGGACAGCGTTTCGGCGCGATACATTACGCCATCCGGCCGACGCTGGTCATGGGCGAAAAACAGCGCGGGATGGTGCTGCTGGCAGGCATTCAGGCATGGCAGGACGGTGAACCGCTGATGTCCGTCGCAGTCACGCTTAAAACCGGACCGCTGACTGAATGACACACTGATTTTTCAAAAAAAACAAAGACAACTGACTCACTTAAAGGAATAAAACATGGCGAATTATGATGAGGTTTACAGCAAGGTTTGCGAGATGCTGTGTGACGCGAAGGATCTGGAACAGGAAGATCTGACCCCGAACATGCCGTTGTATCAGCTCAAACTCGACAGCCTGGATTATGTTGAACTGATGGTGCTGGCGAAGAAAGAGTTTGGGGTCACCATCGAGGCCGATTTGTTCGTCGATAACGTGAACATTACGGTGCGTGAGCTGTGCCAGTATCTCAGCGAAAAAGCCACTAAGCCATGAAAGAAGTCATGGAAAATCAATGGATTTTAATCACCGGTGGCAGCCGGGGGATCGGACGCGCCGCCGTGCAGCGTCTGGCGAAAGAATGGAATGTGGTGTTTACCTGGTGTCAGGGCGAAAGCGCCGCCCATGAGGTGGAACTGGCCTGTGCGGGATTGCCCGGCCGGGTCGAAAGTCATCAGTGCGACGGGCGTGATGAGCAGGCGGTTACGCGTCTGGCCACTGACCTGCTGGCACGCTACGGCGCGCCGCACGCCGTAGTACACAATGCGGGTATCACCCTTGATGCGCTGCATATTCACCAGAACGCCGATAACTGGCGCAAGGTGATGGACACCAACTTAAACGCCATCTTCTACTGGAACAGCCAGTTACTTGAACCGATGATGATGCAGGGCGGTGGTTCGGTGGTAATGATGTCGTCGGTGACGGGCATAAAGGGTAACAGTGGCCAGAGTGCTTATGCGGCGAGTAAGGCAGCGATGATCGGCCTGGCGCGGACGTTATCGGTAGAACTGGGGCGCTTTAACGTTCGGGTTAACTGCCTGCTGCCCGGTTATATCGACACCGAAATTCTCGCTGATATGCCTAAAGACAAGCTGGCGGCGCTGCGTAAAACGATTCCGATGAAACGTTTCGGAAAGGTGGACGAAGTGGCAGGCGCGGTGGCGTGGCTGGTCAGTGAAGACAGCACGTACATGACAGGACAAACTCTCATTCTGGACGGTGGTCTTTCCGCCTGATCCCCTGTTATCTTCAGCCTGGCCAAAACAGGACGCATTGCGTCCTGTTTTTTTTTGCTTTTATGCAACCTCAGGTTGTTCCTGCTTTACTTATCCCCGCCGTAGCCGGTAAAAAACGACTTGTGGTTGCCAGATCACCGAATATTTGGCACAACTTTCGGATGTTAAGCTATACCCCTGAAATAAAATCCTCGCCCGCTCTGAAAATGCGTAAAAAGCCTCAGAAATTTCCTTGTAAAAAATTCCTGCCACAGGCAGGATAAAACGCCTTCGTAGCCCCCGAATTGAGAGGGTATTAAAGGGTTAATGCGAAAATACGCCATGCTGATTGCCACGTCCGTGACAGGTTAAATATAATTCACAATGGTTTAAAAACCGTGAATTATTTTAAATTACGCCTCCGTTATGGCGAATATGATATAAACTTAATCGTCAGTGGTGATAATCATAAGGCTTTGGTTTGTATTTCCTTTTATTTGATGGCGTTTGGTTTAGGACGTATATTGAAAATGAGTGAATTGACTTTATACGCATCACTTTAAGGAGGGCTTTAAACACGCAGGGATATTAAAAACCCCTGTGATTAAACGATGAATTAATGAACCGCTGTGCAGCAGGCGATCACTAATTCCATTTTCGGAAAAGTGTTGAATGATGAGTGCCACTGAAATCAATACTTATCCGGGACACCATGAACATGAAGAGGCACTATGAAAAATCGTAAATACCTGACTCCGTCTGAAGTTGAGAAACTGCTTGAGGCTACGTTGCGCGGAAGGCACGCAGAACGGGATTATTGCCTGATCTGGATGTGTTTTATCCACGGTTGCCGGGTCAGTGAAATCAGCAGCTGGCGGCTCTCGGATATCGACATGGAAGGCAATAATATCTACATCCACCGGTTAAAAAATGGCTTCTCTACCGTTCATCCTCTCTATATGCGGGAAAGGAAATCGTTAATGCTGTGGATGAATAAAAGAAAGCAATACCGTGGTGCGGATTCCGACTGGTTGTTTCTTTCTAATCGCGGTTCAAAATTATCACGACAGCGCATTTACTGGTTAATTAGAAATTATAGTCAGGCCGCTAATCTGACTATTAATGCTCATCCGCATATGTTAAGACACGGCTGTGGCTTTGCGCTGGCAGACAGAGGGATTGATACCCGCTTAATTCAGGATTATTTAGGTCATCGTAATATTCAGAACACGGTTTTATATACGGCGAGCAACGCCAAAAGATTTAAAGAAGTCTGGTAGTTAACCTGTAATTAATTGTTTCAATGGAGTCATTTTGAACTAAATTGGAGCATACTCTAATCAGCCGGTAAATTTCTGTCAATACTGAGTGCACCCCTCCGCAGAAGTTTATTTAAATAATATTAAATTCAATTACTTACAAGTTAATTTGTTATTTCAGCACACCGGAAGTCTCTCGGTTTTTTCTTATATCCTCTTCGCTTGATTTCTCACGCCATTCTCATTCCGCCTGCCAACACTTCAGTTTAATTTCATAAATTAATCATTTGAAAGCATTAAATTCTTCACGACATTCCCTATTTAGCACAATAAACCAAAGGAGTCACTTTAGTTCAAAATGAATCGTTTGGGTTTCGGGGTTAAACCCGTCCGGCGGCTTATTAAGTGGGGTGGAACCTCATGAACTAAATAAAGGAATGACAGATGGTTTTGTCAAAACTAATTCGGACACCGGGAAAGGTGTTTCGATGTGCATTATGTTAATAGGAAAAATTTCGTGAAAAAGAATCTTCTTGCTGTTGCCCTGGTCGCCTCTTCTGTATTCGCTTCTTCTGCTTTTGCAGCAGATGGCGCCGTTAACTTCACTGGCACTATCACAGATGCAGCTTGTACGATCGATACTGCTTCTCAAAACCAGGATGTCTTCCTGGGTAATATCGCCCGTACCGCGTTCCCTGTTGCGGGTTCACTGGCCGCTGCCAAAAAATTCACTTTAGTTCTGACCGACTGCCCTGACACCGTGACCGGTGCGACCGTGCGTTTCGACGGTACTCAGGTTTCTGGTGACAACACCGTGCTGGCGCTGACTGCCGGTGACAGCACTGCTTCAGGCGTAGGTATTCAGATTTCTGACAACCAGAACAAAGTGGTTCCGTTGTACGAAGACTCCTCTGTTTATCCGCTGGTCAGCACCGGTCCTAACAACCTGGACTTCAGCGCCCGTTACATCTCCCTGACTGACTCAGTCACCGTGGGTGATGCAAACGGCGTGACTCAGTTCACCGTGGTTTATCAATAAGCCTTTTGATTCGCTTCAGTTGAATTAAGTCAGACCAGGGGAGTGCATCCCCCTGGTCTATTTGAATGGTTAAGACAGGCAGGGACACCATGAAAACATGGCGCGCTACAGCGGTGGCAGCATTATTAATGACCTTCGGCATGGCCGCACAGGCGGGGGTCGTGGTCGGCGGCACGCGTCTCATTTATGACGGCGGCAAGAAAGAATCCTCCATCAATATCAGTAACCCCGATAAAACGCCTTATCTGATCCAGTCCTGGGTGGATGGCGCTGAAAACGGCAAAACAGCACCGGCTGACAAAGCGCCGTTCATCGTGACGCCACCTTTATTCCGCCTTGACGGTAATCAGCAAAACATTCTGCGCGTAGTGCGTGCGGGCGGTGATTTGCCTGAGACCAAAGAGTCGCTGTACTGGCTGAATATCAAATCGATTCCTTCCGCAGAGAAGCGGGAAAACACCCTGCAGATTGCCGTGAAAACGCGCATCAAGCTGATTTTTCGCCCGTCAGGCGTGAAAAGTACGCTGGAAGAGTCCGCTAAAACGCTGACATGGAAACGCACCGGTAACCGCATTCAGGTGACCAATCCGTCGGCGCATTACATCACTTTCTTCAACGTGAAAATCAATGGCAGCGCGATGAAGAACGTCACCATGGTCGCACCGCAGTCTGATGCCACTTTTGACTTACCGGCTGGCGTCACCGGCGGCTCACTGAGCTGGCAATTCATCAACGATTACGGCGGCACCAGCAAACCTTTTATTGCCAGTCTCTGACCTGAATTAATGACCAGCAGAAGCCTGTCACGGCGGTAAATAAGGACGGCGAGGGAGTAGCGCCAGAAATTCTGGCTGCGTTGCAACATGGAATTAACACAATGAAGAACAAAACGAAAAGTCATCATTCGGCCGGCTTTACGCGTTCCCGGCTTGCCTGGCTGGTATCGTGCCAGATAGCAATGTTAATGGGCGGAACGCATCTGGCCAGCGCAGCGGAATATTTCAACCCGGCCTTACTGGAAATCGATAATCCTGCACAGGGAAATGCGGATCTGTCGATTTTCGAAGAGGGGGATTTACAGCCGCCAGGCACTTATCGTGTTGATATTTATCTGAATGGTTCAGAGGTCGATACCCGCGACGTTAAATTTACCCTGACGACGGATGCGGCGGGTAAACAAAGCCTGCAGCCCTGCCTGAGCGGCGAACTGCTGCGGGATATGGGCGTGAAGATTGGCATGTTCCCCGGCATCCAGGCGACAGACGAGTGTGCCAATTTTACCGGTGCGATAGCGCAGTCTTCTGCTGCTTTCCGCTTCGATCAGCAACGGCTGGATCTGAGCATTCCCCAGGCGGCGCTGAATTCGCAGGCGCGCGGTTACGTGTCTCCTGACAAATGGGATCCGGGTATTCCTGCGCTGCTGATGAACTACAGCTTCAGCGGTGCGAACACTGAAGCGCGTGAAAACGACACGCGTAACAGCAATACCTATTACCTGAATCTGCGTTCCGGGGCGAACCTGGGTGTCTGGCGTTTGCGTAACTATTCCACCTGGAACCGCGACAGCAAAGGCACTGACCACTGGGATTCCATCAATACCTATTTGCAACGTGATATTCAGACGCTGCGGAGTCAGCTGACGTTAGGCGACAGTAACTCGCCGACCGAAGTGTTCGATACAGTGCCGTTTCGCGGTTTACAGCTGGCCTCCGACGACGACATGTTGCCGGACAGCATGAAAGGCTATTCGCCGGTGGTGCGTGGCATTGCGAACAGTAATGCGCAGGTGACCATCCGCCAGAACGGATATGTCATCTACCAGAGTTACGTGCCTGCCGGGCCTTTTGCCATTTCAGATCTCTATCCGACAGCGGGCAGTGGCGACCTGAATGTGACGATTAAAGAAGCCGATGGCAGTGAGCGAAATATGGTGGTGCCTTTTGCGTCGGTGCCTGTGCTTCAGCGCGAAGGACATCTGAAATACAGCTTCACCAGCGGTCAGTACCGCTCGTATAACGATAACGTCGAAAAGACGCCGTTCACTCAGGGCACCGCGATTTATGGTTTATCGCACGGTGCGACGGTGTATGGCGGCTTGCAGGCGGCCAGCAAATACCAGTCGGTGGCGATGGGGCTGGGTCAAAACCTCGGCAGCATCGGTGCGCTTTCCGCTGATGTGACGCAGGCCTGGACCAAACAGGAAGACGCGCCAAAAGACAGCGGTCAGTCTTACCGTCTGCGTTACGGCAAAAGCTTTGTTGAGTCAGGCACCAACTTCAGCCTGGCCAGCTACCGCTATTCCACAGCCGGTTTTTACACCTTGCAGGAAGCGCTGGAAAGCTACTCCGGCGGCAGCGGGTATTACAGCGATCATAAGAAAAGCCGCGCTGAACTGACCCTGAGTCAGAACTTGTGGGAAAAGGGCGGTGCGCTTTCGCTGAGTCTGGTGAAAGAAGAATACTGGAATAACAACCGGTCAACCCAGTCGGGCAGCGTGGGTTACAACAACACCTGGGAAGGCATTTCCTGGGGGGTTAACTACACCTATAACCGCAATGGCACGGACAGCAACGGCAACCGGACCTATTACACCGATCAGATTGTGGCCGTCAATATCAGCGTGCCGTTGAGCAAATGGCTGCCGGGCAGTTACGCCACCTATAACCTCAACAGCAGTAAAAACGGCAATACTTCGCATAACGTCGGCCTGAGCGGTACGGCGCTGCGTGACGACAATTTGAATTACAACATCAGTCAGGGTTACACCACGCAGGGGCAGGGTGCGAACGGCTATGCCAGCGCCGACTATAAAGGCGGATACGGCGAAGTGAATGCCGGTTACGGCTACGACCGCAGCCAGCGCCGTATGGATTACGGTCTGCAGGGCGGCATTTTACTGCACGAAAATGGCGTGACCTTCTCGCAACCGCTGAGTGAAACGGTGGTGCTGGTGAAAGCGCCGGGCGCCGACGATGTCAGCATCGCCAGCAATACCGGGGTTAAAACCGACTGGCGCGGCTATGCGGTGGTGCCTTACGCCACGGCGTACCGGCGTAACCAGATTTCCCTTGATACCTCAACCTTGCCGGACGACGTCGATATGACGCTGACCAGTACCACGGTGATCCCGACGCGTGGCGCGGTGGTGCGTGCAGACTTTGATCCGAACATCGGTCAGCGCGTGCTGATGACACTGACCCGCGCCAACGGCGAGCCGGTGCCATTTGGTGCCACCGCCGGCGTGAACAACGGGGACAAGGAGAACAGCAGCATTGTCGGGGACGGCGGCCAGGTTTATCTGTCAGGCATGTCCGACAGCGGCACGCTGACAGTGAAATGGGGTAATTCAGCGGCGCAGTCCTGTCAGGTGAACTATCGCCTGCCTGAACAACCGGCCACGTCGGGTATTCAACTTATTAACGGAGACTGCCGGTAAGGCGGAACATGGACATGACCGATCGTATGAATCAATTATCAACAGACGTGACTTCACCACGCCAGCCAATCCTCCGCCGCGTGTCCGGGGGTAAGAAGGGCGCATTGTTCGGGCTGATGCTGGCCGGTGGCATGTTGAGCGCCAATGCGCAGGCAGGTGATTGCGCCCCGACGGATGGGACAAAATCCTATACGTTCAACATGAGTTATTTGTTAACCGACCCGACCCAAAACACGGCCGGAAAGATCGTCAACAACGCCTATCAGTGGAACCTCAGCGGTAACTACAATGTGACCTGTTCCTGCACCGGCAGCTACGTCGGGGGTTACGTGACCGCAAAAGTACCGGATACCGGGCTGGCGTACACCGACGGTAACCTGAATTATTACAGTATCAACGAGTTTCTGGCCGTGGCCAGTCAGGTTTATATCGCCGGGGGATTTGGCGATTATAAATCGACGCCGTTCACCAGTGTCAGTAACCAGAATACCGCCACCAGCTGCGCCCGATATCCTTATGCCACCGGCGCACGCGGCACCATTTCACTCTATTTCCGCCGGCCTTTTGTCGGTGTTCAAACCATTCCGCTGACCAAAGTCGTGGATGTGTATATCGCTTCTGATGCGACGACGCAGTCGGCCGTTCCTGTCTCGACCGTCTGGATGAGCGGCACAGTGACGGTGCCACAGTCGTGCGTTATCAATGGCGGTGGCGTGATCACGGTACCGTTTGGCGACATCTTGTCGGGCGATATCGCCACCAAAGGTCAGATGGCGAAAAACTTCACGCCGAAAAACGTCAATTTCAACGTGGCCTGCACCAATATTTCTGAAGGCGTCAATGTCAGCCTCTCTTTCCAGGGAACGCCGGATGCCAACGATCCGACCGCACTCTCGACCACTAACGCCGATGTGGGTGTCAGGATCCAGGACAGCGCGGGCGCCACCGTGGCACCGCTCAGCGGCCGCTTACCGCTGACGATGGATTACGCCTCTCAGGTGGGCACGTCGCAGATTAACTTATTTCCGATTAACACCAGTGGCAAAGAGCCGGGCACCGGTGATTTCACCGCCACCGCGACTATCCGCGCAGAAATACAGTAATTCCGGGACGTGACCGGTAAGGGAATATCACCAAGATGAAAGGCTTAACGGCATTTGTAATCACTAAGGGAAAAGCACCGGCGCTGTTTCTGGCGCTTGGACTGGGGCTGACGGCCAGCACGCTGTGGCAACCCGCCAGCGCGGACACCGTGCTGAATATCACCGGCAATATTAAAGCGTCGCCGTGCACGATCAGCCTGCCTTCCGGCGGAATGAATGTGGATCTGGGGCAGAAGATTCTGGCCTCGTCGATGGCAGAGGCCGGCTCATCATCAGACTGGAAACCTTTCTCGATTGCGCTGACGGCGTGTCCGGCCTCGACCTCCGAAGCCACCATGACCGTCAACGGGACACCGGATGAGACTGAGAGCGACATGTACGCCAACACCGGCAGCGCCACGCAGGTGCAAATTCAGCTGCAAACCAGCGACGGTACGGCACTGGGAAACGCGGCGCAGAAAGTTCAGAACATTGACACCGCCACCCGCAGTACCACGTTCGATATGCGTGCCCGGGCGTACAGCGCGCAGGGGAAGGTGACGCCGGGGACGATTGTCGGCAGCGTGCAAGTCACGTTTACCTACCAGTAAGCCGAACGCTCAGCAACTGAGGAAAATAAGGATTTTGTACCGGATTATGTCCCTGTCGGGAATGTGACTGAGAAAACAAGGAAGCTATGATGAACAGTGTCGAAAACCTCACGCCGGGTCATGTTACCCCTGACGCTTTCCGCCCAAATTTACCGGCGGAAGGCGTACTGATTATGGACGCTTGTCCCGTTACTGCTCTGGGCATGAAGCGCGTACTGACCGGTTCCTGCGGCATCACAAAATCCGTTAATTATGTACAACGCCTTGCGGGTATTCCGGCGGCCATCGCCCGTTCGCTGCCGGCACTGCTTATCATGGACATCTGCGGCGAAAAGGAATCGGTGCTTGATGGCCTGCGCTTGCTGGCTCATCTGCAAGATTCACATCCTGAGATGAAAATCATCATCTGTACTGATTTCAGCGATCACCGCGTGCTGGAACTGCTGGCGTCCTCTCCGGCCAACGGTGTGTTACTTAAACACGAGCCGGAGCTGGCGCTGGTGCAATGTGTTTTTGACGTGATGGCCGGCGGGGAACAGTGGCTGAGTCCGAAAGCCAAGAGGCTGGTGACGACCACCGCGATGAAAAACCCGGCACTCACCGCCCGTGAACTGGAGGTGCTGACCTGTCTTTTCTCGGGCATGAGCGTTTCCAGCGTCGCGCAGACGCTGCATCGCGATATCCGCACGGTAAGCACGCATAAGCGCAATGCGATGATGAAACTGGGTTTTCACAATGACAGTGAACTCTTTGCCCAGGGCACATGGATGGCGAAGATTGGTCCGGCTGCCAGCCATTAATCCCGGTGGCAAAAGGGCATCCGCAAATGGAACGGTGCCGGGAAATGACGCCCGGCAGCAAGGAGCAAGAGAGTTATGCATCATACTCATACATCGACCCGCGCCGTGGCGCTGATGGACAGCCAGCCGCTGACGCTCTCCGGACTGTCATCACTGATCAAGTCCATTGATAGCGGCTGCGATATCCGCGTGAAAGAGACATGTCTGGAGAAAATCTCAGAAGCCCTGATGTATCAGTCCGTGGATATTCTGGTGACGGATCTGCAAAGCGCGCAGGAAAACCTGCACCAGGGGCTGGATATTCTGCTAAATCTCAGTGAGCAATTTCCCCGTCTGAATATGGTGGTCTATACGCTTTGCCATAACGGCAACGAACTGCGTAAGCTGGTAAACCAGCGCAATATCAGTCTGATTGCACGCGGTGAATCGCTGAGCGACACAGAGGATTATTTCAGACAGGCATTTGCCCGAAAGCGCGTTTTAAGCCCGCGGATCTGTTGCGACCTGGTGCGTCTGACTGAGCAAAACATTCAGGTTTCCGCGCGGATCACGCGAAGCGAAACTGAGGTGCTGCGACATCTTTATAACGGCATGGATCTGCGTGAAATTGCGCAAGCTAAGCAGCTGAGCATCAAAACCATCAGTGCGCACAAATGCAATGCGATGCGTAAGCTGGGAGTGAAAACCGATTCCGAGCTGTTCCTGATGTTGAAAAACATGTGCTAAAAAACAGGTCTTAGAAAAAGTCTTCAAAAAGGTGATGAACAGGCCGTGAAGGGGAGAGGTCTGCGGGCGGGGGGAAATGCCCCTTCATAATTAAAAGCGGGCATTTCCGTTTGGGGCGCAGATCAACACGGCTAAATATTGATGGCCCTGAACCGCTCTGCATTACTTGCCGTATAAATAACGGTATTTTGAATATTTCTGTGGCCGAGATAATCCTGAATCAGCCGGGTGTCACATCCTTTATCTGCCAGCGCAAACCCGCAGGCATGGCGGAGCATATGAGGATGAACATTGACATTGATACCGGCTTGCTTTCCATAGTTGCGTATTAAACGATAGATCTGCTGGCGGGAGATCTGACCACCGTGTCGTGAGAGAAATAACCACTCAGTGTCTGAATCAAGATATTGCGAACGGACTTTCAGCCAGTCTTTAATTGCCTTTACCTCGCGGATTTGTAACGGGTGATGAACCGAAAAACCATTTTTCAGCCGGGAAATGTGAATTATATTCGTTGCCAGCTCAATGTCGTTTACCCGTAACTTTATTAATTCACTGACGCGAAGGCCATGAATGAAACACATTAATAACATGCATTTATCTCTGACTGCGTTCTTTCCGACCGCAGTTGCGGCGACCAGTTTCTCAATTTCCAAATGAGTGAGATATTTTCTCCCTGCCATTGTCCTAATCCTTTGAGCAATTCTTTTATTTTACAGGTTGTTGTGCTTCATACGCGATGGTGAGCTATTTAAGCATTAGATTATACATTCAGCAAATGAATTATTCAGACTATGTATTATTCGCCGGCTTATGTAATTAAATTTCGGGATTTAGATCCCAAAAATATAATGTAATAAGGAAATCATTATGCATGAAATTAGTTTTTTTGCCTGCGTCGTTTAATTTAAAAGTTATTTAAACAGGCCCCATAATTAATTGTTTTGTTTATCAATCTTAGAGGATCCCAGGATTATTCCTATTACGCGAGCCCCGTCTGACTGGCGGGTAAATCATAAGCGTCCGGCGCGATGATATTTCCGTGATTGTCACAAAATAGCCAAATGTAAATTTTACCGGCGACGACTCAGCACCCTACGCTATTTTCACTTTCCTGAACCAGGCACGCCGTCCCGTTTGATTTAGGGAAAAGACCTCAAAACCTCCCTTTGTTCTCCCCATCGAACCTGCTGATGTTTGTCATGCTAAGCCTGAAATTGTGCCTGTCGCGTTTTTATGCGCCGGGTAAATGCTGACAGGAACCGCCGGTGGCTGAAGAAAGCGATCTCGAAAAAAGTGAGGCCCCCACCGCACACAGGCTTGAAAAAGCACGTGAAGAAGGGCAAATCCCGCGCTCGCGCGAACTGACGTCCGTTCTGATGCTCGGCGGCGGTTTAACGCTGCTGTGGATGTCCGGTGAATCGATGGCTCGCCAGCTTGGCGTGATGATTTCTCAGGGGCTGAAATTCGATCACGGCATGGTCAGCGATGACCGTCAGGTTTTGCAGCAGATGGCGACGTTGCTCGGACGCGCGGTCTGGGCGTTACTGCCGGTGATCGGCGGTCTGATTTTGATCGCCCTTGCTGCACCGTTACTGCTCGGCGGCCTGATGTTCAGCGGTAAATCCTTTGAATTCAAATTCAGCCGGATGGATCCGATTGCCGGTTTCAAACGTTTATTCTCCGGACAGGTGCTGGCCGAACTGCTGAAAGCCATCCTCAAAGCATTACTGGTAGGTACCGTCGCCGGATTGTATTTGTGGCATAAATGGCCGGACATGATGCGCCTGCTGGCGCAACCGACCATCCCGGCGCTCGGTGAAGCACTGAATATGGTGGTGTTCTGCGGACTGATGGTGGTACTCGGACTGACGCCGATGGTCGGATTCGACGTGTTCTGGCAAATCTGGAGCAACCTGAAAAAACTGCGCATGAGTAAGCAGGATATCCGCGACGAGCATAAAAGTCAGGAAGGCGACCCGCACGTGAAAGGACGTATCCGTCAGCAGCAACGTGCCATGGCAAAACGCCGCATGATGGCCGATGTGCCGAAGGCCGACGTGATTGTCACCAACCCGACGCACTATGCCGTCGCGTTGCAGTACAGCGAAAACAAAATGAGTGCGCCGAAGGTTCTGGCGAAAGGTGCAGGTGAAGTGGCGCTGCGCATCAAAGAACTCGGTGCCGAACATAAAATTCCGATGCTGGAAGCGCCGCCTCTGGCACGTGCGCTTTACCGGCATAGTGACATTGGTCAGCAGATCCCGGCGGCATTATATGCGGCTGTGGCGGAAGTGCTGGCCTGGGTTTATCAGCTCAAACGCTGGAAGCGTGAAGGTGGTCTGATCCCGAAAAAACCTCAACATTTGCCAGTGCCTGACGGCCTGGATTTTGCAGCAGGAGAGAGTGATACCCATGGCTAATCTGGCCGCGATACTGCGTTTACCCGCCAACTTTAAGTCCGGACAATGGCAGGTGCTGGCAGGCCCCATTCTTATCCTGATCATCCTGTCGATGATGGTGCTGCCGTTGCCACCGTTCATCCTCGACTTGCTGTTTACCTTCAACATTGCACTTTCCATCATGGTGCTGCTGGTGGCGATGTTCACCCAGCGTACGCTGGACTTCGCCGCGTTCCCGACCATTCTGCTGTTTTCCACCTTATTACGTCTTTCGCTGAACGTGGCCTCGACGCGTGTGATCTTAATGGAAGGTCACACCGGCGGCGCGGCAGCAGGACGGGTCATCGAAGCCTTCGGCCACTTCCTGGTCGGCGGGAACTTCGCCATCGGTATTGTGGTGTTTATCATCCTCGTGCTGATCAACTTCATGGTTATCACCAAAGGTGCCGGACGTATCGCCGAAGTGGGTGCGCGTTTCGTGCTCGACGGGATGCCGGGTAAACAGATGGCAATCGACGCGGATCTTAACGCCGGTCTGATTGGCGAAGACGAAGCGAAAAAACGCCGCAGCGACGTGACGCAGGAAGCGGACTTCTACGGCTCGATGGACGGTGCGAGTAAATTCGTGCGCGGTGACGCCGTTGCCGGTCTGATGATAATGATCATTAACGTGGTCGGTGGCCTGCTGGTCGGTGTGCTGCAACACGGTATGGATCTCGGTCATGCGGCGGAAAGCTACACCCTGCTGACCATCGGTGACGGTCTGGTCGCGCAGATCCCTGCGCTGGTTATCTCCACCGCTGCCGGTGTTATCGTCACCCGCGTTGGTACCAACGAAGACGTCGGCGAGCAGATGGTCACCCAGCTGTTCCGCAATCCACGCGTAATGATGCTGAGCGCCGGTGTTCTGGGCTTGCTCGGTATGGTGCCGGGAATGCCAAACCTGGTGTTCCTGATGTTTACTGCCGGTCTGTTAGCACTGGCGTGGTGGACGCGCGGACAGGAGCAGAAAAAACCTCAGGCGAAAGAAGCAGTTCCGGCGGCGGCTGAAAGCGGCAAACAGATGGTGGAAGCCAGCTGGCAGGACGTGCAGCTTGAAGATCCGCTGGGGATGGAAGTGGGTTACCGCCTGATCCCGATGGTGGATTTTGCGCAGAACGGCGAGCTGCTGGGACGTATCCGCAGTATCCGTAAGAAATTCGCGCAGGAAATGGGCTATCTGCCGCCGGTCATTCATATCCGCGACAACCTCGAACTGCCGCCAGCGGGCTATCGCATTCTGATGAAAGGCGTGGAAATTGGCACCGGCACCGCACATCCGGGGCGCTGGATGGCAATTAACCCGGGCAGCGCGATTGGCGAACTGCCGGGCGAACCGACGGTGGATCCGGCATTCGGGCTGGCGGCGGTGTGGATTGAACCCGCCATGCGCGAACAGGCACAAATTCAGGGCTTCACCGTGGTGGAAGCCAGTACCGTAGTCGCGACGCACCTCAATCACCTGATCAGCCTGCACGCTAAAGAGCTGTTTGGCCGTCAGGAAACGCAGGAACTGATGGAGCGCGTCACCAAAGAAATGCCGAAGCTGACGGAAGATTTCATTCCGGGCGTCATTTCCCTGACCAACATGCATAAAGTGTTGCAGAATCTGCTCTCCGAGCGGGTCTCTATCCGCGACATGCGTACCATCGTTGAAACGCTGGCAGAGTACGCGCCGAATCAGCCGGATCCGAACGAACTGACGTCCGTGGTCCGTGTTGCGCTGGGACGAGCCATCACTCAGCAATGGTTCCCGGGTAATGGCGAAGTGCAGGTCATCGGCCTTGATACCTCGCTGGAACGCCTGCTGTTACAGGCCTTACAAAGCGGGGGAGGCCTCGAGCCGGGGCTGGCCGAACGGTTGCTGACCCAATCCGAAGCCGCGTTACAGCGTCAGGATATGCTTGGCGCACCGCCGGTTCTGCTGGTCAATCATGCGCTGCGTCCGCTGTTGTCGCGCTTCCTGCGCCGTTCGCTGCCAAATATCGTGGTGATGTCGAATCTGGAAATGACCGACAGCCGTCAGATCCGTATGACTGCCACCATCGGCGGGGAATAATATGCGCCGCCTGGTGATGTTGCTGCTGGGAACACTGAGTCTGTCTGCGATGGCCGCGACAGGCTCATGGTCTGACACCCGCCACGGCGTCACGCTGCAAAATCGCGGTGTGATGATGTCCTCGGCGGCACTGGCAGCGACCCGCTCCGCGCCCGTCAGACAGCGGACGTCAGCGACCATCACCAGCATCAGCTGGAAATATGAACTGTTCGGCGCAAGACCGGCGGGCTTACAGGTGCAGTTGTGTAATACGCAAAATCACTGCGTGATGCTGGATGCCGAAGGCGGAATGACGAAATCCTTTTACGGTCAGGCCGCCATTTCCCCGCTGAGATTCGTGTATTTCGTGCCCGGTTCCGGTGCGCTGAATACGCCGCTGCGGGTGGTAAGCAATCAGGTGATCGTGAACTATCAGTAAGGCAGGGCACAATAACTTAGGGCGTATTGCGGTGCGCCACATATCCCGTTGGTACAATCCTTCATTCCCGGTTCTGTTTTCGTAATCCAGCGTCTTAATCTATTTTCCTGAAATACATAGCGTTATTTCATGGTTCTGGCGGTGCCGCCGACACTCTACACTCGAAAAAATTGCCTTTTCACCTGTGGAGTATGACCTCAATGAAAGTCCGTGTTCCTTCCCTGTTATTTTTGCTCATGATGGCGGTTACCCGCGTGGACGCCGCAACGCCTGCGGATACGCTGGTGGTGGCCGGTTCTCTCGAAGGTATTATCAGCCTGGATCCGGCTGAAAGTTTTGAAACGGTCAGCTCCGGTAATCTGGTCAATCTGTATCAGCAGCTGGTGGCGTCTGACCGTCAGCATCCTGATAAGCTGGATCCCGATGCTGCCGCCAGCTGGCAGCCGGGGCCGGACGGACACAGCCTGATCTTTACCCTCAAGCCCGGCCAGAAATTTGCCAGCGGCAATCCGCTGACCGCAGACGACGTGATTTACTCGTTTACCCGCGTGGTCAAACTCAATAAAAGCCCGTCATTTATTCTGGGGGAACTGGGCTGGACGCAGGAGAACGTCGACGGCAATCTGAAAAAACTGAGCGGCGATAAAGTGCAGCTCAGCTGGCCTGCCGATATCGGCAGCGGGTTAGTGCTGAGTATCTTATCCGCGCCTGTCGCCGGTATCGTGGACAGTAAACTGCTGAAAGAACATGCCGAACAGAACGATTTCGGCAACAGCTGGCTGCGTTCGCGTTCAGCAGGTAGCGGTCCGTTTGAGGTGCGCAACTATGTGCCTCATGAGGCGTTAATCCTCAAGCGAAATCAGAACGCAAAGCCGTTAGCCAAACTTGAAAACGTGCTGTTTAAAAACGTCGGTGACCCGTCCACCCGCCGGTTGCTGGTGCTGAACGGAGATGCGGACGTCGCGTATGATCTGGGGGCAGACCAGTTCAGCTCGCTGCAAAAAGAGAAGGGCGTGCATGTCGCGCAGTTCCCGGCAGCAAAAGTGTTCTATCTGGCGTTTAACGTCGGCGATACCACTCAACCGGCGCTGGCGAATCCGGCGTTATGGGAAGCCGCCCGCTGGCTGGTGGATTATCAGGGGATTTCGACTGACCTGCTCAAAGGCCAGTACGGTATTCATCAGACCTTCCTGCCAGACGGTCTGGCCGGTGCCATTGATGACCAGCCGTTTAAATATGATGTGGCGAAAGCCAAAGCCATTCTCAGCAAAGGCGGTATCGCGCCGGGCACTAAAATCGATTTAATCGTCATTAATCAGCCGCCATATTCTGATATCGCGCAGGCATTGCAGGCCAGTTTTGCCAAAGCCGACATCAATTTAGTGGTACATCCGCTGGTAGAAAGCGACGTGCTGACCCGTATGCGGGCGCACAAATTCCAGTCCATCTTCACCTACTGGGGCGCGGATTATCTCGATCCTAATACCAACGCCAGCACCTTTGCGTATAACGTGCCGAATGGCCCGAAAACGCTGGCTCAGCGTATTCAGTGGGTGATCCCGGAAATCAGCAAACAGACACGCGCCGCTGCCGCAGAATCTGACCCGGAAAAACGCAAGGCGCTGTACGCCGATTTACAGCGTGAGCTGCAAAAAAGTTCACCGTTCGTGGTGGCGTTACAGAGCAAATTGCTGGTGGCAATCCGTGACAACGTGAAGGGCGCGAGTCAGAACGTGGCGGGCAGTCAGCTGTATCTTGATACGGTGAGCAAGGAGTAAATATCCGGTTATCTGTTGCTGTTTTATTGGATATTTTACCGGTCGGACTGATCGAGCGCCTTTCGGTTTACACCATTACCGGCTGGCAAATCGCCACCGGAACAGGGCTCAGAACGCAGTTGCGGTACAAAAAATCGTGCTCCTGCCGTAATAATCAGCGGAAGGAGCACGTCAGTTTTTCCTGATGTTTTACCCGTGGTTAGCCGATGGTCATCAGGCTGGCATTCCCGCCCGCCGCCGCCGTGTTCACGCTTAATGAACGCTCATGCAGCAGACGTTCCAGCAGGATGTTGTCTTCCCCACGCGCAAAACCCTGTACCGAGATAATCGGCCCGGAACGCTGGGCGATGGTCTGGCACAGTTCGCGCAGCTGATCGGCGTCACCGTGATAAACCACCGCATCAAACACCAGCGCGTCGTTCTGCCAGTCTTTGGTGAAATCAACGCGTTCCTGCACGGCTTTCGGCAGGGTATTGAACAGGTCGCGTTGCAGCGGTGCATCTGGCCACAGAATTCGGCAACCGGTAGCTGTTACTGCTGCGAGCTGGGTCAGCGCATCTTCCTGATTATCGGCCAGCGCCAGAACACGTTCACGCGGCAGCAATGCGTAAGTGTTGCGTTCGCCGGTCGGCCCCGGCAGGGTGCGCAATGTGCCGCCCTGACTGGTCTGCGCGAACCGCTCGCAAACTGCCACTAACTCCTCGCGGTGTTTCTGCTCCGTTGCCCATTGTTGCAGGGCGCGGTGCGGTGCCAGCAGCACTTCGCGTACGGACGTATCCAGCGGCAGCTCTCTGTCCTGACGCAGCAACGTTTGCTGCACGGCATTCTGCGGACGGCTGCTCAGCAGGCGATACAGATACAGCGGCCCCCCGGCTTTCGGGCCCGTGCCCGACAATCCTTCGCCACCGAATGGCTGCACGCCAACCACTGCGCCGACCATATTGCGGTTCACGTACATATTGCCGACGTGCGCCTGCTGCGTGACACGATGAATGGTTTCATCGATGCGGGTATGAATACCCAGCGTCAGGCCGTAACCGGCCGCATTAATCTGACCGATCAGCTTATCCAGATCCTGACGGGCATAACGCACCACGTGCAGTACCGGTCCGAAAATTTCTTTCTTCATCTCATCGAAACTTTCCAGCTCGATAAGCGTAGGTTTCACAAAGGTACCGTGCGGCCATTCCTGCTGATCGGCAGCAAATTCCTGCGACGCCTGATACACGGTGCGGCCTTTGGCGCGCATCGCATCGATGTGTTTTTCGATACCCGCTTTGGCTTCGGCGTCGATCACCGGGCCGATATCGGTACACAGACGTTCCGGATTGCCCATGCGGCATTCCGCCATCGCACCGCGCAGCATTTGCAGCGTGTGATCGGCTACGTCGTCCTGAATACACAATACGCGCAGGGCGGAACAACGCTGACCGGCGCTGTCGAATGCTGAGGCAACCACATCCGTCACCACCTGTTCGGTCAGTGCGGAGGAATCGACAATCATCGCGTTCAGACCGCCGGTTTCGGCGATAAGCGGCGTCGGGCGCCCCTGCGGATCCAGACGACCGGCAATGTTGCGTTGCAGGATACCTGCGACATCTGTCGAGCCGGTAAACAGCACGCCGCGCACACGTTCGTCATTCACCAGTTGCGAACCGACGGTTTCACCCTTACCCGGCAGCAGTTGCAATACGCCAGCCGGAACACCGGCTTCATGCAGAATGCCCACGGCTAATGCAGCAATCAGTGGCGTCTGTTCAGCCGGTTTTGCCAGCACGCTGTTACCGGCAGCAAGTGCCGCCGCAATCTGACCGGTGAAAATGGCCAGCGGGAAGTTCCACGGGCTGATACATACGACGGGGCCCAGCGGACGGTGGGTGTCGTTAGCGAAATCTTCACGGATCTGACCGGCGTAATAATGCAGGAAGTCCACGGCTTCACGCACTTCGGCGATGGCGTTATTAAAGGTTTTTCCGGCCTCACGCACCAGCACGCCAAGCAGGTTTTGCAACTGCGCTTCCATCAGTTCTGCACCGCGTTGCAGGATTGCGGCACGCTCTTCGGGAGGCGTCGCAAACCAGATGGCACCGGCGGCGGCAGAAGCGTCCAGCGCACGGCTGATTTCAGCTTCCGTGGCTTCGCGCACGTACCCGACGATGTCGCTGTTTTGCGCCGGGTTGCGCACCGGCAGGAACTCGCCGTCGTCAGTTTGGGCATCGATAATCGGCTGGGCTTTCACCGGATGACTGGCGCTTTGCAGCAGGGCACTGGAAAGGGAAGCCAGACGGTGCTCGCTGGACATATCCAGACCGGCGGAGTTCACGCGTGCTGTACCATAAGAGCTGCCGTAAAGATTACGCGGCAGGGCAATACGCGGGTGCGGCAATCCGACCTGACCTTCGCTGGCGGCCAGCGCTTCAACGGCCAGCACCGGATCGGCAACCAGTTCTTCAATCGGCAATGTGGCATCGGCGATACGGTTAACGAATGAAGTGTTCGCGCCGTTTTCCAGCAGACGACGCACCAGATACGCCAGCAGCGTTTCGTGCGTGCCGACCGGTGCATAAATACGGCAAGGGCGGTTCAGTTTGCCTTCGGTAATCTTACCGACAACCTGCTCGTACAGCGGTTCTCCCATGCCGTGCAGGCACTGGAACTCGTACTGACCCGGATAATAGTTATTACCCGCCAGCTGATAAATGGCCGCCACGGTGTGGGCGTTGTGCGTCGCGAACTGCGGATAAATCAGGTTCGGCACCGCCAGCAGTTTGCGGGCGCAGGCCAGATAAGAAACGTCGGTGTAAACCTTGCGGGTATACACCGGGTAATCTTCCAGACCTTCAACCTGCGCGCGCTTGATTTCGCTGTCCCAGTACGCGCCTTTAACCAGACGGATCATCAGACGACGACGGCTGCGTTGTGCCAGATTGGTCAGATAATCAATCACCATCGGGCAACGTTTCTGATAAGCCTGGATCACAAAGCCGATGCCGTTCCAGCCAGCCAGTTCCGGTTCGAAGCAGAGTTTTTCCAGCAGGTCGAGAGAGATTTCCAGACGGTCAGCTTCTTCGGCATCAATGTTAATGCCGATGTCGTAACTGCGCGCCAGCAAGGTCAGGGAAAGCAGGCGCGGGTATAACTCGTCCATCACACGTTCGTACTGCGCGCGGCTGTAACGCGGATGCAGGGCGGAAAGTTTGATGGAAATTCCGGGGCCTTCATAAATGCCGCGACCGTTAGAGGCTTTACCGATGGCATTAATGGCCTGCTGATAAGACTGCAAGTACGCCTGCGCATCTTTTTCCGTCAGCGCCGCTTCACCCAGCATATCGTAGGAATAACGGAAGCCTTTTTCTTCGTGCTTGCGGGCATTGGCCAGCGCTTCGGCGATGGTTTCACCGGTCACGAACTGTTCGCCCATCAGACGCATCGCCATATCCACGCCTTTGCGGATCAGCGGTTCGCCACTTTTACCGATAATGCGGTTGAGGGATGTCGACAGGCTGGCTTCGTTATGTGTCGCCACCAGTTTACCGGTGAACAGCAAACCCCAGGTGGCGGCGTTGACGAACAGCGACGGGCTGCGGCCCAGATGAGAATGCCAGTTGCCGTTGCTGATTTTGTCGCGGATTAACGCGTCACGCGTTGGTTTGTCCGGAATACGCAATAAGGCTTCGGCGAGACACATCAGCGCCACGCCTTCCTGAGAAGACAGGGAGAATTCCTGCAACAGGCTTTGCACCATCCCGGCGCGACCGTTTGCACTCTTCTGGTTACGCAGTTTTGTGGCGATGTCGGCGGCCAGTTTCAGCGCAGCGTCGCCAAGCGGGGCAGGTAAACGGGCCTGTTCCAGCAGCATAGAAACCGCTTCAGGCTCGGGACGACGATAGGCGGCGGTAATGGCGGAACGGCTGACCGACTGCGGTAAAATCTGCTCGGCAAAATCAAGGAACGGCTGATGCGTTTCCTGAACCGCCGGTAATGCAGCCTCGTCGATTTCGCCAGCAGTGGCGCCGTTCAGCGCCGGGATCTCCGGCAAAGCATCGCCATTTTCCAGACGTTCCAGATAGGAAAAAATCGACTGCTTAATCAGCCAGTGCGGCGTGCGGTCAATTTTAAGCGCCGCCTCTTTTAGCCTGTCGCGTGTGCTCTCGTCCAGCTTCACGCCCATCGTTGTCATACCCATGCGCAACCACTCCATATGAAAAGGTTCAGGTGAATTCATTATCTTTATGGCAAGCAATATCTTCTATGTTGCAACCTTGTGCAACCCTGTTAATGCACGAAGTATGCCTGATGTGATTTATTTGGCATTTTTAACAAAATGCGGCGTCTGGAAAAGCCTGTCTGACTGATATCACGCTAATCAGAAGGGATACAGCGGGTGCAACTTACGCAGTTGCAACGTGCAACCCGGATACAAAATAACTGTGATGGAGAGTGAATTTTAAGTATCGAAATTGTTAAAACAATTGAAAAGTCGTTGCCGCTGAACCAGTATCCGGCACGACAGGATTTTTGAATAACAACCCTACTTAAGACGCTGACTAATGACGCGTAACGATAAAAATATGGAGAGTAATGCTGAAACCTTTGCCGGTTTCAGCCATCATCTCGCCCCGGCAGGCTTTTGACAGTCTTTCATAAGAAGGGCGTCAGGACAGACAGGTGCCGGACAACATCGCAAATAAGAAGAAAGTGGAGAATGGAATGACAATGAACACACCGATGCTGGTGACGTTTTGTGTTTATATTTTCGGGATGATTTTGATAGGACTCATCGCGTATTTACGAACCAAAAACTTTGATGATTATATTCTGGGTGGACGCAGTTTAGGCAGCGTGGTCACGGCGCTTTCAGCCGGGGCTTCTGATATGAGCGGCTGGCTGTTAATGGGGTTACCGGGCGCGATTTTTATTTCCGGAATTTCCGAAAGCTGGATCGCGATTGGTCTGACGATCGGCGCCTATCTGAACTGGAAACTGGTGGCGGGGCGCTTACGTGTGCATACCGAAGCCAACAACAACGCACTGACGTTGCCGGATTACTTCACCCATCGTTTTGAAGATTCCAGCAAGCTACTGCGTATTATCTCGGCGATCGTGATTTTGGTGTTCTTCACCATTTATTGCGCTTCCGGCATCGTGGCCGGTGCGCGTCTGTTTGAAAGCACCTTTGGCATGACGTATCAGACGGCGCTGTGGGCCGGTGCGGCAGCGACCATCATTTATACCTTTATCGGCGGTTTTCTGGCGGTCAGCTGGACAGATACCGTGCAGGCCAGCCTGATGATTTTCGCGCTGATCCTCACGCCGGTGATCGTTATCCTCGCCGTGGGCGGCATTGATACCTCGATGATGGTGATCAAGGCCAAAAACCCTGAGTACACCGATATGTTTAAGGGCATGAATCTGGTGGCGATTTTGTCACTGCTGGGCTGGGGACTGGGCTATTTTGGTCAGCCGCACATTCTGGCGCGTTTCATGGCCGCCGATTCTCATCACACTATCCGCAGCGCACGTCGCATCAGTATGACCTGGATGATTCTGTGTCTGGCAGGCACCATCGCGGTGGGCTTCTTCGGTATTGCGTACTTCAGCAATAATCCGGGCGAAGCGGGCAACGTGACGCAAAACGGTGAGCGCGTATTCATCGAGCTGGCGAAAATCCTGTTCAACCCGTGGATCGCCGGTATCTTGCTGTCAGCCATTCTGGCGGCGGTGATGAGTACCCTGAGCTGTCAGCTGCTGGTATGTTCGAGTGCGATCACCGAAGACTTGTACAAAGCGTTCCTGCGTAAGGGCGCGAGTCAGCGTGAACTGGTGTGGATTGGTCGTCTGATGGTGCTGGTTGTTGCGCTGGTGGCGATTGCGCTGGCAGCCAATCCTGAAAACCGGGTGCTGGGTCTGGTGAGCTACGCGTGGGCCGGTTTCGGTGCGGCGTTTGGTCCGGTTATCCTGATTTCGGTGATGTGGAAACGCATGACGCGTAACGGCGCGCTCGCGGGCATGATCGTCGGTGCGGTCACGGTTATCTTGTGGAAACAATATGGCTGGGCTGAACTGTACGAAATCATTCCGGGCTTTATCTTTGCTTCGCTGGCTATCTGGATTGTCAGCCTGATGGGACGCAAACCTTCTGCTGCGGTGGAAGAGCGTTTCACGACGGCAGAAGCAGAATACAACACCATTTAATACGCGGCTTATTATGCCATTATAATAAGGCAGAACGGGGTCGTCTGACCCCGTTTCTCTGACTCTCCCGCCACACTTTCCCCCATACTTCTCACCACGTGTTTCACCAGGCGTTTCATTAAAGAAAGTCCCGCTCTGTCATTTCATGCGCATTTCCACGGACGCCTGCAAAAAAGGGTCGGTTACCTCTTGTATTTCTTTTGGCAAGAATGATAATCACTATCGTTTCTTTTTACTTTTCTTTACAGAGCCCTTACAGTTTTTGCCGATTCACGGGGTCAGGAGTTATCGCTATGTTCGTTCCGTTTCTCATTATGTTTCGCGAAGGGCTGGAAGCGGCGCTGATTGTCAGCCTGATCGCCAGCTATTTAAAACGGACGCAACGCGGGCAGTGGCTCGGTGTGGTCTGGATTGGCGTGTTCGTTGCTGCGGCGTTATGTCTGGCGCTGGGTCTGTTCATCAACGCCACCACCGGTGAATTTCCGCAAAAGCAGCAGGAATTATTTGAAGGCATCGTTGCCGTGGTCGCGGTATGCATTCTGACTTACATGGTGTTCTGGATGCGCAAAGTGTCGCGTTCCATCAAGGTGCATCTGGAAGGCGCGATTGATAACGCGCTCAGTTCCGGGCGCGGGCAGGGCTGGGCGCTGGTGGCGATGGTGTTCTTTGCTGTCGCGCGTGAAGGCCTGGAATCGGTGTTTTTCCTGCTGGCGGCTTTCCAGCAAGACGTAGGAATAGCCGCACCCATCGGCGCCATGCTGGGGCTGGGCGCGGCCATCGTGCTGGGTTTCCTCATCTATTACGGCGGTGTGAAACTGCATCTGGCAAAATTTTTCAAATGGACCAGCCTGTTTATCCTCTTCGTTGCGGCCGGTCTGGCGGCAGGTGCGATCCGCGCGTTCCACGAAGCGGGGTTGTGGAACGGTTTGCAGGACATTGCATTTGATTTGAGCAATACGCTCTCCACGCATTCCCTGTTCGGCACCTTGCTGGAAGGGATGTTTGGTTATCAGGAAGCGCCAAGTGTGAGCGAAGTGCTGGTCTATTTCCTGTACCTGATCCCGGCGCTGTTCTTCTTTTTCATGCCTCAGGGAAAATCCTCTGTGGCCGCCGCGGCCTCTGCCGGGCAAAAAACACCACGTTGATTTCATTTATTTTTCATCACCTTGCCTTTGCCATGGAGTTGTACATGCCACATTTTCGCCGTAAAGCTTTACAGATTGCACTGCTGTCTCTGCCGGCTTTTGCGCTGAGCGCAAACGTACTGGCAGCCGACGTTCGTCAGGTCAAAATTACTGTGAATGATAAACAGTGTGAACCGATGGCGCTCAGCGTCCCGGCCGGTAAAACACAGTTTGTTATCCACAACGACAGCCAGAAGAACCTGGAATGGGAAATTCTGAAAGGCGTGATGGTGGTGGAAGAGCGTGAAAACGTCGCGCCGGGCTTCACTCAGAAAATGACTGCCAATCTGGAGCCGGGCGAATATGACATGACCTGCGGCCTGCTGAGCAATCCGAAGGGCAAACTGACCGTGACCGCAGAAGGCGCGGCGGCTTCCGCTAAACCGGACGCGATGGCGCTGGTCGGGCCGATTGCAGAATATAAAGTGTATGTGACTCAGCAGGTTGGCGAACTGGTTTCCCACACCAAAGCGTTCACCGATGCCATTAAGAAAGGCGACCTGGCGAAAGCGCAGTCTCTTTACACATCGACCCGCGTTTACTATGAGCGCATCGAGCCTATCGCGGAATTGTTCTCAGATCTGGACGGCAGCATTGATGCCCGTGAAGACGATTTCGAGAAAAAAGCGGAAGATCCAAACTTCACCGGTTTCCACCGTCTGGAGAAAATCCTCTTCGCAGATAAAACCACCAAAGGCGCGGAGCCTTTTGCTGACAAGCTGTATACCGACACGGTTGATCTGCAAAAACGTATCACTGACCTGACCTTCCCGCCGAGTAAAGTGGTCGGCGGTGCAGCAGGGCTTATCGAAGAAGTGGCAGCCAGCAAAATCAGCGGTGAAGAAGATCGTTACAGCCGCACCGACCTGTGGGACTTCCGCGCTAACCTCGACGGCGCGCAGAAAATCGTAAACCTGCTGCGTCCGCTGCTGGAAAAAGCCGACAAGCCGCTGCTGGATAAAATCGACGCGAACTTCAAAACTGTCGATTCCCTGCTGGATAAATACAAAACCAAAGACGGTTACGAGAACTACGAAAAACTGTCAGATGCCGACCGTAACGCCATGAAAGGCCCGATCACCACGCTGGCCGAAGATCTGGCTAAACTGCGCGGTGTGCTTGGTTTAGATTGATACTCTTAAGCTCCCTCCCCTGCGAAGGGGAGGGTTGGGGTGGGGTATTAAAGTAAAATTCAGCGGCTAAAGTGTGCCTAACCCCCAGTTTTGTTATTAATACCCCCTCCCAACCTCCCCCTTCGCAGGGGGAGGAGCGTTGCACCGAGGCATAGCAATGAGCAATAAAAACGATAATAAGTCCGTTAATCAGGACGACATTTCTTCTTCACGCCGCAGCTTGTTAAAAGGCGTGGGATTGTTAGGCGGGGCATTTGCCCTGGGCGGCGCAGCGACTGCGCAGGCTGAGAAAGCACCCGGAGCAAAAAAAGAATACACGCCAGGCACCGTTTCCCCCGATGAACGCTGGGGCAAGCAACCGTATTATGGCGAACATCAGGCGGGGATTTTAACGCCTCAGCAGGCCTCGATGATGCTGGTGTCCTTCGATGTGCTGGCCACCAACAAAGCCGATCTGGAGCGTTTATTCCGTCTGCTGGATTCCCGTTTTGCATTTCTGACCACCGGCGGCACCGCGCCGTCACTGGATCCGAAATTCCCGCCGATGGATTCCGGAGTGATGGGCGCTGAAATTTATCCCGATAACCTGACCATGACATTGTCCGTCGGCGAATCGCTGTTTGATGAACGCTTCGGGCTGGCGCCGCATAAACCGCTGAAATTAAGCCGCATGACGCGTTTTCCGAATGATTCCCTTGATGCGAAACTGTGTCACGGTGACCTGTCATTGCAAATCTGCGCCAACAACAGCGATACCGTGGTTCACGCATTGCGCGACATCATTAAATACACGCCGGATTTACTCAGCGTGCGCTGGCGTCGTGACGGCTTTATCTCTTCTCATGCCGCGCGCAGTCAGGGTAAAGAGACGCCGATTAACCTGCTGGGCTTTAAAGACGGCACGGCCAATCCGGATTCAAGAGACAAGCCGCTGATGGATAAAGCCATCTGGGTGACGCCAGATCAGGCAGAGCCAGCCTGGACAACGGGTGGCAGCTATCAGGTGACGCGTCTGATCCCGTTCAAAGTGGAATTCTGGGACCGCACGCCGTTACAGGAACAGCAATCCATTTTTGGTCGCCATAAAGCCACCGGCGCGCCACTGGGCATGGAAAAAGAGCACGATGTGCCGGATTACACAAAAGACCCTGACGGTAAAGTGATCCCGCTCGACGCGCATATCAGGCTGGCCAATCCGCGCACTAAAGAAACCGACGACAATCTGATGCTGCGCCGTGGTTACAGCTATTCGCTGGGCGTGACCAATTCAGGCCAGCTGGAAATGGGGCTGATTTTTGTCTGTTATCAGCATGATCTTGAGAAAGGGTTCCTGACGGTGCAAAAACGCCTGAACGGTGAAGCGCTGGAAGAATACATCCGCCCGAATGGCGGCGGCTTTTTCTTCACGCTGCCGGGGAATAAAGATGAAAGTCACTACCTCGGACAATCTTTGATCGAAGCATAATTGAGCTCCTCCCGCTGAGAAGGGGGAGGAACTCAATCCTGAAATGCTTTTTACGCCTGGTTACGCAATTCACGACCTGTTAATACTCCGCTTAATTCCTGAAAATCTCAGTAATGTCATGATGATAAATCGCGTAAATGATTTATCACGATGCCAGTTCTGAGATTGCTATGACCATCAACCATTCCCGCAGAAAACTGCTGATTTTCGGTATCGGGCTGTCGCTGACGGCGCCGCGGCTTTACGCTGCTCAAAAAGCGGTACGCATCACCATGACGTCGGATGCCAGTCAGATCCACGTTGAATTACCCGCAGCCGATAAGCGTTGTCGCGTGTTTATACTCAGCGCGCCGGAGCGGGTGGTGATCGACATGCCGGTGACGTCTTTCCCGCCAGAACTGGAACATGCGCTGACCGTAGTGCGGCAGAAATTCCCGTGGGTGGCAGAAGGGCGTCTTGCCCATTTCAGCCCGGACGTGGCGCGTATTGTATTGCAGGTGAAGGGTAAACCAGTGATTACGCGCAGTACTGAGAATGGCGTGCTGAAAGTCTCGATCACAGAACAGAATGCCGCGCAGAATTTGCCGCAGGTAATCCCCGTCACCACCACCACGCCGCGCGCAGAGAAACCGCTGCTGGTGATGATCGATCCCGGTCACGGCGGTAAGGATCCGGGGGCGATCGGCAATGAAGGCACTTACGAAAAACACGTGGTGTTGCACATCGCCAGACGGCTGCAAACGTTGCTGGATAAACAGCACGGTATTCATGCAGTGCTGACGCGTCAGGACGACGTATTTATCCCGCTGTATCACCGCGTCAGTCTGGCGCATCAGCACCAGGCGGACCTGTTTATTTCCATCCACGCCGACGGGTTTACTAACGATCAGGTGTCGGGCGCGTCGGTTTTTGCCCTGTCAGAGCACGGCGCAGGCAGCGCGATGGCGCGGTATTTATCGCAAAGTGAAAACAGCGCAGACGTGCTGTACGACAACGATTTTAAGACAGACGATCAATATCTTAAAGAAACGCTGTTTGATCTCGACCAGCACGAAACCATTCATCGCAGCATGAATTTTGGCACGCATCTGGCGGCGAATATCGTCAAAGTCCATCACATGCACAGCCCGCATCCGGAGCAGGCAGGTTTTGCGGTTTTAAAATCTCCACGCATTCCCTCGGTGCTGGTGGAGACCTCTTTCATCACCAATAAACAGGAAGAAAAACTGCTCGGCGAACCGGTCTTTCAGGAGAAAATGGCCCGTGCGCTGGCAGATGGCATTAACAGTTACTTCGTCAATGAAAAGAAAAACAATCTGCTGAGCTGAGTAAAATTCAGCGTGCTTGCGGAGGATCTGAAAAAGATCCGCGTGATCCTATTGACGCCAGCCACAAACTTTTTTACATTTTGGTAACGCAAATATTTCAGCTGTCATTATACTGAAATTATAAAGCGATAGTTTTTAAGATGTACAAGACAGGTTTTCACAAGGTGTACGGCAGGTGCCGTTAATAACACTGCGGGGAGCGCGAATGGTAAAGTCCATGTTTGGGCTGGTGAACGAAAATAACATGCTTCACTGCCTGACTCGTTGTTGTCGCTTAAATGCAAACGAGGGCAAGGCCACCGTCTCTCCAATATTGACGTCATCATTTTCAGTTTATTCCTGCCGCTTTTTACAACAATCATCATCCACGCAACCTCAACCCTGTTCTTTAAATGACCCCTCAATTGTTGATAAAAATGATGTGAATATCACTGGCTTTTATCCTGGATATCTCATTTTATGGGTCAGCGGTTTGTCATTATTGACGACATTGGCAATGCCTCCTCGTGAACAGAAAACAACCAGGAGATTATTATCCAATCGCTTTGGTTTATTTTCCTCTTCACGTTATTCATTGGCTCTACTTGGTCTAAAAGGAGACCAAAACCTCATTTGTTAGTGAAACATAATCGTGCGGGCATTATGCCTTAGCGTTAAGTGAATCAAACTGTAAGGTGCCACTATGGGAAGACAGAAAGCAGTGATCAAAGCTCGTCGTGAAGCAAAACGTGTTATTCGTAATGATTCACGCAGTCACCGCCAGCGCGAGGAAGAGTCTGTGACGTCACTGGTACAGATGGGCGGTTTGGAATCGATCGGAATGGCTCGCGACAGTCGCGATACTTCCGTCATCGAAGCGCGTACTGAAGCTCAAGGTCATTACTTATCAGCCATAGAGAATAAGCAGTTAATTTTTGCCACCGGCGAAGCGGGCTGCGGCAAAACATTTATCAGCGCTGCGAAAGCGGCAGAGGCATTAATTCATAAAGAAATCGACAGAATTATAGTGACACGTCCGGTATTGCAGGCCGATGAAGATCTCGGTTTCTTACCCGGCGATATTTCTGAGAAGTTCGCGCCTTATTTCCGTCCGGTTTACGACATCTTATTACGTCGACTGGGTTCATCATTCCTGCAATATTGCTTGCGACCGGAAATAGGCAAAGTTGAAATTGCGCCATTCGCTTATATGCGCGGGCGAACTTTTGAAAATGCAGTGGTTATTCTGGATGAAGCCCAGAATGTCACGGCCAGTCAGATGAAAATGTTCCTGACCCGTCTCGGTGAAAACGTGACGGTGATCGTTAACGGTGATATTACCCAGTGCGATTTACCACGTGGCGTAGTATCGGGTCTCAGCGATGCAATGTCCCGCTTCGAAGAAGACGAGATGGTTGGCATCATTCAGTTTGGCAAAGAGGATTGCGTGCGTTCAGAACTGTGTAAACATACGCTGCACGCGTACTCTTAATTCCTCCCTCATTTCTGTAAAAAGCCCGGCGACTGTCCGGGCTTTCATCTCTTCACATCACCAGCAACCCGTATTTACAGCACTTTTTCCAGAAACCTGCGGGTACGCGCATGACGTGGACGGTCGAGCACCTGCGCCGCGCTGCCGGTTTCCACTACTGCGCCATCCACCATAAACACCACCTGATCGGCCACCTGACGCGCAAAGCCTATTTCATGCGTCACTACCACCAGCGTGACGCCTGACTGCGCCAGTTTTTTGATCACGTCCAGCACCTCGCCGACCAGTTCGGGATCCAGCGCTGATGTGGGTTCATCAAATAACATCACTTTCGGATTGAGTGCCAGCGCGCGGGCAATGGCGATGCGTTGTTGCTGTCCGCCTGACAGATGGCGCGGCCATGCCAGTGCTTTTTCACGCAGACCGACGGTGTCGAGCAATTCATATGCACGGGCGATGGCCTGTTTGCGGCTCAGCAATCCATGAACCACCGGCGCTTCGATAATGTTATCCAGCACGGTCATGTGCGGGAATAAATTGAAATTCTGGAACACATACCCGACGTGAGTACGTTGCTTGAGAATGGCGCGTTCTTTCAGTTCATACAGCGTGTCGCCTTTGCGCCGGTAACCAATGTAATCGCCATCAATCTGGATAAAACCTTCATCAACCCGTTCCAGATGATTAATGGTGCGCAGCAGGGTAGATTTTCCCGAGCCGGAAGGGCCGAGGATCACCGTCACCGTACCCGGTTCGATGCTCAGACTGACGTGATCCAGCGCCTTGTGTGCGCCGTAATATTTACTCAGATTGCTGATGTCGATGCGCCCGACGGTCGCACTGTGCGGTTTAGGCACAAATTGCCGTTCTGCGGGAGCATCTGCCGGGCGGTTAACGAATAAATCAAAGGCTTCGGACATAGGATTTTCCCTTTAATGAGGACGGGCAACGCGCCACTGACGCAGACGCTGCAAAGGAGTCGGCGCGACCTGACGAACGGTGCCACGGGAGAAATAACGCTCGACGTAATACTGCAATACAGACAGCACGGTGGTGATCAGCAGATACCAGATCGTCGCCACCATCAGCAACGGAATGACCTGCTGCGTGCGGTTGTAAATCACCTGCACGGTATAAAACAGTTCCGGCATCGACAGCACATAAACAATCGACGTGCCTTTCGCCAGGCTGATCACTTCATTAAATCCGGTCGGCAGAATGGAGCGCAGCGCCTGCGGCAAAATAATGCGGAAGGTGCGGCGGTAAGCCGGTAATCCCAGCGCGGCGGCGGCTTCATGCTGCCCGTGCTCAACGCCTAAAATCCCGCCACGGATAATTTCTGCGGTATAGGCGGACTGCACCAGCGAAAGGCCGAGAACGGCAACCGAAAACTGATCCAGCAAGTCCACCGTCGGGGTGCTGAAAAAGGAGAGGGTGGTGAACGGAATGCCCAGAGACAGGTTGTCGTACAGATAGGAAAAGTTGTAGAGGATGATTAATACCAGCAACAGCGGCAATGAGCGGAACAGCCAGATATAGCCCCAGGCCAGCGCATTCAGCAGATAAGATTTCGACAGACGGGCGAGGGCGAGAGCCGTGCCGAAAATGACGCCAAACAGGGTGCCCAGCAGGGTGAGTAACAGCGTCTTGCCCAGACCCGATAAAATCACCGGATCAAAAAACCATTGCCTGAACACGCCCCATTCCCAGCGGGAATTTGTCGCAATCGACTGAATAATCCCGAGCAGAATAAACGCCGAAAAGACGGCACCGGCCAGCCGCCACGGATAACGCGCCGGCACCACTTTCAGCGGGGGATGATTCACAGATGAAGGGGCATTTTCGCTCATAGTCTTTCTCTTTCTGTTTGCTGCTGATTAAGACACCGGAACGTCGGCGGTCAGTTTCTTGGTAAACGGCAGACGACCGTCATAAGGAGGCCGGGAATAGACTTCCGGATCCAGTCGCGTATCGAACTGCGGCTGATAACCGTGAGATAAGTACAACCCGACCGCTTCCGGCTGGCGGAAACCGGTGGTGAGAAACACCTGCCGATAACCGTAAGCGGCAGCGCGGCGTTCCAGTTCATGCAAAATTTTCTGTGCCAGCCCCTGGCGGCGCAGCGAGCGGTGCGTCCAGATGCGTTTCAGCTCGGCGGTTTCGGCGTCGTACCGCTTATACGCGCCCATCGCAATGGGCGCTCCGTTTCTTAGCAGAACAATAAATGCGCCGTCGGGCCGGGCGAACACGCTGTCATCTTCAGGTTCCTTGCTGGAAAAATAGTCGCCGTAACGTTCACGGTATTCGCCGAATAAACCCTGAATCACCGGCGCAATCAGCGGATCTTCCGCTACGGTCTGGATAAATACGTCTTCGCTCATCGTGGCCTCCTCTGATTAATCGCCCAGTCCCGGCGGGTTAATTTCTGAATGGTCGATCTTCTCAACGCTTTCACCCCAGCGGTCCAGCACTTTGATATAAGCCCCGCTGGCAATGGCGCTGTTCAGCGACGCCTGCACGGCATCCACCAGTCCGTTACCTTTTTTCAGCGTCACCGCGATATTGGCGGTTTTCGGCCAGCCGCCCGGCACCGTGCCGACCAGTTTGGTTTTGCCGGTCAGCAGTGCTTTATACGCACCGGTGACGTTAGGCCCAAAAGTGGCATCAGCGCGACCGGACTGGATCGCCAGCGTGGCAGCGGCGTCATCGGTGACATATTGCGGTTTCAGTGCCGGTAATCCCTTGGCCTGATTCTCTTTGTCCCAGGCCAGTAACACGGCTTCCTGATTGGTGCCGGAACCGACGATGATGCGTTTACCGGCGATATCCGGCGCGGAAGTAATGGATGTGATTTTGCTGTCGCTTTTCACGTAAAAGCCCAGCGTGTCCTGACGATAGGTCGCGAAATCAAACTTGGTTTTGCGATCTTTAGTGACGGTGATGTTGTAGATGGCAGCGTCGTATTTCCCCGACGTCACGCCCAGCGGCCAGTCTTCCCATGAAGCCGGCACCACTTTGAGTTTCAGGCCTAAACCGTCCGCCACCAGACGGGCGATATCGGCTTCGCTGCCGATCACGGTTTTGTTATCGCGGGCATACAGCCCGAACGGCGGGGCGCTCCCAAGAACCGCCAGTGCCACGGTCAGGGTGCCCGGCTCGACAAACTTAAAGTTCGCCGGGATTTTTGCCACGGCTTCCGGGCTTTTCGGCGTATTAATGGGGGTTTCATTGGCAATCAGATCAATTCCCGGCGCGGCGTATGCCGCTGATGAAAAACTTAATATTGCCGCGATGGCGGTGGCTGTGATGGTTGCGCTATGTTTCATCATTATTATTTTTACCCTGCATTCTTATTTTAAGGGGTGATGACCGTGAGGTGACGCTTTCACTATTCCCGAGTGTTACAGGGATGTAAAACAACAAAATTAAATAATCAAAGAGATAAAATAGAAATGCCATACGCAAAGGGCTTCGACGAAACATAAGTGATAAAGGCCAGCAACATTATTGATACCTTTTGGGGTGAGTTTTTCAAAAACGAAAAATAAAGAGGCACATGTTATTTTTGAGATTCACCTTAAAATATTCACATTTATCGGTGTATGGGGATCCCCTGAAGCACGTAGAATAAACTTTCATTCGGAAGTGGTTTTTTAAGTTTTCCTGATTTTTATTTATAAGGATATATCCATGAGCGATGCTCAAAAAAGTCCAATCGTAAGACGTAAATCAACATTACTTTATGTGGGCAACGTGCCTGTTGGCGGAGATTCGCCAATAACGGTACAGTCAATGACGAATACCAATACGAACGACGTGAATGCCACGGTGAGTCAGATTAATGCTCTTGAAAAAGCAGGCGCAGACATTGTTCGTGTATCAGTCCCAACTATGGATGCGGCGGAAGCATTCAGAATGATTAAGGAACAGGTGAATGTTCCCCTGATCGCAGATATTCATTTTGATTATCGGATAGCGTTGCAGGTTGCAAAATACGGTGCTGATTGCCTGAGAATAAATCCCGGTAATATTGGTAATGAAGCCCGTATTCGCTCGGTCGTGGACTGCGCACGTGACAAAAATATTCCCATCCGTATCGGCATCAACGGCGGTTCACTGGAAAAAGATATTCAGGAAAAGTATGGCGAACCCACACCGGAAGCCTTGCTGGAGTCTGCGATGCGTCACGTAGATATTCTGGATCGCCTGAATTTTGATATGTTTAAAATCAGTGTAAAAGCGTCAGATGTTTTTCTGGCGGTACAGTCATACCGTTTGCTGGCGGCACAAATTGTTCAACCTCTGCATCTGGGGATCACTGAAGCAGGCGGATTGCGCAGTGGTTCCGTAAAATCGGCGATTGGACTGGGTATGCTGCTGTCAGAG
Source organism: Rahnella sp. JUb53 (assembly GCF_004346065.1). Classification (NCBI taxonomy): domain Bacteria; kingdom Pseudomonadati; phylum Pseudomonadota; class Gammaproteobacteria; order Enterobacterales; family Yersiniaceae; genus Rahnella; species Rahnella sp. JUb53. Next base: position 601,049 of record NZ_SLYT01000001.1, read on the forward strand.
GGGATTGGCGATACTCTGCGTGTCTCTCTCGCCGCTGATCCTGTCGAAGAAGTAAAAGTAGGATTCGATATTTTAAAATCCCTGCGTATTCGCTCCCGTGGTATTAATTTCATTGCCTGTCCTACCTGTTCCCGGCAGGAATTTGATGTGATTAAGACAGTAAATGAACTGGAACAACGCCTGGAAGATATTACCCTGCCGATGGATGTGTCAATTATTGGGTGTGTCGTGAATGGTCCGGGTGAAGCATTGGTATCAACCTTAGGCGTTGCCGGAGGTCATAATAAAAGCAGTTTTTATGAAGGAGGCGTACGTCAGAAAGAACGTTTTGACAACGATAAAATAATTGACCAGCTTGAAAGTAAAATACGTGCCAGAGTCGCAATGATGAATCATAAAAATCATATTGATATGGTAAATGGATAATCCCAATAAAATTCGCAATGTTAATGTTTAAATAACAATGATTTTGCCGACGGGCAGTCCTGTTGCTGACAAATTTATAAATATTACAGATTTCATTTAAGCCTTTCTTTTAAGTCAAAGAGGTAAACGCCCGGAATAGCCGGGCGTATCTTCGCCAAAATACAAACAAACTTTATTTTTCCCTTGTTAATTCCTCCAGTGCTTTTTCAGCCAGTTGCTGGAAATATTCTGCCGCCGGATAAATAGCCGATTCGTCGGGATTAAATTGCGGATGATGCAAACCGAAATCACTCGCCGAGCCGATGCTGACAAACGCACCCGGTACATGATGCAGGTAAAACGCAAAATCCTCACCGCCCATTTGTGCCTGCGCAACTTCGGTTTTATAGCCAAATTCAGCCGCTGCTTTCAGGCTGAACTCGGCCCAGCGCGGCGTATTGACTACCGCCGGTGGCCCGCCAAACCAATGCAGTTCGGCTTTAGCGCCCAGTGCGTCCGCGACACCCGCGATGACTTTACGAATACGCTGCGGAATTTGTTCACGGATTTCGCTGTTGTGCGTGCGAACCGTGCCTTCGAGTTCGACGGTTTGTGGTAACACGTTCCAGGTATTGCCGCCTTCAATGCGTGTGACGCTGACCACCGCCGCCTCCTGCGCGCTGACATTGCGGCTGACCACCGTTTGCAGCGCGGTCACGATGTGGCTGGCGGTGACGATACTGTCGACGCCTTCTTCCGGATGCGCGGCGTGCGCGCCTTTGCCGGTCACGGTTATCTGGAAGCGGTCAACATTGGCGTAAAATGCGCCGCCTTTGGTGGAGAAGGTGCCGACCGGCAATTCAGGCGCATTGTGCAGACCAAAAATAGCATCCACGTTTTCCAGCGCACCGGCTTTTATCAGTTGCGACGCGCCGCCGAACCGTTCTTCCGCTGGCTGGAAAAACAACCGCACGCGGCCCGGAAGCTGGTCTTCACGCGCTTTAAGCAGATGGGCGGCACCCAGAATAACCGAGGTATGGAAGTCGTGTCCGCAGGCGTGCATTACGCCGGGCTGTTGTGAACTGAACGGCACGCCGGACGTTTCTTCAATCGGCAGGGCATCGATGTCACCGCGTAACGCCACCACCGGACCGTGTTCAGGGCCGATTTCCGCCACCACACCGGTTTTCAACCCGAGGGATAAAATGCGGATCCCGGCTGCATTCAGCCACTGGGTAATTTTTTGCGTGGTGACAAACTCCTGATTGGATAATTCCGGATGCTGATGTAATTCACGGCGCCAGGCGATGAGTTGTTCTTCTAATCCTGATGGATTGTCTGCTGATGAAATGTCTGCTGATGAATTGTTTGCTGATGAATTGTCAGGTGCGATGTTTTTCGTGTCTTCGGCAAGTGAAATGCTCATGGCGAAATAACCTTATTGTCTGAAAAGGATTGTTAATTGTCTGAAAGTGATCGTTACCCGGATGTAGCGGTTCATTTCATGCTAGCCAGAGCGAGGGAAATAACTAAATACTCAGTCGCTATAATTTATAGTCATTTTGCACACACGATTGCATAGCAAATTACTGACTATAGAAACGTGTTTTTATTATTTAGCTTTGGTCGTATTTCATGGAACTCTTTTTGTCACAATGAATAAAAGGGATGCCCAGGTGAATTACCGACTGAGTTTATTAGATCAAAGCCCGATCCACGACGGGCAGACAGCGGCACAGGCACTGGAAGCGACGCTCACATTCGCGCTAAAAGCCGAAGCGCTGGGTTATCACCGCCTGTGGGTTTCTGAACATCACGACACCGAAAGGCTGGCAGGCAGCTCGCCGGAAGTGCTGATTGCCTGGCTGCTGGCGCGTACATCCCGGCTGCGGATCGGTTCAGGCGGCGTGATGTTGCAACATTACAGCCCGTATAAAGTGGCCGAGAATTTCCATCTGCTGGCCTCGCTGGCGCCGGATCGCGTGGATATCGGCATTGGCAAAGCGCCCGGCGGATTGCCGCTTTCTACCAAAGCCCTGCGCGGTCATACACCGGCAGATTCGGCACCCGGATTTCCCGCGCAGTTACAGCAACTGACGCATTATCTCACTCATCTTGATGACCATCTGGCTGGCACGGAAGCCCGTGCATTGCCGCGTCCGCCGGTCAGTCCGCAGCGATTTCTGCTGGGTGCCAGCCCGGAAAGCGCGCGGCTGGCCGCATCGCTCGGCTGGAATTTTGTGTTCGCCGGTTTTATCAATACCTCGGAACAGGTGATGACAGAATCCGTGCTGGCCTTTCACGAATATTCTGCCGGACAGGGGCACGCGCTGGTCAGTCTGGCGGTACTGGCAGCAGAAACCCGCGAACGGGCGGAAGCGCTGGTGGCTGAGCAACATAATTTTCGGGTCACGGTGGGCGACCGGCATGTTACGGTCGGCACCCGCGAACAGGCGGAGGCCTTTGTGCAACAGGCGGGCGCAACGCACTACCAGATTGAGCAGCAGAAGCTCAGCGTGTTGCACGGCACACCCGGCGATATCCATCAGCAACTGCGCGATATTCAGCGCCGTCTTTGCGTGAATGAATTTGTGATCCACACCCCACTGACAGATGCCGCGGTGCGTCTGAAGTCCATCGAATTGCTGGCGGGCCAGCATTAAGGAGTTTTCATGAGCCATTCAAGTCATTCAGGCAATTCAAAAAGTATAAAGCTGGGTCTGATGCTGCACGGTGCGGGCGGACATATGAATTCGTGGCGACATGAAAAAGCGCCTGCGGATGCCAGTGTGAACTTTCCCTATTTCCGCGATTTAGCCTTGCGCGCTGAAGCCGCAGGATTTGATTTTCTGTTTGTCGCCGACGGTCTGCACATCAACGAAAAATCGCTGCCGCACTTTCTGAACCGTTTCGAGCCGGTGGCGCTGCTGTCGGCGCTGGCATCAGCCACGCACAGCATTGGTCTGGCGGGCACCATTTCAACCTCTTACAGCGACCCGTTCACCGTGGCGCGTCAGCTGGCGTCCATCGACAATATCAGTCAGGGACGTGCGGGCTGGAATGTGGTGACATCGCCGCTGGCCGGTTCCGCGAAAAATTTCGGTAAAGATCATCCTGAACACGCGCTGAGATATCAGATTGCGGAAGAATATATCAATGTGGTGCAAGGGCTGTGGGATTCATGGGAAGACGGCGCGTTTGTGCGTGACCGTGAAAGCGGCGTGTTTTTTGATGCGGCGAAGCTGCACAAACTGAATCATCAGGGGCAATTCTTCTCGGTGGAAGGGCCGCTGAATATTCAGCGTTCGCCGCAGGGTCAGCCGGTGATTTTCCAGGCCGGTGCGTCTGATGCCGGTATCGCGCTGGCAGGCAAATCTGCCGATGCGGTGTTCACCAACGCCCGTACGCTGGAAGAGGCGCAGGAATACGCCGCGAAATTGCAGGCGCAGGTCGCGAAAAATGGCCGTCATCCGGTCGGGATTTTCCCCGGCATCAGCCCGATAGTCGGTAAAACCGAAGAAGAGGCTGAGGCAAAATATCAGTATCTGCTTTCCCTGCTTTCGCTCGATGACGCGCTGGCGTATCTCGGACGCTTCTTCGACCATCATGATTTCAGCCAGTATCCGCCGGACGGGCCGTTCCCGGAACTGGGTGATTTAGGACAAAATACCTTCCGTTCGACCACCGACAGCATCAAGAAACTGGCGCGGGAAGAGAACCTCACGCTGCGGGAAATCGCCTATCAGACCACGCTGCCGCGCGGTGAATTCTTCGGTACGCCGGAACAGGTGGCTGACCGCCTGATCCGCTGGGTGGAAGAGGGCGGTGCCAGCGGCTTTATCATCAGCGGGCCGGTGCTGACGGAAGCGCTGGACGATATCACCCGGCTGGTTCTGCCGGTGCTGGCGGCGCGGGGTTACTGGCATCCGTCAGAGGCGCAAACCCTGCGCGAGCGGCTGGACATTCCTTTTAAAACTAACCGTTACAGCGTGCAGGAAATCCGCCGCGAGGCAGTGAACGAAAAATAGTTACAACATACTAAAACTTTTAACTGAGCCCGCTCCGGTAGCCCCGAGCGGGCTTTTTGCTTTGCAGGGATCGGCGGGGGTTGTCTCACAGAAAAAAGGGGCGTAGGTTTCGACAAAACCATAAGAAATCTTCGAACTGATAAAGGAAATGAAATGAAAGCATTAGTTCTCGAACAACAAGACAAAGCCACTCTGGCCGAAGTGAAAGACATCGCACTGCCGGAAATGGCCGCGGGCGACGTGCTGGTGGATATCAGCTGGTCAGGGCTCAATTACAAAGATGCGCTGGCGATCACCGGTAAAGGCAAAATCATCCGCCAGTTCCCGATGGTGCCGGGCATTGATTTCACCGGCCATGTAAAACGCAGTAACGATCCGCGATATTCAGCGGGACAAGCGGTGATCCTCACCGGCTGGGGCGTGGGCGAAAACCACTGGGGCGGACTGGCAGAACAGGCCTGCGTCAAAGGCGACTGGCTGGTCGCACTGCCTGAAACGCTGCCTGCACGCAATGCGATGATCATCGGCACCGCCGGTTTCACCGCCATGTTATGCGTGATGGCGCTCGAAGACGCAGGCGTGACGCCGGAAAGCGGCACCGTGCTGGTGACCGGTGCCAGCGGTGGCGTCGGCAGCACCGCCGTGGCACTGCTGCATACCCTCGGTTACACTGTCACGGCCGTGACGGGACGTGAATCCACGCATGATTACCTGCGCAAACTGGGTGCCAGCGAAATTCTGTCCCGCGATGAGTTTGCCGAAACCCGTCCGCTGGAAAAACAGCTGTGGGCCGGTGCCATCGATACCGTCGGTGACAAAGTGCTGGCTAAAGTGCTGGCACAAACCAATTACGGCGGCTGCGTGGCGGCCTGCGGTCTGGCGGGGGGCTTTGGTCTGCCAACCACCGTGATGCCGTTTATTCTGCGTAACGTGCGTTTACAGGGCGTGGATTCCGTCTCTGTGCCCGCTGAACACCGTGCGGCGGTGTGGGAACGTCTGGCGAGTACGCTGCCGGAAAGCTTCTATCAGCAGGCCGCGACGGAGATTACGCTGGAGAAGGCACCGGCGTATGCCGAAGATTTTCTGAATAATAAAATTCAGGGCAGAACGCTGGTGAAAATCGGCGGTTAACCCTGTTCAGCCCCGGCATTTTCACGATGCCGGGGTGTTTCTCCGCTCAATTTTCCCGCCGCGCTAAAGAATTTCCCCAAACCAGCCGATAAATACAACGTCCCTCTGAGACAAAAAGAGAACGGAATTCCTTATTTTCCGAACGACGCACAGCGCAAACACCGATAAAAACGAATAACGACAGGCATGGGGAAAGTATGGATAATTTTCAGAAAGAAATTGATGAGAGAACAAATCTCACTTCATCAAACCGGTTTGAGCTTTTGCTGTTCCGTCTTGGAACCTCGCCGGAAGACGAACAATCTGAACTCTTTGGTATCAACGTCTTTAAATTGCGCGAAATCGTGCCGATGCCGGCACTGACCAAAGCCGCAGGCATGTCATCGCCGATGATGGGCATGGCGAATATTCGCGGTGAAATTATTCCGGTGATTGATTTGCCCGCGGTGGTCGGCTGCGTGCCGAAAACCGGGCTGAACATTTTGCTGGTCACGGAATATGCCCGCAGCACGCAGGCCTTTGCTGTGGAATCCGTGGACGATATCGTGCGTCTCGAATGGAGTCAGGTGCTGGCTGCCGAATCCGGCGTCAAGAGCCGCAACATCACCAGTATCGCGCGTCTGGATAGCGATAAATCCAGCACCCGTCTGGCGCTGGTACTCGACGTCGAGCAGATCCTGCATGACATCATTCCGAACAGCAATATCGACATGGACAAGAAGAAAACCAGCGCGTTCAAACTGAAACCGGGCACGGTGGCGATTGTCGCGGAAGACTCGAAAGTCGCGCGTCAGATGCTGGAAAAAGGCCTGAACATGATGGAGATCCCGGCACAGATGCACGTGACCGGTCTCGAAGCCTGGAATAAAATCCGCAAACTGGCCGAAGAGTGCAAAGCAGAAGGGCTGCCAATCGCCGATAAAATTTCCTTCGTTCTTACCGATCTGGAAATGCCGGAAATGGACGGTTTTACGCTGACGCTCAATATCAAGCGTGATGAATTCCTGAAAAATATTCCGGTGATTATCCACTCCTCATTATCCGGCAGCGCCAACGAAGATCACGTGCGCAAAGTCGGTGCCGACGGTTACGTGGCTAAATTCGAAATTAACGAACTGGAAGCGGCGATCCATAAAGCGCTGGATGCGAAGAAGATTGCGCACGTGTAGTGATGCAGTGGTGATGCCACTTCTTGCGTGCTGTACAAATTAATTGTTTATTTAACCCTGTCGTGAACGGCAGGGCAGATCAAAAATTAAGGAGCTTTGATGGCTGCGGTATCAATGGAAAATATCTGTGGGGCAGTTATTTCAGGCATTGAAAAAGCACAGATCGATTATGAGGAGATGTCAGGCGGAGAATGGCTATGGACGGCTGCAGAATACATGCTCACCACTTATATCGCTAAGGAAATCCATGAACTTGAGGGGAGCAAATTTGTTACTGTCGAAAGTAATGGATTAAGCACGATGGATTTTGCAGGTGCCAGAGCGCCGGGCCCCAAACCCCGAAAAGCACGGCTTTCTGGCCGGTTTGACTTATTGGTGTGGTGGGCAAACTCAAAACCACGCGGTGTCATCGAGGTCAAAAATCAGCCGGGTGGCCCTTCTGGCTGGTACCACGACATTGACCGTATTACATCAGTTTTAGACATTGGCAAAGGTGATTCATCAATCAAATTTGGCTCATTTGTTTACTACTATTCGGCGCGGGATGGTTCACGCTATAGCGCAGAAGAGAAGGTCGATGCAAAATTTCGACGAGTTGAAGCACTTGTCAAAGAACGAACAAAAAATAAATACCGAGTTCGTCAGGTTGTATCCGAAATACACAACGAAGGTGAACTGGGAGCCTGGGGCGCAGCTTGTCTGACTATCCAGCCCGCCTGAATAAACAATAACGCCCGCCTGTCCAGCGGGCTTTATTGTTTATAGATTAATGTGCGTCGCCGCTTAATTCCTTACGGGCGCGGGCTTTCAGTACATGCGTGGAAATCGCAGGCTGGAACACTTTAAACATCAGACCATTAATAAAAGTGGCCAGGGTGAGTGTCAGGAATGCGGACACCAGCCAGTCAGCAATAATGTAATTGCTGCTAATAATCAGCGGGTGGTATATCACCATGCCTACAAAAACTACCTAGTGGCTGAAACAATAAAAACATTTAAACAAATGGTCGAGCGTACTGTTTTTATTTTCAACCCAGTCACGCATGGGCTAAATAATTCTGCCTGCGTAATACTCATGGAAATACTGCTGGCGGCAAGCGCAATGATCAGGCAATTCCACAATGCGGAAAGCCCGTGTGCGATGTTTATATCCATACTGACCTCAGTTTTAATTGTGTGGAGGGTTATTTAAGAATTCTGTACCGATCTCCTCGAGAGTTTGTTGTTTGAACTGACCGATGATCAGCTCATAGGCCTGAGTGAAAGCCCATTCATTGTTCGGTTTACCCCCTGTTCGATCAGGCATTCTGGCGCGTGATTGCGGTTGCCGATAGCAAACAGAGAAGGGGAGCCCAGCGCCAAATAGACGTCATACAAATTGATGCTATTCAGCGCGCGCCAGCTTCCAGCCACCGCTGTGGCCCTTTTCAAACGTAACAATATTGCTCGCGCAGTCCTGCCAGCATCTTACGCACCACGACAGGATTCGTGTCGAGGAAAGCCGCCAGCTGTTCCGAAGTTAGCGGCACGCCTGCGTCAGGCATATGCAGCAGGATGCGGGGCATTGAAGAAAGTAATAAGCCTAAGGGATACAAAATATATCCTAACTATTTATTTCTTACAATTTATCTGAGTTAGATCTTTAGCTGTAAATAAGAATTCAGCAGAATGCTCTTTATTCTGAGAGATATATATTTTTCCGTCAATATCAGCGATAATGAAAAGTTGCGTTCTGTTATTATCTAGCTTGGTTGCCATGTTATTTGGGATTTTATATTTTTTGAGATCTTCAGTATAGTAACAACGGGCCTGAAAACCTAATCCAATCATCCGGGTTACATTTTCTGAAATACTGCTTGAGAATGCTGTTGATAGATAAGTAATTACAAAAAATAGTAGTACAAGATAGAAGTATAGGGTTGTTTTAGTATCTTTCTTTTTTGTTTTCAACGAACTTAACCCAGACATGGAGAATATTAACGGTAATACAATCAAGACTAATATTTTGATTGCGCTATTTACGGAGTTTCCAGGTTCCAGAGTGAAGTTTAAAAGTCTTGAGAATAGTAGGAATATAACATAGGTCATTATGAGGTAAGTGAGTGTGATAAAGGAGACAATCCCCAGTTGTTTTAGGTAGTTTAAAAATGTATGCCTTTGAAATGTAATGTAAGAAACAGTCATAAAACCTATTAAGTATAATCCAATGCCGATTTTCCATTGCTGGTATAATACACCATTTAAGATACTCATTGCCAAAGAGTACGTTATGTATATTTTAATTCGTTTGCGTTTATCGTTAACTCTGGATTTCATTAGAGCTTTTTTATAAAAATACAGTGTTATTTTGGGTGAGATAAAGACCGCGAAGGATAATACATAAGAAATAATGGCGAGAGTGAAAAGAGAAAGAGCTCCATAGCTGATAATGAGATCTGTTTTTATTAAATCAATGAAGCTCACCCCGTGGCTATTGGCATAGTTAAATAAAAACCACGCGCCTGAGAGTGTGCAAATAAAGATAATCAACGCCATGGCTTTATCTATGTTCTTCATAAGGATATGAAACAACTTCTTTATGAAACTTATCATTTTTATTTTAATCCTTTAAATTACTTATACCTATCATAGATTGAAAAAATAAACGCAAACATACTAGCTTAAAAGTGGAGGGGGTACCAATGAAAACGTCATAATATAATAAACGAAAGTTATTATTAACTGAGGTACATTCATTGCTATGACGTGATATAAATTTCATTGAAAAAGAAAGCCAAACACAAAAAGCCCGCCTAAGTTTCCTTAGGCGGGCTTCTCTAAATTTGGCTCCTCTGACTGGACTCGAACCAGTGACATACGGATTAACAGTCCGCCGTTCTACCGACTGAACTACAGAGGAATCGTGTGAACGGGGCGCATGATAACGGGGGATGAAGTCGGGAGCAACGGTTTTTTTACTTCTGCGTTTCGATGGGAGAGTTTTTGTTCAGGTTACTAAAAAATAAGCAAAAATGACCCATGTCCTTCAAATAAACTGAACCGCTTTGTTAAACAACTGATATTTATTCTCATCCTGAGGCGCGTAAAGTAAACGTATCATTGCGCCAGTCCTCAAACGAGCGGGCTGGCACATCGCTTTGCGCACTTTGAGGATGCATTTACGATGAAAAATATTGGGTTTTTATCATTTGGTCACTGGACACCGTCGCCTCAGTCAGGCACCCGCTCGGCGGCGGATGCGTTGCTGCAATCTATCGATCTGGCTGTCGCAGCCGAAGAACTGGGCGCGGACGGCGCGTATTTCCGCGTGCATCATTTTGCCCGTCAGCTCGCTTCACCGTTCCCGCTGCTGGCGGCGGTCGGCGCGAAGACCAGCAAGATTGAGATCGGCACCGGCGTTATCGATATGCGTTACGAAAATCCGCTGTATATGGCGGAAAGCGCCAGCGCGGCAGATCTGATCTCCGGCGGGCGTTTACAGCTGGGTATCAGCCGGGGTTCGCCGGAACAGGTGATCGACGGCTGGCGCTATTTTGGCTATCAGCCGGCAGAAGGGGAGACGGAAGCGGATATGGCGCGGCGTCACACCGAAGTGCTGCTGGATGCGCTGCGTGGCGAAGGTTTTGCGAAACCGAATCCGCAACCGATGTTTCCAAATCCACCGGGAATGTTGCGTCTGGAACCGCATTCTGAAGGCTTGCGTGATCGTATCTGGTGGGGCGCGGGTTCGAACGCCACTGCCGTATGGGCGGCGAAACTGGGGATGAATCTGCAAAGCTCGACGCTGAAAGATGACGAAACCGGCGAGCCGTTCCACATTCAGCAGGCGAAACAAATTCGCGCCTATCGCGAAGCCTGGGCCGAAGCGGGACACACGCGTACGCCACGGGTATCGGTCAGTCGCAGCATTTTTGCCCTGATGGATGACCGTGACCGTGCTTATTTCGGTGGCAGTAGTAACGACGGCGATAAGGTCGGTTTCCTCGACGAGAAAACCCGGGCAATTTTCGGACGCAGCTACGCGGCTTCTCCTGAGTTTTTGATCGAACAGCTCAAAAAGGATGAAGCGATTGCCGAAGCCGATACGTTATTGCTCACCGTGCCGAATCAGCTCGGCGTGGATTACAACGTGCATGTGATTGAATCGATTCTCAAACACGTTGCGCCTGCGATGGGCTGGCGTGAGTAACCGCTGAAGAAAGTTTTAAGAAAACAAAAGCCCGCCTTTGGAAACTCAGGCGGGCTTTTTTCATTTTGCGACACTCGCAAAGAAGCCTCGGCGATTAAGTGGCTATTCTATAATCATAGCAAAAAGCATTTTGATGATTAAACACGCAAAAATCGCACATAAGTCCTAAGGCAAAGTCTATCAAATACATAGGGTGATTCAGATGTGAGTTGTTTAAAACCGCGTATAGAGTAGCAATGAGACTACATAACAGGAGTGTGAGCATGAGCAGTTCTATTGATGAAGAAGCAAACGACGCAAAGCCAATTGTTGAAGCAGACAGAGAAGCCAGTGCCGGTAAATGTCCTTTCCATGAAGGAAACACCAATAAAGCCTCTGGCGGCGGGACCAATAATCGTGACTGGTGGCCTAACCAGCTCAGGGTTGACCTGCTGAACCAGCACTCAAATCGCTCAAACCCGTTGGGCGAAACTTTTGATTACCGTAAAGAATTCGCCAAATTAGATTACTCCGCATTAAAAGCCGACCTCAAAGGGGTGCTCACTGCGTCGCAGCCCTGGTGGCCGGCGGACTGGGGCAGTTACATCGGTCTGTTCATTCGTCTTGCATGGCACAGCGCCGGAACCTATCGCTCCGTTGACGGGCGCGGCGGTTCAGGTCGCGGGCAGCAACGTTTCGCACCACTCAACTCCTGGCCGGATAACGTCAGTCTGGATAAAGCACGCCGTCTGTTGTGGCCGGTGAAACAAAAATACGGTCAGAAAATTTCCTGGGCCGATTTGTATATTCTGGCCGGTAACGTGGCGCTGGAAAACTCCGGGTTCCGCACCTTCGGTTTTGGTGCCGGTCGTGAAGATGTCTGGGAACCGGATCAGGACATTAACTGGGGCGACGAAACCACCTGGCTGGAACACCGTCATCCTGAGGAACTGGCGAAATCGCCGCTGGGCGCTACGGAAATGGGGCTGATTTACGTCAACCCGGAAGGCCCGAATCACAGCGGTGATCCGGCTTCCGCTGCGCCGGCCATTCGTGCCACGTTCGGCAATATGGGCATGAACGATGAAGAGATCGTCGCGTTAATCGCCGGTGGTCACACACTCGGTAAAACGCACGGCGCAGGTCCTGCCGATCAGGTGGGTGTTGACCCTGAAACCGCACCGATTGAATCACAAGGTCTGGGCTGGAAAAGCAGCCACGGCAGCGGCGTCGGCGCGGATGCCATCACCTCCGGTCTGGAAGTGATCTGGTCGCAGACCCCGACGCAGTGGAGCAATTACTTTTTCGAGAACCTGTTCAAATACGAGTGGGTGCAGACCCGCAGTCCGGCGGGTGCGATTCAGTTCGAAGCCGCCGATGCGCCGGATATTATTCCTGATCCGTTCGATACGTCGAAAAAACGCAAACCGACCATGCTGGTGACTGACCTGACGCTGCGTTTTGACCCGGAATTCGAGAAGATTTCCCGTCGTTTCCACGGCGATCCGCAGGCCTTTAACGAAGCCTTTGCCCGCGCATGGTACAAACTGACCCACCGCGATATGGGGCCAAAAGCCCGTTATATCGGACCGGAAGTGCCTAAAGAAGATCTCATCTGGCAGGATCCGTTGCCGGTTCCGGTGTATCACCCGACAGGTGCGGATATCGCGCAACTGAAAGAGAAAATTGCCGCGTCAGGTCTGAGCGTCAGTGAGCTGGTGTCAGTGGCGTGGGCGTCGGCGTCAACCTTCCGTGGCGGCGACAAACGCGGAGGCGCGAACGGTGCGCGTCTTGCGCTGCGTCCGCAAAGAGACTGGGACGTGAATGCCGTTGCAGCCCGCGTGCTGCCGGCTCTGGAATCTATCCAGCAGTCCGTGCAGAAAGTGTCACTGGCGGATGTGATCGTGCTGGCCGGTGTGGTCGGTGTTGAAAAGGCGGCGAAAGCGGCTGGCGTTGATATCGAAGTGCCATTTACGCCGGGTCGTGTGGATGCGCGTCAGGATCAGACGGATGTTGAGTCGTTTGAATTGCTGAAACCGAAAGCGGACGGTTTCCGAAACTACCGCGGTGAATCAGCCAATACCTCGACGGAGAATCTGCTGATCGACAAGGCGCAGCAACTGACCCTGACCGTGCCGGAATTAACGGTACTGGTGGGCGGATTACGTGCGCTGGGGGCTAACTACGACGGCAGCAATCTGGGCGTGTTCTCGGAAAACACCGGTGAACTGAACACCGATTTCTTCGCGAATCTGCTGGATATGCGTACCGAATGGAAACCGACGGATAGCACCGGCGAACGTTTCGAAGGCCGTGATCGTGTCAGCGGAGAAGTCAGATTCGCCGCCACGCGTGCCGATCTGGTGTTTGGCTCGAATGCCATATTACGTGCCAACGCTGAGGTTTACGCCAGCAGTGACGCCAAAGAGAAGTTCGTGAAAGACTTTGTCGCGGCGTGGACCAAAGTGATGAATCTGGACAGATTCGAGCTTTGATCTGAACCTTGATCTCAAGTCTGATCTGAACTCATCGTTTGAAAGCAAAAAGCCCGCTTAATGTTGTTAAGCGGGCTTTTTTTCATTCATTCATTCAATAACAGAGGATCGTTATCTAATATCAGGGTGTTACGGACATCCCAGCCACGGAGCTTGCCGGGGTTGAGTAATCCACTGGGATCAAGGCACTTTTTAACCGAAACGACGTCAGGTTTAATTTCTCCCTGTTTGCCATCTTCAATTTGATAAACATGCGGGTTATTTATTTTTACGTCATTATCACGGAAGGTCATCATTATTTCGTTCAATCTTTCTTCGGTGGAATAACGCACTAATTGTAAACCGCTGGCGGTTATATTTCCGTCGTTGTCGCGCAGGAACTCTATATGTGAAATAACTTCATCGCCAAATAAATTCGCCATATCGATAATCTGCTGGCGATAGTTCGTATAATTAAACGCCGTCTGTAAATAGGTCAGGGTGCTGTCGATTTTCAGCGCGTGCAAGGTGGTGTGGTTCCAGCAATATTCCATCAGCGACGCATTGGCCTCGCGTGCTTCAGCGGCGGACTGGCGCACGGCGCTGTGGCCGCGGTATTTTTCCAGCAGAGAGGCGCAAAAACCTTCGCTTTCCTGCGCAATCACGCTGATCACCGCGTGCTGGCTGGCCTGATAGTGTCCGTTCAGATGGCTGAAATATGACGGAATTGGCGCGGCGAAAAGCGCCAGCTGGCGTTTAACCAGCCCCGGTGAACGGGCAAAGGCGTTGGCGTAATCCAGTGCATCGGTAAAATCATCGAAAACGTCCAGCCGTTCAATCCACTGATGAACCGGTGCCAGCGCCAGTTCAACCTCGAGCACAATGCCGTTGCTGCCGTAGGCATGATGCAGCAGCAGTGCCTGCGGGGCAGGAACGTGCAAAATGCGCGGTTCGGCTTCCATGGTCATGACTTTAACGCTGAGCACATTGCCCTGTGCGCCGAGCGGGCCGTAGTTGATTGAGCCGATACCGCCAAAACCGCCGCCGTACAAGCCGCCGAGGCTGGCGAGCCGGTAAGTGGAGGGCATACAGCGCAGCTCCCAGCCTGCCGGACGGGTCAGGTTTTCAATCTCTGCCAGCCGGATCCCCGCCTGGGCGCGCACCACGCCGTCAGCCATTTCACAGACCTGATTAAAGCCGGTCATATCCACCAGAATGCCGCCTTCCAGCGGCACCAGCTGGCCGTAGTTGCCGGTCGCGCCGCCGCGCAAAATCAGCGGTAACTGGTGCTGAACGCAGGCTTTCACCAGCAAAATGAGCTCTTCTTCGCTGCGCGGCCTGACCACCGCATCGGCCTGTTTATCTTCCAGCTGCTGTTTGAGAACGGGACTGAACCAGTGAAAATCGCGCGAAAGGCGTTTGACCTTTGTCGCCTGCAAAGTCCAGTCGAGATCGGGAAGCGCCTGCTGAATCAGGGCAAGCGCCTGCTGACGTTGTTCACTGTTCATATTCTTCCTGCCTGAATTAAATGAGGTTAATGAGATTGCACGGCTTCGCTTTCATGCCACGCGCTGAGGACGCGTTTCGAAATCCACGACATCACGCCAAACAGGGCGATACCAGTGAGTGAAATGAGCAGCAGCGCGGCAAACATCAGCGGAATGTCCAGCTGATATCCCGCCTGCAATATCTGATAGGCCAGACCGGTGTTATTGCCGCCGGTGCCCGCCACGAATTCAGCCACGACGGCACCGATCAGCGACAAGCCGCTGGAAATGCGCAGCGCGCCGAAAAAATAAGGCAGGGCAGAAGGAATGCGTAAGCGGATGAGGATCTGCAGACGGCTGGCGTGGTTCAGCTGGAAATAGCTCAGCAGGCCCGGTGATACGCTGCGCAGCCCCTGCGTGGTATTGGAAATAATCGGGAACACCGCCATCAGTGTCGAACACACCACCAGCGACAGCGTGGTGTCCTTGACCCAGATGATGATCAGCGGCGCGATGGCCACGATCGGCGTCACCTGCAAAAACACGATGTACGGGAACAGTGCGGTTTCCACAAAGCGGTTCTGCACCAGCACAAAAGCCACTAACGAACCGATGACGATCGAGAGCAAAAACGAGATCAGGGTAATTTTCAGCGTAAACAGCAGCGACATCGTCAGTGAACCCAGATTGGTCCACAGGCTTTGCAGCATTACCACCGGTGACGGCACCAGAAACTGGGGGATTTTGAAATAGCTCACCCAACCCTGCCACAGCAAAATCACCACCACGGCGACCACCGCCGGATACAGCACTTTGCGAAACGTGGGGTTGTTGATCCACGGAGAAGTTTTTTGAGTTTGCATACCGTTACTCCATACCCGATTGGCTGGCTTGCAGCAGGCTGTCTTGTAACTGCTTCGCATAGCGTGAAAACGCCGGACTGACGCGGAAATCTTCGCTGCGCGGGAAGGGTTCGGTAATGGCGATATCTTCCACCACGCGCCCCGGACGGGCAGCCATCATGATTACCCGCTGCGAAAGAAACACCGCTTCGTGGATCGAGTGGGTGACGAACACCACCGTCAGCCCCTGTTCCCGCCACAGGCGCAGCAGATCGCTGTCGAGCTTGTTGCGGGTGATTTCATCCAGTGCGCCAAAGGGTTCATCCATCAGCAACAGTTTCGGACGCGTCACCAGCCCGCGGGCAATCGACACGCGCATCTGCATACCGCCCGACAATTCGCGTGGCAGGACGCTGGCAAATTTACCCAGACCGACCAGTTCCAGCGCCTCACTGACGCGGGTGTTGGCTTCGGCGCGGGGAACACCGGCGAGATCCAGCGGCAGGCGCACGTTATTTTGCACATTGCTCCACGGCATCAGCGTGGCTTCCTGAAACACGAACGACAGCGGCACCTGTGTTTTTTCCCGGCTGTCGCGCCGCCACAGCACCAGCTTGCCGTCGCTGGGTTCTGTCAGCCCGGCGACCATTTTCAGCAGTGTACTTTTGCCACATCCTGACGGGCCGAGCAGGGTGACGAATTCGCCCTGATTGATGGTCAGATTGACCGGCAAAAGAGCGCGCGTGCCGTTGCTGTAAATTTTCTCCGCCGACAGCACTTCGATAGCCGGAACCGGCGGAGGATTGGCTGAGCGGACATCGCTCATCACGGTCAGTTTGGGGGCTGAATTCATGGCATTACCTTCGCGTCTTTGATCATGTCGAGGGTATAAGTCTGCTCAAACGGCACTTTATCCGCGTCGATCAGTTTGTTTTTCACCAGCATGTCCCAGGTCTTTTTCAGACGTGGTTCCGTGATGATGCCGATACCGCTGGTTTGCGCGTCGCCGCCGGTCACCAGCTCATACTTCTTCATCTGCGCGATACCGAAGGCAATCTGGTCGGCTCCCATACGCGGGTTGGCCTGGGTGATTAGCTGGTTGCCCGCGGTCGGATCCTGCAAATATTCTTTCCAGCCCTGCATCGAGGCTTTCACGAAAGCCGCCACCGCTGCCGGGCGTTTTTTAACGGTATCCGCCATGCAGATAATCGAGTTGCCGTACGGCGGATAACCCCAGTCGCTGAGCATGTAGACGTAGAACGGTTTGCCGCCTTTTTCGATCGAGAAAGGCTCGGAGGTGACATACCCCTGTTGCACCAGATTATTGTCCGCCAGGAAGGGCTGCACGCTGAAGGTGTAAGGGCGGATTTTGGCGCTCCCCAGCCCCAGTTCACTCTTCGCCCACGGCCAGAAAGAGGTATAAGCCTCGGTCGCCAGCAGGAAGGTTTTGTCTTTCAGCGCCTGACCTTTCTCCACTTTGTCATGGCTGATAAACACCGTCGGCGAATGCTGGAACACTGTCGCCACGGTCACCGCATGTACGCCTGCCTGCCAGGTTTCCAGCGCCTGACCGTTGTCGCCGAGCGTACAGTCAGCCTGTCCGGCGGCCATCAGTTGCATCACGTTAACCTGCGGGCCGCCCATTTTGATGCTGACATCCAGACCGGCGGTTTTGTACAACCCTTTGGCCTGCGCCTCGTAAAAACCACCATGCTCCGCCTGCGCGTACCAGTTGGTCAGAAAGGTAAATTTCTCTTCCGCCATGCCGGAGGTGGAAACCCCGGCCAGCAGCACGGCCAGCAGGCTGTAAGTGAAGGGATGCTGTGTTTTCATCGTGAGAATTCCTTTATTCAGAGGCCAGAGAAGACGAAGGAGGAGTGAAGCTGGTTTGCACAAAGCCGTTCCAGTGGTGTTTTCCCCAGGTGGGCTCGCTGCGGGCTTTCCATTGCATGTGATGGATTTCGGTGATCGCCTGCGCCCAGCTCGCCGCCAGCGAATCAAGGATTGCATGACCCTGTTCAGCGGTCGCGCCGGTCGGGTCGCCGATCACGCCACTCGGGCCAAAATCATAGGAAGCCCAGGCGGCGGCAGGACGGCCTGATGACAGCGTCGGGCACGGGAACTCCGGCGGATAATTGGCGACCGCGTGTTCGATGTGGACACATTCCGGTGCCAGCGCCAGCATCACCGCGGTTTCGCTGTGACCGGCGTGCATCGCCATTTTTTGCTCCAGCGGACTCAGGAACTGGTTTTCCACATTCGGCACGCGGAACACGTCGTGCGGGATCATGATCATGTCGCCGTGACGCAGGCGCATTTCCCGCGAGGCTATTTGCAGCACCTGCGGTTGTCCGCCATGACCGTTAATCATCAGCAGCTTGCGGAATCCGGCGCGGTACAGCGATTCGGCAATTTCTAAAATCGTCTGCAACAGCGTGTCGCCGGTTAAGGTCAGCGTACCGGGGAAATTCAGGTGTTCGTCAGATTTGCCGTAGGTGATCGGAGGAATGGCGTAAGCCGGAATATCTTGCGCCAGCCGCGCCAGCGCATGACCCGCCACACCGGAGGAGATCACGCTGTCCACCGAACACGGCAGATGCGGGCCGTGTTGCTCAATCGCGCCGGTCGGCAGAACGATCACCGTATTGGCTTTATCAGGCAGGGCAGCGATGGCCGTCCAGCTCAGAAAAGGGAGAAAACGATTTGCAGGAATATAACCGTTAATCATGCTGTGCCTCGAGGTCTGACATTATTGGGTTGAGCGGGATTGCGGTAACCAGGCGGTGGCTTCGACTTCAATCAGCACCCCGGCATCTGGCAGCATTTCACTGACCTGCACCACGGTGGAAACCGGCGGTTGTCCGGGATAAAAAAGTTTTCTGACCCGGCTGTAATACGGGAAGTGATCGAGATTGCGAAAATACTGCACCAGCTTGATCACATCGCTCATTTGCCCGCCCGCGTCTTCAATGGTGTGGCGGATGCTTTCCAGCACATACCAGCTCTGAGCGAGGATCGGCCCCTGCTTGGCATCGGTGGAGAATTCGCCGGTTTCGCCCAGCAGCAGCCGCGCTTCAGCGGGGATATCCTGAAAACCACGCACGATAGTTGCTGTCTGCGGGTTGACGGGAATGATGCCGGAGAGAAAAACGAAATCACCGGCGCGACGCCATGCGGCATATTGGGCGAGCGGTTTGCCCGCTCCTGCTTCAAGACTCATGGGATAACTCCTGATTCCAGGTGCGTTGGTGGGTCAGCCTGCCGTGGCGGATAACCAGGCGGGCTGCGCTGTGTAAAGGCCAGGTCAGGCTGTCGCTGTCCGGAAAGAGAACCAGACTGGCATCGCTGCCGGGGGAAAGCGGCAGGGCGGCTGGCGCCTCACCGGTCAGTGCGCCGGCATCGCATATAAGCCGTGACTGCTGATCAAAAATGTCATTCAGCTGAAGCGCGAACAGGGCGCAGCTCAGCGTATCCAGCGGGTCATAACTGCCTGCCGGACAAAAAGCGTCCTGCACGTTATCGCAACCGAGCAGCAGCGGAACGCCCGCCGTCTGCGCTTCTTTCAGCAGGGTGATGCCGCGCTGGCGCGGCGTGCGGCCGGTGACGGCATCCTGTAACAACAGGTTGGTCATCGGCAGCGCAATCAGGGTGACGCGCTGCGCCGCCAGCAAACTCAGGATCTGCTGCGCCTGTTGTTTACTGCCCGAAGCCAGCGCACAGCCGTGGCTGCAACAGATGTGGCCGCTGAAATCAGTTTGTGACAGGTAATCAGCCAGCCAGCTCAGGCCGTACGCCACCGGCGAAAGCTCCTCATCGATATGCAAATCCAGATTCAGTTTCCAGCGTGAGGCGCTTTGCATCAGATTGCGCATCGCCGCCGGATCCCAGTTTGAGGAGTGAACAAATCCGCCCAGCAGACAATGCTTTCCGCTTTCTGCGACTGCGCGGGCAATACGGTCAGCCGTGCTGGCGTCGGCGAAAAGGCTCAGCGGCGCCAGCGCGACCCGTTCCAGCGTGACGCCGGAGTGCCCCATCTCGCCCAGTTCAAGCCAGGCCAGCGGCGGAGCCACGTCGAACCAGTCTATGTGGGTGCGTAAACGGGTCACACCATTCGCCGCTGCCCACGCCAGACCCTTGCGGGCACGCTGACGCAAATCATCCGCCGTCCAGTGCTGACGATCCTGATGCAGGGTTTCAATCGCCGCCAGCAGACCGGGTGTCGACGGGCTACTGCGGGCAATGGTGAAGGTTTTATCGAGATGGGCGTGGGGTTCAATCAGCCCCGGCAGCGCCAGTGTGCCGTGTGCGTTCCACAAATCATGTTGGCCTGGCTGATAAGGCGTCACGGATGCAATTTTGCCTGCGTCAAAACGCAGATCTGCCGTAACTGGTTCGCCAGCCTGTAAAGGCCATCCGGCGGGAAGCAGCCACGCGGGCAGACGAGCGTTGGCAATGCCGTTCAGCGATGTGGTGGGATCGGGCAGGTTCATTGTGTCGCTCCGTGTTGACATTACAGGTCGAGAACCAGAACGGGACTTTTGGATCGAGAACAGCACAGCGTTATTTGCGTGTTCTCGGCTTTCTCTTCTTCTGTCAGCACGCAGTCGCGGTGATCGGGAATACCGTCGATCACGTCAGTAATACAGGAACCGCAAATACCCTGTTCGCAAGACAGCATAATATCGACTCTGGCGCTTAATAAGACTTCAGCAATGCTCTGTTTCGGGCCGACTAAATAACGTTGCCCGGTGGAGTTAAGCTGGATATGAAATGCCTGATTTTCTGCTTCCTTACCAATATTCGCATTACTGAACCGCTCGAAAGATAATTGATTTTCCTGCCAGTGATGGGTGCGCATAATGTCTTCAAGGCGCTGAATAAATCCGTCCGGCCCGCAGGCCAGTACCCGCGTATTCTCATCCGGCTGACATAAACTCAGCGGCGTGTTATGGCGCAGGGAATCGTTTGCGCTGCTGTCATGTATAAAGACATTTTTCGCTAAGGCGGGCGCAGTTAAGCGCGGCAGAAACGCGATGTGTTCACTGTCTGAAACAGAGTAATGCAGTTCAAATTCAATCTGTTGCTTCGCAACGTGTTCCGCCATTGCCAGCAGCGGCGTGATGCCGATACCACCGGCAAAGAAGAGATATTTACCGGCGTCAGGCAAAGGGAAATGATTGCGCGGCGCCGAAATGGTCAGGCTGTCACCGGGGCGGAAATGATGATGAATAAAGTGCGATCCGCCGGTGGAGTATTCTGCCAGTTTCACGCAGATTTCGTAATATTCCCCGTTGCCGTTTTCACCGCAAAGAGAATATTGCCTCGGGCCGAGTTTCGGAATAAAAACGTCAATGTGCGCGCCGGGAAAATAAGGCGGTAATAGATTTTCGTCCTGCGAAATAAGCTGCACGGAAATATTACCCTTACCATTTAACTTCACGGTTTTAATTGTGACAGGAATTAATCCGGCATCTTTCATCGTCATTTACCGTATTTTCTCTGATGAATCATTCATAAAAGGGGCGTCGATCCGTTCACCGCAAAACCCGCTGTCTTACGCAAATGACTGCGCAGAGCCGGGCTGATAAGCGGTGAAACGATTGTTCCCGTTGCATTGAAAGCTACGTTATTGTTATAAAACTGTTGCGTCCAGCGCTTTGATTCGCACATCCCGTTGCATAAAAGAGAGCACTCCCTATGTTCGCATTCTCCCGATTTCTGCTGTACTTCACCGAGGTTGCCCGTCAGGGATCGTTTCGTAAGGCGTCCGAAACCCTGCATGTTGCCGCATCGTCAATTGACCGGCAGATATTGCGGGTTGAAAAGGAACTGGCGATGCCGCTGTTTGAACGTCATCCCACAGGTTTACGGTTGACGGCGGCGGGGGAGCTGTTGCTGCATGCTGCCAATAACTGGAAAAAGGATTTTTCGCGTGTTCTGGAACAGCTCGACGATCTGCGCGGGTTGCGGCGCGGGCACGTACGGATTGCCACCATCGATGCCATCAACCGGCAATTTTTCTCGTCGATGCTCAAAAAAGTGCACGTCGATTATCCGAATATTTCGTTCACGCTGACCACCATGAACAACGTGGATATCCAGCAGGCGCTGATGTCCGGCGATGCTGACTTCGGACTGATGCTGAATCCGCAAAGTTCCCGTGAGTTGCAGGTGCGCGCTTTCGCCGAAATTGAGCTGGGCATTGTGGTGCCGAAAGGGCATCCGCTGGGCGACAGAAGCGGCGTGCGTTTCAATCAGTGCATGGAATATCCGTTTATCCTGCCCGCCGCACCGCTGATGCTGGCCGAACCGGTGCAGGCGCTGATGAATATCAACGGTGACATGGTTCGCGAAGTCGCGGTGTCCAATAACATCCACATGATCCGTTCGCTGATTAAAGAGAAAATGGGCATCGGCATTCTGTGCTGGCTCGATATCATGGATGAAGTGGAAAGCGACGAGTTGCAGTTTATTCCGCTGACCGATCCGCAATTAAAAACCTTCACGCTGTCCCTGTGCGTTGCCCCTTCACGGCAGCTTTCTCTTGCCGCTTCGATGATGCTCAAACAACTGGAGATGTTATTCAGCCAGATCCAAACGGCGGGGCGTGAACGGCACTGATTGCACGCTTTTGGTGCTTCACGCTCTGTGATGAATCAAAGGTTGCAGGGCGTGAGACGTAATTATCCCGACAAGGCGCAGGGAAAGCGCATCTGCGAAGTTGGCATCGTTTTTGTATAGTTAAAAGTGAGTAGAAGCGGTCAGTGCAGGCAACTGCGCGGGACATTGCTCAGCAACCATTTCGCGGTTCATTTTGAGCTGGTCAGGGGGCTGAGCCGCGTTTGCTTATCCTCCCTCCGGCGATGATTAGGAGAGGAGCAATGAAGTCAATTTCCCGCATTCCCCTGTCTTGCTGCGTGCTGAGCACGCTGATCACTGGCGCTTTCTCCCTGTCGGCGCAGGCCGATGAGAAAATCGCACTGCTGACTTCCTGGTACGCGCAGGCTGAACAGGGCGGCTATTATCAGGCGCTGGCGACGGGCATTTACAAACGTTACGGACTGGATGTCAGCATTCAGTCCGGCGGCCCGCAGATCAACGGCATGCAGTTGCTGTTATCAAAACGCGCTGACGTCATCATCGGTTATGACCTGCAGTTGCTCGAATCGGTGCAGCGTGGTTTTCAGGCCAAAGCCATCGCGGCGCCTTTCCAGTTCGACCCGCAGGGGTTACTGACCCACGCTTCCGTGACGTCGCTCGACGGCCTGAAAGATAAAACTATTCTCGTTTCCAGCTCCGGGCAATCGACCTGGTGGCCGTGGCTTAAAGCACGCTATCAGCTCAGCGATTCGCAGGTTCGCCCGTATACCTTCAATATTCAGCCCTTTGTCGCGGACGAGAACGTAGCGCAGCAGGCGTACGTCAGCTCTGAAGTGTTTCAGGCGCAAAAGGCAGGTGTGAAATCCAATTTCTTCCTGTTCTCGGAGCACGGCTATCCGCCTTATGGCGGCATTCTGATCACCCGTCCTGACCTTATCAGCAGCCGCAAAGAGGCAATGGCGAAATTTGTGCAGGCATCGATGGAAGGCTGGGTGAGTTATCTGCAAAACCCGGCGGCCGGTAACGCGCTGATCAAAAAGGATAACCCGAAAATGACCGACGACCTGCTGGCCTGGGGCGTTCAGCAAATCAAAGAGCATCACCTGATTGATGGCGGCGATGCGGCGACGCAGGGCTGGGGCACCATGACGGAAACGCGCTGGCAGAAAACCCGCGATTTCATGGTCAACGCCAAACTGCTAAACGCGGATACCGACTGGAAACAGGCGTATACCACCGAATTTGTTGAGCACATGCAGGTTAAACCCTGAGGAGCGTTGCGATGTCATCTGACTCTTTACTGATTAAAAATGCTCACGCCATCCTGACCGGCCTGCCGGGCGACGGGGCGCGTTACGCCGGGCCAGATATTCGTGTGCGTCATGGCGTGATTGAGGCGATGGGCTCCCTGACGGCATTGCCGGACGAGCGGCTGGTTGATGCCCGCGACTGCGTGGTGTATCCGGCGTGGGTCAACACTCACCATCATCTGTTTCAGTCATTACTGAAAGGCGAACCTCAGGGGCTGAACAAAAGCCTGACCGCGTGGTTAAGCGCCACGCCTTATCGCTTTCGCGCCACGTTCGATGAATCCACATTTCGCCTCGCGGTACGTATCGGTCTGACTGAGTTGCTGCGTTCTGGTTGCGCGACGGTGGCGGATCATAATTACCTTTACTGGCCGGATATGCCGTTTGATACCTCGGAAATCCTGTTCAGCGAAGGGGAAGCGCTGGGAATGCGCATTGTCTTATGCCGTGGCGGTGCAACGCAGGGACGGGCGATTGAGAAAGATTTACCGCAGGCGCTGAGACCGGAAAATTTCGATGATTACATGGCGGATATGGAACGGCTGGTGGGGCGTTATCACGATCCGAAACCGACGTCTCTGCGCCGCGTGGTCATGGCACCGACCACCTTGCTGCATTCTGCGCCCGGTGCGCAGTTGCGCGAAATGGGCAAACTGGCGCGCAGTTTAGGGATACGCCTGCACAGCCATCTGTCGGAAACGGTGGATTATCTCGATGCGGCACGCGCTAAGTTCGACATGACGCCGGTGCAGTTTTGCGCGGAACACGACTGGCTGGGGGACGACGTCTGGTTTGCGCATCTGGTCAAGTTGCTGCCGCAGGAGATCGCCATGCTGGGACAAACCCGCACCGGCATTGCGCACTGTCCGCAAAGCAACGGACGTCTGGGCAGCGGCATCGCCGACCTGCTGGCGCTGGAACAGGCGGGCGTGCCGGTTTCGCTGGGCGTTGATGGTGCGGCATCCAACGAAGCCGCTGACATGCAAAGTGAAGCGCATGCCGCGTGGCTTTTACAGCGCGCGCGTAAAGGCATGATGGCGACACCGCGCTATGACGGCGGCACTTTTGAGGGCGGCGGTGATGCGGCATCCATCGAAGATGTGGTGCGCTGGGGCAGCGCGGGCGGGGCGCAGATCCTCGGTCTGCAACAGAGCGGCACCGTGCAGGTCGGTATGCTGGCGGATATCGCCATTTACCGGCTCGACGACCCGCGTTATTTCGGCCTGCACGACATGGCAATCGGCCCGGTGGCCTGTGGCGGTCGCGCCTCACTGAAGGCGCTGATGATCAATGGCCGCGTGATCGTCGAAAACGATGTTATCCCCGGTCTCGATCTGGACGCCATGCGCCATGACGCGATGGCTGCCGTCCGTACCCTGCAACAACGCGCTGCGCGCTAACCTAATTGATAAATAAGGATAAGAATAATGACGCAATCAACTCAAACACCGTCAGCTCAAACAACAGGTTATGCATTACAGGAACTGGAAAAAGAAGCCGGAATGGGCGCGATGGGCGAAGAGACGTTTGCCCGTGAAGTGCGTTGTATAGACCTGTCCGATTTCGAAAAGCGTAAAAGTGAGATCGCCGACGAACTGTGGAATGCAGCCGTTGAAATCGGCTTCTTTCAGGTGAGCAATCACGGCATCGCACTGAGCAATATCCGTCAGGCATTCAGCATGACAGAAGATTTCTTCTCGCTGCCCGACGCGGTAAAAGCGCAGTATCCGCTGGCGCGTAACGCTGGCTGGGAGAATAAATCACAGGTGAGGCCGTCAACCAAAACGCCGGATCAGAAAGAGTCCTATCAGATCACCCGTCCGCTGATGGACAAGCTGTGGCCGCGCGAACAGGAACTGCCGGCGTTCAAAGACACCATGCTGAGTTTTGAATCGCAATGCTGGCAACTGGGCATGAAATTGCTTTCCTGTTTTGCGCTGAAACTGGGCTTCCCGGAACACTTTTTCGAGCAGGCGCATAATCCGGATCAGCAAACCTACCAGAGTACGCTGCGTATGCTGCACTACTATGCCACCGAACAGTCGGAGCAGGGCATGTGGCGCGCCGGTGCGCATACGGATTTCGACTGCCTGACGCTGCTTTTCCAGCGTCCCGCTCAGGGCGGATTGCAGGTTTGTCCGGGCAAAGACAGCGAAAGCCAGCAATGGACCAGCATCGAGCCGCGCGAAGAAGTGATCACCTGCAACATCGGCGACATGCTGATGCGCTGGAGCGACGACCAGTTGCCATCAAACTTCCATCGCGTCAGAAGCCCGTTGCCCGGTGAATATCAGGGCGCGCGCTACAGCCTGGCATTTTTCTGTCAGGCCAATAAAGACGTCGAAATTCTGGGGCCGCAGGCGAAGTATCCGGCCATCAGTGCCGAAGATTATCTGCAACAGCGCATTCAGGCGAACTTCGCTAAGGGATAAGCAGAACCGGTAAGCCTAAGCCCGCTGAAGTTTTCTGAGGCGGGCTTTTTATCGGGCACAATTCGACGCCGGAGAGCCTGTCACTCAGCATTCAGGTTCTCCGGCCTGTATAGGCTTAAAAATTACGGTTATAATCGCTGAAATTTTTCAACGGATTTAGAAACAACGATGTCAAAACTCACCTTACAAGAACAGTTGCTGAAAGCGGGATTAGTCAGCAGCAAAAAGATGGACAAAGTGCAGAGAACGGCAAAAAAGTCGCGCGTTCAGGCACGTGAAGCCCGTGCCGCTGTGGAAGAAAATAAAAAAGCCCAGCTTGAGCGTGATAAACAGCTGAGCGAAGAACAGAAGCAGGCGGCGTTGTCTAAAGAGTATAAAGCGCAGGTAAAACAGCTGATTGAAATGAATAAAATCGTCATTTCGAAAGGCAATATCGATTTCAACTTCACCGACGACAAACTGATCAAACGCATCGCCGTGGATAAAACCACTCAGGCGCAGCTAATCAGCGGCCGTCTCGCTATTGCGCGTCTGGTTTCTGAAAAAAGCGGCGAGAGCGAATACGCCATTATCCCTGCCAGCGTAGCGGATAAAATCGCGCAGCGTGATGCCAACAGCATTGTATTAAACAGCGCACTGAGTCAGGAAGAGCAGGACGAAGATGATCCGTATGCAGATTTCAAAGTGCCAGATGATTTGATGTGGTGATAAGTGGTTTGAGCTGATGATGAATAAAAAGCCCGGAAGGGCTTTTTATTTGGGTTGGCGTCAGGGTAAACAAGATTATTATAGTTAGTTTTAAAATCACCTTACTTATACAGAATTTTTTGTATTGAATTGCCGTTCATAACATTGAAAAATAGAAGCTTTAGAGTTAGATTCCTATTTGAAATGAAAGAAGGTAAAGATTCGCTCTATAAGCGTGAACCCTTCATTGAATCGTTAAAACATACAATAGACGTTATGCTAATAGCTGAGGATGCCGGATGCTACCTGAAGAAGAGAATGAACTTAGATTTGATGATGATGGTGAGGAAGAAGTACAAATTGCACCTGAGGACAATAGGATTCATACCTCAAGTGGCGATCTTGAAATTGAATCCCTTCATAATAAAAGGAATCGAGGACGGCTTATACTTCAGCCTGATTTTCAGCGTCAGTTCGTGTGGGACGCAAAGAAAGCGAGTAAGTTAATTGAGTCAGCGATTCTTCATATTCCATTGCCCATTATTTATTTATCGGAAGAAAAAGATGGCAAGGAATACGTTATTGATGGACAACAGCGTTTAACATCCTTCTTTTCCTTTATTGATGGTCACTTGCCAGATGGTAAAACATTCAAACTTAATGGCTTGAATGTCTGCACAGATTTAAATGGAAAGAAATTCAGCGATCTGTCAGATGAGTTACAAGATAGAGTCCGATATTACAAAATACGTGCTATCACATTTCAAAAGGATTCCAACGAAAACCTAAAGTTTGAAATATTTGAACGTCTGAATACAGGTTCAGTTCAATTGAATGACCAAGAGTTGAGAAATTGTCTTTATCGTGGAAACTTCAACCTTGCGCTGAAAGAGATGGCGGAAGATCCTGATTTCATGTTTATAGCTGGCCTGAAAGGGCCTGACAAACGGATGAAGGATATAGAGTTAGTTCTTCGTTTTTGTGCTTTCTATCACAAAACTTATCTCAACTATAAAGCACCAATGCGTAATTTCCTTAATTCAGAGGCATTAGAAAAAAGAGATATTTCAGATAAAGATATTCTCGAATTGAAATTAGCGTTCAAAAATTCGTGCCAAATAATTCGTTCGGCTTTTGGAGAGAATTCTTTCAAACGATTTTATAAGGGAAAAGAAGGTCAGCCAAATGGTTATTGGGAGCCGAAAAAGTTTAATGCCTCTTTATATGATGTATTAATATATTCTTTTTCTAAGGAAGATAAAAACAAGGTTTATCAGAATTTAGATTCTGTAAAAGAAGCACTGGTTTATCTAATGACTGAAGACCAAGAATTTATAGACTCTATAGAGTTGTCTACTAGTTCAGTACAAGCAGTAACTGTACGCTTCGACAAATGGCGATTGTCGTTGCAGTCTATCCTTGGCATCAATCAAAAAGAACCGCGTTGTTTCACTTTTAAACTTAAAGAGGAAATGATGTCAGTTGATCCTACGTGTGCAATTTGTAAGCAACACATTCAGTCAGTAGATGATGCCGCTCTTGATCACATAAAGCAATATTGGATAGGTGGAAGGACTATTCCTGAAAATGCCCGGCTAACACATCGTTATTGCAACTGGGCCAGACCTAAAGGTGACACCGGGTTGGTCTAATGATTCAGTCATCTAAGTATTATTTCGAGATGCCGATTAATTGATGTGCTGAACGAGTATCCGCCTCATAGCAGTTCAATAGTGAGTAGGTGTTGAGTGGGAGAGAATTGTTGATCGAAAGATTAAAAACCTGCTTTGTGTAACAAATTCGTAAAAACCACAGAAAGCAAAAAGCCCGCTTAAGTTTCCTTAAGCGGGCTCTTCTAATTTGGCTCCTCTGACTGGACTCGAACCAGTGACATACGGATTAACAGTCCGCCGTTCTACCGACTGAACTACAGAGGAATCGTGTGAACGGGGCGCATAATATCCAGAGGGATGTGGAGTGTCAATGGCAATTTCGTGAAAAGCAGTGCGACTGCTCAGCAACTAATCAATATAGCCGTAAAACTTCACTTTTTTGATAAGAAAAACCGTTTAATTCCGCCTTTTAACAATCACAACGCTGACCGCGAAGTTGCCTTGCCAGCGGGTCCTGTTGATAAAAACGGGTGAAATGACCGTATACCAGCGGAAAACGCTCCGAAAGCAATTCTGGGGCACTAAAGAAATATTCAGAAAGTACGGCAAAACACTCTGCCGGATCGGTCGCTGCGTAGGCATCCATGCTGGCCGCTTCTTCGCCAACGGTGTCAATTTCATCCTGCAAATTCTGCATCGCCGCCTGTAAGTCATGCTCCCAGGCCACCACTTCGCGTAACGGAATCGGCGGGATACCGCTCACTTCGCCACCGTTTCGCATATCAAGTTTATGCGCGGCTTCGTGGATGATCAGGTTAAAACCGGAGTTATCAAAGGAGTCTTCAATATCCTGCCAGTTCAGCACGATCGGACCCTGATCCCAGCTCTGACCGGCGTGAATTTGCGTACCGGCATGAACCAGTCCGTTTTCATCCTGCCATGGAGAATCGACAACAAAAGGGGAAGGGTAGAGCAAAATTTCATGAAAACCATCTAGCCACGACGCACCGAGTTCCATCACTGGCAGCGCAAAAAGTAATGCAATGCGTGCCTGCATCTGTTCAGTCAGCACAATACCCTGCAAAGGAACCAGTCGTTTCTGATGCAAAAGCTGGCTGGCGACCTGAATCAGACGTTGTTGCTCTTGCTCGTTCAGGGAGGACAACAGTGGGATATTCAGAGCGTCATTCCACGCGTCTGATTTCTCAATTTTCAGTTCATTCGCTTTCCACGGCCACTTAATCATCATCTTGCTCGCAAAGTGATCATTCAATTTATCAGCAGGGTTTGCCTCAGACTACACCAATACAAGTAACTTCAACAGGTTAGCAGCGTATCGGGACAATTCTGAATGGATGTTACACATCATAAGATTTTAAGCAAAATGCGCACACGTCTAATCAGACGTAGCTCACGTTATTATTCTAGTCACAGAGCGCGCAACGTGCCCGCCGCATCGAAACGCACGGCGGGCGCGGGGAAGGGTTAATGCCTGATCCACTTATCGATAAATTCAGATGGATCAACAGGCTTTCCAAAAAAGTAGCCTTGCAGGTATTCGAGGCGATAGGGGGCGAGATAATCCACCTGTTTTTGCGTTTCTATACCTTCTGCCACGATGACCATTTGCAGGCGTTTAGCCAGATCAATTACGTTATCGACAATATGCCCGGCCAGTGCGTCGGTGCCGATCCGGCCTATGAAACTCTGGTCGATTTTCAAAATGTCGATGTGGAATTTTTGCAGGTAAGCCAGGCTGGAATGGCCGGTACCAAAGTCATCCATGGCGACCAGCACGCCCATCCGGCGCAAGGCACTGAACAGGCTGTGGGTGGTTTCTGAAGGCTCTATGAGCTCGCGCTCCGTCAGTTCCAGAACCAGATTGATCGGGTTCTCCCGGAAGGCGTCAATAAAGGCTTTGCAGTCTTCGACCAGCGTCAGGTCTTTAAAGTGGCTGGCGCAGATATTGAACCCGAAATGGAAATTTTTTGGCAACTGAGCGGCCATCGGGCCGAACTGATCGCGCACCTGCGCCATCATCTGGCGGGTCATCGGCACAATCAGCCCGCTTTCTTCTGCCAGAGGAATGAACTGATAAGGCGGGATCAGCCCCATCTGCGGATGCTGCCAGCGCATCAAAACTTCAGCGCCGGTGATTTCATGGTTTGTTCCATCCACAACCGGCTGCAAGTAAGGGATAAATTGTTTTTTCCCCAGCGCGTTTTTCAGTGTAGCAACCGGGCCACCCAACCGGCCAAGCAGCGCATAGGTCATAAAAGCAATGAAGATGCTGATCAGCGGGAACAGGATCAGGCTGACAGTGGCGTAGTCGAAAATATAACCCCAGTGATCGCTCGGGCGGATAACCAGTTGCATTTCATAGGGATATAACGAGGATTTCAGAGACAACTTTTCGCCATCAGGCCAGATTTCAGAAGTATGAATTTTGCCCTGGCTGTCCATCCACTTGTCGCCGACTTGCAGGATCAGATACGCATGGGTGCTGAGCAATTGCAGAATATTATGCAGGAAATAACCATCGACCCCGACCAGGACGCCGCTGCCGTTAACATCATGACGATAGGCAATCAGCGGGTGATCGGGCGTCACTATATTGCCGCTCATCAGCATCAGTTTTCCATCGACGTAATTTTGAGTGGAAATCGTATCGTCTCGCTCACCGAATAAAGAGGCGCAATAAACTTTATGCTGGCGATATAAATTGACGGTGCGCACGTTGGGAACTTTGGCGACCTGCCAGCGCAGCGCCTGAATGGTCGGCTGATCACAAGGTGCACCAATCAGATTTTCCACCGCGCCGGCGGCGATCGCGGCATTATCCAGCGTCATATCCACCAGTCTCACTGATTGTTGCAGGCTGGCGCTCACATCGCGCCGTAATCCCTGCGACGTTTGCCAGGAAATAGCCAGTATCCCGACTGCCGCGACCAGCGTGAACGCAAGCAGCGCGAGGCAAATCCGCATAGATGATCGGTTTAACCAGTTTGAGCCCAAAGAGATATCCACCAGTGAGAGACGGAGCAAGAAGTTTTGTTCTGTTAATATAACCCATAATGGTGTTAACCATTGTTACAGCTGGATAAGAAGGTTAATTTCACGCCATTGATAAGCCAGTCTTTTGATGCAAATCATGAATAATTCATTGCTTAACTATTTTTTGTGTCTATCAAATAGGGTCAGCGTGTTATCCCGGCTGAAGCACTGCGGTGCCGTTATTCCAGTGAACCGGGCGGTCTGATTTACCGTTTAAGCTGGATCTCAAGTCTGCGTCAGTTTGTGCGGTTTGAGTGATATCGGGTTTTACTGGCGGCATAAAGTTTGTAGCATAAGACTTTATGCCGTCTGTCCGTCACCGACACCAGGACTATCCGATGCTTCCCCGTTTTAAAGTGCTTCTTTCTGCCGCTGTGTTGTCTCTCTCCTTTTCAGGTGCAGTCTTTTCCGGCTCAGCGTTTGCTGCTGATGCGCCGAGCTACGGGCCGCAACTACAGGGTTTTGACTATCCTTTTCCGCTGAAACAATTCTCTTTTAATTCCCAGGGTGCTCCGCTGCAAATGGGCTATCTGGACGTACCGGCCACCGGGCATAAAAATGGTCAGACTGTCGTGCTGATGCACGGTAAGAATTTTTGTGCCGCGACCTGGGGCGACACCATTTCGGCGCTGGTGAGTAAAGGTTATCGGGTGATCGCGCCCGATCAGGTCGGGTTCTGTTCATCGACCAAACCTTCCCATTACCAGTACAGTTTTCAGCAACTGGCGACCAATACCCATGAGTTGCTGAAAAGCCTGAAAATAACCAAAGCCGTGATTGTCGGGCATTCTACCGGCGGTATGCTGGCGACGCGATACAGCCTGATGTTTGCACCGGAAGTATCGAAACTGGTGCTGGTGAACCCGATTGGTCTGGAAGACTGGAAAGCCAAGGGCGTGCCTTATCGCACCGTGGATCAGTGGTACGACCGTGAGCTGAAAACCACGGCAGAAAGCATTAAACAGTATGAACTCAAAACCTATTACGTGAATAAGTGGAAACCGGAATACGACCGTTGGGTCGATATGCTGGCAGGGCTGAATAACGGGCCGGGGCATAAACTGGTGGCCTGGAACTCAGCGCTGATTTACGACATGATTTTCACGCAACCGGTCTTTTACGAATTCAAAAACCTGCGCGTGCCGACCACGCTGATGATCGGCACTGCCGATACCACAGCGATTGGCAGCGACATCGCGCCGCCTGCGGTAAAAGCCAAAATCGGTCATTACAACGTGCTGGGCAAACAGGTCGCGAAACTGATCCCTCATGCGAAACTGATCGAATTTAAAGGCCTCGGCCATGCTCCGCAGATGGAAGAGCCGGAAAAATTTAACGCGGCATTGCTGAAAACGCTGTCACGCTGATTTCCACTGTTTTCCGTTTCAATAATGAAAAACCGCAGCCTGAATGAACGGGCTGCGGTTTTTTATTGGTATTGCAGAACTGCGTGATTAACGCAGATTATCCGGGAAATTGGCTGGCAGTTCGCTCGCAGCGCAGTCGATCACAGTGTCATTATCCGCACCGCAATCACGCACGAAGGTGATGGTCGCGAATTCGTCGATCACTTCAGTCGGATATGCCGGACCCGCATCACGGTAAGAATTCATCAGCGGAATGTGGTCGTTCTGGAAGCAGACGGTTTTTTCCGGATTATTCATCACCCAGCGTGGGAAGAAAATGGTGCCGTGGAACACGTTATCGCCCAGATTCACAATCAGGCTGACGTCAGTCCCGGTCGGTTCAGTCCAGGAAATTTTGTACACATCAGATGCTACCCGCACGATATACGCTTTCTGATCTTTCACCCAACGGTTGCCGACCAGCCCGCTATGAATACGGTAATCCAGGGTCTGCGCGTTTTTGACGTAGATTTCATAATTCCAGCCGTTGTCGTAGGTATAAACCACATGTTTGCCAACGAAACCACTCAGGTCATGTTTATCAAATGTGCTCATGGTAATTCTCCTTAACTCAGTATTGGAATGAAACATTTCGTTTCGTTGAGAAGAATATTACATCTTAAAAAACTGATAAAAAAACGCTGATTTCAGATGTAAATCATCTAAAATATAGATGTGTTTTATTCTGACAGGATGACGATATGGCGTTGCCAAGAACCACTCTGGAGCAATGGGTGGTGTTACAAACGGTGATTGAACAGGGCAGTTACGCGCAGGCGGCAACGGTGCTCAACCGCAGTCAGTCCTCGGTCAGTTATGCCCTGAGCGGGTTACAGGAACGCATCGGTTTACCCTTGCTGGAAATTAACGGCAGAAAGGCGACGCTGACCGAACAGGGGGGCGCTTTACTGGCGCAGGCAACACCGCTGATATCGGCATTTTTACAGCTTGAACATCGGGCTGCCGGGCTGAAAGACGGTGTGCGCACCGAACTGAGTCTGGTGGTCGACAGCGTGTTTCCCAAAAACAGACTGTTCCGCGCACTTAAACACTTTCAGTCGCAATTCCCGGATACACGGGTGCATCTGACTGAGATTTTACGCGGGGAAAGCCTTGCACAACTCAGTGAACAATCGGCCGATTTGTACATCACCACGCTCGCGCCTGAAAACGCAATCCATGGACGTTTTCTGCTGGATGTGGACTTTGTTCCGGTGGCGAAAAGCGATCATCCGCTGTTGTCTTTGCCTGCTCCGCTGACCGCTCAGGATCTGGCGCGTTTCCCGCTGATCAGCGTCGCTGACCGTCACGCGCCGCCGAAAGATAAACATCCGGCAGGCACGGTGGCACAGTGGACATTCACCACGGTCGGTGCGGCGCTTGAAGCAATTACGGTGGGCGTTGGTTACGGCTGGCTGCCGCTGGAAAGCGTGGATAACGCGCTGAAAAACGGATTGCTCAGCCGCCTGATGTTGTCAGCCAGAACCGTCAGGCAAACGTCGCTGTATATGGTGCTGGATGATGAAACGCAGCGCTATGATCAAACGGTCAGTGCGCTGGCGAAAAGTATTCTGCAGGAGTGCAGTTTGCTGCCGTGAAATCCGGCAGCAAACCGTTTCATAACGCTGTCCCGGTCAGCGGGAGGCTTTACAGGCGGCAAGAATATCGAGCTGAGGGTCACGTTCTGACGTCTGTACATTCATCGCGCTGAGCACGGTGTGGAACAGATTGTCCTGTGAGACCTCTTTGTCCGCCGCATTGTCTTTCAGGCATTGCATGTCGATTCCCTGCGCTTTCGCATAATTATCGGAAAGCCAGAACAGCATCGGAACATGTGTCTGCTGCGCAGGTGCCACGCTGTATGGCGTGCCGTGCAGATACAGACCGTTTTCGCCCAGCGATTCACCGTGATCAGAAAGATAAATCACCGCCACATTGTATTTGTCCTGATACTGCTTCGCTTTTTCAATGACCTGTGACACCAGATAATCGGTGTAGAGCAGGGTGTTATCGTAGGTATTCACCAGCTGTTCCTGCGTACAGTTTTCAATGTCGCTGCGCGGACAGTCAGGTGTGAACTTGCGGAATTCCGGGGGATAACGTCTGGAATACGTCGGCCCGTGACTGCCAATCAGGTGCAGGGCAATCAGGGTGTTTTTTCCGTCGTTTTTAATATCCTCATCGATATTTTGCATCAGCGCCATGTCGTAGCAGGTGTCGCCGTCGCAATATTTGCCGTCATTTTTAGTCGGGATAATGACGTTTGGCACGCGGTCACAGACACCTTTACAGCCTTCGTCGTTATCTTTCCAGAAAACGGAAACGCCAGCTTTATGCAAGATATCCAGCAAGCCTTCGCTGTTTCGGGCGCGGTTAGCGTCGTAGCTGGTGCGTTTCATATTCGAGAACATACACGGCACGGAAATCGCCGTCGCCGTGCCGCATGACGTCATTTTGCTGAAACTCACCACATCCGCAATGGCCTGCGTGTACTGGTTAGTCGGTTTGCCATAACCATTCCACGACTGATTTTGCGCCCGCGCGGTTTCACCCACGACCAGGAAGACCAGATTCGGTTTCTGGCCTGTTTGCTGCACCAGTTTTGCATCGTTGCCAATCGTCTGGAACGGCATTTTCGGCGTGAAATAACGGTGATTCATGTACTGGAAAGCGCTGTACAGATAGTTAGTCGGGACGATTTCCAGATTGAGCGTGCGGTTGTTACGCCCCACAGACGCATAATCTTTATAGAAAACACCGGCGATCGACGCCACTACCAGCAGTGAAATCACCATCGACAGCAGACGCACACCGAGGCGGCGCAGGCGGGTTTTTTCATAGCTTACCGGCGTTAGGAATAACAAAATCGCAGGCAGTATGCCGGTAAACACAAACCACAGCACCACCTTCAGGTTGAGGTACGACGTCGCCTCAGCCGATTGCGTCTCGATAATGTTTTCAATCATGCTTCGGTCAAATACGACCTGAAAGGTCATCATCGCAAAACTGGCGAGGGCGCTGACCGGCAGCACAATGATGAAGAAG
The DNA here is from genome assembly GCF_004346065.1 of Rahnella sp. JUb53. Lineage (NCBI taxonomy): Bacteria > Pseudomonadati > Pseudomonadota > Gammaproteobacteria > Enterobacterales > Yersiniaceae > Rahnella > Rahnella sp. JUb53. The sequence goes on from NZ_SLYT01000001.1 coordinate 636,900, forward strand.
GGCTTAAGCAACGGCCGGACGCTAAAAGGGGTGAACACAAAGTTCAGCGCAGCAAACAGTGCGACAGGAATGCTCAGGGCAAAAGCCAGGTTATAAGCGGGCAACGCATGGAGAATGCGATAAAAATGCAGCAGAATCGGCAAGTTAACCACAAAAGTGAAGTACAGCGTTAAGAGCAAGGTCAGCTTGAAATAGCTGATTTTTGGCAATAAGTAGCGCAATGCAAACTCCCAAAAGGGGTGAAAAAGCCAACGTAATGCGAGGCAAACATAACGTGCAGGAATGGATGGCAGGAATCATATTAATTCAAGCTTAAGAAAGCCTTAACGGGAGTGTCATAAATGTTTTACGTGATGGGTTTTTAGAAAAGGTTCAGAAAATAAATAAAATATAGTTCACCTGTTTTCCCCTCCGAAACCCTTATCCTGTGCGGTATAGCGGAGCGTTGTTTAATCTAAACCGTTTCGTTTAAGCCTTTCTGAGTGCGTTCCTTCCGCTCATTTTGACCTTCCCTGATTACTCCTGACACGTTTAATTCACCACTGGCGGCTTACCGGCTGTCAGAAGGACGTTTGTGTTGATTTCATCTTCGGCCACCATCGCGGCCAGCAGTATCATTGAATCTGGTGTCATTATCGGCCCGCGGGTGGTTATCGGGCCTTTTTGTATTATTTCCGCCGGTGTGCAAATTGGTGAAGGAACAATTATTTCTTCGCATACGGTCATCAACGGCAATACGAAAATCGGGTCAGATAACCAGATCGGCATGGGCTCTTCGATTGGCGAAATCAGTCAGGATCTGAAATATGCCGGAGAAGCTGCCGGGCTTGAAATCGGCAACCGCAACAGGATCGGCCGCCACGCAACATTGCATCGGGGAACCGCACAGGGCGGGGGATTGACCCGTATCGGTGATGACAATACTTTCGAGCGCGGTGTGCATATCGGCCATGACTGTCTGGTAGGGAATGCCACGTTTATGGGCGAGAACAGCGGACTGGCCGGACACGTTGTGCTGGGAGATGACACCTGCATTGAAGCTATGTGCGCGGTGCATCAGTTTTGCATTATTGGTACGGGAGTCCGCTTGCTGGCCGGATCCTGCGTTGTGCAGGATGTGCCGCCTTATGTTCAGGCGGGCGGAAACCGCGCGTCGCCGCAGGGGATTAATGAACAGGCCGGAGCATTCAGGCAGGCAGAACCCGCTGTGCGCGAGGTGATCCATTATCTGTATGACCTGCTTTATCACCAGCAGGCGGCGGTCGAAAAAGTGAGACTGGAGATCGGGCGTCTGAGTGTTGAATATCCGTTGCTGTGCCACTTCAATGAATTTTTCCTCCGTTCAGCTCGCGGTATTGTGCGCTGAACGGAGGAAAGGACAGTCAGGCTTCGAGGGCTAACAGCGCGAAAGTCGCCAGCCAGTGTTCGCCCATATAGGTGCTGTCGAGGTGATCCAGCGCGCTGTGCAAATGGGCTTCGGCGGTCTGGCGCAACAGTGCAGCACGCGGATCACCGGCAGGTAATGCCGACGCCAGCGAACGCTGACACCAGGCGCGGCTGAGATTGAGTCCGTCGAGATGGCCGATTTTGCCATCATTGCGGTCAGTCACAGTCGCCGGTGTGAACAGCGTCGCCGGCTGGCTGTGTGCCAGTTCCGGCAGGAAACGCCCGAACCAGGTGACAAAGGCGTCGCGAGGTAACACGCGGCGCATCAGTTCGGCTTCCATCAGGGAAGGGGAAAGGAATTCATCACCACCCGGTTCCCACGCCTGACAATGTACATCTTCCAGATGCCAGCGCAGTGCCGTTTCTTCGATGGTTGATGCCAGCGAAGTATGTTTAACGCTGCGCGCATAATCGAGCGTCAATGCCAGAGCAAAGGCGGTATTAAAGTGACTGCCGACGCGCAGCGGATACGTGGCTTTAGGCAGGAAGTCAGTGAAGCTTTTCTCAAAGAAGCGACTCATCGGTGCCAGCGTTTTGGCCCATCCTGCAGCCTGCGGCAATGTCATTTCATGCAACTGCTGAGTCAGCGCCAGAAACCACGCCCAGCCATAAGGCCGCTCAAATCCGTTATGTTGCGGCTGTTGCAGATACGCCATCTCACCCGAGACGTTTTCGGCGGTAAAATGCTCCGTCACCACGCTGATGATTTTTCCGGCTTCCGGCAGGTCAGGAAAGCGATCCAGCAAACGTAATAACAGCCAGTAACCATGAACGCAGGAATGCCAGTCGTAGCTGCCGTAAAAAATCGGATGCAGCTGGCGCGGGGTCTGCGCATCCGCGGCGCTGCTCATGGCGTGCATGATTTTATTAGGATACTCGCGCGTTAAATGATTCAGCGCCAGCGAGGCAAAACGGGACGCCATTTCTGGCGTCAGAGTAGTTGTCGGTTGCGTTGTCATCTTTTCCCTTATCAGAAACGGAACACAAAGAGATACATAAAGGCGGTGTTGACCAGCAACAGCAATACGCCGGTTTTCCACTGTGCTTTGATCACGCCATTTTTATCCTGCAATTCAAGTAACGCCGCCGGAACGATGTTGAAATTCGCAGCCATTGGCGTCATCAGTGTTCCGCAAAAACCGGACAACATCCCGATAGCGCCCATAATCGCGGGGTTTCCGCCCAGCTGATTCACGATGAGCGGCAAGCCGATACCCGCTGTCATCACCGGGAAAGCGGCGAAACCGTTGCCCATAATCATGGTGAACAGCGCCATGCCGAAGGTATAAGCGATAACAATCGCCAGCGGAGATCCCAGTGGAATAATGTTTTTCACCAGTTCAGACACCACGCCGCCGACGCCCGCCAGCGCAAACAGCGCGCCGAGTGCGGCCAGCATTTGCGGCAAAATGGCCGCCCAGCCCACGGTATCCATCGTCTGACCGCCCGCTTTTATCGCCTTAACCGGCGAATCGCGCAGCATCACCAGCGCGGCAATAAATGCCACCAGCGTGCCGATCACCAGTGAAATCAGCGTAACGTTTTTGGCTTCCACCAGCGGGGTGTATTTCAGTGTCAGGGTGCCAATCAGGGTCACAATCGGGATCAGCAGGGCAGGAATGAACAGTTTATTGCCAAAACGCTTCGCACCCGCTTCACGTTTTTCCACCATTTCCGGCTGATCATTGTCTGTTTTGCCTTTCCCGAGTTTTCCGGTACCGGCAATAATGGCCAGTAATATCGCCATGCAACCGGTGACGAAATGCGGTAACTCGCCGCCAAACAGGAAGGTAATGCCGTAAATGCCCCAGAACAGCGCGTTTACATAACGGCGCGCGTTGCTTTTATCGCGCAGGTTAAAGAAGGCGTAAGCGCAAAACATCAGTCCTGCGAGGATATAAACGGTTTGTAAGCTGATCATTTCGCTGAACTCCCGTGATGAACGTCAAAACGTTTTGCCAGCGAGCGGTCAAGCAGCCACAAACGAATAAAGTGGATAATCAGCGCAGCGATAGCCGTCGGGATTGCCCAGACCGAAAGATGCAGCGGCTCGACGTTAATGCCGTATTGCTCGAGAAAACCTTTGATCAGCAGGATGGATTGCACGGCGATAAAGATATCCTCACCGAAAAATACCGCAACGTTATCCGCCGCCGCGGCGTGAGCACGGATTTTCTGGCGCACATCATTGGGTAAATCACCGTATTTGGTGGTTGCCGCCGCTTCTGCCATCGGTGCAATCAGCGGGCGAACCATCTGCGCGTGGCCGCCCAGAGAATTGAGCCCCAGCGCAGCGGTCATCTGGCGCAGGAAGAAATACAACATCAGCACACGGCCGGTGGTGGCAGCGTGGAATTTCGAAATCAGATGCCGCGCCTGTTCCTTGAGGCCGCTGCGCTCAAGAATGGCAATCACCGGAAGCGTCAGCCAGATCAGACCCATATAACGGTTATCGGTAAAGGCTTTGCCGAAAGCGCTGATGATCTCAACGGTGTGCATACCGCCCGCCAGCCCGGTTGAAATACCGGCGACGGTGACCACTAATAATGGATTAAACCGCAGTGCGAATCCCAGCACGACGATCGGAATACCAATTAAAACCCACATGGTGTGTCCCTCAATGTTGTTGTGTTTGTTTTATATTTTTGATGGTTCTCTGCCTGGTGAATACACCGGTAATAACCCTGTGTAATTACATAGATCTAATTCGCATAAAAAATGCGTGAAGCGGAAAGTAACAAGCGTGATGACTGAACGCAAGATGGAAAAAATAGCGAAAAATCTCACAGGGGAATGGTTAAATAATGCAGTGAATTAATCCTGCAATATAAATAACTGACCGCAGATTTTTATCTGGTGTATCTGACAGGTGAGGGGGGAAATAGCAGAATAATAAACCCGGCGCTCAGGCCGGGTTTGCAGGGCAGAGAGGAAAGAGAAAAGCGGTTATTCGTCGTCCTCGTCGCCGTAATATTTCACGCCGAGTTTGATCAGTCCGCGCCCCTGCGATTTGCGATGTAAGTTGCTGTCACGTAAGGAATAAACGCATCCGCAGTATTCCTGCTGATAAAAACGCTCGCGCTTGCTGATTTCAATCATTCGCGCTGAACCGCCTTTTTTACGCCAGTTATAATCCCAGTACACCATGCCCGGATAAGGGGCGGCTGCACGTTCGCCGCAGCCGGTAATTTGTTTCATATCTTTCCAGCGCGAAATACCCAGACAACTGGTAATGGCACTGAAACCATTTTCCCAGGCATAAAGTGCCGTGCGTTCAAAGCGCATATCAAAACACATGGTGCAGCGCTCGCCGCGCTCAGGCGCATTTTCCATTCCTTTAGCGCGCTCAAACCAATTATCGGTGTCGTAATCTGCATCAATAAAGGGAATGCCATGCTGCTCAGCGAAACGCATATTTTCTTCTTTGCGCAGCATATATTCTTTCTGCGGGTGAATATTCGGGTTGTAGAAATAGATTGTATAATCGATCCCCGACGCCTGAATGGCCTCCATCACTTCACCTGAACAGGGCGCACAGCAGGAGTGCAGCAGCAATTTATCGTGACCTTCAGGGAGTGTGAGCTTTTCGCGGATGAGTTCAGACATTGTTATTCACCAGAATGTAGGATTTTCTTTATCTATTAATACCCTCCGATCATAGAGAACCCAGCGTGACTGTCAAAATTTTCTTGCGGGTTTACGCTTGCGTAGAAGGGCGGTGTATTGTTCAGTGCTATGATAAGGATGATTGCAGGGCGCAGCCCGCTACACAGAGATTTTAAGGAAACAGGTAATGCAGATTATGAGATCGAATCAAATTCGCTGGCTCAGTGTGTTGATTGTGATGGGCGGGCTGTTACTGATTCTTCCTCTTCATTTACTGGCATGTTTTATTGCCGGTTTTTTAGTGTTTGAACTCATCAACGCCCTGACGCCGTACTTTCAGAAAATCATCAGCGGAGAACGTGCCCGCTGGGTTGTGGTCGCGGTTATCGGTACGCTGGTCGTCAGTTTCCTGACGGTGGCGATTGCCGGTATTGCCGATTTTCTGATGGAAGATATGAAAAATCCGGTGGCCTTTAATGCCATGGTGTCGCGTTTGCTTTCCGACGCACAGAGCCGTCTTTCGCCGGTATTGCTGCATTATCTGCCCGCCAATATTGAAGAGTTACAGCGCAGTTTCCTGCAATGGTTACGCGAGCATATTGTGATGATTCAGGCTTTCGGCAAGAACGCGGCACATGTGTTTCTGACGATGATTATCGGCATGATCCTCGGCGCGATTATTTCGCTTCAGCAACCGAATCACGGTGAACATCACGCGCCGCTGAAAAAGGAACTGTTGCAGCGGATGCGTTTGCTGGGTGAAGCCTTCCGCAATATTGTGTTTGCTCAGTTCCAGATTTCGCTGATCAACACCGTTTTGTCCGGTATTTTCCTGTTCGGGATTTTACCATTGTTCGGCATTCACCTGCCGCTGGCAAAAACGCTGGTGGTGGTAACGTTCGTGTGCGGATTGCTACCGGTGATCGGTAATCTTATTTCTAACACGCTGATTTTCATCGTCGGTCTTTCCCTTTCATTGTGGGTCGGCGCGCTGGTACTGGCGTATCTGATCATCATTCACAAGGTGGAATACTTCCTGAATGCGCGTATTGTCGGCAGCCGTATTAAGGCGAAGTCCTGGGAAGTTCTGCTGGCGATGCTGGTCTTTGAAGCCGCGTTTGGTATCCCCGGCGTCGTGGCCGCACCTATCTATTACGCGTATATGAAAAGCGAACTGAAAGAAGCGGGTCTGATTTAATCCTTTCTTAAAACATGGCGCCTTGCCCGCAGGGCGCCACTGTTTAGTCACTGTACAATCCTTTCAAAAAATCCTGAAAAAAACAGATTCAGGCAAGCAATAGCGAGAATCGTTATATCTGTTTGTCATCTAAAACCCGCATAATTTCCTGGTGCCTGCAGTTCGTGCGGGCATGAAGTATTCCGTTTGCCTACCAGGAGAAAAAAATGACGCTTAACGTTCGTGGTTTCGCTGCACATTCAGCGGATGCGCCTCTCGCGCCTCATAACTTTGTTCGCCGTGACCCGCGTGATACCGACGTTGTGATCGACATTCTTTACTGTGGCGTGTGTCACTCAGACATCCACCAGGCTCGTAACGAATGGCATCAGAGCATTTATCCGATGGTTCCGGGCCATGAAATTATCGGTCGCGTTAAACACGTTGGCGCGAAAGTAACAGGCTTCAACGTCGGCGATACCGTCGGTGTCGGTTGTATGGTCGATTCTTGTCAGCACTGTGAGTCCTGCGCAGAAAGCCTGGAACAGTACTGTGAAGAAGGCGCTACCATGACCTATAACAGCCTTGATCGTCATGACAACATGATGACTTATGGCGGTTATTCTGAAGAAATCGTTGTTTCAGAAAAATTCGTACTGCGCGTTTCTGAAAAGCTGGATATCAAATCTGCCGCCCCGCTGCTGTGTGCCGGTATCACCACTTACTCTCCGCTTAAGCACTGGAAAGTGGGTAAAGGCCATAAAGTCGCGGTGGTTGGTTTAGGGGGTTTAGGTCACATGGGCCTGAAATTCGCTAAAGCGCTGGGTGCGGATGTGACGTTATTCACCCGTTCTAAAGGCAAAGAGCAGGAAGCTTACCGTCTGGGCGCTGACCACGTAGTGTTGTCTACCGACGCAGAACAAATGGCCGCAGTGAAAAATCACTTCGACTTTATTCTGGACACGGTACCGAACCCGCACGACCTGAATCCGTACCTGGAAACCCTCAAGCGTGATGGTACGCATATTCTGGTTGGCCTGATCGAGCCAATCGAACCTGCGCTGCACAGCGGTAAACTGGTCATGGGCCGCAAAACCGTTGCCGGCTCCCTGATCGGCGGTATCGCGGAAACCCAGGAAATGCTGGATTTCTGCGCTGAGCATGACATTTCCTGTGATGTGGAAATGATCGACATGCAGGATATCAACGGCGCTTACGAACGTATGCTGAAAAGCGACGTGAAATACCGCTTTGTTGTTGATATGGCTTCACTGAAAAACGCCGGTTAACTTTTATTGCGCATTGAAACGCGTGTATTGCGCATTGGATAGCGTGTGTTGCACGCTGAAGAGCATTTATTACGCGTTGATTAGCAATATTGGCTAAATAGCGACCTAATGCGTCTGTCCTGAATATTGAGTTAAATCAGCAGGGCAGGCGCATTGTGGCGAAATTTACTCTTTACACGTTTCTGTGACTTCTCGGCTTGAAAGCGCGGTGGTATCCTGCTGCCTTTCGCCGGGCGAAGGAAAACCAGTGGCTAAGAGTTTTGATGAACTCATCAGAGACATGGATCTGATGATTGAACATGTGGACAGGCTGAAAGACCTGCCGCCACGTGCAGCGCAACCAACCGCTGCGGACAAACCTGCGTACGATTCTTTCGGTGAGATTTTCGCCCTGAAAGCCGTGATGCGGGCTTTTATTTCTTCTGTCGACACGATTGTTAAAGTGCAGATTGCGAAGAAAGTCGAACAGGATATTGGCCATCTGGAGAACACCGTGCGGTCAATTGGCGGTGGCAGTGCTGACGCGGAAGACGTCGCGCAAATTACGGCTTATGTCCGTAATGCAGTTTCAGAGCTCATGGATTAATCCAGCACGCAACATTCGTGCTGTAAAATGCCGGTCACCGGGTCTTGTAAAGACAATATGTGACCGGCTTTTTTTTGGACTTTCTCACCCATAGGCGCGGCGTCTAAAAGCGTCTATTCTTGCCTTAACTCCTTTTGCCGGTGTCGTTTATGTCTCAGGATTACCGCTATTTCGCGTCAGCACGACGCAGATGTTATGCCCTTTTATTTGATCACCGCACACGCAGCGGTCGCCGGATGGAAACCTTCTGGATTGTTATCTCGCTGCTGAGTGTCATTTCTTTGTTCATTGAGTCGAGCGCAAGTGATCTCTTCCCCAATTCGCCGAAGATATTGCTACAGCTTGGCCTGATGGAAGTGGTGTTCACCACCGTGTTTACGGTGGAATACGTGCTGCGGTTGATTTCCTCACCACGAAAAACTCGCTACCCGTTTAGCTTTTTTGGGATTGTCGACCTTTGTACTGTGTTGCCGATGTATATCATCTGGTTGATACCGTCGCTCACGTTGTCAACGAATCTGATGGTGCTGGTACGTCTGCTGAGAGTCCTGCGGGTACTTCGGGTGCTCAAATTGCTGCGCTATATGAGTGATGCCGGGCTCTTGTGGCGCAGCCTGATGCGCGCGCGACGTAAACTGGGCATCTTCTTCGGCTTTGTGGCGATCATCTTGTGTTTATTTGGCGGACTGATGTTTGCGGTAGAAGGGGGGAATGACGGTTTTAGTTCACTGGGAACCTCAGTTTACTGGGCGGTGGTCACGCTCACCACGGTCGGTTACGGTGATATCACGCCACATACCGCGCTGGGGCGAATGCTGGCATCGGTGCTTATTCTGCTCGGGTATTCCATCATTGCCGTTCCTACCGGGATTTTGACCGCTTATATGTCACAAGAGTTGGAAAAAGGACGTGCGGCGCGTTCTTGTCAGATTTGTCTGCATTCAAGACATGAAATTGATGCAAAATTTTGTGCGCATTGCGGAGCGGTTCTTGAAGCCGATACTTCCCAACCTGTTGAAAAATAGCCTGATAACTGCTCAATGATTGTACTATCTGGTACGTATTTCGACTATTTTTGGGGTTTACCTCACCATTGCATTAAAAAGAGTTGCTATTAAAGGGCAGTCATGAGTAAATACATACCGGCCTGTGGTACAGACCTATTTATGCACGACATCCTGAGTAAAGTTGTTCCAATTTAAAGCGTTATCCATGATAACCCTGCTCTGACGAATTTCCTTCTTAGTGCCTCCATAAGTAACGACTGAAATCCGGCTATAACATGCCCATGGTGGCGAAATTTATTTTTAAAAGGTAATTCCTATGTCAATGATGAAAGGTCAGGTTAAGTGGTTTAACGAGTCTAAAGGCTTTGGCTTCATCACTCCTGCTGACGGCAGCAAAGATGTGTTCGTACACTTCTCCGCTATCCAGGATCAAGGTTTCAAGACCCTGGCTGAAGGCCAGAACGTACAGTTCACTATCGAGAACGGTGCTAAAGGTCCGTCTGCGGCTAACGTTACCGCTATCTAATCTTGCTTTACCGCTGTTTCAGCGATAAACGTAAAGATAACAAAAACCCGCATGCGCGGGTTTTTTTACGTCTGTAGTTTGTCGATCTGGCTTATGGATCCTGTGTCAGGATGTCATTTGCGGATGCAGAAGGCGGAGTTTGCTCTGCAATAACTGCTTTGCCGGAAGGTGCTGGCAAAAGAACAAAAAAAAGCCCGCATAGTGGCGGGCAAAAATATTTCTTATGACATTCATTGTTGTACTCCCTCGGGGGTGAGCACGCTGTCAGTATAGTGGATATCAAAGTCAGGATTCTGGCCGCAATATGTTAAGGAAATGCAAATTAGTGCCGCAGGGTTATTTTCTGCTTTTCAGGCTAACTTTCCCCTCGCCACCTGCTTTTGTGTGGCGGTCTGTACTACAATAAACATAATTGAAAACCATGGGATAACCTGATGAAAGTTAATGATCTTGTGACAGTGAAAACCGACGGTGGACCACGCCGTCCGGGTAAAGTATTAGCCGTTGAAGAGTTTTACGAAGGTATCATGTATCTGGTGTCGCTGGAAGATTATCCGGCAGGCATCTGGTTCTTCAATGAAGGTGACAGCAAAGACGGCACATTCGTCGAACCGCGCGAAGGCACCGAATAGTCTTCGCCTGCAAACAGGCTGTCGGCATAAAAAAAACACCAGGGCAAATGCCGCCGGTGTTTTTGTTTCAAAGGCTGTCTTTTAAAGCAATGTTGCGGGATCAGAACGTTTCCCAGTTAGGCTGTTCGCTGGCCTGTTTGGATGAACGCGAGTCCGGGGCGGAAAGGGGGCGAACCGGTGGCTGGCGCTTTGCCGGAGCTCGTTGAGTGGTGCCCTCAAGACGAAATACCGCGACGGCCTGAGTCAGACGCGCAGCCTGTTCTTCCAGCGATGCCGCCGCCGCAGAGGCTTCCTGCACCAGTGAGGCGTTTTGTTGAGTGACGCCGTCCATTTCCGACACGGCCAGACTGACCTGACTGATCCCGCGGCTTTGCTCGTCAGAGGCGGAAGCGATTTCACCCATGATATCCGTGACATGACCGACGGCGGTGACGATTTCAGACATTGTATCGCCTGCGTCGCCGACCAGAATGCAGCCTTCGCCCACGTAATCGACGGATTCTTCAATCAGCGTTTCAATTTCTTTCGCGGCCTGCGCACTTCTTTGCGCCAGATTGCGCACTTCGCTGGCGACAACGGCAAAGCCACGGCCCTGTTCGCCCGCCCGCGCGGCTTCCACCGCGGCATTCAGCGCCAGAATATTGGTCTGGAACGCAATACTGTTAATCACGTTGGTGATTTCAGCAATTTTGGATGAGCTGCGCGAAATTTTATCCATCGTCGTCACCACATCTTCCACAATGCTGCCGCCTTTTTGCGCTTTGCGCGAAGCATCAGCGGCCAGTTTGCTGGCGTGATGGGCATTTTCCGAGTTCTGTTTCACGGTCGCGGTCAGTTGTTCCATGCTGGCGGCGGTTTCTTCCAGCGCAGCGGCCTGTTGCTCGGTGCGGGAGGAAAGATCGGTGTTACCGGAAGCGATTTCCGTTGAACCCTGATAAATCGACACGGCACCTTCACGCACGGTCAGCACCGTGGACGCCAGAGAGTGCTGCATCTGTTCAACATTGCTGCTCAGCACACCGATTTCATTGCGACCATTGCTCTGACCTGGTTGAGTCAGGTCGCCTTCGGAAATTTTCTGAATACGCGTCACCAGACGGTTAAGCGGATTAATGATCACTTTGCGCATCACCAGATAGGTGATGAAGGTCAGTACCAGCGCCAGCAGGAAGCCGCCCGCCATCAGCGTATAACCGAGAACGGCGTTACGCTGGGCTTTGTCATTAATGGCGTTGGCGGTTTCGGTGCGATAGGCGATGGCAGCCAGTAACGGTATGTTGTTGGCCAGATCGAGGTTGCGCACGGTCTCCGCTTCCTGAGAAATGACTTCTTCAAAATGCGCCTGTTTGGCTGATTCCAGCATCGGTGCCATGCCTTTGGTCAGATAATCGTTGTAAGCTTTTTTCAGCGGCTCATCGAGCGCCAGATCCTTTTCTGTTTTATTCGGGCGATTGATATAGCTCTCAAAAGAAGACTGCGATTGTTTAATCCGGCTGGCGGCGTCAGTCAGGTTCTGATTGAACACATCCTGATCGCCGACACGGGCAGCAGCAGCGGCCTGGATCAGCAACAAACGCGCCGTGCGCAGATGGTTAGAACTGTTAGAAAGCGCCAGACGAATTTGCAGTTCCTGCGTGGCATTCGCGAGTGCGGCATTGCTTTGCTTAAGAAAGAAGCTGGACGTACCGATGGAAATGGCGAAAAGAAACAGGATCCCGGTGAGGATCAGGCTAATCAGGGTAATCAGTCGAATATTGCTGATGAAAGACGTTCTGGAATCTGAAAGGGTAGGAGTATCCATATTATTTTATTCCGCTCTGTTGATCCTGCATACCGTCGGTTCCGGACGGTAAGTAACAGCGATGTAGACATTGCCAGCGGGCAAGTCCTGCCGTGACGAAAAGAAAGCGCCAATAAGATTCATCGGCATTTGAGCGGAGGTATTCAGTTTATATTTGTGGCGCAGATCGCATTTTTACAGATTTATCGCGTTCGCTACAGGCTACGTCAAGACACAGCCTGTTGCGGGGACCGGAGAGAGGCTAATTAACGTATATTCCGTTGGTGAGTTGGTCACACAAACGAACAACGTGATAAATAATATGTTTATTCGGTGACTTTATTTTCCGCTTAATATTTCCTTTATATGAAGACACCGTTTTTGTTTTGATTTGCAACTTATCGGATATTTCAATCGTTCCGTTACCTGACATCCACATTCTTAACGTGGCGGATTCTGAACGGCTGAGCATCACCGGTCTGATATCCAGCGCCGCACAACTGGCCGGATCCTGTGCCTGCGGCAGTGAGGGATGATTCAGTAACTGACGGAGCGTTGCTGCCTTAATTGATTTCGAGGTGATAATCACGTTCTTTCGAACAAAAATATATTCTTCAAAATGAATACGCGTACGCGACATGAAGATAAAAAATAACGTTTCAGGGCAGTCAGTAATCAGTTCACCCAGCCGCTCTTTGTTATGCGACTGAGACAACATGCAATCCTCATTAATAAACACCACAGAGGGTTTGAGTCTGACGCATCCGGCCTGAAGCTGGTCAAAACTGCTGGCGTAACTGATTTCCTGTTCGCTGGTGAGTAATTGTTGCAAGCCCAGACGGGTATACCGGCATGGATCCAAGATTATCGTTTGCATAGTAAGTCCTCGTAGGACGTCCTTGTTCTGCATAATGATTGGATTCTTTGGTGTCAGCACAAAGCGCAAAGAATGCGCGCTGACTCTACTTTTTGCATGAAAGTTGACCGGTTGGAAGTGTTATTTTCAACCGCTCACAGACAGGGAGGTTTTTGATTAATTTGGTTTATGTCAGGATTAACTTTGTAACTGAACAAAAAAAGGAAACTAATTCGGATTATTCTTAATGGATGTAAGGACATAGAAGAAAGGCTTAATAACAGGCGTGTTACAGTAACACTCTGTAACACTTCGCAGGGAGATGATGATGCTGCTTATGCTTAAAAACAATTCACGAATGAAAAATGGCAACAAAAGCGGACGCAGCGTGTCAGCGCTGCGTCACTGTGATTACCAGTAAGATTGCCAGCACTGGGTCAGGCGCGTCAGGGCTTCAACATAAAAATAATCGCCCCAGCTGCAACACTCATCCACGCCTTTACCGCTCGCCATGTGATACACAGAATGCTTAAGCAGACCATCACAATCTTCCTGCTCACCGGTCAGATAATTCTCAGTCAGTGAATCCATGATGCGAAGCGCCATTTCCTCATAACAGGCGCGCTTGTCGTCCGTGGCGGGCAGGGTCGTTGCCAGACTCAGCAGGCCGCACACCGCAATGGCAGCGGCTGAACTGTCGCGAACGGCATCGGTGCCCAGCAGCGCCAAATCCCAGTGACACACATCATCTTCCGGCAGACGGTTAAGGAAATAATGTGCCAGGCAGCGTGACAGCTCGACCTGTTCTTCATCACCGGTATAACGGTAGCTGAGCAGGAATCCGTAAATGCCCCAGGCCTGACCGCGAGACCAGCATGAATAATCCGCATAACCCTGATGCGTGTTGCCGAAACGCGGTTCACCGGTCACGGTATCCATGTAATACGTGTGATACGTCGACGCGTCCGGGCGCACAATATATTTCGCAGCCTGCTCCGCATGGGCGCTCGCCGCGTCTGCAAAGCGAGGTTCGCCGGTTTGTTCACTTGCCCAGTAGAGCAATGGCAGGTTCATATTGCAGTCAATAATCATGCGCCCGGCCTGTTCCGGATCCTTTAAATCCCCCCATGCCTGAATGATTTTTGCTTTGCTATTGAAGCGTTCCATCAGAGCTTCGGCCGCCAGCAGGGCAAATCCGCGTGCCTGACGGTTGCCGGTCAGTTTAAAGGCGCTGACGCAGGACAAACTGTAGAGAAAACCGAGATCGTGCGTGGCGGTATCAATGCGGTTAGCGATGCGGTTACCAAATGACGTCACCTGTTTTTCTGCCGCCAGCCGGTAACGGTCGTCGCCGGTCATCTCAAACGCCAGCCACAGTTGTCCGGTCCAGAAACTGGTGGTCCACTCCACATTCTCCGTCAGTTTGTAGTGGCCGTTTTCGCAGGTTTCTGCCGGAAACTTATCGCCAAATTTATCCAGATTGCGGGAAATTTTACTGAGCACCACCTGGCGTGCCCGTTGTAATTTTTGCGCGAAAGCAATTCTGTCCAGCTGGTTCAGTTCAACGGGCAGTAACTTTTCTTTCGTGATGTTGAGCGTCATAACGTCTCCCTTTTGCAGAGCAATAAGTGTCTTAGAGTCAATGGATGGATTTCAGTCGGTCATTTCAGCGGCGCGAGTTCGCCGTTGTTTTCGGCAGGTTCTGCGGGGGCTGGCGCGCCGGAACGCAGGCTGTGACAGGCAGATAGCGTGAAAGCAGAAATCAGCGTGAAGCACAGTGCAATGCCGCCCATCACCAGATACGTGTGTTCGAAACCAATGCGGTCATAGAAGTAACCGGCAGGCGGGGCGACCACGATTGAGCCAACATAAATCATTGCCTGATAACCCAGCAGATACATGGTGGCGTTGACGCGTTTGCTGAAATGCTCAGCGATATATTTGAATACCGATACCAGCAGCAGGGCGATTTCCAGCCCGTAGAACGGTTTGATAATCGAAATAAGCAGCGGATCGCTGGTCAGTCCGGAAGCGATCAGACGTATTCCCACTACTGCGCCCACCAGCAGCAGGCCTTTCTTGGCACCGAAATAGTTCACCAGGAAAGGGATCACCATCATCATCAGGAATTCCAGACCGGACTGCACGGTGCTCAGATATCCGTACCAGGCATTGCCTTGCTCTTTGGTGTCGAAGAAGGTGACGAAATAGCGTGAGAACTGCTGTTCAGCGACAAACATCATCCACGCCACGCCCGCGACATACATTGAGAACATCCAGAATTTGCGGTTTTTGAGCAGCAAAATAACGTCGCTGAACACGATTTTTTGCGCAGAAATCACGTCGTTATTTTTGAGTTCTTCATCACCAATTTTCAGCGACAGCAGAACCGCTAACATCACCAGCGACGTGGCGCTGCTCAGACCGAAGTTCCAGGCCGGAGACAGATTAAACAGTAAGCCGGAAAACGAGGCCGCCAGCGCCCAGCCGAGCGAGCCCCACATCCGTACCTGACCGAACTCCATGTGGTACAGGCGACTGAAGCGGTCGGCGTAAGATTCAGAAGCCGCCACACCGGCGTACCAGCCAAGGCTCAGATACAGCGCACCGGCGATAATCCCAAGCATCAGATGGCTTTCCAGCAGGGGCTGGTAAATGTAAATAAAGAACGGCGCCATCAGCGCGGAAACCAGCACGACAAAATAGAGCAGGGATTTGCTCATGCCGATTTTGTCCATGATGTAGCCATAAACCGGCTTCATGATCACCGCGAATACGCCGTTGATGGCAAATACCGTGCCGATACTGACGCTGTCCAGACCGGCCTTTTGGCCGAGCCACAGCGCATACAGCCCGAAGCTTGAAGACCAGGTGAAAAAATACAGGAATATAAAGCTGCTCATTTTATAGTAAGCCGTTTTACTGGCAGTTTTTATCGCTTTCATAGTGACTCCTGAAACGGACTCTGACGGTTAACCTAACGTTATCTGGCCGCTGTGGCCGGGAGACTGCCAGCGCAATTGCGCGCCCTCCAGACTGACTTCCGGCACGTCTTTGTTGCTGATATCACTGCTTGCCGACGCACATACGGCGGTGATCAGCCAGTGTGAACCTGCGGGAAGGCTGTTTTGCAGCACCGGAATGACTGCCGTTTCGGCAAACATAATGCTGCTGTTCGGCGGTGTGATCACCGTACCGGCTTCCCGCACAGCGTGACTTTCCAGGCTGACAATCCGGCTGATGCCGTTACGTGCTGTGACCGTTATCGCACGGCGATCGCCGGTGAATTCAGCTTGCGTGGAAGGTTCCTGAATGACCGCAAATCCGCCTTCGGCTGTATCAAGCGGACGCTGATTTTCGATGTGATGAACCCGCAGATGCCAGTCGCCGCAAGGAATAAGCCAGGTGCGGACGCAAACGTCATGCCACGGCAGCCAGCGGGAATAAATCATCGAGCCGGTGATGCGGGTTTCGGCACAGTCGCGACGTCCGCGAAAATATCCGTCGCCTTCAGAGAACATCAGCATCGAATCACAACCGGCGTGATTCAGCCCGTAGCGGCCACGATCCAGTGTGAAACCGAACTGGCTGGAATAGGCGAATTTGGTGTACTTGGCTTCGGTATTCACAAAGTTATTCAGCTCAAGCTGTCCGGAGGTGAGCATCACCACATGCTCACCTTCGGCATCGCGGGTCAGGATCTGACTGGCATGAGGAATGCAGTGAGCGCGGGATAGTTCCGGCAGTGGTGCTTCGTCGGCCTGCCAGAACGCATCGTCCTGAGGCAGGGCCAGCACCAGAAACAGCTTGCACGCCCAGTAAGGGGAACCCGGTGCATTATAGTCTTCGGCCATCACCAGATTTGGCGTGTGATAACCAATACTGAGCACGCCGTCACGGTCAAAAATAGGCTCTTTCAGCCAGTGCCGCAGATGACGCAAGATCACACCTTTGATGATGCCCGGCGTGAAAACGTCCAGTTTGCTGTACGCGGCGGCGCTCCAGAAAGCCGCTTCGGCGAAGCGATAGGTCAGGCTGCGGCCGAAAGGCACGGCCGCACCCTCTGCGGAGAACATGGTGATGAAATCCTGAGCGAAACGCTGCGCACGTTCACGAAGCATGGCGGCACGCGGCGCATCCACATCCGCCATATTTTGTGCGTAAAGCAGTCCGTAATAATGAAACGCCATTGAAATGTAGTAATCACGCGGACGGCCCGGACCATCGGAATACCAGCCATCGCCAAGATAATAACTTTCCATCAATTCAAAACGGGCGCCTGCGGCAACCTGATCCCAGGGCAGACCGCTTTGCTTAAAGCCCATCTGCACCATGATCGGGAAGAAATTCCAGTTGTTATTGGGAATGGTCGCATCACGCCCCTGATCCAGCCACGCCGCCAGGTTCTGCTGTTCCTGCGGGGTGAAATGCTGCAAGAGTTGCTTATTAAGGAGCGTCAGCCCGACACCGAAGGCGGCCATTTCTACGCATCGCTGATCGAAATCGCGGATATTCCCCCAGTATTGAGGATGCTGCGGGTCGGTACCCAGGCGAATGGCATTCAGGTAAAAGGGCAGATCTGCGCATTCGCCGCCACCGGCCAGCAGCGGAAAAATCCCCCACAGCATGCGCGACAGCGCCTCCATTTTGGCAACCTCTTTACCGTAATGCGTGGTGGAGTTTCCCAAATCAATGCCGCTTTTACCTTCTTCTGTATACGGCGACACCGCCGAGAGAAGTTCATTAAGCAGTTGCTGCACATCGTCGCGGGTACGCAACGGATTATCGATATTCACAATATTCAGGGTCATCAAAGTTCTCCCGGTGACTGAATGGGAACCAGAAAATAAGGGTTTATTAATTTGAAATATTATTTCAATTCTCTGCGTCGAGACTGCAATATAGAGAAGTGAGAAGTGCTGATTGTTAACTGCTTCACAGAATGACGTGATTTTTAAAATTGTGGTTATTAAATGGCGGGTAAAAGGGCTTAAATTATAAAAAACAGACTGAAAATTGTGTTTTGTTGTCCTGAAGAAAAAAGACGCAAAAATACACTGCGAGGAAACGACCCGAATGCCGGCATCTGATTATCTCGAACGTATTGCCCTTAACGAACGTCAGGTTTCTTTTAACCGGATGAGCCGCGGCAGCGCCAATTATTTTCACTGGCATCAGTGCCTGGAATTACTTTTTGTCAGTCAGGGCTACGGCATTGTGATTGTCGATAATCAGCAATACACGCTACGACCGGGTCGGATGTTTGTCTTCCCGCCATTCAAACTGCATAAAGTTTTTGTGGAAGCGGACGAGAAGAACGCGTATCTGCGCACCACAATTCATCTCGATCATCAGTTGCTGGATGGCTGTCTGCAATCATTCCCGCAGCGCCGCAGGCGATTCGCCAGTTTTTGGGATGCCGACCGTGCCGCGCCTATTTTTGACCTGAGCGATCATGCCAGTCATATCGAAGTGATCCTCGAACAGTTTAATCAGTTACCCGAACCGCAGGCGGATCAATGGGAAGAAATCACCATGCTTATCCTGCAACTGATGGTGTTTATGCCTGCGGAAGACGGGCAGCCGAAAACCATCAGCCGCACGACGGCTTCGAAAGTGATGCAATGGATCGAAGAAAATTACGTGCGTAAGTTTTCACTGGCAGACCTTGCGGCTGCGCTGGGTCTTTCAGAAAGCTATATATCACGGGTATTCGGGCAGGAAACGGGCGGCTCGATTCAGGATTATCTCGCCACGCGGCGGGTAAAACGCGCCTGTGAACTGCTGCGCTCAACCGACCGTTCGGTTGAGGAAATCGGGCTGGAATGTGGCTTTTCTGACGCGCCGTATTTTATCACCCGTTTTAAGAAAATGATCGGCAAAACGCCGCTGCAATATCGCAAGGCGGCGTTTTCATTATTACCGTGAAATCCTCACATTGACCGCCAGCCAGCGGGGGAAGAACCGAGCGGTGAAGCCGGTAAATCCCACTGCAGCGACGTGTTTTCCAGCCAGACCGGCGCAAGCAAACGCCGGGCATTGCCCCAGACGGTGATTTCCGCCTCCGTTGAGAAGTCGGCTTGTTCTGCGGATCCAATCAGCGATTCATCGCTGGCGGCGGATGCGCCATTTTCCATCAGTTCCCGGGCGGTACGTGCTAGCGACAGGCGGAATTCGCTGCCCTGACCGGTCTCCACCCGTTGGGCTAAACCTTGCAAAACGGCTGCGGCCATCAGATAACCTGTGGTGTGATCAAGCGCCTGAACCGGCAAAGGCACCGGTTTATTGCTCCCCGACAGCTTCATTCCCTGTTCCGCAATGCCACAACTCATCTGCACAAGACTGTCGAAGCCTCGCCGCTCGCGCCACGGCCCGCTCCAGCCATAGGCGTTCAGACAGACATCCACCAGACCCGGCGCAATAGCACGACGCTGCTCGCTGCCATAGCCGAGTTTGTGCAGCGCACCGGCACGGTAGCCATGAACAATCACATCTGCGTCACGTAATAATTCTTCGAACCGGTGCCGGTCCTGCGGGTTATGCAAATTGAGCCGCGCACAATGTTTACCCAAAGTGACATCGGCTTCCTGACTGGTTTCATCCCAGCCGAAGGGATCGATACGCAACACATCGGCACCCAGTCCGGCCAGAAAACGTGTGGCGACCGGCCCGGCGATGATCCGCGTCAGATCCAGAACCTTAATGCCTGCCAGCGGTTTTTCACGCGATAATGCCCACTGCGGCAGCATGGCTGCCGGTGTTAAAGAGCGCTGAAACAACGGCTCATTGTGCAGGGATTTTCCCTGAATATGCTGCTGCCATTGGTCCGGGCTGAGCATCTGTGCGGCGCATCCTCCCGCCTGCACCACGGCCTGTTCCAGTTCAGCCTTTTTCCACATAATGACCCGCTGTGCCAGTGCTTCGCGGCTTTGTGCTTTTCCGAGCAGCGTTTCCACCACTTTGCGGTGCGCAGGCGCATTGGTATGCAAACGGATCCAGCCATCTGCTGTCGCGTAGTCACCCGCCAGACTGTCCCAGGCGGGTGGAATTTCCCAGCCTTCTGGCCTGATGCTGGTTTTACACCAAAGCGACGCCAGCCGCCGGTCGACGGTCACGGTTTCATGTCCGCCATGCCTGAGCGCCAGTAACCGCGACAGCGCCATTCCGGCTAATGCCACGGACGCGGTGATAAGCGGGGTGACCGGATAATAAGACGGCAGATTTCCGGCGCCATTAATATGAAGTGAACAGGGAAGTGAAATCTCACCGGTGAGCTGAGCGTACAGCGCCCGGACCTTCTTCTGGATAAGTTCATCTGACATGCGTTAACTCCGCTGTGAGGAATTTTGCTTTACAAATTTATAACATCTATAAGAGGGTGTGGGAAATTAATGAGTGACACTGTCACAGGATGAGTTGCAACTTTGCGGTAACAGAATGCTCCTAAAGTCTTCTGCGGTTATCTCCCTTAAACAGGGTATTCTTTACGGCTCAATCCCTTGTTTCCAAAAACCCTCTCAACCCGTGCCATACGGGGGATGAGTGCAGTCATAAGCGCTAACTTTTTCAAGCGAAATATTAGCTGAATGCATTCAATTTCTTGTACTCGGCTTGTGAATTTTACGTTAGCCTTAGGGTCGAAAATTCTGAATACGCGGGGACTGCGTTTTTGTGACGAAGCCCCAGATTTTTTGCCCAGTACAGGAAACGATTCTGGCATGGAACGAAGAGCATTTATTAAAGCATCTATGGCACTCGCCGCCTGGTGTGGTGTGCCGGCAATGTCCACACTGTTCACCCGTTCCGCAGAAGCGGCAGAGGCGAATGTGGCAGACGGCGGCGAATTGCCGTTTGATTTCAATGCGCTGAAAAAAATGGCGAAAGATTTGGCGGACAAGCCCTACGGTGGCGCGCCTCAACCCTTGCCTAAAACGCTGGCTGAACTGACGCCGCAGGCTTACAACGCCATTCAGTACGACCATGCGCATTCACTGTGGAATGGTCTGCCGGACCGCCAGCTGGATGTGGAATTATTCCACGTCGGTATGGGCTTTAAGCGCCGTGTGCGCATGTATTCCGTGGATCCGGTAAAACATATGGCGCGTGAGATTCATTTCCGCCCTGAACTGTTCAACTATCACGATGCAGGTGTGGATACAAAGCAGCTTGAAGGCTTCTCAAACCTCGGATTCGCCGGTTTTAAAGTCAACAAAGCGCCGGAACTGACGCGTCGCGACGTGGTGTCTTTCCTCGGCGCCAGTTATTTCCGTGCGGTGGATGATACCTACCAGTACGGCCTGTCAGCGCGCGGTGTGGCGGTGGATACCTTCACGGATCTGCCGGAGGAATTCCCGGATTTTACTGCATTCTGGTTTGATACCCCGAAACCCGGCGATACGACGTTCACCGTTTATGCGCTGCTGGACGGCATGAGCATCACGGGGGCCTATAAATTCGTGATCCACTGCGAACCGACCCGCGTGGTGATGGAAATCGAAAACCACCTGCATGCCCGCGAGGACATCAAACAGCTGGGTATTTCTCCGATGACCAGTATGTTCAGCTGTGGCACCAGTGAACGCGGGCGTTGCGATACGATCCATCCGCAAATTCACGACTCAGATCGACTGGAAATGTGGACTGGCAACGGCGAATGGATTTGTCGTCCGCTGAATAACCCGCAGAGTTTGCAGTTCAACGCATTCAGCGATAACAGCCCGAAAGGGTTTGGTTTGTTACAGCTAGACCATGATTTCGACAATTATCAGGACGTCATTGGCTGGTATAACAAACGCCCGAGTTTGTGGGTCGAACCGGTCGGAGACTGGGGGAAGGGCGCGGTTAACCTGATGGAAATCCCGACGACCGGCGAAACGCTGGATAACGTGGTGTGCTTCTGGCAGCCGGAAAAACCGGTGAAATCTGGCGCTGAGTTCAGCTTCAGCTACAAACTGTACTGGAGTTCTGAGCCGCCGCACCGCAGCCCGCTGGCCAATGTGCTGGCGACCCGTACCGGTATGGGCGGTTTCCCGGAAGGCTGGGCTCCTGGCGAAAACTATCCGCAGGTCTGGGCGCGCCGTTTTGCCATCGATTTCGTTGGCGGCGAGCTGAAAGCGTTTGCCGATAAAGGCATCGAGCCTGTCATCAACGTCTCTCACGGGAAAATCAAAAATATCGAGATTCTGTATGTGCAGCCGTTCGATGGTTATCGCATTCTGTTCGACTGGTATCCGGACAGCGATTCTGTCGCACCGGTTGAGCTGCGTATGTTCCTGCGCAACGGACAGACTGCCTTGTCAGAAACCTGGCTGTATCAGTATTTCCCGCCCGCGCCGGAAAAACGCAAGTACATTGACGATCGTAAAATGACGAAATAGTCCCCGTCATCCTTCAGGCCGCAGGTGCGTTGACTGCATTCGCTCACCCGAATCACTGACTTTAGTCAGCTCATCGGGATTCGTTCGTTTGCCGCCTTCCTGCAGCTTGAATGATTTGGGGGAGCTGTGACTGATAAAAATACAAAAAGCCCCGATCATTCGGGGCTTTTGCTTTTCTACATTATTATTTTTTGCAGGTGAACCAGACACAGGATCTTGCAAAATGCTTTAACGGGTAAAGCAAGGGTAACGCACGGTACTCAACTGATGAAAGCCAGGATGGCAATCAAAACGCCTTCACCAGCATTCCGTTCTGCGGCTGTTGCTGAGGATTTCTCAGCGCAGCATCGAAAGATTTTTCGACTTCTTTCAACTGCTGTAAAAATTCATTTGGCGAAAAATCGTGTGGTTTGCTGCTCATATAGGCAAGCGCCAGTTCTTTGGCATTGTAGCGCTGAAAGTTATACATGCTGTTCCCTTATTAATGTTCAAAATATTAATGGAATGGCTAACAGCGAGCTGGCTAATGACCACTGCTTACGACGTGCTGCCAATGAAGTGAATAATACGTGACTGGCTGATAAGCGGAAGTCGCTTTTATTGATGTATTCAATAGATGAAAGCTAACGATCGACGGAATGAGTTATGTGAGGAAATCATGCCGGTTTATATAATCATTTTGGGGTATTACTTGATCGGAAAATTATTTGCCGCAATATCTTAAACATCCTCATTATTTGAAAATTTTCTTTGCGAGTCATGCTGTTAATGTGAATTAAAAGGGTTGGGCTTCCTGCCGCGCTGCGTTACCCTCGGGGTAGTTATTCACGTAAGCATTATCAACGAAAAGAGGTTTTTATCATGAGTAAATTTATCTTCTCTTCGCCAAGGAAATACGTTCAGGGCAGCGGTGTTCTGGATGAATTAGGGGATTATCTGCCTGCTCTGGGCGGAAAATCATTCCTGATAGCTGATGATGTCGTTTGGGGAATTATCGGTGATCGCGTTAACGCGTCACTGAAAAAAGCCGACGTTGAATTCCATTATGAACGCTTTAACGGAGAAGCCTCGGCCAACGAAATTACCCGTCTTGCCGCCATCGCCCGCGATGCGGGAACTAAGGTAGTGGTCGGCCTCGGCGGCGGTAAAACGCTCGATACCGTAAAAGCTATTGCCGATGAACTGAAGCAAAATGTGGTGATTGTGCCGACCGTGGCTTCCACTGATGCGCCGTGCAGCGCACTTTCCGTTATCTATTCGGATGAAGGCGTTTTCGAATCTTATCGCTTCTACAACAAAAACCCGGATCTGGTACTGGTTGATACCCATGTCTGCGCACAGGCTCCGGTACGCCTGTTTGCTTCCGGTATTGCTGACGGTCTGGCGACGTTTGTTGAGGCGCAGGCTGTGCTGCGTTCACATTCTCATTCCATGGTGGGCGGCGACCCGACAATTGCCGGTATGGCGATAGCAGAAGCGTGCGAGAAAACGCTGCTGACTTACGGCTACAGCGCCTATACCGCGGTTGAGCAGAAACTGGTGACACCGGCGGTAGAAGCGGTCGTGGAAGCCAACACACTGCTTTCCGGTCTGGGCTTTGAAAATGCCGGTCTGGCGGGCGCACATGCCATCCACAACGGTTTTACCGCGATTTCAGGTGATATTCACCATCTGACCCATGGCGAAAAAGTGGCGTACGGTACGCTGACGCAAATGGTACTGGAACAGCGTCCTGACGAAGACATCGCGAAATACGTTCGCTTCTACCGCGCCATCAAAATGCCAACCACGTTGAAAGAAATGCATCTGGAAAACGAATCGTTCGCCAATCTGGTGAAAGTCGGTGCGCTGGCAGGCGGCGAGGGCGATACGCTGGGTAACCTGAACCACACTCTTTCTGCCGAAGACGTAGCGAATGCTATTCTGGCGGTAGATGCATTCAGCAAATCTGTGAAGTAATGTGTTTTGCTCCCTCTGCAAAGGGGGAGCATTAACAGTCAACCAAACACCGCGTTATATAAATTCCACTTTTTCAGATGACCGACATATTGCAGTGGCTGAACGGGTGTGAAAGAAGAGACATCTCCCTCACGCATGTGCAGAAGATCAGCAGGAGATATCCAGAGCGCGTTTGAAGCTGTAACAGGACTGCCTGCAAAATTAAAGGCTTCGATAACAAACTGGGAACAGAAAAAAGTCGTCTGCGTTTCTGGAGCATCACCCATCTGGACGGTAGCCAGAGTGTTTATACAGGTGCTTCTTCCCTTTCCGAAAAACAGCGGTAAATCACAAACTCTTCGCGTCAATGTATAAGGCGCAATAATAATGATGCCCTTATAATTGTATTTCTTACCCTGATTATTCTGAGAGAAAATTCTTAATTTCGCGGCCTGTAAGTCTGTTAATTTTTGCTTGCGTAAGCTCACCATGGAGTTGCTGTGAGTTAATGCGTCTTCTAAAGAAATTATTTGTACGCCATCTCCGACCGCTTCAGCCACTTCTCCGTTGCCCAGATACACCGAGGCATGGCTGACGCCAGTCATGCTGAATAATCTGATGCCCAGTGATGTCACGCCTGTAGAGGAAGAAAGCAGAATATCTCCTGGTTGTAATTGCCCTGCAGTAATCGTAACCGCGTCTTTATCTTCCAGCGTAGAAATTCTTTGCAAATGTAAGGTTGTTTTACTGACAGAGGGCTGAAGTTCTGCCTGCTGAGATATATTGGGCTGAGAACTGCATCCTGATAACAAAATAATAGCGGGCAAAAGAGTTACCCTGATCAAATAAATCATGTTTCCGCATCCTTGCTGGTAATAAAAATCCGAATAAAAGCGTTTTTGTTATATTTAAGCCGGGTGATTCTATTCTTTTGGGATTAATCAGGCAATAAAGTAGTTCGATAAAATAATGGCGGGCGCATATTTTAGCTTTTTGATTTGTCTTTAATACTCCCTCCCAGCCTCCACGGTCTAAACCGGAGGGGTGGGCTGGAGTATTAAGAGCTAACACACGACTTAAGCAGGCTCGGTTAAATACGCGCCATCACCCACGGGATTGCCACTGGCAGTTGCGAAAGCAGATACAGCGCCAGGCCGATAAAGGCGCCGACCAGCGTGCCGTTGATGCGGATAAACTGCAAATCCTTGCCGATGTTCAGCTCAATTTGCCGTGACATATCACGCGGATCCCAGCCTTTTACCGTGTCACTGATATGACGCGTCAGGAATTCGGCAAACTCCGGTGCGACTTTCTCCGCAATAGTTTCCATCTGCTGATTCAGCGAGAGGCGCAGCTTTTCATCTTGTGCCAGCGCATTGCCCAGCCATTGCCCGGATTCGGTGACTTTGGCGAACACCCGCGAATCCTCACTTTCTAAATCGTCTTTCAGCCAGTTACGCATATCGCCCCACAGCTGCAACACGTACGCGTTAAGCTTCTCGTCATCTTTCAGGTATTGCTTGATGTCTTCGGCTTTCTGCGCGGTCGCGGGGTCATTTTGCAGCTTCCAGATAAAGTTCTGCACCGAGCGGTCAAACCCTTTACGGAAGGCGTGGGTTTTATCATTGCCCATATCGTCGAGCACTGAATTCACTGCATTGGACACTAAGTCCGCGCCGTTGCGTCCCAGCCAGCCGGTCGGCAGCAGTTTGGCGGTCAGCGGATGTTCCCGTTTCATCCAGCCGACAATCTGCGCGGAAATAAACTGCCGCGTGCTGTCTTTTGCCAGCAAGATTTCCAGCTGATCCATCGCCTGATCAAGCAGCTCCTGATGGCGTCCGTTTTTAGTCAGGCTTTCCAGCAGGGTGGCAATTGAGGCTGACAGGTCGATTTTGTCGATCACCCGATACAGCGCGCGGCGCATAAGCTGGGCGATACGCTGATCGTCGGTGACATCCAGAAATCCGCGGATCATCTTCACGGCATATTTCGCAAACCGCTGCGCGTTATCCGGCGCATTCAGCCAGTCGGTCAGCATCCGTGCGGGGTCATGCTGACGGATAAGCGTGATAAGGGTCGCGGGCGCGAGGAATTTCTCCTGCACGAAGACCGCCAGATTATCGGCAATTTTGTCTTTGTTTTTAGGGATGATCGCCGTATGTGAGGCGACGAACGGCACCGGTACACGGCGAAACAGTGCCACGACCGCAAACCAGTCAGCCATTGCGCCGACCATCGCGGCCTCGGAAATGGCTTTCAGCCCGGAAACCCAGAAGTTGGGTGGCAGGAAAAGGGTGATGACAAACAGGGCGGCGGCAATCAGCAGCAGCCCCAGCGCGTTACGTTTACTTCGGCGAAGTTCTTGTTCTTTATCCATTACCTCAGTTTAGGAAGCGTGCGGCGGCCTGTCAGCTTTTTTCTTGCGATAGCGCCATTTGCGGTGCTGTGCGCCGTCACCAGTTGCCGGAAAGCAGCCAGCGCCGGGGTTTCGCCGTCCTGCCGCCAGGCCATGTAAATTTCAGCAAAGGCATCGGGGTGGCTGAGCGGGCGGAACTCAATATCTGGAAAGCCCAGCTGGCGGGCGCTTTCCGGCACAATCGCCAGCCCGAGACCGGCGCGTACCAGCCCGAGAATGGTGTGTGTCTGGCTGCAATGTTGCACGTAATGTGGCACGACGTTGGCCTGGGCAAACAGCCCGGCTACACAGTCGTAAAAGTATTTGCCTTCAGTGGCGGAATACATAATGAACGGCTGACCGGCAAAGTCGCGCAGACGGATACGCGGTTTCGCCGCCAGAACGGAGGCAGCGGGAAGCGCCACGCATAACGGCTCGCGCAGCACACACTGATAGGCGAGGGGAAATAGCGCCACCGGCTGGCGCACAAAGCCGATATCCAGCGTACGCGCCGCCAGCGCCTGAAGCTGCGCGGAAGACACCATCTCTTTGAGCACCAGCGTAATTTCCGGCAGTTCCTGCGCCGCCAGCGCAATAATCTGCGGAATTTGCCAGTAGCCGCTGACGGCAGTGAACCCCAGCATCAGCCTCCCGATTTCCCCTTTCTCGACGCGTTTTACAGTTTCCTGCGCCTGTCCGGTGAACTCGAGGATCAGTTTTGCATCGCGCAAAAACGTCTTTCCCGAGGCCGTCAGGCTGACGTGCCGGTTGGTTCTTTCCAGCAAACACGCGCCAAGCGCATGTTCAAGTAACTGGATCTGACGGCTCAGCGGCGGCTGCGTCATAAACAATCTTTTCGCCGCGCGTCCGAAATGTAATTCCTCCGCGACCGCCACAAAACAGCGCAACTGGTTTAATTCAATCATTCAATTTTTGACTTGTTCCATTGTCTTTTTAACTTAGACCGTATCGTTAAATGTTTCTACTCTGTTAATTAATTTGGATTTTTTAGATCTGAATGGCGTGACCGAAACGGCAAAAACTGTGTCTCCGGTCACAAAAAGCAAGGAATGCACTCATAAGTCTGGAGAGAAAACATGACGTCCCCTACAGATGTGTCAGATAACGCCAAACCGCTGGTCCGCGAATCGGCAGCAGAGGCGGTGAAACCGGGTCATTTCCGTTACGTGGTCCTCGGAATGATTTTTGCCATCACGGTGATTAACTACGCCGACCGCGCCACGCTGTCGATTGCCGGTACGGAAGTGTCGCGGGTGCTGAACCTCGATCCGGTGATGCTCGGCATGGTTTTTTCGGCGTTTGCCTGGGCATATATGATCGGGCAAATCCCCGGTGGCTGGCTGCTGGATAAATTCGGCGCACGGCGGGTTTATGGTTGCAGCCTGATACTGTGGTCAGTGTTTACGATGTTACAGGGTACTGTCGGCTGGTTCGGCGTCAGCGGGATTTCGGCGGCTATCATGCTGTTCTTCCTGCGCTTTATGCTCGGTCTGGTGGAGTCTCCGGCATTTCCCGCCAATGCACGCATTGTCGCCTGCTGGTTCCCGACCAATGAACGCGGCACGGCGACGTCGCTGTTTAACTCCGCGCAGTACATGGCAATTGGCGTATTCACGCCGATCATGGCGTGGCTGACTCACGCGCTCGGCTGGGAACATGTGTTCTTGTGGATGGGCGCGGTCGGGCTGTTCGCCGGTATTTTATGGTTCGCCTTTTATAAAGAACCGCACAGCAGTCCGCACATAAAACCTGCCGAACTCGAACACATCCGCGCCAACGGTGCGCTGGTCGATCTCGAACTTAACCGCCGTGCTTCGCGCCAGAAATTCACCTTCCGCGAAGTGATGCAACTGTTCCAGAGTCGCACGCTGTGGGGCATTTATATTGGTCAGTACTGCATTACCTCGATGAGTTACTTCTTTATGACCTGGTTCCCGATTTACCTGATCAAAGGGCGCGGGATGACGGTCATGCAGGCTGGCTGGGTGGTCGCGTTACCAGCGATTTGCGGCTTTACCGGTGGGGTGCTCGGCGGTGTGATGTCGGATTACATGATCCGCCGCGGCGTCAGTCCGTCAAAAGCGCGTAAAACACCGTTTGTGCTGGGTATGTTTTTTGCCGCCATGCTGGCGATGGCGAACTTTGTTTCCACTGATGCGGCGGTGATTGCGCTGATGACGCTGGCGTTCTTTGGCAAAGGTTTATCAGCGATTGGCTGGGCGGTGATGTCCGATACGGCACCGGAGAAAATGATCGGCCTGAGTGGCGGGGTGTTTAACTGTCTGGGCAATGTGGCCGGGATTATTACGCCGGTAGTGATCGGCTATATCGTGGCGGCGACCGGCTCCTTTAACCTCGCGTTGTGGTTTGTTGGCGCACACGGTTTACTCGGCATGTTTGGCTATCTGGTAGTGGCTGGCAAGTTTGAGCGCATGGTGATCCGACCGGATGACCGGGAAAATGAGAATTGTTCTTGATATGACAAGATGTGTCATTAAACTGCGTGCAGCATCATTTTCCTGCATTCAGAACGAGAAAAATTCATGGAGTTGTTACGCGTTGTTTTTAAGCAATACCGTTGGCCGTTTTTAGGGGTGATGGCGCTGAGTTTGCTCAGCGCCGTTCTGGGCATTGGCCTGATCGCGTTTATCAATCTGAAACTGATTCAAACCACACAGGCTTCTTTAATTGTCCTGCCGGAATTTCTCGGGCTGTTACTGCTGCTGATGGCCGTGACGCTGGGCTCCCAGCTGGCCCTGACCGTGCTGGGGCACCACTTCATTTACCGCCTGCGCGGACAATTCATCAAACGTATTTTAGACACCGATATTGAGCGTATCGAGCAGATCGGTAATGCACAACTGCTTGCGAGCCTTGGCAGTGACATCCGCAATATCACACTGGCGTTCGTGCGTCTGCCGGAACTGGTGCAGGGGATTATCCTGACCATTGGTTGCGCCGGATATCTGGCGTGGTTGTCGCCGGAAATGCTGCTGGTGACGGTTATCTGGCTGGTGATCACTATCTTTGGCGGCTTTAAGCTGGTGTCTCACGTTTACCGCCATCTGGCGAAAGTGCGCGAGGCGGAAGACAAACTGCAAACCGATTACCAGAAAGTGATCGAAGGGCGCAAAGAGCTGGCGCTGAACCGCGAGCGGGCGCGTCATCTGTTCGATGAGGTTTACCGCAAAGATGCTGAAGAGTATCGCCACCACATTATCCGCGCGGATACTTTCCACCTGAGCGCCGTGAACTGGTCGAATATCATGATGCTGGGCGCAATCGGCCTGGTGTTCTTCATGGCCAACGGCATGGGCTGGTCCAATACCGAAGTGGCGGCGACCTATTCCCTGACGTTGTTATTCCTGCGTACACCGATGTTGCAGGCGGTCGGCGCACTGCCGACGCTGCTCAGCGCGCAGGTGGCGTTTGGCAAACTGAAATCGCTGAAACTGGCGGAATATAATGAGGCGTTTACGCCAGCCATTGCTGCAAAACAGTGGCAGACGCTGGAATTACGCGACCTGGTGTTCAGTTATGAAGGCAAATCAGAGGGCGCCGGTTTTGGCGTTGGTCCGTTGAATCTGACCATTACCCGCGGCGAACTGGTCTTTCTGATTGGCGGCAACGGCAGCGGAAAATCCACCATGGCGATGTTGCTGACCGGCCTGTATCAGCCGCGTTCCGGGCAGATCCTGCTCGATGGTGTACCAGTTACGGCAGAAAATGCTGAACAGTATCGGCAGATCTTCTCGGCGGTCTTTACTGATTTCCATCTGTTTGGTCAGCTGATTGGCCCGCAAGGCGGACAGCCGGATCCGCTGGTCGTGGAAGACTGGCTGCAACGACTGAAAATGAAAGAAAAACTCCAGTTCAGCGGCAACGAAGTCACTAACCTGCAACTGTCTCAGGGGCAACGTAAGCGCGTGGCGTTGCTGCTGGCGGCGGCAGAAGGGCGAGACTTCCTGCTGCTCGACGAATGGGCAGCCGATCAGGATCCGCAGTTCCGCCGGACTTTCTACCGTGAGCTGTTGCCACAATTGCGTGATATGGGGAAAACCGTGCTGGCAATCAGTCACGATGATCACTATTTTGAACACGCTGACCGCCTGCTGGAAATGCGGACGGGCAAACTGACAGAACTGCACGGGCAGGCGCGTATTGACGCCAGCCGTGATGCGGTCGCACAAATTGGAAGTCACTAAATTTTTCTGAAGGCAACGGATTATGAACTGGACAGAAGTGATGGTGTGGGGCATCAGCGGCGTGGTGGTTGGCTCGCTGCTCGGAGCGTTACATAAAAGAGGCAAAATCGGGCGCATCCCGGCGGTCGTTTTATTTCTGGTGCTGATTGTCGGCGGCAATATTTTATGGGGCGGACTGGTCAAACCGCGTCTGGCAGGCAACAGCGAAGAGCAGAAGATCGACCAGGCGCTGGAAGCCCTGCCGCTGTATAACACCATCAAAATGCAGGAACCGGCGCTTTACGCGCAAATCCGCAGCAATATTCTGAACATGAAGAAAGAGGGCAAAACGCAGCAGGACGCGATCGACACCGTGAAACCGATGGTATCCGTTCTGCTCTCGCAGCGTATCACCCATGCGCCGGACGCCAATGTGAACGAGGCGATGCAGGTCAATCTGGAAGAAATGCAGACGTTGCAGGCGCGCAAAGACGGCAGCTGCTTCAAATTCCTTTACCCGCAGGTCAGCGGCGGGATTAATACTGCGGAGGTTCTGCCTCCGGCATTGTTCCAGAAAGATCTCAACACTATGAATGATTTACTGCTGGCGACCGGCAACGGGCAGACGACGCAGCCTCAGGCCGTCAGCACTGAAAAAGTGGTCCAGATGATGGCGCCGGTGCGCGAGGCGCTGGCGAATATGTACGGCGAGCAATTGCAGATGTTCAGCGACCTGACCAAACCGGATGTCGATCGCGAAAAGGTCTGTGAAATTTCCATCAGTCTGTATTCAGGCATTCTGGCACTGCAACCGGCGGATTCCGCTGCGATCCTCCGCCAGATGCTGGGTAAAAACGACTAATCTGATCAAGGGCAGCCCTTTCTGCGGGCTGTCCGTTTTCAGACAGTGAAACAAACAGACAATCCCTACTATTCTTCTTAATAAGAAAGAGTATTCTTCTCCCGCTTTTCTAAAAAAATAATTTTTCGAGCTCCCGGAATCATCCTTCTATGCAAAAAATGTTAAGAGTGCCGCTGCTGCTGGCATTGTTGTCATGTTTATTCCTGACGCCTGTACTGAGTTACGCGGACGACAGTACCGGTCAGCCTGACACAGCAGAACAACCGGTAAAAGTGAATGTCACCACCGCCTTACCGGCATTACAAAAGCGTCTGGATCAGCTGAAACAGCAGGTTTCATCGGCGAAAACAGATAAGAAATACACCGGCCTGACCGATGCCGCACAGAAACTGGCAGAAGATGCCGACAAGCTGACTGCCGCGCTGACCCCTCAGCTGGCGCAGGTGCAGGCACAGCTGGACGTTCTTGGCCCGGCACCTGCGCCGGGCACGCTCACTGAAACTCCTCAGGTGATCAGCCAGCGTAATAAGCTTAACGCCAGCAAAACGCTGATGACCACACAACTCGAGCAGACCAAAGCGATTGCCGTTGGCGCACAAAATCTGTCTTCGCAAATCGCTGGCTTACGTCGTGACGCACTGAAAACCCAGATTGCGCTCAATACCGGCAGCATTCTTGGCAGCAATTTCTGGGCACCGCTGATTACGCCAAACGATGATGATGCGGCACGTTTTGATGATTTTGGTTCGCAGGTTAAAGATGCCTGGACGCAGGCGTGGAGTGATGACTGGCGCGTCGGCACCGGCATTTATCTGTTCCTGGCACTGGTGATTGGTGTGTTTGGCCGCCGCGTGCTGGACAAACCGATGAACTGGATCCTGCCGCGCTGGCTGCCGCAGGGGCGTTTCCGTCGCAGTTTCCTGGCCTGTTTCACCACGCTGAGCACCACGTTAACGCTGGGCATCAGCGTCCAGTTGCTGGGCTATATTTTCACCCGATTGCCGGATACTTCGCCGTGGGTGACAGAATTCGCCGAACAACTGGTTGAACTGACCTATTTCTCTGCGGTGATCGCCGGGCTGGGTATTGCGTTGCTTTCCAATAACCATCCGTCATGGCGTCTGCCGGGGATTGCGGATCCGCTGGCGAAAACGCTGGCGTCATTCCCGGTTCTGCTGGCGGGCTTTATTTTCCTGTTCGGCATTATTGAACAACTGAATAACCTGGTCGGTGCCAGCGTCTCCGCCACCTTATTCGGCAACGGATTAGCGGCGTTACTGGTGGCGCTCAACTGCCTGATTGCACCGGTTCGCGTCAACCGTATGCGCCGCAGAATGAAGGCAGAAGGCGAGCAGACCGAAGCGCGATCCACGCTGGCGGGGCTTATCCACCTGGTGATCAGCCTGACCGCTTTTGTCATTCTGATGGCGTTGCTGATCGGTTACATCCCGCTGGCACGTTTCGTGACCTTCGAGCTGCTGTGGATTGGTCTGGTGGTCAGCTGCCTGTACCTGCTGATCCACTTCGTTGTTGATCTCTGCGAAAGCGTATTTTCGCCGACCACGCACAGCGGCAAAATCCTCAAAGGCACGCTGAGCGTCAATGACCGCCATCTGTCTCTGGCTGCCACATTATTCTCGGCAATCGGTAAAACCGCGCTGCTGCTGATGGCCGCGATTGCGCTGCTTAACGGTACGTTCGGCACCACGACGCCGCTGGAATTGCTGGCAAAAGTGGTCGATATCTGGGGCGGTAAAGGCCTCGAAAGCATGAACATCATTCCGGCGCACGCGGTTAACGCGGTGCTGTGTCTGGTGGTCGGCTGGTATATTCTGCGCTCCGCACGCCGCTGGCTGGATAACGATTTCCTGCCGAAAACCATGATGGATCGCGGAATGCGCGCCTCGCTGGTGACGCTGTTCACCAATGTGGGTTATGTGCTGATCATTCTGCTGACGCTGTCGTCGCTGGGTATTGAATGGAACAAACTGGCGTGGATCGTCAGTGCGTTGTCGGTCGGTATCGGTTTCGGTTTACAGGAGATTGTGAAGAACTTTATCTCCGGTCTGATCCTGCTGACCGAGCGTCCGGTGAAAGTAGGGGATTTGATCAGCATCAGCGGTGTAGAAGGGGACATCCGTCGTATTAATGTCCGCGCTACTGAAATTCAGCTGAGTGATAAATCCACCGTGATTGTACCGAACTCCCAGCTGATATCGCAGAACGTGCGTAACGCCACCATGGGCAACGCGCAGGGTGTGGCGACTATCGCACTGACATTCCCGCTGGATATCGATCCTGAACAGGTTAAGACCTTGCTGCTGGAAGCCTACAACCTGCACGAATCTATTCTGGAAAATCCACCGGCCTCGGTAAGTTTCAAAGAACTGGGCCCGACCGGGATTGTGCTGAGCGTGACCGGCTATGTGAACAGCCCGCGCATGGTCAGCGGCACGCGCAGTGATTTGCTGTACGAAATCCTCAAAATGCTGCGGGCAGCGGGGATCAGTCTGAGTCAGACGCAGACGATGATTTTGGAGAAACCGGCAGAGAGGGTTGCTCCGGTGGAAGAGTGAAAAGTGCGGGGTTGGCTACCCGCGCCCGTTTTTAACGTCAAGGTCAAGGTCAACACCGTGGGCGTCGGCCCACACCGACTTGGGGGGCGGCCTATCGCCGCCACCCCCCAAGACCCCCCGGGCTCTTTCACTGCGCGCTATCGCTGGGACGATGGACATGTTCCGGCACATTGGTGAGTGGCGCAAATCCAGGTGCTTCGCACTGCCTTCTCTCGGTCTTCAAGCCATAGGTCTTGAAGCCGCTCCGTTCAGCTAAATTTTAAGCACGCCAGTCAACTTTTCTAAAAGATGAAAACAATCTGTTTTTGAATTTAAGATCGTGCGGGCGATTCAAAAATCTTGCTGAACGGAGCGGCCTGGAGACCTTAGGCTCCAGGACCGAGTGAAGGGACCGCAAAGCGGCAAGATTTCCAGCCTGTCGCAGTGTTCCCTGAAACATAGCCAGCGAGCGGAGCGCGCAGTAAAAGAGCCCCGGATTCTCAAGGGGTGCGGCGACAGGCGCCCCTTGAGGCCAGTTTGGGTGGCAACCCAAGGTCTTGACCTTTGAGCCCGTGTCGGCGGCGAGCCCAAGGTCTTGATTTTAAAGCCAGCCGGATTTTTTGAGTTTCCAGTAAAGCCATCCGCAACCGACGACAGTCACACCCAGTGTTACCGGATATCCCCACCAGTCATCCAGCTCCGGCATATTTTTAAAGTTCATACCGTACAGACTGAAAATCACCGTCGGGATTGCCAGGATCGCGCCCCAGCCTGCCAGCCGCTGTACCACTTCGTTCTGATGCACCGAAACCAGCGCCAGATTGACATGCATGGCGTTGGACAGCATTTCGCGCACATCGTCAGTCGTGCGGATCACCTGATTGGCGTGGTCCTGTACGTCGCGGATATAGGCACGCAGGCTTTTGGGCATCAGTTCTTCATAATGATGGCTGAGCTGATTACAGATATCTTCCATCGGCACGGCGGCGTTGCGCAGTGACAGCAGATCGCGTCGCAGGCTGTACACCTGTTGTACCGCCTGCTGATTGAAGGTGTTCTGGAACATCATTTTTTCGATGGCATCAAACTGACCGGTGTACTGATGCAAAATTTCCAGATAGTTATCGACGATGGAATCGAGCACGCAATACAACGCATAAGCCGGCCCTTTACTCATCATTTCCGGGCGTTCTTCGGCATGTTTTCGGATGTCTTTGTAACTGGATGACGCGCCGTGACGCACGGTAATCAGGAAGTTTTTGCCAAGAAAAAGGTGTGTCTCGCCGTACTCGATGGTTTCATTTACTTTCTGAGCAGTGTGCGTGACGATAAAAAGGGATTCGCCGTATTGCTCGATCTTCGGGCGCTGATGGGCGGTCAGTGCATCTTCAATCGCCAGATCGTGCAGGCCGAATTCTTCCTGAATGCTGCGCATGTAGGCGTCTTCAGGTTGCCATAATCCCAGCCAGACAAACGTATCCGGTTCTTTCAGTACTTCGCTGATGTCTTCGACCGTCACATCCTGCAATCGCTTACCGTCGCGGTAGGCCACGCTGTTGATCACTGAATCACAGCTGGGTTTTTTATCTTCGCTGGAAATGGAGTTCATTGTTTTACCCGATTGTTATTCAGACAAAAATCCTGCCCGCAGGCAGGATGATTTCAGTGTCTGAACAGAATAGCGCAGTCTGATAGAAAAGCGCTGACCGGGAATCTTAAAAGAGGAATCACTTGTAACGGTTATCCTGACAGATTTTTCATTGCCTGCCCCGTCCACGCCGTCTGATTTTATCTCTTCGCATTAATCCTTTTGTATAACACCGGCGTTACGGTGTCACGCCGGACGTGGTTTGTACTTTCACATCTGGCGTCGCTGCCGGACCAAACACGGTATAGGTCGGCAAATCAACGTTCTGATACGGTTCCCAGCCGCCGCCCAGCGCTTTATACAATGACACCAGATCGGTGCTGGTTTTTACTTTCGCTTCAGCGGATTGCTGATGCGCCTGTGCCAGCTGGCGCTGGGCATCCAGCACGTTGATGAACGTCGAAAGCCCCTGGCGGTAACTGTCGCTGGCCAGATCAAAGGCGGTCTGCAACGCTTCGGTTGTCTGATCTAAACCGCTGACCTGATCCTGATCGGTGCGGTAATTCACCAGCGCATTATCGACATCCTGCAACGCCGTCAGCACGGTCTGACGGTAATTCAGCGCCGCATTGGCCTGTTGCGCACGGGAAAGATGCACGCTGGACACCAGACGTCCGCCCTGGAAAATAGGCAGGGAAATCTGAGGACCAAACGAGTAGAAATGGCTGCTCCAGTTATCGAGATAACTCACGTCGGTATTACGCATACCGAACTGACCGGTCAGCGAAATACTCGGGAATAACTGTGCGACGGAAACCCCGATATTGGCGGTTGCCGCGTGTAAATCCGCTTCGGCTTTACGCACGTCCGGGCGACGGCGCGCCAGCTGTGACGGCACACCGACCGGTACGGCTGCGGGCAGGGCAGGCATCGGTTTCGGCGCGGAAAGTTCGGCATCCAGCGAACCCGGTGTCTGACCGAGTAAAACCGCCAGTCCGTTCATCGCCTGACGTTCCTGCGCCTGATATTGCGGCAACTGAGCGCGCAGCGAACCTAACTGCGCACGGGCATTCTCCACATCTAATTGCGGCGACAGCCCGTTCTGCTGACGGTTTTGCGTCAGATCTAAAGTTTGCTGCGCCACGTCGATTTGGGTCTGAATGGCGGCTGTCACGCTTTGCGCGCCACGCAGTTGCAGATAAGCGCGGGCAACTTCGGCTTGCAGCGAGACCAGCGCATCGTTGCGCTGTTCGACAGAAGACTGAGTCTGCGCGTTTGCGGCTTCGACCTGACGACGCGTGCCGCCAAATAAATCCAGCTCCCAGCTGGCGTCGAAACTGCCCTGATACAAGTTCACCGGCCGGGTGGCGGTATCAATGGCACCGGAGGCCTGCGGACCGAGATCGTTGAGCTGCTGGGATGCGCCGCTGGAATCGAGAATACCTTTCAGCCCGAGCTGCTGACGCGTCATTTTTGCGCTGCCCTGAACGGACGGCAGCCATGTGCCTTCAGCCTGTTTCACCTGCTCACGGGCACCGGCGATACGCAATACTGCCTGTTGCAGGGAAATATTCCCGGCAATGGCGCGGGTGATCAGACTGTCGAGCTGCGGATCGTTAAACGCTTTCCACCACAATGGATTCGGTTCAGAAGGCAGCGCAATTGACGCGCCGTCTTTGTCTTTCGGCTGTGTCATATCGTTGTACGACGTCGGCGTCACCGGGTTTGGCTTCTGATAATCCGGGCCAACGGAGCACGCTGCTAATACCAGCGTCAATGTCGAAAGAGTCAGGAAGCGGGTGCCTGTCTGTAAAACCCCCTCCCGACCTCCCCCTTCGCAGGGGGAGGAGCAGGACGGCATCACGGATGGCTGAATTCTCAGAGTAGAGCTTTTCTTGTTCAACTTAATGTGCTCCGGCATTACCTTCGCTCTTAACTGGCGAAAGCAGGAAACAAAACGGGATCAAAATAACGGCGACGATGGCGCAATAACCGAACACATCGATGTAAGCCAGAATGCGCGATTGCGAAATCATCTCCTGATACATGCGCACGGTGGCAAGCTGCATCGGGTCGCCGACGATGTGGGCGAAATCACGAATAGCCTCAGCGCTTTTACTGACCGCCTGATTAAACTGTTCGTTGAGCGGCGACATGTTGTGCGCCATATGGGCACTGTGCGCCTGCGTTCGCTCAGTCACACCGGCGGTCGCCAGTGAAATACCAATCGACCCCGCGACGTTACGGAACATAGTAAACAGCGCGGCGGCATCGGCATTCATCCTTTGCGGAATGGTGATGAACGCAATAGTGGTCAGCGGTACAAACAGGAAACCCAGGCCGAGGGACTGCGCACTGCGATACATCACCAGCGTGGTGAAATCGACATCTGGCGTCAGCGTCGCCGAATAGATAAACGAGGCGGCCAGCAGGAAGAAACCAAACGCAATGATGTAGCGCGTCTGCACGATGGGCATCAGTTTAAGCACCAGCGGGATCGACAGCACAATAAGTATCGCGCCCGGCGACATCACCAGCCCGGAAAGCGTGGCGGTGTACCCCAGCTGTTGCTGCGCCAGTTGCGGAATAACCACCGAACTGCCGTACAGAATCATCGCCATTCCGGCCATCAGCAAACCGGCCACTGCGAAGTTTTTATCCTTCATACAGCGCAAATCGACCACCGGCTTTTTGGCGTAAAGCAGCCAGTAAATCGCCCCGACAATCCCGGTAGCGGCCAGCACGGCGAACGTCACGATAAAGCCAGACTTAAACCAGTCGTCATCCTCACCGCGGTCCATCATGACCTGCAGGCACCCTAAGCCCAGCGCAATCAGCCCGATACCGATGTAATCGATGCTGAGCTTGCCTTTGGCCTTACGTTCCCACGGTGGGTCTTCCAGCAGCTGATAAATCGCCAGCAGGGCGATAATGCCCACCGGAATGTTGATCAGAAACACCCAGCGCCAGCTGAAGTTATCGGTGATGTAACCGCCCAGCGTCGGGCCGACAACCGGTGCAACGATGATGGCAATGGAAGACAGACCAAACGCCTTACCGCGATCTTCCGGCTTAAAGTAATCAAGCAGAACCGATTGCTGAATCGGCTGCAAACCGCCGCCAAAAAAGCCCTGCAGGATGCGGAACAGAATCATCTGCCACAGTTCAGTGGCGATCCCGCACAGGAAGGAGCAGACGGTGAACATGCCGATACAAATCAGAAAGTAAGTTTTACGCCCCATGACGCGGCTGAGAAACGCCGATATTGGCAGCACGATGCCATTCGCCACCAGATAGGACGTCAGTACCCAGGTGGATTCGTCATAACTGGAAGACAGCGATCCGGCGACGTGCGGCAGCGCCACGTTAACGATGGTGGTGTCCAGGATTTCCATGAACACCGCAATGGTTACGACGGCGGCAACTGCCCACGGATTGGCCTTGGGTTTCCAGTAGCTGCGATCTTCATTCATTCGACGGTCACCGTCGGTTCGACTGACAGACCCAGCGGCAGGTGATGATTTTCATCCAGCCCGCTGTCGATGACGATTTTCACCGGCACGCGCTGAACGATTTTCACATAGTTACCGGTGGCATTTTCAGCCGGGAAGGCCGAGAAGCGCGAGCCGGTGCCTTGCTGAATACTGTCAACGTGACCGTGAAGTTTGATGTCAGGGAAGGCATCAACGGTGATTTCCACTTTGTTGCCGGGACGCATACGTTCGAGCTGCGATTCCTTATAGTTCGCCGCGATCCAGATATCTTTCGACACTACGGAGAACAGCGACGTACCGGCCTGAACCAGCGTGCCGACCTGCACATTACGTTTGGTGACATAGCCGTCGAACGGTGCCCGAACCTGCGCATAGGAAAGATTCAGCGTCGCAGTTTCCAGCTGAGCTTTCGCCTGCTCAACCTGTTGCTGACGTGCCTCAACATTAGTTTCAGCCTGACGAATGTTCAGCTGTACCTGCGCGGCAACCTGAACCTGCGCTTTGGCATTTTCAAGATCGGCCGTTGCAGAACGCACCTGCGCATTGGACGTATCAATATTTTGTTGGGTGGTGGCACGTGGATCCACACCGCGCTGGCGGCGGAAATCAGCGGTAGCATTCAGCAAATTGGCTTCTGCACGGGTTTGCTGAGCTTTAGCCTGCGCCAGCTGCGCCGGATATTGCACTTTCGCCAGGTCGTACTGCGCCTGAGCCTGATGCAACTGGGCGACGGCCAGACCGAGCTGCGCCTGTGCCTGATCGCGCTGTGCGGTGGCATCACGCGGGTCGATTTCTACCAGCAGATCGCCTTTTTTGACTAACTGGTTATCTTTCACCGCCAGATTCGTGACATAACCGGCGATTTTCGGCGCGATGGTCACGGCATCGCCTTCGGTGAAGGCGTCATCGGTGCTGATCTGATCTTTGGTCATCAGCCACCAGACCAGTGACACGACCACCATCACCACCACGACAATTCCGAGGATGATCAGCGGCTTCTTGCCCGGACCTTTGCGCTTTTCATCGTTGTCCTGATTGTCGTTACCGGACTCTTTATCGGACCCTTTTTGGTCTTTGGTGTCTTGCTTGTAACCTTCTCCTGATTTGACCTGGCTGGAATCGAGTTCTGAGTGTGCGTCTTCAGACGCGGAAGGCTGGTTATTTTTTTCGTTTGTCATAATGCTCATCTGATTATCGGTGCGCGCGCGCCGGAACAAAGAAATCTTGTTTTAAGCTAGATTGTATTGATGTAAATGCAAGTAAATATAGGTCAATAAACCTCAGTGAGAGCACGAAGATCCAAACCATAGGGAAGGTCTTAAAATGACGAAATGGGTTATACTGCGAACCTGGTATTTGTATTTATCAAATAAATTTGATTCTTTGCTTCAGGAAATTCTTGTGATCACTTCCCCAAAATATCTGCTCCGCAGGAGCAAACCATGAGCCGTCCAGCACCGTCCTATAAAGGGCTGACACGTATTGCCTCGCTGGTCTCCCTGTGTGTGGCGCTGGTTCTGGTCTGCGTAAAAGTATGGGCGTGGGCTGCCACCGGTTCGATTGCGTTGCTGACGTCAGCAGCCGACGGTCTGGTCGATGTGCTTGCGTCGATGGTGACGTTAATCGGTGTGCGTTACGCCATACGGCCAGCTGATAAAGGCCATCGCTACGGGCACGGCAAAGCCGAAGCCGTTGCCGCCTTTGTTCAGGCCTTGCTGCTGGGTGCTGCGGGGCTGGTGCTGGGCGGTGAATCCATCGGACGCATCATTAATCCGGAACCTCTGGCGCAGCTTGGTCTCGGGATTTGGGTCATCATCGGCAGCTCTCTGGCGGCCACCGGTTTAGTGCTGATGCAAACGTACGTGGTGAAACGCACCGGCTCGACCGCGATTGCTGCTGACCGCGCGCACTACGTCACGGATGTCGCGGTGAATATCGCTGTTCTTCTGGCGCTGATTTTCGAACGCTA
Organism: Rahnella sp. JUb53; assembly: GCF_004346065.1. NCBI lineage: Bacteria > Pseudomonadati > Pseudomonadota > Gammaproteobacteria > Enterobacterales > Yersiniaceae > Rahnella > Rahnella sp. JUb53. The sequence goes on from NZ_SLYT01000001.1 coordinate 678,188, forward strand.
TTTCGGCTGGACGCGTTCCGACTCCATCGGCGCACTGCTGATTTCCTTCTACATGCTCTGGAACGCCCGCGGTATGGCGGCAGATGCGCTGAAACAATTGCTGGACAGGGAACTGAGTGCCGATGACCGTAAGCGCGTGAAAGCGGCAGTATTAAGTGTCGAAGGTGTACGCGGCGTGCATGACATTCGCACCCGCAACGGCGGCGACCGCGTATTTGTCGAGTTTCACGTTGAGGTCGATGGCGCCCTGACGGTGGATATCGGCCACGATATTGGTGATGCCGCTGAAATGGCGGTAAGTAAACTGTTCAAGTCCGCGGATGTGACCGCGCATCTGGAGCCGGACGGGATTGATGACGACAGACTGGATAATTTATTGCACTAAGGCTTAGGCATTGGGTTGCCATCCAAACTGGCCAAGACTTTGGGTTGCCACCCAAACTGGCCAAGACTTTGGGTTGCCATCCAAACTGGCCAAGACTTTGGGTTGCCACCCAAACTGGCCAAGACTTTGGGTTGCCAACCAAACTGGCCTTAAGGTCAAGACCGTGGGCGTCGGCCCACACCGACCAGAGACCCGGTAACGCGCGGGCCTCTGGACTCCGCGCTTTTTTCACTGCGCGCTGTCGCGGGTATGACGGACATGTTCTGGTGTATTGGTGAGTGGCGTAAAATGTCATCGCTGCGCGATTCCCGAGTTTCAGGTTTCGAGCCTCGGGTCTCGAACCATTCACTCGGTGCCATTTTTGATCACGCCAATCAACTTTTCTAAAAGATGAAAAACAGTCTGCCGTTGATTTTCAGATCGTGCGGGCGATTCAGAAATCTTGCTGAATGAGAGGTTGCAGACCATAGGCTGCAATCCCGAAATGAAGGCACCGCGTAGCGGCAAGATTTCCAGCCTGTCGCAGTGGTAGCTGAAACATAGTGTCTAGCGATAGCGCGCAGTAAAAGAGCCGGAGATCCTTAAGAGGCGCGGCGATAGGCGCCTCTTGAGGCCAGTTTGGGTGGCAACCCAAGGTGTTGACCTTTGGGCCAGTGTGGGCGGCGAGCCCACGACCTTGACCTTAAGGCCAGTTTGGGTGGCAACCCAAGGTCTTGACCATAAGGTCAGTTTGGATAGCAACCCAAGGTTATAAAATTTTAGGCTTTTGAAAAGCCGCCCAAATGCAGCGGCTATCCTGCATTACTTGATCGCCATGGCATCCCGCATCGTATAGAACAAATCTGTCTGATCTGTCAGACCGACCACATTCCCCGCATGTGGCCCGAACGCGGCTATGCGCAGTTGAGTCCCGGTATGTCCCTGCGAATCATCTTCGGAGTTGCCGTAGCTGATGGTCATCGGCGCGCCGTCTTTGGTGGTCAGCGTCTGCGTCAGGCCCGGTGCTTTGGCGTCGGCTTCGATTATTTGGCTGGAATGCGCGTGGTCGGCGGTGACGATAACCAGCGTGTTGCCGTCCTGACGGGCGAATTCCAGCGCTTTCTGTACGGCCTCATCCAGGTCGACCGTTTCACCAAACTGTCCGCATGGATTGGCGGCGTGATCCTGCTTATCAATTGATGCGCCTTCAACTTGCAGGAAGAAACCGTTCTGATTGGTTTTCAGCAGGTCGATAGCTTTTTCTGTCATCGCCGCCAGCGTCGGGATATCTGCGGTGCGTTGCGGATTGGCTTCACAGGTCACGGCAGGTTTGTCGATATTACCGTGATAAGTGGCTTTCGGCCCCTGCCAGCGAACCGGCATGTTGCCTTCGGAAAACAGGCCCAGTACCGGTTTCTTCTGGTCTGCCTGCGTGATTGCGCTCAGCTGTTCAGCGTTCTCCACCCAGACATAACCCTGCGCCAGCGCCTGGTCTTTCAGTGATTTCCCCTGGAACTCACCGGCTTTCGCCAGCTGACTGAATGATTTTCTGCCGCCGCCCAGCGTGACATCCGCACGAGCCTGCAACAATTGTTCAGTGATCGAACCGCGTCCGCCGTTTTCCAGTGCGTTGCTGGCACATTTCTCTGCCGTTTCTTCCGGGCCATAGCATTTGCGCGAGGTGACATGGGCGATTTGCGCTGCCGGTGTGGCATCCTGCAATTCAGCGGTGGAAACGTTGCCGGTGGCTTTACCCGCCGCTTTAGCAATTTCGAGAATGGTCTGGTGATCTTTACCGTTTACATCCACGCCAATCGCACCGTTATAGCTTTTGACGCCGGTTGTCCAGGCAGTGGCGGAAGCAGCAGAGTCAGTTACATAACTTGGTTTCTGCGTTTTCTTGTCCAGAGAATAATGTGTGTACTGACCAGTCAGCGGCAGGGCATCGATACCTTTGAAATAGCCGCCTGCACCTTCGGCATAGTTACGCGCAGAGGTAATTTCAGAATCACCCATGCCGTCGCCAATCAGCAAAATGACGTTTTTCACCGTTTTGTCGGACAGCGATGCTTTCAGCGCGGCGGTCTGATCACCGCTCAGGCGGCGTGCGCCACCCGGTTCTGTCAGCACGCCTTTCGCGGCGCGGTCAGTCAGCGTGTCAGTTTCAGCGGCGAGGGAGGCGGCAGAGGCGGAAAGCAGCACGGCGGCAGTCACTGCACGGGCGATCAGAGATACAGATTGTTGCATTGTCAAAACTCCTTTTTCTAAACCATCGGAAATAAAAAAACACATATAGATATTTTTTGTTACCGGAAGGTTAAGGGAGAGTTGTGACGGTTTAATGACAGGCACCGGGTTGGTGATGAGACTGGGGGTTAACTTCAACTTCAACTTCAAGGTCAATACCTTGGGTTGCCACCCAAACTGGCCTTAAGGTCAAGGTCGTGGGCGTCGGCCCACACCGACCAGAGACCCGGTAACGCGCGGGCCTCTGGACTCCGCGCTTTTTTCACTACGCGCTGTCGCGGGTATGACGGACATGTTCTGGTGCATTGGTGAGTGGCGTAAAATGTCATCGCTGCGCGATTCCCGAGTTTCAGGTTTCGAGCCTCGGGTCTCGAACCATTCACTCGGTGCCATTTTTGATCACGCCAATCAACTTTTCTAAAAGATGAAAAACAGTCTGCCGTTGATTTTCAGATCGTGCGGGCGATTCAGAAAACTTGCTGAATGAGAGGTTGCAGACCCAAGGCTGCAATCCCGAAATGAAGGTACCGCGCAGCGGCAAGATTTCCAGCCTGTCGCAGTGTTTTCTGAAACATAGCCCGCGAGCGGAAGCGCGTGTTGAAAAAAGCGAGGGGAGTTCAGAGGGGAAAAGCCTTTCCCCTCTGGTCGGTTTCGGCGCTGCCCGATAAGTGATCACCGCAACTGAGAAACCGAAACTTTCTCGGCACAGCTTTCAGTGCAACTGAGAAACCGAAACTTTCTCGGCACAGCTTTTCAGTGCAACTGAGACGCCGCCCTTTGCATCGGCACTATGCAAATAAAAAAGCCCCGGAGATCGGGGCTTTTTCATAAAGACATCAAAGCCGCTATCAGTTGACCTGAACCGGCATACCGGAACGCATCTCGATCGCGCGCTGAACCACAGTCTGGTTAACCGCAGGATCCATCGCAACACTGCTTGCGCTGCCGGTCAGAGTGATTGGCAGCGGTTGCTGGGAATCAAACTCTTCCTGGTTAGAGGACAGCGGGTTGTGGATCTCAATGTAACGTTTGCCGTCTGGCTCAATGGTGGCTTTCACCGGTTCGTTGATGAACTGAACACGTGTACCTTGCGGCACGTTGTCGTACAACCATTTGATGTCAGCATCACGCAGGCGCACACAACCGTGGCTCACGCGCAGACCAATACCGAAGTTGGCGTTGGTGCCGTGAACGGCATACAGACGACCCACGTACAGCGCGTACAGACCCATCGGGTTGTCCGGACCAGCAGGGAAGACGGCTGGCAGGAATTCGCCACGTGCAGCATATTCTTCATGCATTTTTGCGGTTGGCGTCCAGGTCGGGCCGGCTTTTTTACGCTGAACGGTCGTCACCCAGTTCATCGGGGTGTCTTTGCCAAGCTCACCGATACCGATTGGCAGAACCACTACAGTGTTGGTGCCTTTCGGGTAGTAATACAGACGCATTTCAGCACTGTTGATCACGATGCCATCGTGCGGAGTATCCGGCAGGATCAGTTGCTGAGGAATGGTCAGCACGGTGCCAGGAGTTGGCAGGAACGGGTCAACGCCAGGGTTGGCTTCAAGCATGTTGCTCAAACCCATCTGGTATTGCGCTGCGAAATGTTCCAGTGGCAGGCTGCTGCCCTGAGGAACAGTAACTGTGATGTTTTCACCGACCAGACGACCGTTATTGGCCGGCAGAGGGTAGACCACAGCAAAAGACGCCTGGCTATATGCAGCAACTGCCAAAACCAGGGTAAGGATTGCGCGAATGCTCATTTTCATATTTTCGTTGGTCGTTAATGCCACACTGGCAGTTGTTGTCAGGATGTTAATTCCCCCCGACGCAGTCGAAACCGGCCGGAGAGATAGTGTACTTGCACATAGCACTTGAAAGGGACTCAGTATGTGTAACGAATCGCATTTCAGGGCCGCTAATTATAAGGATTTATTTCAAACAGGCCAAAGCTTTCTCACCATGTTAGAAAAGTTCCCTCAGCTAAAGGCATTTTTTGATGCAGGCTCCACATTTATTTACATTCGTCTGCTTATTTACGGCAAAACGGCACCATGATCAGCGCCGCCAGGAACATCCAGGCCATCACCTGAAAAATATCATTGAAGGCCAGGGTCAGAGACTGCGCGGCTACTTTGGCGCCGAACAAACTTTTTGCCATCAGTAAGGCCTGCGCAGTGTCTGGCGTGAGATGACCGATCCTTTGCGCCAGCGAGCCAATCACTTCCTGCGCGCTGTCGCTATATTGCCCTAGACTTTCGCCGAAACGCGCCGCATGTACCCGTGTCCAGTCCTGCAACCAGGTATTCACGGTAGCAATACCAATCGCGCCACCCAGATTGCGCATCAGGTTAAACAACCCGGACGCATAACGCAGTTCCGGCCCCTGAAACGCGGTCAGTGCCATGTTCACGCTCGGTACGATACACAACATGATAAACAGACCCCGCACGACCTGCGGCCAGAAAAACTGTTCCGATCCCCAGAATGTGGTGACAGCCGTGGTAAGCCACAGACTCAGTGCGAAACCGGATAATCCCACGGCGATCAGCAACCGGCGGTCAACGCGGTTGATTAATCTGGCGGCAATAATCGTGCTGAAAAACTGCCCGACGCCGACCACAAACACCGTCGTCCCGATTTCCAGGCTGTTGAAATCGCGGATGCGGCCAAGGAACACCGGCGTCAGATAGGTAGAGGCATACAGCCCGAATCCGACCACCAGATTGAACAGGCAGGCGAAGGTGAACGTTGGATCGCGAAAAGGCGTCAGGCGCACGATCGGGTTTTTGGAATAAAAGGAGCGTTCGAGGAACAGGATAAAAGCCACCAGCGAGAACCAGGCTGATATCTGGATCTGCGGATCGCTGAACCAGTTCTTGCGCGGACCTTCTTCCAGCACGTATTCCAGGCAACCAAGGGCTATCGCCATCGACAATAAATGCACCCAGTCGATGCGTCTAAGCATCGAAAAATCAGCCTTATCAACATGAATGAACAGTACCGCACCGGTCGCCACCAGAATGCCGGGCAGGATGTTGATGAAGAAAATCCACCGCCAGTCGAGTAACTGCGTGACCACGCCGCCGACCGTCGGTCCGAGCGTGGGCGCCAGCACGCTGACCATGCCGAGGATCGCCGGGATCAGCGCCTGCTGTTTACCCTGAAACATGGCAAAACCGGTGGCGAAAACAGTCGGTACCATCGCGCCGCCGGTAAAGCCCTGCAAAGCGCGGAAGAAGATCATCGATTCAATATTCCACGACAATCCACAACCCATACTGCTGAGCGTGAACAATGCGGCAGAGGCACTGAACAGCCAGCGGGTGGAAAGCGCCTGCGTCAGAAACGCCGAGAAAGGGATCATCACCAGCTCGGCGATCAGGTAGGACGTTTGTACCCAGCTGATTTCATCGGGTCCGGCAGACAGCCCGGCCTGCACATCGTTTAACGAGGCGGCGACGATCTGAATGTCGATCAGCGCCAGGAACATGCCGAACGCCATAATGCTGAAAATCAGAAACTTGCGTGAGGTCGGGTAATCCGCAGGCGAGAGCGTTGCGGATGGCGTCAGGGTGGCAGGCATTTTTGTGAGATCCCGGGGCTTGTTTATATGATAAGCATCATATTAATATGATGACCATCATGCAATGAGTGAGAATAAAAATGAGTGAAACCACAGCAGGTGAAGGGATCGCGGTTCCGGTGGAGAAATCCGGTAAACGTTCAAAGCGGATCTTTGTGGTCAGCGGCATTGCGCTGGCTGTTGCTCTTGGCGGTGCTGCCTGGTTGCTGGCTGCGCCTGCATCGGAATCAACCGACGATGCCTACCTGACCGCAGATGCGACTACCGTCGCGCCAAAAGTGAAGGGGTTTGTGGCAAAGGTACTGGTGCGGCACAACCAGCAGGTTCATGCAGGGGATAAACTGGTCCTTATCGACAGCGAGGAATTTACAGCACGTCTGAATGCGGCACGCGGCGATCTTCAAGATGCGCGGGCGCAGGTCGCGCAACAGCAGGCGGCATTGCTCAGCCAGCAGGCGCAGGAACAGCTGGCACTGACTCAGATTGACGCGGCACGCACGGCAATCCGTTCCTCCCTTGCCGAGCAGCAACACGCCGAAGCCGAACAGCAGCGTTATCAGTCGCTGGCGGTCAGCGGCGCGACGTCACGTAATGATGCCGACCGCTATAAAACCACCGCCGTGACCGCTGAACAGACCTCGGCACACGCCGCTGCCATGCTGGATGTGGCGCAAAATCAGGCGGCAGTCACACATGCAAAACGCGCTGAAATTGAAGCCGCGCTGGCGCTGGCGAATGCGGCAGTCGTGAAAGCGCAGGCGGCGGAAGATCTGGCGCAACAGGATCTCAATCACACTACGATTTTTGCAGCCGTGGATGGCGTGGCGGGAAACCGTCAGGTTCAGGTGGGCGATTATGTCACGCCCGGTCAGCGGCTGATGACGCTGGTGCCGGAGCAGGGGATTTATGTGACAGCCAACTTCAAAGAGACGCAGACCGGCAGAATGCAACCGGGACAACGGGCGGATGTCCATGTCGATGCGTTGCCGGGTGTGACGTTTCGCGGTGAAGTCGACAGCCTCGCGCCAGGTTCCGGTTCCACATTTGCACTGCTGCCGTTTGAGCCGGGCACCGGTAACTTCACCAAAATTGTTCAACGGGTGCCTGTGCGTATTCGTCTCGATGCCGGTCAGCCGGATTTAGCGGCGCTGCGTCCGGGATTATCGGTGGATGCCCGCGTTTCGTTAACCGATGCGGTCAGGTAAACTATGACGGCAATTTTCTGATGATCAGGGCCTGACTATGCGCTATGAAAGTGAACATAAACCTAAAATCCGCGAGCGGATCGTGAAAGAAGCGGCGAAAGCTATCCGCGCCAAGGGGCCGTTGCAGGTCAGCGTGGCTGGCGTGATGAGTAAAGCCGGTCTGACGCACGGCGGGTTCTATGCGCACTTTGCCTCAAAAGATGCCCTGATCGAAGCAGCTATCGCACAGATGTTTAATCAGGTGATGGCGCGCTGGGATAAAGATAATCAGGGGCTGACCGCACAGCAGCAACTGGCGGGGTATATCGATTTCTATCTTTCGACATGGCACCGTGATAACCGTGCGCAGGGCTGTCCGGTTTCCGCGCTGGCTTCGGAAACACCCCGTATGCCGGCAGCTTGTCAGGCGGAGTTTGCACGGGGGATCGAACGGATCCGAGGGATGATTTTTCGTCAGCTGACGGAGATGGGCGTTGAGGATTTAAAAACCACGGCGATATCAGTCAGTGCAGAGCTGATGGGCAGCTTGTCGCTGGCACGTTGCGAACCTGATCGTAAAGCTTCGGATGCGTTGCTGGAAAGTGCGCGAAAGACGGTGAAAGCGCGGCTGAATTTGCCGGAAGAATAAACTCTCAGAATCGCTCCCTCCCCTGCGAAGGGGAGGGTTGGGGTGGGGTATTAAGTTCTAAATCAAAAGTTAAGGTTTTCTTAAACAAGGTGTTAGCCCTTAAAACCCCCTCCCAGCCTCCCCCTTCGCAGGGGGAGGAGCTGAAAAAATCTATCAGAAGTCATAACCTACTGTAGCAACCACAGTACGTTCCTGACCCCAGTAGCAGTAGCTGGTGCCGTAACAGGCCGCGACATATTTCTTGTCGAACAGGTTGTTGGCATTCAGCTGCACATACGCGCCTTTCAGCTGCGGATTAAACTGCACCAGATTCATACGCAGTGATGCGTCAACCAGCGTGGCAGAAGGCATGTGACGGGTGTTTTCGTTATCCGCCCATTGTGTGCCGATGTAGCGCACGCCCGCACCCATATCCACACCAATCGGCGTGTTGTACTGACCCCAGATGGACGCCATTTGTTTTGGCGTCACATACGGCGTGTTGCCGTTGTTTTCGGCGGCATCACGGATACGCACTTTGTTGTAGGTATAACCGGCCATCACGTTGAAGCGTTCGGTAACCTGTTTCTTGGCTTCCAGCTCCAGACCCTGTGAACGGATTTTCCCTGCCGGCTCGTAATAGCTGCCCACCACCACGCGGTTACCCACGTCTTTTTGCGTCAGATCATACAACGCCGCGCTGTACATATCGGACGTGCCGACCGGCTGGTATTTGATCCCGGCTTCGTATTGCTCGCTCTGCATCGGTTTCAGCAGGGTGCCATCAGCGCCCGGCAGGGCAGATGGGGTCATCGCCTGGCTGTAGCTGACGTACGGAGAAATCCCGCTGTCGAAGGCGTACAGCAGGGAAGCGCGGCTGCTGAAGTGTTCGTCTTTACGTTCGCTGTTGCTCTGCGTGCCGTAAATGCTTTCGTAGCTGCGGCTGGAGGTTTTCAGCGTGTCGTAACGGCCTGACAGGGTCAGATACCATTTGTTCCAGCTCATTTCATCTTGCAGATAAGTGCCCATCTGCTCATAACGGTTTTTACCGCGTGAATGGCTGTAATAATCCAGGGCATCGCCGCCCACACCGGTGTACGGGTTAAGTGGCTCAGCGGTGGCGCCATCAGATTTCACGTCGTTGATAAAGTGGGAATAATCAAAGCCCAGTACCACTTTATGTGCCAGTTCGCCGGTGGCGAAATCCGCTTCCAGCTGGTTGTCGATAGCAAACGTATCCAGAGATGACTTCTCACCGGAATAGTAGCGATTCATCAGCGTACGGTCTGCGTTCCAGCCAGCCTGATACACCTGATCCAGTTCGGTATTGGAATGGGTGTAGTTGGCGTTCTGGCGGAATGACCATACGTCGTTAAACGCGTGCTGGAATTCGTAGCTGTAGATCTGCTCCCAGCGTTTGAACTGGTTGCGGGTGGTTTCGCCATCGAAGAAACCACGGCTCAGTTTCTGACCGTACAGGCTGCCGTCGGCAGGCACTGCGGCGTGATAACCGCCGGACGGATCTTTTTGCAGATAAGCCCGCAGTAACAGGGAGGTGTTTTCATCCGGCGTCCACAGTAACTGCGGAGAAATCGCGTAACGCTCTTCACGCTGATGATCGTACTGCGTATCGCTGCTGCGGGTCATACCGGTCAGGCGGAATGCCAGCTGATCGTTGATCGCGTTAGTGTAATCGAACGCGCCGCCTTTGGTGTTTTGTGTACCACCGGAAAGCTGGAAGTGACCTTCTTCAGCAAACTGCGGGCGCTTGGTGGTTTCCATCACCACACCGCCGGGAATGCTCTGGCCGTAAAGTGCAGAAGACGGGCCTTTCACCACATCAATACGTTCGAGGAACCACGGATCAACCTGAATGGAGTTGTAAGTTGCGCCATCGCTGAGAATACGCAGGCCATCAAGGAAGGTGTTGTTGACGTCACCGCCGTGGAAACCGCGCAGGGAAATTGTGTCATAACGCGTTGCGCCACCGGCAAAGTTGGTGAAGACGCCGGGCGTATAGTTAAGTGCAGCGTTAACCGTGGTGGCGTTCTGGTCAGTCATTTGCTGACGGGTCACGACAGACACGGCCTGACCGGTAGTGATCAGCGGCTGATCCGTTTTGGTCGCGCTTTTACTGGTTTTTGCACTGTAACCCTGCGTCGGGGCATCTGCGGTATCAGCAGGTGCGGCTTTGACAACCACGGTATCTTCGGCAGCCATTGATGCAGCCGGAACGGCCAGCGCCATGGCGCACATCAGCACCGAGCGTTTGAGGGGGAAAGCCAACAACATATTCATAGTCCCTATAAATAACCTGATAAATCATCAGGTGATTAATTGATGCGTGTGAAATAGACCCAAAAAGCCAGCAGGGTTACGCGCGGAAACCGCGGCGCAATAACGCGGTATGGCTTAACGAAAACGAGACGAATGTTAAACTTAATGATAATTGTTATCATTATTATTTTACAAATTCAAGGGGGTTTTCTTCTAAAAATGTGAACTGACGCATGTTTATCATGATGAAATACAGGGTCTTTTTGATTGTTTTACGAACAACCTTACTCAGGCAATGGATATCGAATATGATTACCGCATCGTGAAATTAGAAGAATCCCTTGAAAACGCAGACAAAACCGCAGTTACGGATAAGCTTTAAGAGTGAGTTTTTTTAAATCGAAAAAGTTCACGACCGAGATCGGGAAATAATGCAGTGAGGGACGGCGCGGTGATCGATCCGCATAGCGACGACGCCCGTGTACAAGGCGTTCGCCGCTTTATTGAGATGATTGAGCAGGAACCCCGCTTATCTGCCACCGCGCTGCAAACCGTCGGCAGCAAAGGCTGGGACGGTTTTGTGCTGGCGAGGGTAGTCAGCTAAACGCAGGCGTTAACGCGCCAGACCAAAGCCAATGTCAAACAGCGGGTTTTCGCTGTCATGCGGCATATCCGACTGTTGTTTAAGCACGGCTTCCATCGATGACGGCAGTTCGAACGGCAGTTTGCCGGTATACGCTTCGCTGCTGGTCAGACGGCTAAACAGCACCGCATCGCTGACCCCGAAATTGCCAATAACCGCTTTTGCTTTGTCATTCACGTTGGTCAGAATAGCAGGGCGGTCGAGGTACACCGTCACCACCGTGGGTACCGCTTTGCTGGCTTTTACGATGGCCTGATAATCGGCATTGTCATCGGTAAAGGCCAGTGAACCTTCATGGTGGCGCTTGCCGAAGAACCACTGTTTATGCGGTTGTTCATAAGGTGCATGGGCGCGGATCAACGCGACATCAGCTTTTTCAGGCGCATCAACCACGGTGAAACCTGCGGCCTGTGCGGCTTTCGGTTCGAGACCATACAGCCACACTTTTTTGCCTTTTTTCAGCGGCAAAAGATCATCGGTATTTTGCAGTAAAACAAGGGAGTGACGTTGCGCCGCATCGGCTTCTTTCTGCCAGTCTGCGCGTCCGACGGTTTTCACTGCTTTCTGAGGATCCACAAACGGATTTTCAAACAGTCCAATGCGGAATTTCTGCTCAAGGATGCGCACCACGGATTCATCCAGCCGCTGCTGCGTCAGCTGTTTTTCGTTGACCGCATTCACCAGGAGCTGTGAGTCAGTCACGCCGCCAAACTGATCCACACCAGCCTTCACCGCTTTGACGAAACGCTGCTGCGGCGTCAGCTTTTCAACGCCCCAGGACATGCCGCCGGGTACCGGTTCTTTGCCTTCCGGCGAACCGTTCAGGCATTCGTCTTCGCAGTTGCTGGTGATCAGCCAGTCGCTGAGGATCACCCCTTTGAAACCATACTGACCGCGCAGGATATCCATCAGTAACTGATGGCTGAATCCGGCACCGACCTGTTCCAGCGGTTTGCCTTCAAAGGACGCGTTTTTCAAAATAGAGTAGGTGGGCATGACGCTGGCGACGTTGGCTTCGAACGCGCCGGTAAACGGATAGATGTGCTCTTTGAGATTATTGCCCGGGAACACCGCGTTTTTGCCGTAAACGTTGTGACTGTCGTAGCCGTTTTCCGCCGCACCGTAGCCGACCCAGTGCTTCACTACCGAAATCACGCTGCCCTGATTCAGGCCATCGCCGCCATTTTGCATCCCTTCGATGTAGCCGCGCACCATGTTATGCACCCGCGTCGGGTCTTCACCGAAAGTACCACTGATACGCGCCCAGCGCGGTTCGGTCGCCAGATCGGCCTGCGGAGAAAGTGCCTCGCGAATGCCGACAGCCAGATATTCCTGACGGACGATATCGGCGTAGCGGCGGGTGAGTTTTTCATTGCCAATTGCCGCCAGCCCTAACGTTTCCGGCCACTGTGTGAATTTGCCGGAAGCCGTGCTCGCGCCAGTCAGATATTCAAACGAGTTGCGTGGATCACTGCTGATGGTGACCGGAATACCGAGTCGTGATTTTTCAGCAATCTGCTGCAGTTTATTGTTCTCTTCTGCCATCACCGCAGGGTCTTCCGCTGACAACCGGGTGATCAGACTGTTGACCTTCGCGCCGGAAATCATCTTTTCCGCCGCCGCCATATCATAGTGAGTCCCGGCGCCGATCGGACTGTTGGCCGTCGGTGCGGAGCCGTGCATCATCACCCCGGCTTTTTCTTCCAGCGTCATACGTTTTACCAGATCCGCCGCGCGTTCTTCCGGCGTCAGTCGCCAGTCCTCATAAGGTTCGAGTTTGCCGGAGTGATTGAGATCTTTAAATTGCAGGCCATCAATGGTCAGCAATGTCACTTCCCGCTGACTCAGTTCGGGTTGATCGGTATCAGCAAAAGCAGCCGGTGTGGAAAACAGAAGGGCAGAAACAGCCAGGTTCAGAGGTTTGATTTTCATCATCATCCTTAATTATTTTGTGTCTATAAAGAATTGATAAATATAGAAACTTAATGCTTAAGGAATAACCTATTTACCTGACTGATATTGCGATCAGGTTCTCAAATGTTATCAGCCAAGCACCATTCCCAGTACCGCGCCGACCGCCAGTACCCATAACGGGTGGATCCGCTTATTAAGCGCCAGCAGGGTACACAGGGCGATCACGCCGGCAAGTGACAGCGTGGTGGCTGAAGCTTTGGCGATCAACAGTCCGCTCGACACCACCAGCCCGACGGTGACCGGCACCAGTCCGCGCTGAATAACCTGACGCCACGGTCGGTCTTTATAACGCTTCCAGCCCCCCATCACGATCAGCGTCACCACGGAAGACGGACCAAATTTTGCCAGCGAAGACACCAGCAGACCGGACCATCCCGCAACCTGCCAGCCAATCAGCGGCACGATCATCATATTCGGTCCGGGAGCGGCTTGCGCCAGCGCGAACAATGCACTGAATTCCTGCGCGCTCATCCAGTGATGTACCTGCACCACGGCACGTTGCATCTCTGGCAGAATGGTATTACCGCCGCCAAAGGCCAGCAGTGAAAGTTCGGTAAACAGCAGGGCGAGTGAGAGTAAAACGGCCATCAGAATTTACTCCTTGCGCAGATGAAAATACTGACCGGAGCCAGCACCAGCATCACCGGCAGCATCGGGATGCGAAATCCTGCGATGGCAATGACGCCTGCGGCGACCAGCGCCAGTTGCAGCCATTTTCCCCGCAAAGGTGCCAGCATCTTGAGGCCGGTCGAGAGCAGTAAACCCGCTGCCGCTGCCGCCATCCCCGCAAACAAATGTTCCACCAGCGGTTCATTCTGATAGCGTGCATACACCAGTCCGAGCAGCACCACGCAAATCGTCGGTGCCAGGATCAGGCCGAGAATGGCTGAAAGCGCACCGCGCAGCCCGCGAAACTCCATCCCCAGCGCGACGGATAAATTAATGATATTGCCGCCCGGTAAAAACTGACACAGACCCAGCAGTTCTGTGAACTGATCGCCGGTCAGCCAGCGGCGTTTATCCACCAGCATGTGCCGCGCCATCGGCAGCACGCCGCCGAAACCGGTCAGGCCAAGAATGAAAAAGCCTTTAAACAGTTGTCCGCAATCAGGTTGCGGCGCGGTCCCATCTTCTGTATCCAGCATTAATTTATCCTGCGTTTGTGCCGACATTTTCACTCTCTCCCTCAAATGTAATTCAAAGCCGCCAGAGGCGTAAATTCTGTTAAGGATCATGCGCGTGGATGTGCCATGATGTCTAATGCCTTTAATAATGACAAAAGATACCCTGAGGGTATGGATATGATTGAGTTAAAACGTCTGAATGCGTTCGTCACCGTGGTGGAAGTGGGCAGCATTACCCGCGCCGCAGAACTGCTGTTTATCCAGCAACCGCCGCTGACACGCCTGCTACAGGGGCTGGAACAGGAATTTGGCGTGCCTTTGTTACAACGTTTGCCGCGCGGGGTGATCCCGACCGAAGCGGGCGAGGTCTTATTGCAGGAAGCCCGCGCGGTACTGGCACGGGCCGCTCAGCTCAGCGCCGCGATGCATCGTGCCGCACAGGGAGAACAAGGGCGCGTGCGTATCGGTTTCACCAGCTCAGCCGCGCTGCATACCTTTGTGCCTGCGCTGCTGCGCCGCTACCGGGAGATTTATCCGGCGGTCAGCACACAGCTTGAAGAAAGCGGCAGCGGCGAGTTACTGGCGTCTGTGGTGGCGGGCGAGCTGGATGTCGCATTTGTGCGTATGCGGGTCAAAGATATGCCCGAATTAGAAATGGAAAAAGTGCTGGAAGAACCGATGTGGGTGGCGGTTCCGGCCGGACACAAACTGGCATCGCGGACTTCCGCCAGGCCGCTCAAACTCGAAGAACTGAGCAACGAACCTTTTGTGTTGTACCGTCGTCGTGCCGGGCAGGGATTGTATGACGCCATACTGGCAGCGTATGTCCGCGCCGGTTTTAGCCCGCACATCGTGCAGGAAGCGCCGCGGTTAACATCCTGCCTGAGTCTGGTCGGCGCGGGGCTGGGGATTTCTATTGTGCCGGAGTCTATGACCCGCCTCGGCGGCGATGGCGTGGTGTTCCTGCCACTGGATGCCGCCACGCAACTCAGTGCGCCGCTGTATCTCGCGCGGCGGGAGGACAGCCATTCATCGGCTATAATCAATACGTTTTGTGCGCTGGTGAAATCGCAATTAACGGTGCAGTAATTCTCTGCACATTAAAGATGTTGCTCAGAAATATGTTTCTGGGTGGATTCCAGCGTAATGCCGTCAGATTCGATGGCGCTGAGCAGCGAATCGAGCAGGCCGGGGAAGCGGGCGTCCAGATCTTCGCGGCGCAGTGAAAGCAAATTGGCGCGGCCATCCGGGCGCTGCCAGATCACGCCGCTGTCCCGCAATACGCGCCAGTGGTGAGTCAGTGTCGATTTCGACAGTCCCTGCAATAAGGTTCCGCAAGGATGCTCGCCGCCTTTTGCCAGCGTGCGCACCACGGCCAGACGTAGCGGATTGCCCAGCGCAGTCAGAACATTTTCGAGGCGGATCTGCCCGCGCTCAGGGTGGTTGGCTATCATCGGACTATCCTCTTAAAGTACAAAAATCAACGGCCGCGCAATATAGCCTATCCCTCTGCTGCTGTACAACGCGATGGCCTCTCACCAATTTCATCGATAGAATAAAATTATTGTACGAATATACACGTACAATTGTAGTATACTCTCCGCATTAAGAAGTTTAGTACTCATTACTTTGTGACGGGACGTGATAACCACTCTCCGCCAACTTAGCCATCAACCAGTAAGGACGTTATATGGCTCGCAAAACGCCAATCGAGCGCTACCGCAATATCGGTATCTCAGCACACATCGACGCAGGTAAAACTACCACCACCGAGCGTATTCTTTTCTATACCGGCATGAATCATAAGCTGGGAGAAGTGCATGACGGCGGTGCGACCACAGACTGGATGGCTCAGGAACAGGAGCGCGGCATTACCATTACGTCAGCCGCCGTGACCTGTTTCTGGCGCGGGATGGATCACTCGTTCGATGAGCATCGCATTAACATTATCGACACTCCGGGGCACGTGGATTTCACCATTGAAGTGGAACGTTCCATGCGCGTACTCGACGGTGCGGTAATGGTGTATGACGCCGTGGGCGGCGTGCAGCCACAGTCTGAAACCGTCTGGCGTCAGGCCAATAAATACAAAGTGCCGCGTCTGGCTTTCGTTAACAAAATGGACCGTCAGGGCGCAGATTTCTTCCGTGTCCGCCAGATGATGGTCGATCGCCTGAAAGCCAATCCGGTGCCGATTGTTATTCCGATCGGTAAAGAAGAGCATTTCACCGGTGTGGTGGATTTGCGCAAAATGCGCGCCATTTTGTGGGACGACGCGACACAAGGGATGACTTTTACCTATGAAGCGATCCCGGCAGAACTGCAGGCGCTGGCGGAAGAATGGCGAGAAAAAATGGTGTCGGCCGCTGCTGAAGCCAACGACGCGCTGATGGATAAATATCTCGAAGAAGGCACGCTGACCGAGGATGAAATTACCGAAGGTCTGCGTCTGCGCACCATCGCCGGTGAAATCCAGCCGATGCTGTGTGGCAGTGCGTTCAAGAATAAAGGCGTACAGCGCATGCTCGATGCCGTGATCGAACTGATGCCGTCTCCGCTGGATATTCCACCGGTAGCGGGCACTGACGAAGACGGTAACGAAGTGTTCCGTCATTCCGATGACAACGAGAAGTTTTCGGCGCTGGCGTTCAAACTGATGACTGACCCTTATGTCGGCCAGCTGACGTTTGTCCGTGTTTATTCCGGCGTGCTGAAAAAAGGCGACAGCGTGTATAACCCGGTGCGCGGTAAGAAAGAGCGTATCGGGCGTATTGTGCAGATGCACGCGAATGACCGTATCGAGATTGATGAAATCCGTGCCGGTGATATCGCTGCCTGTGTCGGGCTGAAAGATGTGACGACCGGTGAAACGCTGTGCGATCCGACCGACATCATTACGCTGGTGCGCATGGAGTTCCCGGATCCGGTGATTTCGCAGGCTATCGAACCGAAGACTAAAGCCGACCAGGAAAAAATGGGGATCGCGCTTTCACGGCTGGCATCAGAGGATCCGTCATTCCGCATCCGCACCGACGAGGAATCCGGCCAGACGATTATTTCCGGAATGGGCGAATTGCATCTGGAAATCATTGTCGACCGCATGAAACGTGAGTTCGGCGTGGAAGCCAACATCGGTAAACCGCAGGTAACGTACCGCGAAACGGTGCGCAAAACGGTGAAAGATGTGGAGGGGAAATTTGTACGTCAGTCCGGCGGTAAAGGGCAGTACGGCCACGTGGTCTTCATGCTCGAACCGTTGCCGGCAGGCACTGGCTTTGAGTTTGTCGATGCTACAAAAGGTGGCGTAGTGCCGCGCGACTATATCCCGGCGGTAGAGAAAGGGGTCACGGAGGCGCTGAACAACGGCATTCTGGCCGGTTATCCGGTGGTCGATGTGAAAGTGACACTGACCTTCGGGTCATACCACGAGGTCGACTCCTCGGAAATGGCGTTCAAAATGGCGGCGATCTTTGGTTTCAAAGAAGCGGCTAAACGTGCAGATCCGGTGATCCTCGAGCCGATGATGAAAGTCGAAGTGGAAACGCCGGAGGAGTACGCCGGTGGCGTGATGGGCGATTTGTCCTCGCGTCGCGGTACAGTGCAGGGCATGGAAGAGATCGCGGGCGGCGGCGGTAAAATTATTAAAGCCGAAGTTCCGCTTTCCGAAATGTTCGGCTACTCCACCGTTTTGCGGTCGATGTCGCAAGGTCGTGCAACCTACAGCATGGAGTTCAATCACTATGCCGAGGCACCGCGCAATGTTGCTGAAAACATTATTGCGTCGCGTGGCAAATAAGCAATACCGGCGTAATCTCCGCCAGAGACAAAACGGTCCGCAAGGGCCGTTTTTTTTGGTCGTAGAAAAGGATTTAATAGTTTATGACTTCATTGTGTGACACGCTAATGCGCATCTCAGGTGTGTATGAGGAGGGTGTTATGTCATCAGTAACGGGAAATAAAAAACGAACGAATGTCACGCTGAGTGCCGATTTACTAGAACAGGCCAAAGTGTTCGGCATTAATCTTTCAGCAACGTTTGATAAAGCGTTAGGAGAAGCGGTGAAAGAGAAGCAAAGGAAACTTTTCTTAGAGGAAAATCAGCAAGCAATGGATTCCTGCAATGCCTTTACTGAAAAGGCAGGACTGTTCTCTCAGGGACGTGGAGTGTTGTAATGGCGCAATTTGATGTGTACGAAAATCAGGGAGAAGGTAAAAATCTTTATCCCTATTTTATGGATATTCAGAATCCCTTATTTGAAAGACTTAATGAGCGGATCGTTGTGCCGCTAACTGCACTTAGCAACCTGAAACCCATCAGGCATCTTCATCCCCTTATCAGGATCCAAAATCATCAATACGTGCTTATGACTAATCTCCTGACCAGCGTAAGTGCGACGCAATTACGTCATGAACCGGTGTTAAATGCAGATATTCATCGGGCGGATGTTGTTGCAGCGCTGGACTTACTGGTCATGGGAATTTAAGGCGCAGAATTCTGCGCCTTATTTTACGCGGTTATCTAGCTGACCAGCTTACTGACGATGGTCGCCACGTGTTTGCCCTGATGCACGGCAATGCGCAGCTCTTCTGCACTTGGCTGACGTGAGCCATCGCCACCGGCGATAGTGGTGGCGCCATAAGGCGTACCGCCGCGAACCTGTGAAATATCAAACAATTCAGGTGTGGTGTAACCGATGGGAACGATGATCATGCCGTGATGGGCGAGGGTGGTCCAGGTGGAGGTGATGGTCATTTCCTGACCGCCGCCGGTACCGGTGGAGCTGAATACGCTGGCGACTTTACCGGCCAGTGCGCCTTTGGCCCACAGGCCGCCGGTCTGGTCGAGGAAAGTACGCATCTGGCCGGTCATGTTACCAAAGCGGGTAGGTGTACCGAAAATAATGGCATCGTAATCGCCAAGTTCTGCGGGAGATGCGACTTCTGCCGTCTGACCAGTTTTGCCACCGGCAGCCTTAAAGGCTTCTTCAGGCATCGTTTCTGGGACGCGTTTTATCGTGACTTCAACCCCGGGAACGCTGCGTGCGCCTTCTGCAACGCTGTGCGCCATCGTTTCAATATGACCATACATGGAATGATAGAGAACCAGTATTTTTGCCATTTTTAACTCCTGTTGAGGTGATGTTTTTTCCATATCACGCGCTGGTTTAGAGCCGGTAATACGGGCGAAAAATTCGCTTAAAAATCCCACATTGACTCCTGCGCCTGCACGGCGGTTGTCATGAGCAAGAGTGTTCATCGTCCGCGCATCAGACGTGAGTTACAAACGCAAATTTTTGAACAGGCTCATCAATTAATTAGGGCAAAGGTGCAGAGAAGGTGGGTTTCGCACCTCTATATACTAGAACAGAAGTGCGGGACTGGCGGGAGAGAAGGGGGGGGAGATAAAACGTAGTCAGAGTGCATTATTCTCTTTCTTTTTCCCAACTGACCAGAATTGAGATTTCATCAGGTTGCGCGATGAATTTACTGAGTGTGGCGGTATGACCGTCTTTCATCATGACCGATACGGCCACGCCAGTAATGCCGTGATCCAGCGGGGTTTCTTCAACGCGCTGAAGCATTTTCAGACAGGTAAATTGCTGCTCTGGCGGCAGATGTTTGAACTGATCGGTGTGGCGTTTTTTCATATCGGCATCCTTCCGTAAATTTGCCCATCACGCATTAAAACCAGCTTATGGGTGCGCTTGTAATAAATCGCTGTGAAAACACCTTTGCGATAGACCTGAGCATCCGCGTTATCTTCATCAAGGTATGCTGCAGTCCCTTCGATATATCCCTGCTTGTCAGCGGGAAAGATTTTGACATCAATCCCTTTAATGCGGGCGTGAACGACTTTTTTGGTTGCCTGTGCATACTGCTTCGCCGAGTTTTCCATCGCCTGCTTCAGCGCCGCGCTCTGAATGGACGTCTGACGATTTTGTTCTGCCATGTAACACGTATCTTTTGATATGCCTTGTGACTGACAGTCCGCCATTCTGGACGCTTGAGTGGAGCAGCCTGCAAGGACGGTCAGCGCAACAATGACTAAAAGTTTTTTCATTTTGATTTACCCGTATTGGAAAGATGGGGGACGAGTCCCCCCTGAATTTTTACCAGCCAACACTCACGCCAGCGCCGTAACCGAAGTTACTTTGTGAATCGTCTGAAACTGACATTTTCACGATGGTAGCGCGGCTTGCATGGAATGATGCACCGACGGAAATTGCATTCTGTGAATCGTAGCCACCGACACCGGCACCGACCGCGAATTGCTGAGATTCCTGCACCTGAGGGATATTGGCCTGCGCCATAGCGGAAGCCGATCCGGCAGCGGCTTCTTTCTTATTGCCATCAACCTCAGATTTCAGGTCGTTGAATTTCTTGTTGGTATAGTCATTTGCCTGCCCCAGGGTTTGTGCATCTGCCACCGCGCGGCTGTGAGATTCAGCCAGGATTTCGCCTTGCTGTTCCTGCTGTGTTTGTGCCAGGGTTTGGATCTGCTCCCCGTAATACACGCTCTCGATTTTATGCTGCCTAGCGGCCATTGCAGACTTCTTCTCTGCTGCTTGCTGTTGTTGAGCTACTTTCTGTTGTGTGGCATGAGCCGATGCATCGATCTCAGCCTGGGTCTTGGCCTGCACCATGCGCTGGTATTTATCACTCTGAACCATCTGTAACTGCTTAGCCGCACCTTCCGCAGTGTCTTGTGCTGTTTTTGAATCGTTAGCAGCTTGTTCAGCCGTACCCTTTACATCACTTAAAGCAGATTTATTTTGATCGATTTCGTCTTGTTCAACGTGAGAAGCAGCTAAGGCGGCGGCGGCATTCATGCGTGAATAGTGATCTTGAGTGAGGTCTCTGCCATTTTGACCCGCAGCGCCGGTATCGCCTTTAGCGCCATCTTTGCCATCTTTGCCATCGACGCCATCGCGGCCTGCTGTTCCGTCTTTGCCGTCAGTACCTTTTGCTCCATCTGCACCTACGGGACCTGTTTGGCCAGTAGCGCCATCTACAGCAGCTACCAGAGAAACATGTTGTTGAGCAGTACGATCTCTATTGGCCTGCTGCATTGCAGCGCCATCGATCTGAGCTTGCAGGTTATTATCGCTCTCCAGACGTGCGGAAGTTTCTTTATCAATCTGCTGGCGGGCGTAATTAACACCCATTGTTGCGGCTTTGATATCGTTATCCTGCTTGTCGTCGATGCCTTTCTGGTCATTTTTATTCTGGTCAATCTTTGCGTCTAATACCGCTTCATTGTCCATCGCATTTTTATGCGCCGCATCAGCACGACCTAGGGCAAAGGCCGCTGCTGAACTCGCCTGTTCGATTTTTAGATCCTGACCATCATCACGAGTTGTTTGTGCTGTTTTGATGCTGTTGATCTTGACGTCCTGTAACTGGTCGTACCCTGACCGAGAAGCTAATTTTTCTGCAAGTGATGTTGTTTTAGCTGGTGCATTTAGAACAGGTGGTTCATCAACCAGCTTACTAGCAGTATGGGTGGATTGTGCGTCTGGGGGAGTGACAACTGGCTCAATCGGGACAATGGGTGCGAGTGAGTTTTGTGGTTTTTGAGCATCATCCTGAGTCGGTTTGATTGGCAGGATCTGTACAACTCTGTCTCCATTGTCATAACCGGTGTAGTAGCTATTTCCTTTCAGAGCATCATTAGCCTGTTGCAGCGTATCAGACTCATAAACTCTTGTGACCAATTCTGGTTTGAAGTGTGCAATTTCAGGATTGTTTGAAAAATAGTTATCTGCAGCTTCTTTATCAGCCCCTGATAAAGCGGCTTCTGCAGTATTTGGTGCAACAGCCGTACCTATAATTACGCCAGCCAGCGCAGCAGACGTTAATACACGCCGGATTGTCGAGACCGAAACACCGAAAATATTAGCAAGTTCGGTTGTACTGGTTTGCCCTGCTGCGAAAACTGAAATTATTTGAGTGTTACGACTGCTTGAAGAATTCATCTGTTTTTTCCGGCCATAAAATAAGTATCTGTTAGCGACAAATAAGAAGCGTTATCAGAACGCTATTTTTGTCTCCTTGCCAAAATCATACATGCGGTGAATGTGACTTGCTTCACGCATTCACCTAACGTTTGACTTATGTCAAGAAACGTAAACTTATAGCGCTACATGAATTTGTTTCACTTAGCGCGCTTATTTGTCGCTAATGGACACAAATTTGAGTGTCTGCATTGTAAGGAACTAGGAATTTTCGTAGCGAATAGCGACGGGATGAAATCTCTATGAGATTCTTGTACAATATGCAGGGTTAAAAAAACGGGAGATAAGTGAATGGCAGATAACGCAAATGAGTTCCTGGACTATGTCCGGAGGCTGGATATTGATCAGCCCGCGTTGTGTATCCTGTTGGGACTGCCGCGCAGCACGTTAAATAAGTGGATCAACGGCACGGTGACGCAAATCCCACAAGTGGCCGTTTCTGCTGTCAGAATGCTTTGGTTCATGCGCAACAGTGATGAAGCATTATTTGAAAAGTGGGCGATAGTGCAGGATTTTGGTGTGACTGCCGACTATGCCGTCAATGACAGAGTGCAGGAATTCTTGCATACGATTAAACGTGAACCCAGCCCGGCGATCAAAAAGCTATTGAACAAATAACGCAGCGGGCAGGATGTTTGCCGCAGCTGACGGGCGATAAAAAAGGCGGTTAACTTTTAGGGTTAACCGCCTTTTTTATCAGAAGAGCAGGGTGACTTATTCAGATATCAACTTCAGACAACAACGTCGAAAATCATCTTCACCGGTTCGATATTCGTAAAGTTCGCCACATCCGCGACGAAATCTGCAGCATTATCTTTCATGCCTTTTTCGAAGTCTTCCATTGAGAGGCAATAGATATGGCAGGCAGCAATGAATGGGGTCTCTGCCGGTGCGCCCTCGGGCATTTTGTCGATGGCATAAGAATGGCAATACTCGCCCATTCGGCGTTTGATCAGCGGTAAATGCACATCGCGGTAATAATCATGGTCGAAGGTTCCGCCTTTAATGTTCGGGTAAAGCACGCTGTATTTAATCACGTCGTCTCTCGTCTGTTTACGGATAAAAATCAATTTTAGCGTACCGGCCACGGTCGCGCCTCGCCATTTGTGCCCGATGATATTTATCTGAAAAATCATTCATCTGCTCATATGTACTATGCTTAATAGATTGATATTTAGCATGGAATACGCATGGGATTTTTAGGTTGGACAGCGGCAGTCGGAGGACTGCTATTGATCATGTCACTGGCGTCGGGGTGGATTTCCCGCGGCCCTGTGACGACTTTTGGTTTATATCTTGCGGCGGGAATTGTCTGTGGCCCCTGGGTTCTGGATTTACTGCATATTGATCTGGTGGCCTATTCCACGCTCACCGCTCATTTCACTGAAATCGCTATGGCGGCGTCTCTGTTTATTACCGGGCTCAAGCTGAGGTTACCTTTTCGCGCGCAAAGCTGGCGCGTAGGCGTGTTGCTGGCGTTTCCGGCTATGCTCCTTACCGTTTTGTGTGTCGCAGGTATTGCGCATTACATCACCGGTATTTCCTGGCCGCTGGCACTGGCGCTGGGTGCTATTATCGCGCCAACGGATCCGGTGCTCGCCAGCATGATTGCGGTGAATGATGCTAATGATGACGATGGTTTACGCGTTGCGCTTTCCAGCGAAGCCGGCATGAATGATGGCTCCGCGCTGCCGATCCTGATGCTGGCGCTGATGCTGTTTACCGCGAATGAAGGTCTGTCTTCGCAGGCCATCTGGCACTGGGCATGGCGTGATGTTGTCTGGGCATTATTGGGCGGGCTGGCGATTGGTTATGCAATGGGCAAGCTGGTCGGGCTGAGTGCCACGCGTTTTCACAGCCGTCAGCGAACGGTCGCGCCCAGTGATTTTCTGGCACTGTCGCTGATCGCGCTAAGTTACGCCGCTGCGCAGAGTTTAGATGCTTCCGGTTTTCTCGCCGCCTTTGCCGCCGGTGTCGGGCTTCGCAGCGCAGAAGTGCGCGTTGTTTCCCTGCATCCGCCAGACGATGTGGAAGAAGGCTCGCGGCCGCCACCGGCGGAAGTCATGGTCAATCCGCATCAGCGCCACTCCATGCAGGCCGAAATGCCGCGCAATTCTATCGGGCTGATGGTCGGTGATGCACTCTCTTTTGGCGATACGATTGAACGTATCTTTGCGGCGGGGATCGTCATGGTGCTCGGTATCACGCTGGCTGAGCACTGGGAACCGATGGGGCTGCTGATTGCCGCGTTGCTGTTTATCGTGATCCGGCCGCTGGCAGTTTATATCACCACGCTTGGCGTGCATGTGCCCAAGGGACGGCGGCTGATGATTGGCTGGTTTGGTATTCGTGGTATCGGCAGTATGAATTATATCGCTTACGCCTGGACACACGGTTTACACGGGGCAGAGGCCAATTATATGACCAATATTGCCTTTACCGTCATTGTGACCAGCGTAGTCATTCACGGGCTGACCGTTTCACCGGTGCTGAGCTGGCGTAAAGCGAGACAGGAGGCCGCACGGGAAGAACGGGAAGCGCGGGAAAAAGAGCAGGAAAAAGAAGCATAGAAAAACGGACGCTCAGGGCGTCCGTTTATCTTTCTGATGTGGCGGTCAGGCAATCTGTTTTTTGCTGAGACTGAGCATAAACAGCGCCGCAGCACAGAGCACGACAGAAGGGCCTGCCGGTGTATCGTAAAACGCCGAAAATGTCAGGCCGCCGGTAACGGCAATAATGCCAATTGCAACTGCCACCATTGCCATCTGTTCGGGCGTTTTAGCAAAACGGCGTGCCGTTGCCGCAGGGATAATCAGCAGAGAGGTAATGATCAGCGCACCGACGAATTTCATCGCCAGACCAATCGTCAGCGCGGTCACCAGCATCAGAACAACCCTGGAACGCTGCAGATTCACGCCATCTACATGGGCCAGTTCAGGGCTGATGGTCATCGACAGCAAGGCGCGCCATTGCCAGCACAGCACGGCGATGACCACCGTTACACCGATGCCAATCATCCAGATGTCGCTGTAAGTCACAGACAGCAAATCACCGAACAGATACGCCATCAGATCAACACGAACACCTGACATCAGGCTGACCACAACCAGCCCGAGCGACAGGGCGCTGTGCGCCATAATCCCCAGCAGCGTATCGACGGCGAGATGCGGTTTACGCTCCAGCGCCACCAGCAATACGGCAAGTAATAAGGTGACGGCGATAACGGTGTAAAAAGGATTGATATTGAGCAGCAAACCGAACGCAACGCCCAGCAGTGAGGCGTGTGCCAGCGTATCGCCGAAATATGACATCCGTCGCCAGACCACAAATGAACCCAGCGGGCCGGCAGCGATAGCCAGCAAAACACCGGCCAGCCAGCCCGGTAATAACAGCGCGATCATGCGTCACGACCTCCGGTATTACGCAAAATTATCTTTCCCTTTAAATCATGACGATGATTGTGGTTGTGACGATAAATTGCCAGTTGCTCTGCACCGCGGTTGCCAAACATCGCAATAAATTCTGGGTGCGTCGACACCACTTCAGGTGAACCGGAACAGCAGATATGTTGATTCAGACACAGTACTTCATCGGTTTTCGCCATCACCAGATGCAAATCATGCGACACCATCAGCACCGCACAACCCAGCTCGCAGCGCAGGCTGTCGATCAGATTGTAAAGCGCCAGTTGTCCGTTGACGTCAACACCTTGCGTGGGTTCATCCAGTACCAGTAACTGCGGGCTGTTCATTAATGCCCGCGCTAAAAGGACACGCTGGTTTTCGCCACCGGATAACTTTTGCATCGGTTGGTCCAGCAGATGCGCGGCCTGAACGCGTTTAAGCGCAGGCAGAATATCGCTTTTCTTCACGCCAGGTTTGAGACGCATAAAGCGACTGACGGTCAGCGGCATGGTCGGATCAAGGTGAATTTTTTGCGGAACGTAGCCGATACGCAAGCCCGGTTCGCGGGTCATGACGCCTTCTGTGGGCGCAATCAGGCCAAGCACCACACGGACTAATGTGGATTTCCCCGCCCCATTCGGGCCGAGAAGGGTCAGGATTTTCCCCGGTTGCAGGTTCAGCGAGATGTCAGACAGCACGCGTCGGGAACCGAAAGTCACTGATATATTTTGGAGCGTAGCTAATGTGGGCATGTCATAGGGTCTTGCAGAACAAATCGGATGTTATAATATTGCGTTTCGCGAAAAATAACCAGTTTCCCCCACACGAAGATGAGTTCACTCAGCATGATACAGAAAAAAAGCGTTAAACGGATGTTTCTGGCAGCCGCAATATTGACTTCAGGTGCGGTTTTCAGCGCGCAGGCCGACGTTGTAGCCTCCGTACGCCCGCTGGGATTCATTGCATCAGCGATTGCCGACGGCGTCATGCCGACAGAGGTCTTGCTGCCTGACGGCGCATCACCGCATGATTTTGCCCTGCGTCCTTCCGATATTGCACGCCTGCGCAGCGCCGATCTGGTGGTATGGGTGGGGCCGGAAATGGAAGCCTTCATGACAAAATCCGCCGCACAGTTACCACCAAACCGTCAGGTAGAAATTGCGACATTACCGGCCGTCAAACCGTTGCTGATGAAAGGCGGTGAGGATGAGCATGACCACGATCATGCCCATGAAAATGACGGGGATGAGCACCATCACGGTGAGTACAATATGCATGTCTGGTTATCACCGGAAATCGCCCGTGAAGCCGCAATTGTGATCCATGACAAACTTGTGGAGCTGGTTCCGCAGAAAAAGCAACAATTAGATGCAAATTTGGCACGTTTTGAAGATGGCTTGACAAAAACTGACAAAAATATTGGTACTATGCTGCAGCCTGTGCAGGGTAAGGGATATTTTGTTTTTCACGACGCTTATGGCTACTTTGAAAAACACTTCGGCCTCTCGCCACTTGGTCACTTTACGATCAACCCTGAAATTCAACCCGGCGCACAGCGATTACATCTCATTCGAACACAGTTGGTTGAGCAAAAAGCGACCTGCATTTTTGCTGAGCCACAATTCAGGCCGGCCGTCATAACGGCTGTTGCCCAGGGAACAAAAGTGCGTATGGGCACATTGGATCCGCTGGGGAGCGGCATTGAACTGGATGCGGACAGCTATGTGAACTTTTTGTCACAGCTGGCGAACCAGTACCTGAGCTGCCTGAAGTAAGCTAAAAGGACAGAATTTAAGTGCAGCTGATAGCCCGATCTATCGCTCTGGCGTATAGCAACCTTCCACGGCCCCACCGCATTATGCTGGGGTCTCTTACCGTCGTCACACTGGCTGTGGCCGTATGGAAACCGTTAGCTTACCACCCGGACAACGACCTTTCTGATACCAGACCGCTGGTTAAAAATATCACCCTCGATAATCAGCAATTACGTTCTTTGCTTCCCGAAGCCAGCGAACCTATCGATCAGACCCCGCCGGCTGACGATGACATCCCACAGGATGATCTTGACGACAAAACGGCCAATGAAGCGGGCGTCCATGAATACGTTGTTTCTACCGGCGATACCCTCAGCAGCATTCTGAATCAGTACGGCATTGATATGTCAGAAATTGCCGCGCTGTCTGACGCCAACCGTGATTTGCGTAATCTGAAAGTCGGTCAGCAGATTTCCTGGACACTGAATGATGCCGGGGATTTACAGCGTCTGACCTGGGAAAAATCGCGCCGCGAAACCTATACCTTTGACCGTTCCGGCAGCACCTTTAAAGCTTCTCTCGAAACCCTGAAAGGGGAATGGAAAGACACGGTGATTAAGGGTTCGCTGAACGGGAGTTTTGTCACCAGCGCCAGAGCCGCAGGGCTGAGCAGCGGTGAAGTCAGTGCCGTTATCAAAGCGCTGCAATGGCAACTCGATTTCCGTAAGTTACAGAAAGGCGATGATTTTGCGGTTCTGATGTCCCACGAAGTGCTGGATGGCAAAAACGAACAAAGCGAATTGCAGGCCGTGCGTATGCGCACTGGCGGTAAAGATTATTACGCAGTTCGCGCGGAAGACGGTAAGTTTTATGACCGCTCAGGCAGCGGGCTGGCTAAAGGTTTCCTGCGTTTCCCTACCGGTAAACAATATCGCGTTTCTTCCAACTTTAATCCGCGTCGTCTGAACCCGGTTACCGGCCGCATTGCGCCGCACCGTGGCGTCGATTTCGCAGTACCTGTCGGCACGCCGGTTCTGGCTGTCGGCGACGGTGAAGTGGTGGTTGCCAAGAATGGCGGGGCGGCAGGTAACTATGTGGCGATCCGCCACGGTCGTCAGTACATGACCCGTTATATGCACCTGCGCAAAATTCTGGTGAAACCAGGTCAGAAAATTAAACGCGGTGACCGCATCGCGCTTTCCGGCAACACCGGTCGTTCCACCGGCCCGCATCTGCATTTTGAAATGTGGATCAACCAGCTGGCCGTGAATCCGCTGACCGCGAAATTGCCACGTACTGAAGGGCTGACCGGTAAAGACCGTGCGACTTATCTGGCCACCGTTCGTCAGGTTGTTCCTCAACTGAAGCTGGACTGACCGCTTAGGTTTTAATGATTAGCTGCCGTGATTTATTGCAAAATAACTCACGGCACTTATCATTAAGCCAGAATTTGATATAAGAGCCTGAGCATGCAGCCAGAAAAAGAAAAACGATCTTCCGCAGAATTTATTCCGCAATTTCAGAAAGCCTTCTACCATCCGCGTTACTGGGGCGTCTGGCTGGGCGTCGGTGCGATGGCAACCATGGCCTGTTTACCCGCGAAAGTCCGTGATCCGGTGTTAGGCAGTCTGGGGCGTCTGGCAGGAAAGTTTGCCAAAGGTGCCCGACGTCGTGCTCAAATCAATCTGTTGTATTGCCTGCCTGAAACGCCGGAAGCTGAACGCGAACACATCATTGATGAAATGTTTGCAACCGCGCCGCAGGCGATGGTGATGATGGCTGAACTGGCAATACGTAATCCGGAAAACGTCATGCAGCGCGTACACTGGCATGGCAAAGAAATTATCGATGAGATGAAGGCGAAAGGCCAGAATGTGATTTTTCTGGTGCCGCATGGCTGGGCTGTGGACATCCCTGCGATGCTGATGGCCGCTGAAGGCCAGCCGATGGCCGCGATGTTCCACAACCAGAAAAACCCGCTGACCGATTATCTCTGGAACACCGTACGTCGTCGTTTTGGTGGTCGTATGCACGCACGTAATGACGGCATTAAACCGTTCATCAGTTCCGTGCGTCAGGGGTACTGGGGCTATTATCTGCCGGATCAGGATCACGGTGCGGAACACAGTGAGTTCGTGGATTTCTTCGCGACCTACAAGGCGACATTGCCTGCGGTGGGGCGTCTGATGAAAGTCTGCCGCGCCGCCATTGTCCCGTTATTCCCGGTGTATAACGGTCGTGAACAGCGTCTGGATATTTACGTCCGACCGCCGATGGACGATCTGGCCACTGCGGATGATAACTACATTGCGCGACGCATGAATGAGGAAGTGGAAATTCTGGTTGGACCGAATCCGGAACAGTACACCTGGATCCTCAAACTGCTTAAAACCCGCAAGCCGGGTGAGCCTGAGCCGTATTCGCGTAAAGAGCTGTATCCGAAGAAATGACCGTCTGGATTTAAAAATAAGCTGAGGCTCACACCTCAGCTTTTTTTATGCTTTTTTCGATGAGTGCTTTAGAAATGCCGCAATCAGGATTGTGCCAGCCACGCCAGCGATAAGGCCTGCAAGCATGAAAATGCCGTTACCCCATGCAAAATACAGCTGTTTAGCGATTTCAATTCCGGCTGCAAACACCACGATAGTCATCAGCCCTAATGCCGCCGCGACGGTGCCTTTTCCTGTCGGACTGGAAAACAGCGTCAGACGATACAGACCCGCATTCACCAGTCCGGTACCCAGCGCGTAAAGACTCAGCCCAGCAGTCATCCAGAACCAGGCATGTGCCATAAACAATGCGGCGAACGCACTGACCGACAAACCGAGAACAATCGGCACAATCCCGAGCCAGACCGGTGTGCGGATATTCACTCTGCCGCTGATTCTGCTCAGGGTGATATTGCCAATAATCAGGCCGGTGAATACCGGAACCTGCAACCAGCCATATTGTAATGGCGTCATACCTGCGTCCTGGATAAGCAAAACAGGCGACTGTGCGACCCACGCCAGCAACGGCAGGGTGATCAATCCGATGGCGAGGGAGCCCATCACCACGCCTTTATTGGAAAACACTTCACGGTAATCGGCCAGCAGTCTGCGCATTGAAAAGCGGCCATCACGACCGGAAGCGGTTTCCGGCATACTGCGCCACAAGCCCCAGAACGCCAGAGCGGAGATGACGGAAAACAGCGCAAACATGGCTTTCCACGGTGCGTAATGAATGAACGCCGCACCCGCCAGTGGCCCGAGCAGCGGGGCGATCAGCGTAATGTTCGCCATCAGTGCCATCAGTTTGACACTGAGCGTTTCGCTGAACGCTTCCTGGATCGCGGCGTAACCAACCGCACCGATGAAACACAGGCTCATCCCTTGCAAAAACCGCATCAGAATAAACTGCCCGATGCTTTGGGTGAAAACGGTCAGCAGGCAGGTAACGGTGAAAAAGGCCACGCCCGCGAGTAATACCGGCCTGCGTCCGAGGCGGTCGGAAAGCGGACCCAGCAGCCATTGCAGCAGAATTCCGCCACACAGATACGCGGTCAGTGAGGTGGATACCCAGTCGGCGCTGGCGCTGAAATCACTGATTACCTGCAACATGCCTGGCTGGATCATATCGTGGGCGATATAGGTGGCGAACTCGAACAGCACCAGCGACAGCGGGAACAGCCACTGGCGGGAATTCAGCCGTGAGGCGGGTTCAGAAACGGACGACATAACATTCACTCTCCGGTACTCAAAATCAAAAAAGCGCGGCCTGTAAAAGCCGCGCAACTATTCATCGCATTAAAATTTCATCACATTAAAGTTTCATCACTTTAAGGTTTCATCACTTTAAAGTGTTGCTCAGTAGCGGTTAGCGTACGCCGCAATCGGGTTTTCCAGCGTACCGGCGAATTTCAGATTTTGCGCCGGATCTGACAGGTTGATCATCTGCTGGTTATTCGCCAGTTGCAGACGGTTCAGGCACGAGTGCGTGAACTCGGCGCCAAACATGTCATAGCGCGCAAATTTCCCAGCCAGTTCCGGATACTGAATCTGGTAATCGCGCACCACTTCCGCCACCACCTGCCAGAACTGACCGGCCGGATAATCGCCGTTCTCTTCCAGAATACGGGCGATGAAGCGGAATACGCCGGCAAAGACGTCGGTGAAGATCGACAGAATTTTCAGGTCTTCCGGCACATCGACGGCCAGACGTTTGGCTTTCTCCGGCAGGTTAGCGTCGGGATTCATTACCGCAATTTCTTCGGCGATATCCTTCATGAAAGCATTCACCGGAATATTGTTTTCGAAACGCAGGATCAAGTTTTCGCCGTGCGGCATGAACACCAGATCGTACTGATAGAAACAGTGCAGCAGCGGGCTGAGGTAGGCGTGCATATAGCGTTTCAGCCAGTCACCGGTCGCCAGGCCGGAGGATTTGATCATCTCGACAATCAGCGCATCGCCATATTTGTCGGTGTGAAGCAGCGCGGCCATGGTCATCAGTCGCTGATTCGGCTTTAACTGCGCAACCGGATTTTCACGCCACAAAGCGGCAAACATTTTCTTGTACGCGCTGTCACCTTTTATCGCTTCTTCGAAGTAGTGATTGTGATAACCAATCGAAGCGACTTCCTGCAAAATGCTGAAACCGGTGGATTGCAGATAGGAATCGTTTTCCACCAGTTCCGCCAGCCATTCGTTGATGCCCGGCGTGGTCGCCATGTAATACGGCGACAGCCCGCGCATAAAGCCCATATTCAGAATCGACAGGGCAGTTTTGACGTATCGCGCTTTGGGACGACTGGCGTTATAGAAGGTGCGGATTGACTGCTGTGCCAGATATTCATCATTGCCTTCACCGAGATAAATCAGGAACTGACGGGCAATATCCGGGGCGAAAACGGTCAGCAATTTATTCTGCCACTGCCACGGATGAACCGGCATGAAATAGTAATTTTTCGGATCCACGCCCATATCGACCAGCTTCTGCGTGAAGGCACAAATCTGCGCGTCGCCCAGTTCCTCGGCGATCAGTTTTTCATACGGCAAACCTTCAACACTGGCGAAATGTGCTTTGTCATGGTGAACCGCCACCCAGACCAGTTGCAGCGGATTGGCTGCTTCCGGCGCGTAACGCACATAATCACCGGCATCGAAACCGATGCGACCGTTGTTGGCGATGAAGCTCGGATGGCCTTCGGTCATGCTGGTTTCCACGGTCTGGAAATCGGCTTCTGACAGCTGTTTTGCCGTTGTATGGTTGTTCACCAGTTTGTAGGCGCTGCTGTAAAGCGTACTGCTGATTTCTTCCAGATAGGTCGGCAGCATGGCTTGAGAAATGCCGATTTGTTCAGCGAATTCAATGATGAATTTCACGGCATCCAGCGGCTGCGGACTGAGATTATCCAGGCGCTGAATGCTGTCGAGATCAATCATCCAGTCATTTAACGGCAACTGGCGCGCGCGGAAACGGTATTCGATTTCCGAGGCCGGTACTGCCAGCTGATAGTCTGTCCAGGTGCCGGTTGTTTTCAATGCCTGCGGGGCGAGCAGGCGCTCGTGCGTGAGTTCGGACAGACATTTGCGCAGCAGCAGGGCATTGGCTTTTGCCCAGATTTCAGGTTGCAGATGCTGACCTGTTTGCATAGTGGATGGCGTCATACTGTTTTTTTCCTTCTGGCTGGCCTGAATAAAATCCTCACGCTGGCAAAATGCCAGCCATGCCGTTTTGTGTGTCAGCTGAACTTGTTTCTGATAACGAAAACCGGCGCGCTTGTTCAGCTTGTGAATTTTCTCGTTGCGCACATCGGGCTCGACCACCACGCGTTTCACGTCCGGCTGGCTGAACAGATATTCCATAACTGCGGAAAACACCTGCCAGCTGAAACCTGTGACAGGTTTGTCGGCGGGAGAAAGCAGGATATGCATGCCCATATCGCCGGGCTGAACGTCGTAATGTTCACGCAATGGATCGTCCTGAACCGGATAGCATTCAATCAGGAACTGCGGCTGGCCGTCGATTTCACCCATCAGCGCGGCTAGTGAGTTTCCCGCTGTCAGGTCGCGGTAAAACGCATCCACTTCGGCGACGGTACTGTTTTGCATCCCCCAGAAATGCGCGTAGGGCTGAATCATCCAGCCATGCAAAATGGCGGCATCTTTTTCCAGCGCAAGAGGGCGAAAGGACAGTTTTCCTGCGGCACGCTGGCAGGAAAATACGGAACTGGGAATAGCATCAGTCATCGGTAAATTCTCCGTTAGTTTCCGGCAAGGTTGCGGGTGCAAAAGGTCTGGAAGGCGATGGATTTCTCCACCGGATACACTTCGCGCCCCAGCATTTCGCGGATAATCGTACTGTTGCGATAGCATGCCATGCCCAGATCCGGTGTAACGAAACCGTGGGTATGCAGCTCGGCGTTTTGTACGAAAATCTGGTTATGGGTATCAATACTGTAATTGCGGTTGACGGCGTAACGACCGGCGTCATCCCACTGAATGCGGTTGTAAATGCCTTCGACAAACTGCGGCGGCTGATAGCCGTAGCCGGTGGCGAGGATCACTGACTCCGTACGGTGCCGGTATTCCTGCTGCTGTTCGTGGTGCAGCAGGTTCATCTCCAGTTCACCATGGTGGTTGCGGGTCAGCGATGTCAGTTCTGAATGGGTGTACAAATCAACGTTCAGCGGGCCGTCGAGGCGCTTGATGTACATCAGGTCGTAGATATCGTTGATCAAACTGATATTTATGCCTTTATACAGGCACTTCTGTTCACGGTTGAGCTGATCGCGTTTGGCCATCGGTAATTCGTGGAAATAGTCGATGTATTCCGGTGAGGTCATTTCCAGCGTCAGTTTGCTGTATTCGAGCGGATAGAAACGCGGTGCGCGGGTCACCCATGTCAGATGGTAATCATGCTTATCGATATCAGAGAGCAGGTCATAGTAAATTTCCGCTGCGCTCTGACCGCTGCCGACGACGGTGATGGATTTGGAATTCTGTACCTGTTCTTTGTTCGGCAGATAGGCTGAAGAGTGATGCACGTTGTTGCCCGCATCACGGGCGCAGGCGGGCATCCACGGCGACGGGCCAGTGCCCAGCACCAGCCGTTTAGTGCGGTAAATCTGATTCTCGTTACTTTTGGTCGAGCGCGTCTGAACCAGATAGCATTCCTGCGTTGCGTCCCAGGTCACCAGTTCCACACGCGTGGAAAATTGCAGGCTGCTTAGCTGGCTGCACGCCCACTGGCAATACTGGTTAAACTCTTTGCGCATCATGAAGAAATCTTCACGGATGTAGAATGAGTAGAGTTTTCCCTGCAATTTCAGGTAATTCAGAAAGCTGTAAGGGCTGGTCGGATCGGCGAGCGTGACCAGGTCGGCCATAAACGGCGTCTGCAAATGCGCACTTTCCAGCATCATGCCAGTGTGCCAGTCGAAGCTGTCATTCTGATCTAAAAAAAGACCTTTCAGCTCTTTCACCGGTTCAGTCAGACAGGCCAGGCCGAGGTTGAACGGGCCGATGCCCACGGCGATAAAATCATACATCTGTTCGGTTGAATTCATATTCATGGTGCGGCTCCTTTTACCGGTTTTTGGCGGCGCTCAGCGCAGTGGCAGTCAGTTCTTTGCCGTAATGCGTGATCAGACTGAGCACATCGGCAACGTCTTCCGTGGTGGTGGTCGGGTTCAGCAAGGTGAATTTCAGATACTGACGGTCATGGACTTTGGTACCGGCAATCACGGCGCTGCCGTCGCGGAAAATCGCTTTACGGATACCTGCATTAATCGCGTCAATCTGCTCATGATTCATGGACATACGCGGCACGAAACGGAACACCAGCGTGCTGAGCTGCGGTTTATGCAGCACTTCAATGTTCGGGTTCTGTTCCATCATCTGATGGGTTTCAGTGGCGCGTTCCAGCAGCACATCAAAGGATTCACCCAGCGCCTGCTGGCCCATGATGCGTAGCGTCAGCCACATTTTGAGGGCATCAAAACGTTTGGTGGTCTGAATACTTTTGTTGACGAGGTTCGGTGTGCCTTCGAGTTTTGCACTCAACGGATTCAGGTATTCGGCGTGGTGAGTAACATGCTCCAGATGGCTGTGATCGTTAACCAGAAACGCGCTGCAACTCACCGGCTGGAAGAAGGATTTGTGATAATCCACGGTGACGGAATCCGCCAGATGAATACCTTCAATGCGCTGACGATGCTGAGGCGACACCAGTAACCCGCAACCGTAAGCGGCATCAGCGTGCATCCAGAGTTTTTCTTTGCGGCAGATTTCGGCAATTTCATTCAGCGGGTCGATACTGCCAAAGTCGGTGGTGCCTGCAGTCGCCACCACGGCGATCGGGATCAGCCCTTCTGCGTGACACCGCTCGATTTCGGCTTTAAGCGCGTTTATGTCCATACGGAACGCGCTGTCACAAGCCACCGGCACCACGGCGTCATAACCCAGGCCGAGCAGGGCAGCGGATTTCTGAATGCTGAAATGGCTGACCTGAGAACTGAAAATACGCCAGCGGTTAGCTTCCGGCGGCAGACCCTGATATTTGATGCTGTGTTGCGGACGGGTATGTTTGCAGTGACTGTCACGCGCCAGCAGCATCGCCATCAGGTTGGATTGCGTACCGCCGCTGGTGAAAATGCCGTCGGATTGTGCGCCAAAACCTATACGGGCGAGAGTCCAGTCGATGACTTTTTGCTCGATTAAGGTGCCACCTGCGCTCTGGTCCCAGGTGTCTACGGAAGAGTTAATCGCGCTGATAAAAAGCTCCGCCAGCTGGGACGGAATCACGGTCGGACAGTTCAGATGTGCGAGGTATTTCGGGTGATGAAAATAAACCGCGTGCTGAAGATATAAATCATCCAGTTCTTCCAGAGCCAGACGTGTTCCTGCAAGGGGTTTGGTCAGATCAATATGTCGAAATTGTTCTGCTAATTCAGCGGGAGATACACCGGAAAAAGGTTTTTCCGTGTGGTTAATGTGAGATTTAATTAATTCAATCCCTTGTTCAATCTGGGCCTGCCATTCCGGCGTGCTATTTTGATTGAATATATAACCCTTATTTTCACTTATTTTAGCCTGAGTGATTATGAGGTCTTTGGTGCTGTCCTGCATTATTTCCCAATTATTTATCTGGCTCATCTTGGACCCTTTCTGTTTTTCCGTTCCCTTTACTACGGGCAAGGGGAGGCCACCCGGTAAAGTCAGGAGATTTCAGTGAACGTGTGTATTAGCAGGCAGGGCTTAAGGCCACGCCTGTCAGGTGTGTGGTTTTATCTGTTTTCTTATCGCAAATAACAGGGTTTACGTCTTGTTTGATTTCCTTAGTGCGGACTTATACAAGGTTTTAACGAATGAGAATCATTATAAATGCAAATCATTATCATTCAACTACGGCATTGAACATTTGGATGATTGCGTCAGTTAAGCTTGTTTAATGTGATGTAAGTCACATTTATCGGGTGATTTGGTCATAAAAAACTTTATTCACATGGGAGTATTCTGTATTTATTATTCGTTTGTGGGGGCAAATAACTGTTGCTATCAATATGAAAAGTTATATTAATACACACTAAAAGAGGGTCTATTCTGTTTATAAAATTTTTTATCAGAGCAGGGCGGTAAATTATTTCACCCAGATGGCAAAATAATGATCAAATTAAGGCGGGCAATTAACCGGATTGTTTCGGGGTAAAAGTGTGTGGAAGGGGAAATAAAAAGGCCGATCATAATGATCGACCCTTAATACATATTTAATTACATATTGAGTTTAATCAACACGCAGCACACGGCTGGTATTGGTAGTGCCGATGGTGCTCATGACGTCGCCCTGCGTGATAATCACCAGATCACCTGACAACAGATAACCTTTATCACGCAGCAGATTGACCGCGTCCTGAGCCGCCGCTACGCCGTCGTTGACGCTGTCGAAGAAGACCGGCGTAACGCCACGGTAAATGGCGGTCAGATTCAGGGTGTGCTCATGACGTGACATAGCAAAGATTGGCAGGCCAGAACTGATACGGGACAACATCAGTGCAGTACGACCCGATTCCGTCATGGAAATGATCGCCGTCACTCCTTTCAGGTGGTTTGCCGCATACATCGCTGACATCGCAATGGCTTCTTCGATATTATCGAATTCCACGTCCAGACGGTGTTTGGATACGTTAATGCTTGGGATTTTCTCAGCACCCAGGCAAACACGTGCCATTGCCGCAACCGTTTCTGAAGGATACTGACCTGCGGCGGTTTCTGCTGAAAGCATGACCGCATCGGTGCCATCGAGTACGGCGTTCGCCACGTCCATCACTTCAGCACGGGTTGGCATCGGGTTGGTGATCATCGATTCCATCATCTGAGTCGCAGTGATCACTGCACGGTTCAGCTGACGGGCACGGCGGATCAGTTTCTTCTGGATACCGACCAGTTCAGGGTCACCAATTTCCACACCCAGATCGCCACGGGCGACCATCACCACGTCGGAAGCCAGAATGATGTCGTCCATTGCGGCGTCGGTGGCAACGGCTTCAGCGCGTTCAACTTTAGACACGATCTGCGCGTTACAGCCTGCATCACGGGCCAGACGGCGCGCGTAGTTAAGATCTTCGCCGGTACGTGGGAATGAAACTGCCAGATAATCTACGTCCATTTTGGCCGCAGTAATAATGTCTGCTTTATCTTTTTCAGTCAGGGCTTCAGCAGAAAGACCACCGCCCAGTTTGTTGATGCCTTTGTTGTTAGACAACGGGCCACCAACGGTGACTTCGGTAAACACTTTCATGCCCTGAACTTCGAGCACTTTGAGCTGCACGCGACCGTCATCGAGCAACAGGATGTCGCCCGGTACGACGTCAGCAGGCAGACCTTTATAGTCGATACCGACTTTTTCTTTATCGCCTTCACCTTTGCTCATGTTGGCATCGAGCAGGAATTTGTCGCCAATATTGAGGAAGACTTTGCCTTCTTTAAAGGTAGAAACGCGGATTTTAGGACCTTGCAGGTCACCGAGAATGGCGACATGGCGGCCAAGGCGGGCGGCGATTTCACGCACTTTGTTAGCGCGAAGGATGTGATCTTCAGCAGTTCCGTGAGAGAAATTCATACGTACAACGTTTGCGCCCGCTGCAATGATCTTCTCAAGATTATTGTCGCGGTCAGTTGCCGGACCGAGGGTGGTAACGATCTTCGTTCTTCTGAGCCTTCTGGACATGCCTAACTCCGTTAACTGATGAAACATGGTAATGCAAAAAACAACGAGTCCACTTTGCCGGAGGTGTAATTGTAATACAAAAGAGTTTCACCTGTGTGACCCGCTGGCCTTATGTCTGGCTTTCGTCTTGCGCACGTTGCGCGAAGATTTCCGGGCAGACTCCCTATTAAATCAATGGTGCTTTATTAATTCGTTTGTTGAATGATTTATGCCTTAGCCTGTTGAGCAAGCTCATTCATGCAGGGTGGGGACGACTGTCCCTTTATCAAAGCGCGATTCTTTCAACGCTTCTTTGACCCGCTTCAGGTTATCTCTGAATTTTGCGCCACGGCGCAGAGTAAAACCGGTTGCCAGCACGTCGATCAACGTGAGCTGGGCAATTCGCGAAACCATCGGCATATAAACGTCGGTATCTTCGGGAACATCCAGTAACAAAGCCAGCGTCGCTTCATGGGCCAGAGGTGTATTAAAAGAAGTGATCGCAATCACCGTGGCATCGTTTTCACGGGCGAGTTGGGCAAGTTCGACCAGATTTTTGGTGCGTCCGGTGTGCGAAATCAGTACCACCACGTCGCCTTCGCTGGAGTTCATACAGCTCATCCGCTGCATGACGATATCGTCGAAGTAAACCACGGGAATGTTAAAGCGGAAAAACTTGTTCATGGCATCATGGGCGACCGCGGCGGAAGCGCCCAGACCAAAGAAGGAAATTTTCTTGGCCTGTGTGAGTAAATCGACGGCACGATTGATGGCGGCGATATCCAGGGTATTCTTCACCTGGTCGAGGCTGGCCATGGCGGACTCGAAAATTTTACTGGTGTAAGCGCTGACGCTGTCGCTTTCATCCACGTTACGGTTCACATAAGGTGTACCATTTGCCAGACTTTGTGCCAGATGCAGTTTAAAATCCGGAAACCCTTTTGTGTCGAGACGACGGCAAAAACGGTTTACAGTAGGTTCACTGACGTCCGCCATGCGGGCGAGGGTGGCAATACTGGAGTGAATAGCAACATGCGGCGATGCCAGGATAACTTCAGCAACTTTGCGTTCTGACTTGCTCAGAATGTCAAGGTGAGTCTGGATTTTTTCCAACGTATTCATAAGCATGCCACTCATAGGTTTCAACGATTTCTTTGAAAAGAGGAAATCGGACTGATTTGATGAAAATATACTACGCGCTTAATGCCGTTGGCAGCGTCAGCCAGGCGAATTTACGGCTTTTTTTGTCAGAGTTTGACCGAGATCTAACTTTCAGTATGGTAAATTCTGTTCAGTTTTGTCATAAAATTACAGGATGTTGTGGGTTTTAACAGCACCTGAGATACTTATGATAAAAATAAGGTTTTCCGCAGAGTTATTACCTTGTCAGATCATGGTTTACGGCTCACGGGCAATCAGAGTACATTGTTGCTGAAATAAAATTACAATATGTACCCGGGATAATTCGAGTTGCAGCTCCGGCGAAGCAACCAGAAATATGTCAGGTATTCCTGCATTGAGGAGAAGAACATGGCGGTAACTCAGACAGCCCAGGCTTGTGATCTGGTAATTTTCGGTGCGAAAGGCGATCTTGCGCGCCGTAAGCTGTTGCCTTCCCTGTATCAGTTAGAGAAAGCGGGTCACATTCACCCGGATACCCGCATTATCGGTGTCGGACGTGCGGAATGGGACAAAGCGGCCTATACCGAAGTGGTTAAAGAAGCACTGACCACCTTCATGAAAGAAAAAATTGATCCGGAACTGTGGGACAAACTCAGTGCCCGTCTTGATTTCTGTAACCTTGATGTCAATGATCTGAAGCATTTCAAAGTGTTGGGCAAGATGCTCGACCAGAAAAATCGTGCCACCATTAACTACTTTGCGATTGCGCCAAGCCACTTCGGGGCTATTTGCCGCGGTCTGGGTGAAGCGGGCCTGAATAAAGAGCCTGCGCGCGTCGTGATGGAAAAACCTCTCGGCCACTCGCTGGAGTCGTCTCAGGTGATTAACGATCAGGTCGCCGAATATTTCGCAGAATCTCAGGTTTACCGTATCGACCATTATCTGGGTAAAGAAACGGTACTGAACCTGCTGGCACTGCGTTTCGCCAACAACCTGTTCGCCAGCAACTGGGATAACCGCACTATCGATCACGTGCAGATCACCGTTGCTGAAGAAGTGGGTATCGAAGGCCGCTGGGGTTACTTCGATGATGCGGGTCAGATGCGTGACATGATCCAGAACCACTTGCTGCAAATTCTGACTATGATCGCCATGTCTCCACCGGCTGATCTGAGTACCGACCGTATCCGTGATGAGAAAGTGAAAGTACTGCGCTCACTGCGCCGTATCGATCAGTCTAACGTACGTGAAAACACCGTACGCGGTCAGTACACTGCCGGGTTCGTGCAGGGCAAAAAAGTTCCTGGCTATCTTGAAGAAGAAGGCGCGAAGAAAACCAGCAGCACCGAAACGTTCGTGTCTATCCGCGTGGATATCGATAACTGGCAGTGGGCGGGCGTTCCGTTCTACCTGCGTACCGGTAAACGTCTGCCGACCAAATGTTCAGAAGTTGTGGTGTATTTCAAGAGCCCGGCACTGAACCTGTTCCGTGATTCTTACCAGCAGTTGCCGCAGAATAAACTGACGATTCGTCTGCAACCGGATGAAGGGATCGAGATCGAAGTACTGAACAAAGTACCGGGTCTGGAGCACAAACACCGTCTGCAAACTACCAAGCTGGATCTGAGCTTCACTGAAACCTTCAATGAGCAACATATTGCCGATGCTTACGAGCGTCTGCTGCTCGAAACCATGCGTGGCATCCAGGCGCTGTTCGTGCGTCGTGACGAAGTGGAAGAAGCCTGGAAATGGGTCGACTCCATCATGAACGCATGGGCTGCAGAAAGCGAAGCACCAAAACCGTATCAGTCCGGGACATGGGGGCCTGTGGCTTCTGTGGCGATGATTACCCGCGACGGCCGTTCCTGGAATGAGTTCGAATAACGAATAATTTATTGAGTCATTACTCCCCAAATGTTTGAGGTTGCAGCAAGGCGGCAAGTGAGTGAGTCCCGATGAGCTGACATGAGTCAGTGATTCGGGTGAACAAATGTAGCCAACGCCGCTGCGGCTTCAGACATGACGGGGAGGGTAGTATCGTCCAATCGGGTGTGGTCGGTTTCCAGTGATTTCTTCGTTGTGAAAAAATCACTGGTCCCTGTGGCAGGGGCGCGCCATCAATCACAACGGTGCCTGCGGGCATGAATGGAGAGCAAGATGAAAAACTGGAAAACAAGCGCGGAACAAATTCTGACCTCAGGGCCGGTCGTTCCTGTGATTGTTATCAATAAACTGGAACATGCCGTTCCGCTGGCCAAAGCGCTGGTTGCCGGTGGCGTGCGCGTTCTGGAAGTCACCTTACGTACCCCGTGTGCGATGGATGCGATCCGTGCGATTGCCAAAGAAGTGCCGGAAGCCATTATTGGCGCAGGGACTGTGCTCAATCCTGAACAACTGGCCGAAGTGACCGAAGCCGGTGCGCAGTTCGCGATTAGCCCGGGTCTGACCGATGCATTGCTTAAGGCTGCGAATGCCGGTTCGATCCCGCTGATCCCGGGTATCTGCACTGTTTCAGAACTGATGATGGGTCTGGATGCTGGTCTGCGTGAATTTAAATTCTTCCCGGCGGAAGCTAACGGCGGCGTGAAAGCGTTGCAGGCTATTGCAGGGCCATTCCCGCAGGTGCGTTTCTGCCCGACTGGCGGTATTTCACCGGCGAACTACCGTGATTATCTGGCGCTGAAAAGCGTGTTGTGTATCGGTGGATCCTGGCTGGTGCCGGCTGATGCGCTGAAAAGCGGTGATTATGCACGAATCACCGAACTCGCTAAAGAAGCTGTAGCGGGTGCAAAAGCGTAATAAAGCATTACGCTGATAATAAAAAACCTCCGGCTGGAGGTTTTTTTATGTCCGAAAATCAGTGATTAACGTGCAGCGATAATCTTGATTTCAATTTTGTATTTCGGATTCATCAGGTTGGCCTGCACGGTGCAACGTACGGGGGCATTGCCCGGCGATACCCACGCATCCCAGGCTTCGTTCATGGCCGGGAAATCTTCTTTATTCACCAGAAACAGTGTGGCATCCAGAATTTTGCTTTTGTCTGAGCCCGCTTCAGTCAGCGCTGCGTCGATAATCGCCAGCGTTTCCGCCGTTTGATCTTTCGCATTCGCGTCCAGATTTTCCGGTACCGCGGTGTAATAAATGGTGTCGTTATGGATCACGATGTCGGACATCCGTGGCTCAGGGCGAATACGTTCGATGGTCATTTTTTAACTCCGGTTAGTCACATACTTATGATGGCGCTAAGGGTATCACAAAGGATGAATGCGTTGGATTGGCAGATGGCGGTGGTAGTGAAGCCAAGGGATTGGCATAATCACTGCTGATCCGTACAGGTAGAGAGACAGAGTGACAGACGATTTCGCAACAGACGGCGCACTGGCGCAGAAAATTGAAGGTTTTAAACCGCGTGAACCTCAGCGTCTGATGGCGCAGGCTGTCAGCAAAGCCATCACCGGTAAGCAGGGGCTGGTGGTCGAAGCCGGTACAGGTACCGGTAAAACTTATGCGTATCTTGCTCCGGCACTGCGTTCCGGCAAAAAAGTCATTATCTCCACTGGTTCGAAAAACTTACAGGATCAGTTGTATTCCCGCGATTTGCCTAAAGTCGCCAGCGCACTGAATTTCAAAGGTCGTCTGGCGCTGCTGAAAGGGCGCTCAAACTATTTGTGCCTGGAACGTCTGGAACAGCAATCACTCTCCGGCGGCGATCTCGCCAGCCAGGCGCTCAGCGAACTGGCACATCTGCGTCACTGGTCGAGCAGCACGGAAGAAGGCGATATCAGCACCTGCAACGTGGTGCCGGAAGACAGTTTTGTCTGGCCACTGGTGACCAGCACCAACGATAATTGTCTTGGCAGTGACTGTCCGCTGTATAAAGAATGCTTTGTCGTAAAAGCCCGTCGCAAGGCGATGGAAGCCGATGTGGTGGTGGTTAACCATCATCTGTTTATGGCAGATATGGTGGTGAAAGAGAGCGGCTTCGGTGAGCTTATTCCCGAGGCTGACGTGATGATTTTCGACGAAGCCCACCAGATACCTGATATCGCCAGCCAGTATTTTGGTCAGCAGGTGACCAGCCGTCAGCTGCTGGATATGGCGAAAGACATCACGATCGCTTACCGCACGGAAGTCCGTGATTCCGTGCAGTTACAAAAAAGTGCTGATCGTCTGAGCCAGAGCACGATGGATTTTCGTCTGGCGCTTGGTGAACCGGGTTTTCGCGGCAATCTGCGCGATGTGCTTAACCAGCCCGCTATCCAGCGCGCGCTGTTATTACTCGATGACGCGCTGGAACTTTGCCATGACGTGGTGAAATTGTCGCTCG
This sequence comes from Rahnella sp. JUb53, assembly GCF_004346065.1. Classification (NCBI taxonomy): domain Bacteria; kingdom Pseudomonadati; phylum Pseudomonadota; class Gammaproteobacteria; order Enterobacterales; family Yersiniaceae; genus Rahnella; species Rahnella sp. JUb53. Next base: position 722,027 of record NZ_SLYT01000001.1, read on the forward strand.
GGCGTTCTGCGCTGCTCGATGCGGCTTTCGAACGCGCCACGCTTTACCGCAATCGTCTGAAACGCCTGAAAGACGTGTCCATTCCCGGCTACAGTTACTGGTATGAATGTAACTCACGCCATTTCGTGCTGGCGCTGACACCGTTGTCGGTAACCGATAAATTCAGCGAAATGATGAAAGAGAAACCAGGCGCGTGGATTTTCACTTCAGCTACGCTTTCCGTAAACGATCAGCTGCATCATTTTACCGAACGTCTCGGGCTGGATGAGGCAGAAACATTACTGCTGCCAAGTCCGTTTGATTACGCCAAACAGGCGCTGTTATGCGTGCCGCGTTTTCTGCCTGAATCGAACGTCAACGGCAGCTCGAAGCAGCTGGCGCGTATGTTGCGTCCGCTGATTGAAGCCAACAAAGGCCGCTGCTTCTTCCTGTGTACGTCTCACAAAATGATGCGCGAACTGGCCGAGGAATTCAGAGCCAGCCTGACGTTGCCGGTTTTATTGCAGGGCGAAACCAGTAAAGGCCAGCTTCTCGCGCAGTTTGTCGAAGCGGGTAACGCCTTGCTGGTGGCGACCAGCAGTTTTTGGGAGGGCGTGGATGTGCGAGGCGATGCGCTGTCTTGCGTCATCATCGATAAACTGCCGTTCACGTCACCTGACGATCCGCTGCTCAAAGCCCGTATTGAAGACTGCCGCCTGCGCGGCGGAGACCCGTTCAATGACGTACAATTACCTGATGCGGTCATTACGCTGAAACAGGGCGTCGGGCGTTTGATCCGTGATACGTCTGACCGGGGTGTCATGGTGATTTGCGATAACCGGCTGGTGATGCGTCCTTATGGCGAAGTTTTCCTCAATAGTTTGCCGCCGACACCGCGCACGCGTGACCTGGCACAAGCGATCCGCTTTTTACAGGATGTCGAAGAGCAGAAATAGCCCTTTGTTTATGCTAAGATGCCGCCCCGAAAAAGGCTCTTATACGCGTCATATTTCAGATTGCAGATGCGTTGACTGCGCTCAATCACCCCAGTCACTTAGTTATCTAAGTTCCCTGGGATCCACGAGCTTGTCGCCTTGCTGCAACCCGAAGTATATAGGGTATAACTTATTAATTTCCCCGCCTGAGGTCTGGCATGTCCACGCGAATTTTAGCAATTGACACGGCGACAGAAGCCTGTTCGGTTGCGCTTTATAATCAGGGCGAAACGCTCGCTCATTTTGAACTCTGTGCCCGCGAGCACACTCAGCGCATTTTGCCGATGGTTCAGCAAATTCTCGCCGAAGCAGGACTTTCCCTGACTCAGCTCGACGCGCTGGCTTTTGGTCGCGGACCGGGCAGTTTTACCGGCGTGCGTATCGGCATTGGTATGGCTCAGGGATTGTCGCTGGGCGCGCAATTACCTTTGCTGCCAGTGTCTACGTTACAGACGATGGCGCAGGGCGCGTATCGCCTGACCGGTGCTGATAACGTTCTCGCAGCGATTGATGCCCGCATGGGTGAAGTCTACTGGGGGGAATTCAGCCGCAATGCGCAGGGCGACTGGAGCGGTGAAGAGACCGAGAAGGTCATCAAGCCGGAACAACTTCTGGCGCGCGCCGCTGAATTATCAGGCCGTTTTGCGACGGTGGGAACCGGTTGGGAGACTTATCCTCATCTGTTAGGTGAACCTCCGGCAGCTGAATTATTTGATGGCAAAATATTACTGCCTCATGCAGAAGATATGCTGCCGCTGGCGCTCCAGCTCTGGGAAAATGGCATCCGTGTTAATCCGGAAGATGCCGAACCCACTTATCTGCGCAATGAAGTGACGTGGAAAAAGCTGCCAGGACGGTAAATGACGGTAAAGTCAGGAAACTTGTGCTCTGAAAAATGGTCAAAATGAAGAGTTTGCACAGGAGTCATCGCAATGCGTAAGTGGTCTGTAATTCAGCAGTTATCGGGTAAAACGGGTAAAAAAATGGCGCTGAGTGCGGTTGCACTGAGTGCTTTGGTGTTATCGGGTTGTGTCACGGTGCCGGATGAAATTCGCGGTACCACGGCCACCCCGCAGATGAATTTACAGGCAGTGCAGGGCGCACCGGGTCTTTATGTCGGTCAGGAGTCGCGTTTTGGCGGCAAAGTGGTCTCTGTGACCAATTTGCAAAACAAAACCCGCCTGGAAATTGCCACGGTACCGCTGGATGAAGGCGCAAGGCCGATCTTAGGCGCCGCGTCGCGAGGGCGGATCATGGCTTACATCAACGGCTTTGTGGATCCTGTCGATTATCGCAATCAGCTGGTAACAGTCGTCGGGCCGATTGCCGGTGTGGAGAAAGGCAAAATTGGCCAGACTTCCTATGATTTTGTCACCGTTAACGTCAACAGCTATAAACGCTGGCGTATACAGCAACAGGTTGTGATGCCTCCGCAGCCGATTGGCCCGTGGGGTTATGGCTACGGCGGCCCCTATGATTCATGGGGGCGCGGGTTTGGACCCGGCTGGGGGCCCGGTTGGTATAACACGGCACCCGCACGGGTCGAAAGCATCGTCACCGAATAGACCTCCGTCGCCGCATGAAGCACCACCGACACATTCTGGCGGGCACCCACCGGCGGCAATGAAACCGGCTCCGGCACATCCCGTGCCGCCGCCACCAAAGCAGTAACAGCAGTAGTTGTTGTAGTTGTTAAGGCGGCTTAATTGCCGCCTTTTTCTTTTAAGCCATGGATGGTTTGGCAAAGCAAGGGCGCAGAAAAAGTGACCCGCCTCTCAACCTCGACATTGTTTGAAACGCAACTGGTAAGCTGAGTTAAAATATTGTTAAAGACGTGATAAAACTCGTCGAATAGAGACGGCAACAGAACATGATTTCAGGAGTGATACCTTGGAAAAGGTTTGGCTAAAACGATATCCGGCAGATGTTCCTGAGAACATCGACCCTGACCGCTACAGTTCGCTGGTCGAAATGTTTGAAAATTCCGCGCTGCGTTACGCTGACAGTGTGGCATTTATCAACATGGGCGAGGCGATGACCTACCGCAAGCTTGAAGAACGCAGCCGGGCTTTCGCTGCTTATCTGCAAAACGAACTGGGTCTGCAGAAGGGTGATCGTGTTGCACTGATGATGCCGAATTTGTTGCAGTATCCGATTGCGCTGTTCGGCGTCTTGCGCGCTGGCATGGTCGTGGTTAATGTAAACCCGCTGTATACGCCGCGTGAGCTTGAGCATCAGCTGAATGACAGCGGCGCCAGTGCAATTGTGATTGTCTCCAACTTTGCCCATACGCTGGAAAAAGTGGTGTACAAAACGCAGGTCAAACACGTCATTCTTACCCGCATGGGCGATCAGCTTTCTGCCGCGAAAGGCACGTTGGTTAACTTTGTGGTGAAATACATCAAACGGCTGGTGCCAAAATACCACCTTCCGAACGCGATCTCCTTCCGTACCGCATTACAGCGCGGGCGTCGTCTGCAATACATCAAACCCGACATCATTAATGACGACCTGGCATTTCTGCAATATACCGGCGGAACCACCGGCGTGGCGAAGGGCGCGATGCTGACGCACCGAAACATGCAGGCGAATCTTGAACAGGCAAAAGCGGCGTACGCACCGCTATTGCAGCCGGGACATGAGCTGGTGGTGACAGCACTTCCGCTATACCACATCTTTGCCCTGACGGTGAACTGCCTGCTGTTCCTCGATCTGGGCGGTAAAAGCTTGCTTATCACCAATCCGCGCGACGTATCAGGTATGGTCAAAGAGCTGGCCAAATATCCGTTTACCGCCATCAGCGGGGTAAATACCCTGTTTAATGCGCTGCTCAATAACGAAGACTTTCGCGAACTGGATTTCTCCACGCTGCGTCTTTCTGTAGGCGGCGGGATGTCAGTGCAAAAATCTGTGGCGGACAAATGGGAAAAACTGACGGGTAAACATTTGCTGGAAGGTTACGGTCTGACGGAGTGTTCCCCGCTGGTGGCTGGAAATCCGTACGATTTGAAACATTACAGTGGCAGCATCGGTTTGCCAGTGCCGTCGACAGAGGTGCGTCTGGTGGATGATAACGGTCATGACGTTGCGCCGGGCGAGCCGGGCGAGTTGTGGGTACGTGGTCCTCAGGTCATGCTGGGTTACTGGCAGCGGCCGTCTGCAACCGATGAGGTGCTAAAAGATGGCTGGTTATCGACGGGCGATATCGTTACAGTGGACGAGCAGGGCTTCCTACGGATTGTTGACCGTAAAAAAGACATGATCCTGGTTTCCGGTTTCAATGTTTACCCTAACGAAATTGAAGAGGTAGTTTCACAACACGACAAAGTTCTCGAAGTTGCCGCCATTGGTGTGCCGAATGAGTCGTCGGGTGAAATTGTCAAAATTTGCGTGGTGAAAAAAGACTCTTCACTGACCAGCGAAGAACTCCTGGCACACTGTCGCCGGTTATTAACCGGTTACAAAGTACCTAAGATTGTCGAGTTCCGTGATGAGTTACCGAAGTCAAATGTCGGTAAAATCCTCAGACGGGAACTTCGCGATGAGCAGGCAAAACCCAAAGTCGATCCGAAGCAGGATGCAGCATAGCGGTTAACACGTTTGTTCAGTGACAGTCAGATTCTTAACGCCGGCGATGTCCGGCGTTATCACGTTATAACGCAGTAATGATTAAGAGAATTAAGATTTGAATTATCAGTTGATCACCACCAATGACGCGCTGGAGCAGGTTTGTCTTCAGGCCAAAGCGCACAGCAAAATTGCGCTGGATACCGAATTTGTTCGTACCCGCACTTATTATCCGCAACTGGGATTGATCCAGCTTTTTGACGGCGAACAGCTCACCCTTATCGATCCTTTACCGATCACCGCATGGCAGCCTTTTATAGATTTGCTGGTTAATCCTGATGTCATCAAATTCCTCCATGCGGGCAGTGAAGATCTCGAAGTTTTTCTGAATGCTTTTGGTGTTATGCCTTCACCTCTGATTGATACGCAGATCCTCGCCGCGTTTAGCGGGCGTCCGCTTTCCTGTGGTTTTGCCCGTCTGGTAGCGGAAACAACCGGCGTAGAGCTGGATAAAAGTGAATCGCGCACTGACTGGATTGCCCGTCCGCTGAGCGAAAAACAATGTGTGTATGCTGCTGCTGACGTGTGGTATCTGTTGCCGCTGGCCGACCAGTTGATGCGTGAAACCGAAGAAGCAGGGTGGATGGATGCGGCTCTGGACGAGTGTCTGGCGCTCTGCCGTCGTCGCAGTGAAGTGCTGCAACCTGAGCTGGCCTATCTGGAAATCGGCAATGCATTCCAGCTGCGTCCGCGCCAGTTAGGCTGCCTGAAATTGTTAGCTGCCTGGCGTCTTAATCAGGCGCGTCAGCGTGACCTGGCGGTTAACTTTGTGGTCCGCGAGGAAAATCTGTGGCAGGTCGCCCGCTATCAGCCGACCTCACTGGGCGAACTGGAAGCGCTGGGCCTGAGTGGTCCGGAAATCCGCTATCACGGACGCACACTGCTGGCGCTGGTGGAAGAATCCAATGCGCTCGATGAATCTGAACTGCCTGCACCGATTTCGAACCTTATCGACCAGCCCGGTTATCGTAAAGTCTTCAAAGATATCAAGGCACTGATCCAGGCTGTGAGCGAAGAGAGCAAACTCAGCGTTGAATTACTGGCGTCACGTCGTCAGATTAACCAACTACTGACTCATCACTGGAAGTTAAAAGATAAAGAATCTCAGCCGGAATTAATCAGTGGCTGGCGCGGAAAATTGTTAGCTGAAAGGCTGAGTGAAATTCTGAGCAATTATTGATCCCTTCGTTATGAAGGCATAGTCAATCCAGGAGTGAATTAAAAAGAGCGGGCTAATATCCCGCTCTTTTTTTATTCTTTGCTGACAAGACAACTGCGAATAACAAGTTAGCGGATAACAGGTTGTCATAAATTATGCCGAATTAAAGCAGTCTATGGATATTAAATTCCAGCATGAATGAGATGAGTCTTAATCAAAATTTTGAGGAATAAATGAAAAAAGGCAGTAAATGAATTTGCCAGGTGTGTTTATATACAGTGGTTATAGAAAGGTAAGATAAAAATAACAGAAAGGAATGCGAAAAAGGCAGTGGCCCTCTGAGGAAACAGAGGGCGCTATGCTGAAAAAAGCACCTGTAAACAGGCTAAATGGACTGCTGTCATTTAGGCGCTTCTTCCGACTCTGGCAGGGTAACGTTAAGTTCCAGTACGGAAATATCGTCACCTTTTTGCTCGAACTGAACCTGTAACATTTCCGGGTCAATCTTAATGTACTTACAGATGACGGCGAGAATATCGCGTTTCAGTTCAGGCAGATACGACGGTTCACTATCCCCTCGACGCCGTTCGGCTACGATGATCTGTAGCCGTTCCTTGGCTATATTGGCTGTCGATTTTTTGCGGGACAGAAAGAAATCTAACAATGCCATGGTTTATCCCCCAAAAAGGCGTTTCAGGAAACTCTTCTTCTCTTCCTCAATGAAACGGAATGCACGTTCTTCCCCAAGCAGACGGCTGACGGTATCGTCATACGCTTTCCCTGCATCGGATTCCTGATCCAGAATGACCGGCTCGCCCTGGTTGGACGCACGCAGTACAGACTGATCTTCAGGGATAACCCCGATCAGTGGAATGCGCAGGATTTCCAGCACATCTTCCATGCTCAGCATGTCACCACGGCTGACACGGCCCGGGTTATAACGGGTAAGAAGCAGATGTTCTTTGATAGGCTCCAGGCCTTGTTCCGCACGACGGGATTTTGATGACAAAATGCCCAGAATACGGTCGGAGTCGCGAACGGAAGAGACTTCCGGGTTCGTAGTGATCACGGCTTCGTCGGCGAAATACAATGCCATCAGCGCGCCGGTTTCTATACCAGCCGGGGAGTCACACACAACGAAATCGAATTCCATCTCGGCTAAATCGTTCAGAATTTTCTCCACGCCTTCACGAGTCAGCGCATCTTTATCGCGCGTCTGGGAGGCCGGAAGAATAAACAGGTTTTCAGTGCGTTTATCTTTGATAAGCGCCTGATTCAGCGTGGCATCACCCTGGATCACGTTAACGAAATCATAAACCACCCGGCGCTCACAGCCCATAATCAAATCGAGATTACGCAGACCGATATCGAAATCGATAACAACGGTCTTTTTGCCTTTTTGAGCTAAACCGGTAGCAATGGCCGCGCTTGAAGTGGTCTTGCCAACGCCCCCTTTACCCGATGTAACAACTATGATGCGTGCCATGAAAGGATTCCTTGTCAAAAGGGCTTAGTTTAAAGGTTGTATGGTTAACACATTATTTATCAGGCTGAGGCGCGCTGCCTGACCGAGATAATCGGCCGGGATTTGATCACTCAACCAGTATTGCCCTGCGATAGAGACTAGTTCAGCGCCTAATTGCGTGCAAAAAATCTGACAATTTGCATCGCCTGCGGCGCCTGCCAGTGCTCTGCCTCGCATCATGCCGTAGATGTGGATATTGCCATCGGCAATCAGTTCCGCACCTGCACTGACACTGCTGGTCACGATGAGGTCGCTGTTACGGGCATAAATTTGTTGGCCGGATCTGACCGGGGTACTGACAATGCGGGTCTTGGCCGGGGCATTGTCGGGCACGACAGGAACCGGTGGTTCAGCAGCGATACGCTGGGCACGACCTTCACTGAGCAGCGGTAAACCGGTGCGGGAAAGTGCGCGTTTTTGCGCTTCGTCTTTACAACCACTGATGCCAACAACGCGAAAGCCTGCAGAAGCGACAGCCTGTTGAATGTCTTTCCAGTTTGCTGCACCTGTGAGTGAAGCAACGTTGATAACAACAGGGGCATTTTTCAAAAAGGCCGGAGCTTGCTCCACTTTTTCCTGTAATGCCTGATAAATAACCTCTGGTTGTGAACTATGTAAATGAACAACCGATAAGGTAAAACTGCTGCCTTTTAGTTCTATTGGCGATTGTGACATCTATCCTGACTCAGTCTCAGCAACTCTAAATCCCCGGAATACCACTCGGGGGGCGATATTCCGATGTACGATAAGCATGTTATAGTTACAGTTATATCTAGGCAAGCCACCGTTTCAATAAAATAGAGTTAAAAAAATGCTTTGTGTGATCTATAGAAGTACTAAACGTGACCAGACTTATCTGTATGTCGAAAAAAAAGACGATTTTTCCCGTGTGCCTGAAGAATTACTCAAAGGTTTTGGCGTGCCTCAGTTCTCAATGATGCTAAATCTGGCCAACCGTGAAAAACTCGCCACTGCGGATATTGTCAAAGTACGTCAGTCTCTCGAAGAGCAGGGTTATTATCTGCAGGTTCCACCTCCGGCAGAAAGTTTATTGAATGTTCATCTGAACGACGCCAGTAAATAACGCATTCCAGACATTTGTTTCGGCAATCCTCGAACTTTCGGACGTCATGACTTGCATTCATAGTTGTAGTGCTCAAAGCTTAGAACGATGAATCACTTGCAGAAGTCAAAAGGAAGAAATTGATGAAATTGTCGGCACTGGCCGTGTTAACACCGCTGATCATCCTCAGCGGTTGTGCAGCGCAAAAAGCCACCTCAGGGCAAACCACCACACCATCCACTGCGGCAACACAGCCTGCCGCCGCCGCACCGGCAGCGCCTTCAGGCAAAACGTCTCTGGCAGAACAGGGACGGGATCCCGCTGAATTCCCGGCTTATGTGGAGCAACTCAAAGCGCAGGCGCTCTCTCAGGGGATCAGCCAGAAGACTATCGACAGCACCTTCGCGAATATTCATTTCGTCGATCGCGTGATTAATTCAGACCGCAATCAGTTAGAGAAGAAGATTACTCTCGACGATTATCTGACCCGCGTATTGCCTGAATGGAAAATCAAACAGGGACAGGAGCAGTTGCAGAACAATTTGCCTGCGCTGACAAAAGCCAGCGACCGTTATGGCGTACAGCCGCAGTACATTGTGGCGCTGTGGGCGATGGAGAGCAGCTTCGGCAAGATTCAGGGGAAAGAAGATGTGTTCTCCGCGCTGGCGACGCTGGCCTTCGAAGGACGTCGCGAAGCGTTCTTTACCAAAGAATTTATGTCGGCGCTGAAAATCGTTGATTCAGGTAAAGCCACCAGCGACATGATGAAAGGTTCCTGGGCGGGTGCGATGGGGCAGTCGCAATTTATGCCAAGCTCATATCTGACTTACGGCGCTGACGGTAACGGCGACGGCAAAATCGATATCTGGAAAAATACCGACGATGTCTTTGCCTCAACGGCCAATTATTTATCCAAAGAAGGCTGGAAAGGCGATCAGGGCTGGGGACAGGAAGTGAAATTGCCCGCTAACTTTGACGGTAATCTGGCAGGGCTTAAAAACAATCAGATGCATCCGGCCCGATACTGGCAGCAACTTGGCGTAACGCAGGTTGACGGCAGCCCGCTGACATCCACAGCCACCCGCGCATGGATTATCACTCCGGATGATACGCAAGGTCGGGCTTTCCTGGTTTACGATAACTTCCGTACGATCATGCACTGGAACCGTTCAACCTATTTCGCGCTGAGTATCGGCATGATGGCAGATGGCGTCGCGGGTGCGCAAACACCGGTAGTTTCCGGCGAGGCAGCACCGGCGCAGAACGCACCGGCGTCTTCAGCACCTTTAGCGCCGGCACCTCGTAATCCGTTCAGCGGCTGATATTCCTCACATCTAGGAGTGGCTGTATGTACCAACACAGAGACTGGCATGGCGCATTACTCGATTTTCCGGTGAACAAAGTGGTGTGTGTCGGCAATAACTACGCCGACCATATCAAAGAGATGGGCGGTCAGCCATCGGCTGAGCCGGTCGTGTTCATCAAACCGGAAACGGCGCTTTGCGATATTCGTCAGCCTGTCGCTATCCCAAAGGATTTCGGCGCTGTACATCATGAAGTCGAACTGGCGGTACTGATCGGCACTCCGCTGAAACAGGCAACAGAAGATCGCGTTGCGAATGCCATCGCCGGTTACGGGCTGGCGCTGGATCTCACGTTGCGGGATTTGCAGACCCGTTTTAAAGAGTCCGGACAACCCTGGGAAAAAGCCAAAGGGTTTGACGGATCCTGTCCTATCAGCGGGTTTATTCCGGTCAGCGAATTTGGCGATGCGCAGCAGGCTGAGTTGCTGCTGGAGATCAATGGGCAAACGCGTCAGTCAGGAAATACCCGTGACATGCTGACGCCGCTTTTGCCGCTGATTGCCTATATGAGCCGTTTCTTCACTTTGCGTGCAGGTGACATAATTTTGACCGGTACACCACATGGTGTCGGACTGCTCCACGCTGGCGATGAAATCTTAGCTACACTCAATGGTAAGCAAGTGACTACCCGCGTGATTTAGCGCAAAGCAATGATGTCGCCGGAGCAGCTTTCCGGCGGCTTTACTTGCATCTGACGGCTAAAGCGTCTATATAAGCACCCTCATTTTATTTATACCGGATGCACATCATGACTGAACCCGCTTTTTGGCAGCAAAAAACGCTGTCTGAAATGACTGACGAAGAATGGGAAGCATTGTGCGACGGCTGCGGACAATGTTGCCTGCATAAGCTGATTGATGAAGATACGGACGAGATTTACTTCACCAACGTCGCCTGTAACCAGCTCAATATTAAATCTTGTCAGTGCCGCAACTACGAACGTCGTTTTACGCTTGAAGAAGACTGCATCAAACTGACGCGTGAAAACCTGACCACTTTCGACTGGTTACCGCCTACCTGCGCATATCGTCTGATAGGCGAGGGCAAGCCTTTGCTCCCGTGGCATCCGCTGCTGAATAAAGCATCCAAATCTGCCATGCATACGGCGCAGATCTCCGTGCGTTACATCGCCGTGCGCGAAGACGACGTTGAAGACTGGCAGGATCACATCATGAATAAGCCAAGCTGGGCGAAGTAAGCTCGCTTCTCTTTCAGCATCTGAAATGAAAAAGCCCCGGCAAATGCCAGGGCTTTTTTTTATTCCAGGATTTTGATATCAGATCTCAGAATCAGGCCGGACAGCACCCAGCGCATTCAGCGCTTCGGAATCCAGCTCCGGATCGGCCTTGTCGATAAATCGCGTCATCTCAATCAGTGCCTGAAACTGTTCAAACAAAATTTTGGCGTCGGATTTAAGGACTTCATCATCGGAGTCGAGCACGGAGTTAATGGCTTTATTGACGCTTTCGATGATTTCTTGCGGCCCGCCATTTTTCCCGACAGTGATGAAAATAGCCCCGAGAAGGAGTGACTGCGCCTCAACCTGAGCGGTAAGCTGTTTAGTGTCTGCTTCCATACGGGAGATTTTTGCGATCATACCTAAAATGATATTTTTCATTTATTACCCCTGCAGATCGATAGTGTTAGTTGTCATTTATTTCTACGCCAGGTTCTGAAAACTGCATAATCATATTTGGTAAAACTGGGCGGTTTGTAGCAACCGCCCGTTAAACTCAGACCGAAGATAACGATGCGCGGATTGGGCACTTAGAGAAAATGCCCTGCGTATCATGTCTCCGGGTGATTTTTACCTTCCTCAATGAAATCTTCGTCAATCTCATCGGTATTGTTACGATGGTCACGCCCGGAAAGAATATTCCAGCAGGCGATAAACAATGCCGCAATCAACGGACCAATCACAAAGCCATTAATGCCATAAACTTCCATGCCACCCAGCGTGGTGATAAGGATCAGGTAATCCGGCATTTTTGTATCTTTGCCAACCAGCAGCGGGCGTAAAACGTTATCCACGATACCGATAACCACCACGAAGAAGACCACGATAAAGATCCCCTGCCACAACATTCCTGAAGCGAAGAAATAGATGGCAGCCGGTACCCAAATAATGGCTGATCCAACCGCAGGGATGATTGACAGGAAGGCCATCAGCGCGCCCCAAAGAAGGCTGCCATCCACACCCGCGATGTAAAATGCCAGCCCGCCCAGCGCACCCTGAACGATTGCCACCACCACCGTACCTTTAACTGTCGCGCGGGATACGGCCGCAAACTTCATAAACAAATGATGTTTAACGTGGCGGGAAAGCGGCAGGGCTTCCAGCGTCAGATTAACCAGATAAGCGCCATCTTTCAGCAGGAAGAACAGGATGTACAGCATGATGCCGAAACCGACAACAAAGCCGAACGTGCTCTTACCAATGACAAAAACGCTACCCGCCAGATACTGGCTGCCTTGCAGCGCGACATCAGAAAGCTTTTTCTGAATTTCAGTCGTGCTGTCCAGATTATGCTCCGCAAGGAAATGTCTGGCCCATCGCGGTAAATGGTGGATGGTATCGGTCAGCATCGCCGGCAACTGGGAATCATTCGCCTGAAGCTTGGTGTATACCGCATTGAATTCGATCGCCAGCGAAGAAGTAATAATCGCCAGCGGTGTGAATACAATCAGACAAATAATCAAGACGGTTAATAAAGAAACAACACCGTTGCGATCACCGACAAATTGTTTAAGCCGGTTTTTCAGCGGATTGAAAATCACCGCAAGTATAATTGCCCATAGTACGGAAGAATAATAAGGCCTCAATACATCAAAAAAAGCCAAAGTAACGATTAAAAGAATCGCGATGAAAAACCCTTTTGAAAACCCTTTTACAACCATATCTGTTCCTCTGATGAACCTTTTTGCCCTCGTAGCATAGAACTCATTGAGGTTTTTACAAATCCAGGTCTTTTTTTGCACAGTGTATTGAGCGAACCTGCCAGCTGATACTCGTCCGGACAGGCCGCCAGTGTGGCGTTATCTGAACAAGCCATAAAAAATAAAACCGACTACGACCCAGAAAAGGAGACAGGCTCCGACGCAGATTATCCAGACCAGCCCGACAGGGAGATTTTTCATTGCAGGTTCCAAATTAGTCATATAAACCACTCTGATTAAAAAGTCTGCATTCCCTGCATGATGATACTGAAGGTCATAGAAAAGGCGCCGGGAGGCGCCTTTGTGAATTTAGTTTACTGAAATTAACGACCGAACAAGTCACGTCGTTTAGGTTTTACGAACTGTGCCAGCAGCACCAGAATCGCAATGACCATAAACACGCTGAAAACAACAACCAGCCACTGCGGCATACCGAGTGACAGGAATTCCCATTGTTTTTCCGCACAATCACCGCTGGCAATAAACATCCACGGGAACCATTTGTCCAGTGGCAGCCAGGTCGGGAAGCGGGCAGCAAAATCACAGGTCGCGAACGGAGAAGGATGCAGCTGGATCATGGTGTGTTCCCATGACAAACGGATCCCTTCGTAAGCGCTGTAAATCCAGATAAGAATACCGGCATAACGTAACCAGGTAGAGGGTGCAATCGCACCGACCAACCCGGCAGCCAGAATACCCATCAACGCACAGCGTTCATAAATGCACATGACGCAAGGTTTAAGAAGCATCACGTGTTGAAAATACAACGCAACCAGCTCAAGAATCAGAGCTGTCAGAGCCATCAGAAGCCATGCACCGCGGCCTTGTGAACAGCGGTTAAGATATTGCAACATAGTAAAATTTCCCTGCGGTTAGCTACTGATACGCAGTGTAAACCAATTGCTCCCTGCTGCCAGCCTGTCAGAATAAATAATAGGTAAATAATTAATATAAATCGGAGAATTCGACTTTAATTTCGGTAATTTTCTGGGCTACGGAGCTGCCAGAGAATTACCGACGTTATGTCTGTGTATCAGTGAGGCATGAGTACTTCACTGGCCGGTGGCATGCTCAGCCATCCCATCTCCGTAAACCACTGCGTCATATCCGGCAGCAGATATTGCACGCACAGCAAACCCACCAGCGTCATGACCACTGTGTAAGGTAGCGCCATCCACACCATTCTGCCGTATGAAAGGCGGATGAGTGGAGCAAGGGCGGACGTCAGCAGGAACAAGAACGCCGCCTGACCATTGGGCGTGGCAACCGATGGCAGGTTTGTGCCGGTATTAATCGCGACCGCCAGCAGTTCAAATTGCTTCAGGTCAATCACGCCATTAACCAGTGCAGATTTTGCTTCATTGATATAAACAGTGCCGACAAAAACGTTATCAGACACGGAAGAAAGCAATCCGTTGAACAGATAGAACAATGACAGCTGATTTGACGGCGCTGATTGAAGCACAAAGTGAATGATTGGAGTGAACAGATGCTGTTCGACGATCACGGCAACGATGGCAAAAAAGACGGTCAGCAGGGCGGTGAAGGGCAGGGAATCCTGGAATGCTTTACCAATCGCATGTTCATCAGTGACGCCACAAAATGCGGTGGCAAAGATAATCACCGAAAGACCGATCAGTCCGACTTCAGCCAGATGGAAAGCCAGGGCGATAATCAACCAAACCCCAATGACGATCTGCACCGCCAGCTTAATGCGGTCTTGTTTCGTGATGTTCTCACTGTTTTTCTGATCGTACTTTTTAAGCACTTCATAAACCGGATGCGGCAGTTTTGCGCCATAACCAAACACGCGGAAACGCTCCACCAGCGCGCAGACAATGAAACCGCAGATGAACACCGGGACGGTGACCGGAGACATACGGATCAGAAAGTCGACAAACTGCCAGTCTGCGCTTTTAGCGATGATCAGGTTCTGCGGTTCGCCCACCATGGTCATCACACCGCCGAGCGCGGTACCCACGCCTGCATGCATCATCAGGCTGCGTAAGAAGGACCGAAACTGCTCCAGAACGGCCTGATGTTGCTGATTGCCTGTAAACGAGCTGTCGTCGGTCACATCCGTGTTTTCACTCTGATTAGAGGCGACGTTGTGGTAAATCGAATAAAAACCGACTGAAACGCTGATCACCACAGCAATAACGGTCAGCGCATCGAGGAAGGCGGAAAGGAAAGCGGCAGCAAAACAAAAGGCCAGTGACAGCGCAATTTTATTTCTGAGATTCAGCAGCAGCTTGGTAAATACGGTCAGCAGCAGTTGCTTCATAAAGTAGATGCCCGCCACCATAAAAATTAGCAGCAGGAGTACTTCCAGATTGGCCGAAATCTCTTCACGGATACGCTCTGCGCTGGTCATGCCAATCATGACCGCTTCAATAGCCAGCAAACCGCCAGGCTGAAGTGGATAACATTTAAGCGCCATACCCAGGGTAAAAATGAACTCGATGACCAGCAACCATCCGGCCAAAAACGGACTCACCAGAAAGAAAATCAACGGGTTGATAATCAAAAAAGCCAGAATGGTAATTTTGTACCAGTCAGGAGACTGCCCCAAAAAGTTTTTTATAAATGCGCGACTGTAGCTTGTTTCCATATTCCCCAGTTCTCCTTTATCTGTAATTTATAGTGGTATCAAAAGCATAGGTCAGTGTAATTGTCTGACAGAAATTTTTCACCGGAACGGACTATCCCATAAGCCATTAAGAAATGTGAAATTCTGCAAACCCCTGCACAGTTTCAACATTTGTTCTGACTGACGGCTATAACAGGCGTTTTTCATCTGGTATGATGAGCTGAACTATATCCCTGATAAAAGCCCCACACGGAACGACAAACACATGGTTATTAAGGCACAAAGTCCTGCCGGTTTTGCCGAAGAGTATATCATCGAAAGTATCTGGAACAGCCGCTTCCCTCCGGGCTCAATTTTGCCTGCAGAGAGAGAACTTTCCGAACTCATTGGCGTGACCCGAACCACATTGCGTGAGGTGTTACAGCGGCTTGCCCGGGATGGCTGGTTGACAATTCAGCATGGAAAACCGACCAAAGTGAACAATTTCTGGGAAACGTCGGGTCTGAATATTCTGGAAACGCTGGCGCGTCTCGATCATGACAGTGTTCCACAGCTCATTGATAATTTGCTGTCCGTGCGTACTAACATCGCAACAATCTTTATCCGTAAAGCGATGCGAACCAATCCTGAAGAAACCCAGCAGGTACTGGCTAAAGCGGCGGAAGTTGAAGATCATGCCGAAGCCTTTACGGCGCTCGATTACGGCATTTTCCGTGGTCTGGCATTTGCCTCCGGCAACCCGATTTACGGTCTGATTATCAACGGACTGCGAGGTCTTTATACCCGCGTCGGACGTTATTACTTCTCCAATCCTGAAGCGCGTAAACTGGCGATCACTTTCTATAAAAAGCTGTCTGATATCTGCCACGAGAAAAGCTATGAGCAGATTGTCGATTGCGTGCGTAATTATGGCCGTCAGAGTGGTGAAATCTGGCACAGCATGCAGAGCGCGATGCCGGGTGATCTGACCGAACAAAAAAAACGCTAATTCCCTTCATCTTTCTAACTGTCTCTTCGTTGCCGCCTTGATACAATTCGAATGATTTCGGGAAGCAACAATAAATACAGGGCGCTTAGCGCCCTTTTTTATGTCTGAATATGGGAGGTTTATAGCGGCGTCGGACGCGGCGGGCAGCGTTCGAGTAATTCAACGCTGCCGTCTTCGTTGAGCTGCTCGATAAAGACATCGAAGCCCCACAGACGATGAACATGTTTCATCACTTCACGGCGGCTCTTATCGAGCGGTGCGCGATCTTGCGGGATATAACGCAGCGTGAGCGAGCGGTCACCGCGCAAATCGACATTCCAGACCTGAATGTTGGGCTCGTGATTACTCAGGTTATACTGCGCCGATAACTCCTGACGAATGGCACGATAACCTTCCTCATTATGAATCGCCGCGATTTCCAGATAGTTATTATGGTCGTCATCCAGCACGGTAAATAACCGGAAATCACGCATCACTTTCGGCGACAGGAACTGGCTGATAAAGCTTTCATCTTTGAAATCCCGCATCGCAAAATGCAGCGTTTCAAGCCAGTCTGAACCCGCGATATCCGGGAACCAGTAACGATCTTCCTCCGTTGGTTCCTGACAGATACGTTTGATATCTTGCATCATCGCAAAGCCCAGCGCATACGGGTTGATGCCGCTGTAATACGGGCTGTTATAAGGCGGCTGATACACCACATTGGTATGGCTGTGCAGAAACTCCAGAATGAAACGGTCGGTGACTTTTCCTTCATCATAAAGATGATTAAGAATGGTGTAATGCCAGAACGTCGCCCAGCCTTCATTCATCACCTGAGTCTGTTTCTGCGGATAAAAGTACTGGCTGATTTTACGCACGATACGCAAAATCTCCCGCTGCCAGGATTCCAGCAGAGGCGCATTTTTTTCCATGAAATACAGCAGGTTTTCCTGCGGCTCTGAAGGGAAGCGTCGCGCCTGTTCAGGTGCATCAACGCTGTCCTTGCGCGGCAACGTTTTCCACAGCGTGTTCACCTGGCTTTGCAGATATTCCTCACGGCTTTTCTGCCGCGCCAGTTCCTCCTGCAAGGAGATTTTTTGCGGACGTTTATAGCGATCGACGCCGTAATTCATCAACGCATGACAGGAATCGAGCAACCGTTCGACCTCATCGACCCCGTAGCGTTCTTCACATTCGCTGATATAACGTTTGGCGAACAGCAGGTAATCGACGATTGAACTGGCGTCAGTCCAGCTTTTAAACAGGTAGTTATTTTTAAAGAAAGAGTTGTGGCCGTAACAGGCATGAGCCATGACCAGCGCCTGCATCGTGATGGTGTTTTCTTCCATCAGATAGGCGATACAGGGATTAGAGTTGATGACGATTTCATACGCCAGACCCTGTTGTCCGTGTTTATACAGTTGCTCGGTTTCAATAAATTTCTTACCGAACGACCAGTGAGTGTAATTAATCGGCATGCCGATGCTGGAGTAGGCATCCATCATTTGTTCGGAGGTGATGATTTCGATCTGATGGGGATAGGTTTCAAGCCGGTAAGACTTGGCCACCCGGTCGATCTCCGCAAGATAGGTCTGCAATAACTCAAACGTCCAGTCCGGTCCGTCGCTGAGACGTTTGTCCTCAGTTTTTTGCTTCTGGGTCACTGTTGTCATAAGCCGCACCCTCATTCAGTTATGGACGCTACAGAGTGTTTGATTCACAACCTTTTCTTAAGATTTCGCACGTCCATTGATAATCGTAGCTCAATCTGAGTGTGCTGTTAGATAAACACCATGGATCCCTTCCTGATTAACTCTATATCCTCATGGCTGATGGCTGTCAATTTCCCTTATCCGCCAGGTTTGTGTCATAAAATGCCGCTGATGAGAGTGGTATTCGTGTTATCAGTCCCATGCCTCGTTTTTCACCCCTTTATAAAAACCCACCTGTCCTGAATCGCAAAAATTCTCAATCCGTGAGGTAATATCACTACTGTGAGTGTTTGTGGTTTTTTATTCTGGTTTTATGGCTTTATTGAAGAATAAAAACCTTTTCATAAACCAGCTTTGATGCGCCCCCTGATTCGTGACATCAGTGCAGTCATTGCTATCATAAGACCATAATTTTCTTTCCCGATGGATGAAATGTTGCGAGATATCGTTATTTATTTCACCCTATTGAAATAAATGCCGTCATGAACGATAAATAATTGTGAAAGACCTCACGGTTATGAGTGACTGTGTTGGTGATTTTTCTCAGTCAGGTTAATTTCCTGTCATCAGAATATTATGCTTTGTTTGGGTGTGGAGTGGAGTCGATATGCGTGTGGTCATTTTAGGCAGTGGTGTGGTCGGTGTCGCCAGTGCATGGTATCTGGCAAAGGCGGGTCATCAGGTCACGGTCATTGATCGTCAGTCCGGTCCGGCGGAGGAAACCAGCGCGGGTAATGCAGGCCAGATCTCTCCGGGTTATGCCGCACCGTGGGCGGCTCCGGGCGTTCCGGTGAAAGCGGTAAAATGGATGTTCCAGAAACATGCACCGCTGGCAATCCGTCTGGACGGCACGCAGTTCCAGCTCAAATGGATGTGGCAGATGCTGCGCAACTGCGACATGAACCATTATCAGACCAACAAAAGTCGTATGGTGCGTCTGGCGGAATACAGTCGTGACTGCATGAAGGCATTGCGTGACGATACCGGCATTCAGTATGAAGGTCGTCAGGGCGGAACGTTACAACTTTTCCGTACCGCGCAGCAGTTTGAAAGTGCATCCAAAGATATTGCTGTTCTTGACGATGCGGGTGTGCCGTATCAGCTGCTGGAGTCCAGTCAGCTGGCCACCGCAGAACCTGCGCTGGCGCAGGTCGCGCACAAGCTGACCGGCGGTCTGCGTTTGCCGAATGATGAAACCGGCGACTGCCAGATGTTTACCCGCAAGCTGGCGGACATGGCGCGTCAGGCGGGCGTTGTCTTCGAATTTAACCGCACGGTGGATAAGCTGCATGTAGAAAACGGCGAAATCACCGGCGTGCAGTGCGGCGATGAGGTGGTGAAAGCCGATGCTTATGTGGTGGCATTTGGATCCTATTCCACTGCGTTGTTGCGCGACCTTGTGTCTATCCCGGTCTATCCGCTGAAGGGATATTCCCTGACCATCCCGATTACCGATCCTGCTTCCGCGCCGGTTTCAACTGTACTCGATGAAACCTACAAAATTGCTATCACCCGTTTTGATAACCGTATTCGTGTCGGTGGCATGGCGGAAATTGTCGGCTTCAATCTGAAACTGGCACAGGCGCGACGTGAAACGCTGGAAATGGTTGTAAGAGATCTCTATCCGAATGGAGGAAATGTCGGGCAGGCGACGTTCTGGACCGGTCTTCGCCCGATGACGCCGGACGGTACGCCGATTGTCGGACGCACGCGCATTAAAAATCTGTATCTGAATACCGGCCACGGCACACTGGGCTGGACGATGGCCTGTGGCTCAGGGCAATTGCTGTCAGATATTATGTCGGGCGTGACGCCGGCCATTCCGTCTGATGATTTATCGGTTGAGCGTTACAGCCCGGATTTTATCGCGCGTCCTGCGGGGCCGCATAAAATGCATCCGGCAGGCTGAGTCCGCTGACATTATTTCCCATGCAGTGCCTGACGCTGCATGGGCATTACTTTGCTTATTACCGGAGCCGGTATGCCTCGCCCGATTTCTGCCACATTATCTCTTTCCGCATTAACCCAAAATCTGAACATCATTCGTGCCTTTGCCCCTGACAGCAAGGTCTGGACTGTTGTCAAAGCCAATGGCTACGGGCACGGGATTTCGCGCATCTGGCGCAGTTTGTCCTCCACCGATGGCTTTGCATTACTTGATTTCAACGAAGCTATTTTGCTGCGTGAAGCGGGCTGGCAGGGGCCGATTCTGCTGCTTGAGGGATTTTTCACTCCTCAGGATTTAATGATCGTTGATAAATATCGTCTGACGACTGCCGTTCACAGTGACTGGCAAATTAAAGCACTGGCTGAAGCGCAATTGAGTCAGCCGGTTGAGATCTACCTGAAAGTGAACAGTGGCATGAACCGTCTGGGGTTTCCCCCCGAGCGGGCGGGCGCTGTGTGGCAACAGCTGAGTGAACTGAAACAAGTTGGCGAACTCACCCTGATGAGCCATTTTGCTACCGCCGACAGTGTGGAAGGTGTCGATGCCCAGATGGCGGCGATTAATCTGGCCGGACAAAATATCCGCGGGCCACGGTGCCTGGCGAACTCGGCGGCGACCTTGTGGCATCCTCAAACCCATTATGACTGGGTGCGCCCTGGCATTATTATTTATGGTGCATCGCCAAGCGGTGAGTGGAAAGATATCGCTGATACTGGTCTGCAACCGGTGATGACGTTAAAAAGCGAGCTGATTGCCGTGCAGGAGCTTAAAGCGGGTGACCGCGTTGGCTATGGCGGCCGTTATCACGTGAGCGGCTCGCAGCGCGTAGGGGTGGTCGCCTGTGGCTATGCTGATGGTTATCCGCGCCATGCGCCGTCCGGAACACCTGTGTGGGTGGATGGCGTGCGCACAACCACGGTGGGGACGGTATCCATGGATATGCTGGCTGTTGATCTTACGCCGTGTCCGCAGGCGAAAATCGGTTCACCGGTCGAGTTATGGGGTAATCATTTGCCGGTAGATGATGTGGCGACGGCATGCGGTACGCTGGGCTATGAGCTGCTGAGTGCGCTGGCACCCCGCGTACCGGTGACGACAATCGATTAAAGAGAGCGGTTATTGTTCCAGACGGGTCAGACGGCCCGTCGATTTCTTACTGGCGCGACGTGCCAGCATCGCCAGACACCCTCCCGCCAGCATCACCAGCGCCAGACTCAGCTTTGGCTGCAACGGCAACGCCATCGCAATAAAGCCCAGCAACGCGCCACCGGCCATCTGCACCGAACCGACCAGTGCGGAAGCGACACCTGCTTCGGCAGAGAATGGTTCCAGCGCATAGCTGGTTGCAGGCCCCATCAGGAATGCCAGACCGGCGCAGGCGCTGGCCACTGGCAGCATATACAACCAGGTTGCGGTCTGTTCAGCAGGCGGAACCAGCGTTATCCCGGCAATCAGCCCGATGCAGCCGATAAACATCAGAATCCCGCCCGTTTTCAGGCATACCGGACGTCCTACCTTGCGGATAATGCGGTTAGCGATAAAACTCATCCCCATGATCCAGAATCCGTTTGCGCCGAACACCAGGGAGAATTCCAGTGGGGTGAGTCCGGCAATATTCATCAGTACCGTCGGTGCCAGCGAAACGTACGTCAGTGCCATACCCATTGCGCCGGCATTAACCAGTGCGAAAGTGATAAAGCGGGCATTAAACAAGATACGTGCGTACTGACGGAACGGCAGTCCGGTATTGTTTTGCGTTCCTTCGGGACGGGTTTCCGGCAATTTGAAAATGACCAGCAGCAAAACCGCCAGCGTATACCCCGCCAGCGCCCAGAACGGTGCACGCCAGCCATAATATTGGGCAATCAGTCCGCCAATCAGCGGCGCCAGAGCCGGGATGATGTTGAGCGTGCCGTTGAGAAAACCGTACGCGCGGGCGGCATCGTTGCCGCTCATCCGGTCACGAACCCCGCTGAAAATCACCACCGATGTACAACAGACTGCCAGCCCCTGAATGACGCGCGAGAGCAGAAACATCCACGGTGCGATGGCTGTAGCGGCGACGATCGCGCCTGCCAGATAAATCACCACGCCGATGATGGCGATGGGACGGCGTCCGAATTTATCAACCAGCGGCCCGGCAACCAGCTGGCCGAGGCCCATCACCAGAATGAAAAGTGAAATTGAGGACTGAATGACCGCCTCGGTGCTGTTCAGACCCAGAGCAATCGCCGGGATCGCCGGAAGGTAAAGGTCGATACCCAGAGGGCCAAGCAGTACCAGGCTCAGCAGCAGGAAAAGGAATTTTTGCATTGAAAACATCACTGTCAGTCATCCGAAGGGAGGCTAAGGGTAATGATTTAGTTAAAGAATGGAAAGTAGCTTGTGATAATCGTGCCGGAAGGACTTGTGAAAAAAAACGGACACCTGTCAGTGTCCGTTAACGCACAGATACAAGAAAGATTATTTTTTCTTCCAGAAATCATCAAACACCGTGACCGGTGGCTGGCGTTTGTGTTCTGTACGCAGATACCAGCCTTCGATAATCGTGGCATATTTATCGTCGACTTTTTTGCCTTCGAGATAATCGTCGATCAGCTCGTAGGTCACGCCAAGAGCAACTTCATCCGGCAAAGCAGGGCGGTTCTCTTCCAGATCCGCCGTCGGTGCTTTGGTATACAAATGTTCCGGGCAACCGAGCTCTTTAAGCAACGCTTTACCCTGACGTTTGTTCAGACGGAAAATCGGGTTAATGTCAGTACCGCCATCGCCGTATTTGGTGAAGAATCCGGTCACGGCTTCTGCCGCATGGTCAGTTCCGACCACCACACCTTTTTTCATTCCGGCAATGCTGTACTGCGCTTTCATGCGTTCGCGGGCTTTTTCATTACCTTTAATGAAATCACTCAGCTCAATACCAATTTCGCGCAATGTCGCTTCGCTTGCCAGTACGGCATTCTTAATATTGACGGTCAGAACCTGATCAGGCTGGATGAACGCGATGGCATCCTGACAGTCGGATTCATCAGCCTGCACGCCATACGGCAAACGGACAGCGATGAACTGATAATCGGCTTCGTGAGTTTCTGCGCGTAATTCGCTAATTGCCATTTGGCAAAGTTTGCCGGTGAGAGTAGAATCCTGCCCGCCGCTGATACCCAACACCAGTGTCCTGATGAACGGATGGGCCAGCAGATAACTTTTGAGAAAATCGACGCTGACACGAACTTCCTGTGCGGCATCGATATGCGGTTTAACGTGCAGAGCCTGAATAATCTCTTTTTGTAAAGCCATGACCACTCCTACTGAAGGCTGCCTTCGAGGAACCCGAGGCAAAAATAAGACGTTATCAGGATAAAACTACCCCGCATCGCTCAAAAGGACAAGATTCAGCGAAGAGTTCGGCGGAAATCTGTACGCTGCCGGCTTGCAACATTTCGAACCAAAGCGGCAGGAAAGAAGTAAAGTGTGGCACGCGATGAGTAATTACTGACTGAAGTTGAAAATAAGAAATCAATGAAAGGAAATGTAATGATTCCGTATATTTCTATTGCAGGAAATATATGTCATTCGGAACTATCTAAAAAAGCCGCTTTATTAAGATATCCTGGGCTGAGTGCGTTATATTTGTTGCGGTAGAAATATTTGTATGTATGTGCCATCGAAATGGAGTTGCCAGGCTTGATTAATGGATCCTAATTAATGGCATACATCGTGTGGTTTTAATGTCGTTATTTGCCTTAAGTCTTATTGGGGAAACAAAATGTTTTTTCGGGTTGTACGTCGTCTACCAGCTTGTGCCATCGTCTGTGGTGCAGCGCTGTTCAGTATCTCAAGCCTTGCAGACACCACCATCTTCACTGCGTTAGATGACCCTGCTCAGGCGAAAAAGCCTTTCGAGGGTAACGTTCAGGCGGGTTACAGTGCGCAAACTGGTAACACCAGCAACTCCACGCTGAATGCTGATACCACCATGACCTGGTTTGATACCAACACGGCTTACAGCCTGTGGGGTTCTGCACGTAATACTTCTTCTTCCGGTGTGCGTTCATCCGAGAAGTACCAGGCCGGTGGTCGTACCCGTTATAATCTTGATAACGCGAACTATGTTTTCGGTCAGGGTAGCTGGCTGAGCGACCGTTACAACGGTTACCGTTCACGTACTGTCGGTACATTGGGTTATGGTCGTCAGATCTGGAGCGGTCCGGTTCACACGCTGAACCTGGAAGCGGGTCCGGGTGTTCGTCATGATGAATTCCAGCAGGGCGGTAATACCACCCGTGCCCTGGCTTATGCTTCCGGCACTTACGGTTACCAGATCAGCGACACTGCTCGCTTCACGCAGGGCGTTTCAGTTTTAGCGAACGATGAAACCACGCTGAACTCTGAAACTGCGCTGACCGTTGCGATCAACTCCCACTTCTCCCTGAAAGTGGCGTATGACGTAACCTATAACACCAAACCACCAGCCAGCGCGCCGGATAAAACCGATACCGTGACGTCTGTAAACCTGGTGTACGGCATGTAATTTCCCCTTCGGGAAATGATGCAAGAAAGCCAGAGGGATTATTCCTCTGGCTTTTTTTATGGATTATTTTCTGTGTGACGTGCAGGTTTTTGCGCTAAAAAAAAACCACGCACTCAGGCGTGGTTTCGTTATTTCTGAGCAGATATTATTTCTCTGCGTCTTTATATACTGTGGCTATTGCTTCAAAGTTCGGGCCTTTCTGGCCGGCAGCAATGATATGGTAATATTTACCGCCTTTTTCATCCGCTAACTTTGAGAGCTCATCGTGCAACTCACTTGGTGAACCGACTTTCCCGCCGGATTCAGCCACCTGGATGTTGCCGATTTTGACCAGTTTAAAGTGGGCGACTTCTTCTTTGGATACCTGATCGGCAGCTAATGCACTGAAAGTACTGAAAGAAAATGCAGAGATCAGCAGGGTAGTAGCTAAAGTAATTTTTTTCATATACAGCGTCCTTTTGTAGAGGTAAGTAATTGCTTTGCTCTTTTGAAGTTTAGACGGTATTTCAAAAAATACCCCAAGTCTGATGAGATTTTGTAAGAGATAAAAAAACAGCGGGTCATTAATAAATAATCCGCTGTTTTGAAAGGCTAAAGATTAGTGGTCCTGAACCTGCTTATGGAATAGCTCCCTGAACACCGGATAAATATCTTCCTGTTCGCGGATATGCTGCATGGCGAAATTATCGAATTTCTCCTGCAACACTTCGTATTCACGCCACAGCGTCTGGTGGGCGCGGCGGGTGATTTCGATGTAGCTGTAATAACGCACCAGCGGCAAAATCTTCTGTGCCAGAAGCTGGTGGCACAGAGGGGAGTCGTCAGCCCAGTTATCGCCATCGGAAGCTTGCGCGGCATAAATGTTCCACTGCGCCGGATCGTAGCGTTCCCTGATGACGTCATCCATCAGTTTCAGTGCGCTTGAAACGATGGTCCCGCCGGTTTCCTGTGAGTAGAAGAACTCCTGTTCATCCACTTCTTTGGCTTGCGTATGGTGACGAATATAGACCACATCGACGTTTTTATAGGTTCTGCTCAGGAACAAATAGAGCAGGATATAGAAACGTTTGGCCATGTCTTTGGTCGCCTGATCCATCGAACCGGAGACATCCATCAGACAGAACATCACCGCCTGGCTTGACGGCTCAGGGCGACGCTCATAGTTGCGATAGCGTAAATCGAAGGTATCAATGAACGGTGTTTTCGCGATCTTCGCCCGCAACTCGGCGATTTCTTTACGCAGCCGTTCTTCTTCGAGTAACTGTGCCGGTTCGCTGTGCTCGACCTCGGTCAGCGTCGATTCCAGCTCACGCAGCTCCCGTTTTTTACCCGCGGTCATCGCCGTGCGGCGGGCCAGCGAGTTTTGCAAAGAGCGCACCACACTGATATTGGCCGGTACGCCATTAGACGTATAACCGGAGCGGTGGGTTTTGAATTCGTTAAGCTGTTTATGCTGGTTTTTACGCAGGTTTGGCAGTGCAAGATCCTCAAACAGCAGATCGAGATACTCGTCTTTGGAGATCTGGAACGAAAACTCATCTTCGCCTTCACCGTCCTGACTGGCTTCTCCCTGACCACTGCCGCCGCCACCGCCCCCTTGCGGTCGTTCGATACGGTCATTCTGCACAAAGTGGTCATTACCAGGGTGAACACGGTGGCGTAAGCCACCGCGACCCTGATGAAACATGGGTTCGTTGATATCAGCATTGGGGATCGAAACCGACTCCCCGCTGTCCACGTCGGTAACCGAACGCTTGTTGATGGCCTCGGCAATCGACTGTTTGATTTGCGACTTATAGCGGCGCAAAAAGCGCTGGCGGTTCACCGCGCTTTTGTTTTTGCCATTCAGTCGACGGTCAATGAAATACGTCATATTTCCCCCAAACGACGTTGCCAACGATCCTCTGTTACGAGGATTTTCTTACGCGCAGGTACCATTCACACAGCAAGCGAACTTGTTTGCGTGTATATCCTTTCTCCATCATTCTGTCGACAAAATCATCATGTTTCTTCTGTTCATCGGTCGACGTCTTGGCGTTAAACGAGATAACTGGCAGTAATTCCTCGGTATTTGAGAACATTTTTTTCTCAATGACCGTGCGCAGTTTTTCGTAACTGGTCCAGTTTGGATTGCGGCCGCTATTGTTAGCGCGGGCACGCAGCACGAAGTTGACAATTTCGTTGCGGAAATCTTTTGGATTGCTGATACCGGCCGGTTTTTCAATTTTCTCCAGCTCAGCATTCAGCGATTCACGGTCGAACAGTTGTCCGGTATCCGGGTCGCGATATTCCTGATCCTGTATCCAGAAATCAGCGTACGTCACATAACGGTCGAAAATGTTTTGTCCGTATTCTGAATATGATTCCAGATAAGCCGTCTGGATCTCTTTGCCGATGAACTCAGCGTATTTCGGGATCAGATAGCCTTTCAGGTGCTCCAGGTATTTTTCAGCGATGTCCTGCGGGAACTGTTCGCGCTCGATTTGCTGTTCCAGAACATAGAACAGATGAACCGGGTTGGCGGCCACTTCAGCATGGTCAAAGTTGAAAACGCGGGACAGGATTTTAAACGCGAAACGCGTCGACAGCCCGTTCATACCTTCGTCCACACCCGCATAGTCGCGGTATTCCTGATAGGACTTGGCTTTCGGATCGGTATCTTTCAGGCTTTCACCGTCGTAAACCCGCATTTTGGAATAGCTGCTGGAGTTTTCAGGTGTTTTCAGCCGCGACAAAATCGAGAAGCGCGCGAGCGTTTCCAGAGTTCCCGGCGCGCACGGAGCATGGGAAAGTTCACTGTTGCTGAGCAGTTTGTCGTAGATTTTCATCTCTTCAGACACGCGCAGGCAGTAAGGCACTTTCACAATGTACACACGGTCAAGGAATGCTTCATTATTCTTATTGTTACGGAACGTCACCCACTCAGATTCGTTGGAGTGCGCCAGAATAATGCCGTTGAACGGCAGGGCGGAGATCCCTTCGGTACCGTTATAGTTACCTTCCTGCGTCGCAGTCAGTAACGGGTGCAGCACTTTAATCGGGGCTTTGAACATCTCGACGAATTCCATCACACCCTGGTTTGCACGGCACAGCGCACCGGAATAACCATA
The DNA here is from genome assembly GCF_004346065.1 of Rahnella sp. JUb53. Taxonomy (NCBI): domain Bacteria; kingdom Pseudomonadati; phylum Pseudomonadota; class Gammaproteobacteria; order Enterobacterales; family Yersiniaceae; genus Rahnella; species Rahnella sp. JUb53. The sequence continues at coordinate 749,534 of NZ_SLYT01000001.1, forward strand.
AGCGTCAGGATCGTTTTGGGCGTGGTTTTCCAGTTTACGGATATCCACTTTCCCGACCAGCGCAGAGATGTCCTGATTGTTTTCATCGCCCGGTTCCGTTTTGGCGATGGCAATTTGTTCAAGAATAGACGGCCAGACTTTCACCACTTTAAACTTGGTGATGTCACCGCCAAATTCATGCAGGCGTTTTGCCGCCCATGGCGACATGATGGTGCCGAGATAGCGCGGAGGAATGTTGTATTCTTTTTCGAGAATATGCGCATCTTCCTGCGGGTTAAACAAACACAAAGGATGATCGTTTACCGGGCTGCGTTCGCCATTAGCGCTCAGCACATAAATCGGTACACGTTGCATCAGGGATTTCAGCCGTTCGGCCAGTGACGATTTACCGCCACCCACCGGGCCCAGTAAATAGAGGATTTGTTTCTTTTCTTCCAGGCCCTGCGCGGCGTGTTTCAGGTAGGAGACAATCTGTTCGATAGCCTCTTCCATGCCGTAAAACTCTTCAAATGCAGGGTATCGTGCAACAACACGGTTCGAGAATAAACGCGACAGGCGTGGTTCAAGCGCGGTATCTACCATCACTGGTTCACCGATTGCCATCAACAGACGTTCCGCCGCATTGACATAAGCACTGCGATCTTGCCGTGCAATGGTAAGAAATTCCTGCAGTGTGAACTCTTCGTCCTTGGCAGCCTCATAGCGCTGGCGATAGTGGTCAAATATGTTCATACGATGCCCGTCCTTCGTTATTTTACCCTTCGTCCTTGGAACCGCTGTTTGACCGCAATTCCAACGAGTTGGATATAGCACAGGTTAATGAGAGCTTTTTCAGCGCTCCCGGAAGAAAGATCTCCCACCTGAATTACAGCAACCCTTATGCCAACTTGCAGAACCCTTCAAAGCCGACAGTCACAATGATTTGTTTACTGTCAGACCCGGTGGGACGGGCAACCGTTCAGGCTAAGTCTTTCATCTATTTATAAGCGTAGTTTGGCATTAAGAAAATTTCCTCTATGGGTTGGGCGTTTTTTAAGCCATATCAATGACTCAGTTGTCGGAAATGCTCTGGAAAGCCTTACAGGGCGTGCTTTGCAGCGCGGATGTTGTTTCTTTAGTCATTTTTATTTCATATTTTGCAGATAAATTATGCGATCGCCTCTGTTTTACGTAATGAAACCGGTTCAGGACATTCTGAAAAACTGTAAATGCTAAGCGCAATGTTTAACGTTCATTTACACTAGCGACGATTTTTTACTTAATGGAATTAAGACAATGAAAATTTCAAACCTTAAAACACTGTCCATCGTGGGCGCGGCAGTGCTTTGCAGCCATGCAGCCGTGGCTGGCACCTGGTCACTTGGCGCATCAGCATTGGGTGACGTCAACCCGTATCGTGGATATGACAACAAAGTTTATCCGGTACCGCTGGTGTCTTATGAGGGTGATGATTTCTATTTCAAATCACTGACTGCGGGTTACTACCTGTGGAAAGACGACAGGAATAAGTTCAGCGTTACGACGACATACGTTCCATTTGGGTTTGACCCGGATGACAGCGATGATCATCAGATGAAACATCTGAACAAACGTCGCGGCACGTTATACGCTGGTCTGGCGTATTCACATATTGAAGACTGGGGTACGCTGCGCGCGACCTTCAATGGTGATGTACTGAACAACAGTAATGGTCTGGTCGCGGACGCTGCTTATCTGTATCCAATCCATCAGGATAACTGGGCGCTGGTGCCTGGGTTCGGTGTGATGTTCAACAGCAGCAATCAGAATGACTATTACTATGGTGTGACTAAAGGTGAATCACGTCGCAGCGGTCTGAGCAGCTATTCGGCTGATGATAGTTTTAGCCCATACGCTGAGCTTTCTGCTCGTTATAATTTCACCCGTGACTGGCAGGCATTCTTCACTGGTCGCTATATTCGTTTAGCGGATGAAGTTAAAGATAGCCCGATGGTCGATAAGTCATATTCAGCGATTGTCTGGACAGGTGTCACTTACACCTTCTGATGCAATGCACCGTTACGGTGCTGGCATTGCACATCAATGGGGCGTTTCGCCCCATTTGCACATTTATGGCTCATCAACTTTATCGACAAAGAGACTCACGACCCGACCGGAGGAAACAGATGAAAGCGAAAACCGTGCAATTCCCAGACGGGAAAACTGTACCCGCAATCGGACAAGGCACCTGGTATATGGGGGAGCGAAACAGTGATATTCGCGCTGAAGTGAATGCGTTAAGACAAGGGCTGGATGCCGGTATGACGCTGATCGACACAGCAGAAATGTATGCAGACGGTGGCGCGGAACGAGTGGTCGGCGAAGCGATAGCAGGGCGGCGGGATGATGTGTTTCTGGTATCCAAAGTCTATCCGCACAACGCCGGTGGCGCGAAAGCCATAACAGCTTGTGAGCAAAGCCTCAAAAGATTACAAACCGATTATATAGACCTTTACCTGTTGCACTGGCGTGGTTCGATCCCGCTACATGACACGGTTGCCGCGATGGAGAAATTACAACAATCAGGCAAAATCCGTCGCTGGGGCGTCTCCAATATTGATACTGACGACATGCAAGCGCTGTGGCAAATTCCCGGTGGCGAACAATGTATGACGAATCAGGTGCTGTATCACGCGGCTGCGCGTGGCATTGAATTCGATTTGCTGCCGTGGTGCGAAGAACACGGCGTGCCGGTGATGGCTTATTGTCCTTTGGCTCAGGCAGGAAAGTTACGCCACGACGTGCTGACGTCACCGGTGATGCAGAATATCGCGAAAGAGCGGGGCGTCAGCAGTTCACAGATTGCGCTGGCCTGGGTGATCCGCTCGGGGAACGTGATTGCGATCCCAAAAGCCGTGCAACCGCAGCATGTAAAAGATAATGCCGAAGCGATGACGCTCGATTTGTCTCAGGAGGAAATAGCGCAAATTGACGCCGCTTTTCCGGCACCAAAACATAAAACGCCGCTGGAAATGGTCTGAAATCTTCAATTCCTTTCATCATGCATCAGACAGCAAAAAGGGGCCTTTTGGCCCCTTTGTCATCCAGGCTGCAATCTCAAAGCGATTATCTGCGTATGGAGAACGTCACCGCCAGGCGCGCCGGTGCGGCATGCGTAGAAATGTGTTTGTCTGAAACCTGCGCGGTTTCGACGCAGACCATGGTTTTGTAGCCGTCGTCTGGCATATCCGCCATGCTGACAGACAATTCAGAACCTGGGTTCCAGGCAACAACGTCTGAATTGTTTTCGTGTGCGATAACCAGCGTGCGTTTCAGCACCGGATCGACGATTTCACTGGTAGCCTGCGGCTGGGTATAGATACGGTCAGTCTGGCCAGTGAAGGTGAGGTCGCCTTCGGTTTGTTTGGCTTTTGCGCCATCGACTTTATCGATAAAGTGGTTGCCAAGACCTTTGACGCTCACACTGGCAATATCACCGATATTGAAATAAGTGTGAAGGGCGCTGTTTGCGTCGAAATCACCGGTAGATTCCAGTTCGATATGGCAGGTTGCGCCGAGCGTGAAGCGTGCGATCAGCGTAAATTCGTGCGGCCACAGAGCCAGTGTTTCAGGAGAGCTTTTCAGCGTTAAGGTCAGAACAACGCCTTCGTCAGTTTCCTGGTGATCCGTGAGTTCCCATGCCATGTTACGGGCGAAACCGTGTGAGGGTTTACCTGCCGGACCAAACCACGGCCAGCAAATTGGAATACCGCCACGAATAGCAACGCCTTCTTTGAACGCGCTGGCGCTGCTCATCCACAGCACAGGTTCTTCACCTTCAGGCTGCCATGACAGCAAATGCGCACCTTGCAGGGCAATCGCAGCACGAACTTTCGGATGGGTAACAACGAGCACCGGCAGTTCGTCGATAAGACGCTGGCTGACGGAGGTAGTGATCTGGTTTACGACTGGAAGAGAAAAGAGTTGTTCTGTCATTATCTAAAGTCCTGTCAGGGTTAAAACTTCTAAGATTTTGAACCAAGACTACACATGAACCCAATCCCTCTGTTTGATCGCACTCATGTGCTGATAAAAAAGTGCATCCGACAGAAAGCAAAAGGGCGACTTGCGTCGCCCTTCAATCAGTTCATTCACATTGCCAATTATTTGGAAACGTGAGCGATCAGATCCAATACTTTGTTGGAGTAGCCAGTTTCGTTGTCGTACCAGGAAACCAGTTTCACAAAGTTGTCGTTCAGAGCGATACCTGCTTTCGCATCGAATACGGAAGTCAGTTTTTCGCCGTTGAAGTCGGTAGATACTACGTCGTCTTCGGTGTAACCCAGAACGCCTTTCAGGTCGCCTGATTCAGAAGCTGCTTTGATTACTGCGCAGATTTCTTTGTAAGACGCTGGTTTTTCCAGACGTGCAGTCAGGTCAACAACAGAAACGTTAGGGGTAGGAACGCGGAACGCCATACCAGTCAGTTTACCGTTCAGAGCTGGGATTACTTTACCTACTGCTTTAGCAGCACCGGTAGAAGAAGGGATGATGTTCTGGGATGCGCCGCGGCCGCCGCGCCAGTCTTTGTGAGACGGGCCATCAACAGTTTTCTGAGTTGCGGTAGTTGCATGCACAGTGGTCATCAGCGCTTCAACGATACCGAAGTTGTCGTTGATAACTTTAGCCAGTGGTGCCAGGCAGTTAGTGGTGCAAGATGCGTTAGAAACGATTTCCTGACCTGCATATTCTTTATGGTTAACGCCCATAACGAACATTGGGGTGTTGTCTTTAGAAGGACCAGTCAGAACAACTTTCTTAGCGCCTGCAGTGATGTGCTTACGAGCAGTCGCATCATCCAGGAACAGACCAGTAGCTTCAGCTACAACGTCAACGTTAACTTCGTTCCATTTCAGGTTAGCTGGGTCACGCTCAGCGGTAACACGGATGGTTTTGCCGTTAACAACCAGGTGACCGTCTTTAACTTCAACAGTACCGTTGAAACGACCATGAGTTGAGTCGTACTTCAGCATGTATGCCATGTAGTCCGCGTCTAACAGATCGTTGATTGCTACGATCTCGATGTCAGAACGTTCTTGAGCAGCACGGAAAACAATGCGACCGATACGGCCAAAACCGTTGATACCTACTTTGATAGTCATATATTCCACCAGCTATTTTTTTAGTGAATAAAAGGTTGGTTGTAAAATTACAAAAACCTTGCTGAGCGTCAAGCGGAATCGTGTCAATTATTGCTGTAAGTCAAAGCGACGACCTACTATTGCTCGCTTATTGCACGTTCCGTTTTCTTAATCGGCTTACAACCACATGGGGGCGAAAAACTGAATATAAAGTACCGGAACATCAGGAGTGTGATCGCCATCACAAGTTGCGAGTCAGGTAACGCTGATGCCATACAGTTTAGGCCAAAAGGGGCAGACCTGTTGTTAATTTTTTGTTATTATAAACTGTTATTTTAGTTGATTTTTATATTCGTCAGAGAACGATAAACATGAGCATCATAACCAAATCTTCCCCTGCACCCGAGCAACTCACTGAAATTCAACGTTATGTCACGCAAGATCACGGAACAGAACCTCCTTTCTCCGGAAAGTTACTGCACAACCGCCGTGAAGGCATTTATCATTGCGTAGTCTGTGGAACTGCGTTGTTCTATTCCGATACTAAATATGATTCCGGCTGCGGCTGGCCAAGTTTTTATCAGCCAGTACAACCCGATGCCATTAAATATCTCACTGATAAAGCACATAATATGCAACGCATTGAGATACGCTGCTCAGGGTGTGAAGCGCATCTGGGCCACGTTTTCCCGGATGGTCCTAAGCCGACAGGCGAACGTTACTGTGTGAATTCGGCCTCAATGCGATTTACTGATGGTCAGAGTGGTGACATAACCGCCGGGTAGAGTGCCTTAAAAGTACGATGTAATTTACCCGACAAAATCGATTCAGCTATTATTCCAAACCGTTTGAATAATAGCGTGGAGCTGAGGGCTCAGTCAGATGGAAATTAATCAACTCATTGATGTAATGACACCGGAAATCTATGCACGCCTGGTGCAGGCCGTTGAACTCGGCAAGTGGCCAGATGGCGTGGCGCTGACGCCGGAACAGAAAGACCACAGCCTGCAGGCCGTGATGTTGTATCAGTCACGTCACAACGTGGACGCTCAGCACATGAGCATCGGCACTGACGGGCAGATCGTCACCAAAAGTAAGCAGGAACTGAAACAGCAGTTTGCGCAGGAAACGCTGATAAAGCTGAAACCTGAGTAACGACTGCTTCAGCAGAATAAAAAATGGCGCTACAAAGCGCCTTTTGAAATTGATGTTACCTTCAGATAATAAAGGAATAAACGCTCAATTTTATCCCAATATGGACATCAATTTAGCTGGTTTTATCCCCGCACTACTTCCCGTTGCACTGTCTCCCGGTGCAAGTTTTACGCTTGCCATGAACAGTGCGCTGTCAGGCGGACGGAAAGGGCTTTTTAAGACGCTCACCGGAACCGCTCTCGGCATTTATACCCATGCAATTTTTATCGGGCTGGGCATAACCTCTTTGCTGGTGGCATCCCCGACGCTATTCACAATTCTGAAAATCGCAGGCACAGCCTATCTGCTCTGGCTGGGGATCCAGCTTATCCGCAGTGGCCTCAATGCGCGTGAAATGGTGTTCGATAGCAGCGGGTCAGCGGTGACATTAAAAGATGCCTGGCTCGCTAATGTACTCAACCCAAAAGCCATCATGTTTTATCTCACTGTGGTGTCGCAATTTGCCGGCAGCCAGGGTGAAATCAGTCATTATATGATTCTGGCGACCGTGCATATTGCGGTGATGTTCGTCTGGCTTATCGCTGTCAGCAGAGCTCTTATTTTCTCTGCGAATAAGATAAACACCGTTACCCTGAAAAAGGTCGTGAATATAGCAGGTGGGGGATTACTGGTTGTTTTTGCGCTGAGTAGTTTTCTGCATTGAAGTGGTGGGCGGGTTAAAGATTTCGCTGTTATTTATCGTCCTGCTATTCCTTTAGCAGGACGATAAAATTCACGCGGTCACTGCCCCGGACGTACTGACCTTTACCCCTGCAGCCCGCATCGCTTCAACCGCTTGTGCGCTGTCTTCCGGCTGTAAGTTCACGCCACGACAACCATCGGTCAGCAACGTCACCTGATAACCCAGTTCCAGTGCGTCGAGCACAGTGAATTTTACGCAGTAATCGGTGGCAAGTCCCATCACGTACAGATGCGTTACCTGCGCCGCTTTCAGCCAGTCGTTCAGCACTGTTGCTGCGCGGTGCCCGTTATCGTAAAAGGCGCTGTAACTGTCGATGTCCGGATTTGTGCCTTTCTGTACGACGAAGTCTACCAGCGGCAGGTTCAGGGCAGGATGAAACTCAGCCCCGGGTTCCTGCTGAACACAGTGAACCGGCCACCAGACTTGCGGCAACCCGTTCAGTTCGCCCGATGTCCAGGCCTCTGCGTGCGAGTTAGTGGCAAAGCTGCGATGACCGGCAGGATGCCAGTCTTGTGATGCCAGCACCGGGATGCCCTGGTTTTTACACCACGCCATCATCTGATTAGCAACCGCAACCGTATCATCGCCGTCAGTGACCGCCAGCGCGCCGCCGCGACAAAAATCATTTTGCAGATCGACCAGCAACAAAGCAGATTTCATATCGTCCCTTATTTATTCGGTCAGTTCGCCACGCAGGTTCTGCTGCATCAGTTCGCGGATTTCTTCCTGAGTATGTGTCTGGCTGAGCAGATAATGCAATTTGGTCAGCGCCGCTTCGACGGTCATATCAAACCCGCTGATCACGCCCGAGTGCGCCAGCGCGTTACCGGTCGCATAGCCGCCCATATTGACGCGCCCTGAGATGCATTGGGTCAGATTAACCACCACGATGCCGCGTTCGGACGCGTCTTTCAGCACTTTCAGCAAATCGCCTTTTTGAGGCGCGTTACCGACACCGTAAGAGCGCAGGATCAGGGCTTTCACCGGTTGCATTAGGAAGTTCTGCACGACTTCCGCGGAAATTCCCGGATAAATCGTTACCACGCCGATAGGCTGCGGAGTGATGTGGTGTACTTTCAGCTTTGCGGCGGGAACAACAGGCAGCGACGGCGTAGAAAGGCGGCGGATGTGGATCCCGGCTTCCAGCAGCGGCGAAAGGTTCGGCGAGGCAAAGGCATCAAAACCATCTGCGTGTGCTTTGGTGCTGCGGTTCCCGCGATACAGACGATTGTTGAAGAACAGGGTGACTTCGTTGACCGGATGGTTCGCCGCGATGTACAGCGAGTTAAGCAGGTTGATCTGTCCGTCAGAACGCAACGCTTCTAGCGGGATTTGTGACCCTGTCACAATTACCGGCTTGCTGAGATTTTCCAGCATGAACGACAGCGCAGAAGCGGTGAACGCCATGGTATCCGTGCCATGCAGGATGACGAAACCGTCGTACTCGTCGTAATGCGCCTGAATATCATCGGCGATATGCTGCCAGTCTTCCGGTGTCATGTCGGAAGAATCCATTAGTGGCGCATATTCCTGAATGGTGAATTCAGGCATTTCAGGACGATGGAATTCAGGCATTAGTGCCAGCTGACGCTGTAAATGTCCCGAAACCGGAATGTAACCCTGTTCAGAACGCTGCATACCGATTGTGCCGCCGGTGTAGGCAACGTAAATAGATTTTTTAGTCATCGACGATGTTCTTTTTTTAGAAAGGTGAAAGCAACTGCGCTAAGTATAAAGGCTTCGCGACGGGTGTCCCACCATAAAAAAGCCCGGAGCTCTCAGTGAGCACTCCGGGCAGTGAATTAGCGCGAATCTTTATCCAACTTTATTCCGCTTAATCCCAAAAACGGAATGTTACTTCACATCACCACAGGTCAGGCAAAGTGCGTAACGGTTTTGCGGGTCATTCATGTTGCTGAACAGGTCAGCCTGGGATTTCAACTCCATCGCCATTTTGCTCACCGGCGCAGGCAGATAAGCCTGGATCGCCGCTGGCAGCATGGCATGAACGGATGCACTCACTTGTGAGAACACCAGGTCGCTCAGGCTTGGCTCGCTGACATACCAGTTCAGCTGCCATTTCGGCAGCTTCGCCAGATCAGCGGCTTTTTTCACGGCGTCATCGAAATCACCCAGCTCATCCACCAGGCCATTGGCCTTGGCATCAGAACCAATCCACACGTGGCCTTGCGCAATCTGGTCGATTTCTTCAGGCGTTTTGTGGCGTGAGTCGGCAACCAGACCGAGGAAGGTTTTATAACCATTCTCGATGTTCAGCTGCATCATCTGCGAGAACTCAGGTGGCAGCGCTTTGGTGGAGGCAATATCCGCCAGCGGCGATGTTGCCACGCCGTCAGTGTGAACGCCTGCGTAATCCAGTGTGTTCTGATACGTGTTGATCACGCCAAAGATACCGATGGAGCCGGTGAGGGTGCTCGGGCTGGCGATGATGTAGTTCGCTGGCGTTGAAATCCAGTAACCGCCGGATGCCGCCATACCGCCCATGGAAACCACCACTGGTTTGCCTGCGGCTTTCGCAGCAGCCAGTTCAGAGCGGATCACTTCAGAGGCACTGACGCTGCCGCCCGGGCTGTTAACGCGTAAGACAATCGCTTTCACTTTCGGATCCAGACGGGCATCACGAATCTGCTGCGCGGTTGTGTCGCCACCGACTGCACCCGGTTGTTCTTCACCGTCATTGATCGCTCCGGTCGCGAAGATCACCGCGATTTGCGGATCGTTATTGTCCGGTTTTGGTTTCGGCGAATAATCGTAGATGCTGGTGTAGTTGAAGTCTTTGGTGTCTTTATTCCAGCCAAAGGCTTTCACCATCTCGTTATCCGCTTCGGTACGTGAAGCCAGCGCATCCACCAGTTTTGCTTTCAGCGCGTATTGCGCCATATCGCCGCCCGTAGCCTGCATACCCGCTAATACACCCGCCGCGCCAGGGAACAATTGTTCAGGCGTAATCTGACGGTTTGCCGACACGGTGTTGAGGTAATTGGTCCACAATCCACCAATCCAGCGACTGTCTGCTTCGCGTGCTGCAGGAGACATATCGTCACGGATCAGCGGTTCAACGGCGGATTTATAGGTTCCGACGCGGAAAATGTTGGTCGTGACTTTCAGCTTCTCAAGCAGGGATTTGTAATACAGATTGTTGGTCGCAAAACCGTGCAAGTCCACCGCGCCTTGTGGTGACATGTAGATTTTGTTGGCGTAGCTCGCCAGATAATATTGCGACTGGTTATAGCTGTCGCCGATGGCATAAACCGGTTTACCCGCGTCACGGAACTCACGCAGCGCCTTGCCAATATATTGCATAGAGGCCTGGTCAGTGCCGGTGAAATCGGTCAGCTGCAAAACAATGCCGGTGACGTTTTTGTCATCTTTCGCGGCGCGAAGGGTATCGACCAGATCAAACAGGGAATTCTCCTGCAAACGGCTGCTCGACGTGCCCAGTAATTCGCGGCCCCACTGACGGACTTTATTATTCACCGAAGGCTTATCCACCACTGAACCACTCAGGTCAACCAGCAGCGCGCCTTTGGTGGTGTCGACGGGTTTGTCCTGCACGGCGTACCAGATGCCCACGCCAGCCAGAATGATCAGAATAAGGAAAACGTTGAGAATGAATTCTCTGACGAAATTAAGAAGACGCCAGGTCCACTTAAAAAAACCGGCGATAATTCGCCACAATGTGCGCATGGTCTCTCCAACAAGACAGTTAAGTATCGCTATCCTAATGACACGCCGGAAAAAAGTCAGCTTTAAATCATGTCAGGATTTGGCAACGACGCATTATCTGAAAGCGCCTGATGCGTTGGAAAAAGGCGTAGCGGCTATGTTAACGTAAGGTAAATAGCAATTATTCTCAGGAGATTAAAATGGACGCTTTGGACTTGTTACTTAACCGCCGTTCCGCTTCCCGTCTGGCTGCTCCTGCGCCGGCTGGCGATGCGCTGCAAAACATCATCAACGCCGGTATGCGCGCGCCAGACCACGGTGCCTTGCAACCTTGGCGTTTTGTGATTGCAGAGAACGACGGGCTGACCCGTTTTAGTGAAGTGTTGCGTGCTGCCGCCATTAAAGACGGGGCGGATGAAAAAGCCATCGAGAAAGCCACGCAGGCGCCACTGCGTGCGCCGCAAATCATTACCGTTATCGCGGCCTGTAAAGAAAGCCCGAAAGTGCCGCAGTGGGAACAGTTGCTTTCCGCCGGTTGCGCGGTTCACGCCATGCAGATGGCGGCGCTGGCGCAGGGTTTCAACGGCATCTGGCGTACCGGCGCATGGACTGAACATGCGGATGTGCGCAAGGCTTTCAAGTGTGGTGAAAACGATAAAATTGTCGGTTTCCTGTATCTCGGCACACCGCAACTGAAAGCGAATTTGCAAGTGATCCCGGCTGACAGCACCCCTTTTGTGAGCCATTTTTAAAAATTCATCCGTTCGTAAATTAACCGGTTTATATCGGCCTTTTCCGATAAAACCGGTTTTTGCTGCCTATTTGAGCGACCATCGCTGCGGATCCTTCTATCCGTCTTACTAATTGCGCCGCCAGCGGCTAACATAGCCACCTCTGCATGATGAGGACGTAGTGAAATGAAGGATGGGATAATGGAAATCTTTACAGCGATCACCCTGCAGGCAGGTACGGCCTGATGCGTTTGTTCATTGCGGAAAAACCCAGCCTTGCCCGCGCCATTGCGGATGTCCTGCCAAAACCTCATCGCCGCGGCGACGGGTATATTGCCTGCGGCAACGATCAGGTTGTTACCTGGTGCGTCGGCCACTTACTCGAACAGGCTCAGCCCGACGCTTACGACAGCCGTTTTGCGCGCTGGTCGCTGGCAGATTTACCTATTATTCCTGAAAAGTGGCAGCTTCAGCCGCGTTCTTCCGTCGCCAAACAACTTAATGTCATTAAACGCCTGTTGCTCGAGGCGACGCAGGTCGTCCACGCCGGTGACCCGGATCGCGAAGGGCAGTTGCTGGTGGATGAAGTGCTGGATTATCTGGAACTGACGCCGGAAAAACGTCACGCGACCCAGCGCTGTCTGATAAACGATCTCAACCCGCAGGCCGTCGAACGTGCCATTGACCGCCTGCGTGACAACCGCGATTTTATTCCACTGTGCGTTTCTGCGCTGGCCCGTGCCCGCGCGGACTGGCTTTACGGCATCAACATGACCCGCGCTTATACCATTCTTGGCCGCAACGCGGGCTATAACGGCGTGCTGTCCGTCGGGCGTGTGCAAACGCCGGTTCTCGGGCTGGTGGTGCGCCGCGACGAAGACATCGAAAACTTCGTGCCGAAAGATTTCTTTGAAGTGAAAGCGCATATCGTCACGCCTGCCGACGAGCGTTTTATAGCGCTGTGGCAGCCGAGCGATTCCTGCGAGCCGTATCAGGATGAAGAAGGGCGTTTGTTGCATCGTCCGCTGGCCGACCACGTGGTGGCGCGTATTGCCGGACAACCAGCGATGGTCACCGGCTATAATGATAAACGTGAGAATGACATTGCTCCGCTGCCGTTTTCGCTTTCTACATTGCAGATTGAAGGTTCGAAAGCCTTTGGTCTGAGTGCTCAGCAAATTCTTGATATCTGTCAGAAATTGTATGAAACGCACAAATTGATTACGTATCCTCGTTCGGATAGCCGATATCTACCAGAGGAGCATTTTGCCGGTCGTCATTCTGTCATCAACGCCATCGGCGTTCACCGGCCGGATCTGATGCCGCAACCCGTGGTGGATACCGATATACGCAACCGGTGCTGGGACGACAAAAAGGTTGATGCTCACCATGCGATTATCCCGACTGCGCGCAGCAATAACGTGAATCTGACCGAAGACGAACGCAAAATTTACGGTCTGGTGGCACGTCAGTATCTGATGCAGTTTTGCCCGGATGCGGTGTATCGCAAATGCGTTATCGATCTGGATATCGCGGGCGGAAAGTTTATCGCCAAGGCGCGTTTCCTGGCGGAAGCGGGCTGGCGTACTTTGCTGGGCAGTAAAGAACGCGACGAAGAAAACGAAGGCACGCCGCTGCCGGTGGTCGCCAAAGGTGACGAACTGTTATGCGAGCGCGGAGAAGTGGTTGAGCGACAAACTCAGCCACCACGACCGTTTACCGATGCCACACTGCTTTCTGCCATGACCGGGATCGCGCGTTTTGTGCAGGATAAGGAACTGAAAAAAATCCTGCGTGCGACGGACGGTTTGGGCACAGAAGCCACGCGTGCCGGGATTATTGAGCTGCTGTTCCGTCGTGAGTTTTTATACAAGAAAGGGCGCTATATTCATTCCAGCGATACCGGGCGCGCACTGATCCACTCGCTGCCGGATATTGCAGGGCGGCCAGATATGACCGCTGACTGGGAATCAACGCTGACGCGTATCAGTGAAAAGAGCTGCCGTTATCAGGATTTCATGCAACCGCTGGTCGCGACGTTGCAGAATCTCATCATGCAGGCCAAAACAAACCGGGTGTCTTCGGCATTCCGCAGTCTGCCTTCCAAACCGGCGGCCGCTGCGGCGAAAGGCAAAAGCGCCCCCAAACGCCGTAAAGCGAGCACTAAAGGGAAGGAAGCAAACAGTGATGAATAATGTACTGGTGAGAAATGTGCTGATGGTGTTACTGGCCGGTTCCGCGCTGCTGTCTGCACCGGCGATGGCAAACCGCAGTAATATCGGTAACGGCGCAGATGTCGTGGTGCCGCTGCCGCCGCAAATCTGGGAAAACAGCGGCAGCAACAACAATAACAGTGCGCCGACCTGCCATAACTGCTGCATCTACAATAACCAGAGTTACAGCGAAGGCGCGGTAGTGACGGCGGACAGCGTAGTGTTGCAATGTTCACGCGACCCGAATGTGGTTGGTACCAATGCACTCAAATGGGAAGTGTTGAGGAAATAAGACTTTCTTAAAGCTCTTGATTTTCTCAAGACCTCTGATTTTCTCAAGGCTTCTGATTTCTCGATACTTCTGATAAAGAAAAGGCGCGGACTGTTTCCAGTTTCGCGCCTTTTTGTTTGAAGGGTTGATACAGTTACACGGCGAATTTCGCCAGATACGCCTCGATCAACGGAATATCCGCAGGTGCCAGATCAAACGACAGCACGTCGTCGGGCGCAACCCAGCAGATTCCAGAGTGACACTGTAACGTAATCGTCCCCGTAAATCCGCTGACCCGCCAGCCGTGCAAACGAATCAGCCTGGCGGGTTGCTGTAATTCGCTGGTGGCGATGAATTCTTCCACCGTGGCCTTGATACCCAATTCTTCCTGCAACTCGCGCACTAGAGCAGAAGGCTGACTTTCTCCGGCTTCCACTTTCCCGCCGGGGAATTCCCATAAACCAGCCTGATCGCTGGACGCATCCCGACGGGCGAGCAGCAATTTGCCCTCGCACTCAATCAGGGCGGCGACCACGTCAATCATCTTCATGGTCATTATTTCAGGTCAAACGTCGCCCAGATTGGCGCATGGTCAGACGGCTTTTCCATGCCGCGAATGTTGTAATCGATGCCAGTCTCAGTGCAACGTGCCGCCAGCGGCGTACTTGCCATGATAAGGTCAATACGCAGACCACGGTTCTCATCGAAGCCGCGTGAACGGTAATCAAACCATGAGAATTTATCGGCAGTTTCAGGGTTCGCGGCGCGGAAAGTGTCAATCAGACCCCAGCCTTTCAGGCGATCCATCCATTCACGTTCTTCCGGCAGGAAAGAACATTTGCCGGTGCGCAGCCAGCGTTTACGGCTGTCTTCACCGATACCGATATCCAGATCGGTCGGGCTGATATTCACGTCACCCATCACCACTACCGGATTATTCACGGACAAACTGGTGGTCAGGTAATCCTGCAAATCGCGATAAAACTTCTCTTTGGCCGGGAACTTGGTCGGATGGTCGCGGCTTTCGCCCTGCGGGAAGTAACCGTTGATCACGGTCAGAATGCCCTGTGGCGTTTCGATGTCGGTCATGATGATACGGCGCTGAGACTCTTCGTCATCACCCGGGAAACCACGGCGTACAGCCACCGGTTCCTGCTTCGTCAGCATGGCAACGCCGTAATGGCCTTTCTGGCCGTGATAAAACACGTGATAACCGTACTGACTGACATCTTCAAGCGGGAACATGTCGTCATGGACTTTGGTTTCCTGCAAACCGATCACGTCAGGCTGGTGTTGTTCGATAATTGCCGCAAGCTGATGCGGGCGGGCGCGCAATCCATTGATATTAAAGGAGACGAACTTCATAGTCGGGAACCATTTGGCGATGAAATCAGAAGCGCGATAGTAGCAGAAAAAGGGCGTAATGGCGAAATCGCGATGAATGACAATCAGGTTTCAACAGCCAGAATAAACGTCTGTAAAAGCACAACGTCTGCCTGAAATTTATGGCAAATGGATTTCATTCGGAGAATTATTTTGTCAACTTTTCGTGACAGTCTCTTCTTCCCGTGTACATGAAAGAGTATTATGCCTGTAGCGATTTCCGCACCGGCAGAAAAAGGTCAACACTGATGCGTCTGGAAGTTTTTTGCGAAGACCGCCTGGGTCTCACCCGTGAACTCCTCGATTTACTGGTTTTACGCAGTATTGATTTACGTGGTATCGAGATTGCCTCGATTGGCCGCATTTACCTGAATTTTTCCCAACTGGATTTTGACACTTTTCGCGCCCTGATGGCTGAAATCCGCCGTATCGAAGGCGTGACGGATGTCCGCACCGTCACGTTCATGCCTTCTGAACGCGAGCATCGGGCATTACGCGCTTTACTGGTTTCCATGCCGGAACCGGTTTTTTCCATTGATATGAAAGGCAAAATCGAGCAGGCCAACCCGGCTGCGATGGCCTTATTTGAACTCGATGAAGATAAAATCCGCAACGTGACGGCGGCTAGCCTGATCACCGGTTACAACGTCACGCGCTGGCTGGAAAGCGAAAATGCACAGCCGCACTCAGAGCGTATTGTGATCCGCAGCCAGGATTTCCTGATGGATCTGACGCCTATCCACGTAGACGATGAAGACGGTAAAGGTGGCATTGCCGGTGCCGTGGTGATGCTCAAATCGGCTGCCCGCATGGGCCGTCAGTTGCAGGACTTAACGGTTAACGACGACAGCGAATTCGACCACATCGTCGCCGTCAGCACCAAAATGCGTCACGTACTGGATCAGGCGCGCAAACTCGCGATGCTGGACGCGCCGCTGCTGATTGTCGGCGATACCGGCACCGGCAAGGATTTACTGGCTCATGCCTGCCATGTGCGCAGCGCACGCGGCAAAAAGCCGTTCCTTGGCCTTAACTGTGCGTCGCTGCCAGATGACGTGGTGGAAAGCGAATTGTTTGGCTATGCCGCCGGTGCCTATCCGAATGCGCTGGAAGGTAAAAAAGGCTTCTTCGAGCAGGCCAATGGCGGTTCGGTGCTGCTGGATGAAATTGGTGAAATGTCACCGAGAATGCAGATTAAACTGCTGCGTTTCCTCAATGACGGCACGTTTCGTCGTGTGGGCGAAGAGCATGAAGTGAAAGTAGATGTTCGCGTGATGTGCGCCACCCAGAAAAACCTGGTGGAACTGGTGCAGCGTGGCGAATTCAGGGAGGATTTGTATTACCGCCTGAACGTGCTGAGCCTGACGCTGCCGCCGCTGCGCGAGCGTCCAGCCGATGTGATGCCTCTGACCGAACTGTTTGTGGCGCGTTTCTCCGATGAACAGGGAATGCCGCGGCCAAAACTGTCGTCACAGCTGGCGAATTACCTGACGCATTACGGCTGGCCGGGCAACGTCCGTCAGCTCAAAAATGCGATTTACCGCGCACTGACACAGCTGGAAGGTGGCGAGCTGCGACCGCAGGATATCGTTCTGCCGGACTTTGACGCAGAAGTGACGATTGGTGAAGAAGCGCTGAACGGTTCACTCGACGATATCAGCAAACGTTTCGAACGTTCCGTGCTGACCCGCCTTTACCGCACTTATCCGAGTACGCGTAAACTGGCGAAGCGTCTGGGCGTATCGCATACGGCCATCGCTAATAAACTGCGGGAATACGGGCTCAGCAGCCGTCGCGGTGAAACGGGCGAAAGCGAAGAGTAATTTTCTTCTCAGAAACTGCGCCCAATAAAAAAGCAACGGATAGCGCCGTTGCTTTTTTTTCATCTGTTGCCTGTGAAAGCAGAAATTACTTCAGCACAGCCAGCGCAGATTCATAATCAGGTTCAGTGGTGATTTCGTTCACCAGTTCGCTGTACAGCACGTTGTCCTGACCATCCAGAACCACAACCGCACGGGCAGTCAGACCAGACAATGCGCCATCGGTGATGCCCACGCCGTAGTCAGATTTGAAATCACCGCCACGCAGGGTAGACAGCGTAACAACGTTAGACAGACCTTCTGCACCGCAGAAACGTGACTGCGCGAATGGCAGATCAGAAGAGATGCACAGCACGACTGTGTTCTCAATTTCACCCGCCAGCTGGTTGAATTTACGCACGGAGGTGGCGCAGACGCCGGTATCAATGCTTGGGAAAATGTTCAGGACTTTACGTTTGCCTGCGAAGCTGCTCAGGCTGACATCAGAAAGGTCTTTTGCGACCAGGCTGAAAGGCTTGGCGACGTCACCTTTTTGTGGGATTTTGCCCGCAACGGTTACCGGGTTGCTCTGAAAGTGTACTGTCTGGGTCATGATTATTTCCTATGTCCATTGGAGTCAAACGGCTTTCAGTTTAGGGTAACAATGCTATGTTGGATATAGAATATTTGTTAATTACTTGTATCTATTGATTGTATCCCACAAGGCGCATTTCACTATTGGAGACGCTATGAGAAGTGTTCGCTTTTATCCGGAAGCCTGGCCGTTACATACGCCATTTGTGATCTCCCGCGGAACCCGCACCGAAGCCCGCGTTGTGGCAGTTGAAATCGAAGAAAATGGCATTCGCGGGATTGGCGAGTGCACGCCATATCCGCGATATGACGAAAGCGAAAGCTCCGTGATGGCACAAATCGCCAGCGTGATAACAGCCATTGAGCGGGGTGCCAGTCGCGAACAGCTGCAGCATCTGTTGCCAGCGGGCGCTGCGAGAAACGCGCTCGACTGCGCGCTGTGGAATCTGGAATCTCAGACCCGCGGCCTGAATTTATGGCAACTGACTGCTACCGAACCCCTGGCTTCAATCAGCATGGCGCAGACTGTGAGCATTGGCACGCCGGAAGCGATGGCACAAGCCGCGCTGGCGCTGCAAAAGCAGGGCGCCACATTGCTGAAAATAAAACTCGACGATCGTCTGATCGCCGAACGGCTGGTGGCTGTTCGCGCCGCCGTTCCGAATGCTTCGCTGATTGTCGATGCCAACGAAGCCTGGCAAAGCGACGGACTGGCGGCGCGTTGTCAGCTGCTGGCCGATCTGGGCATTCTGATGCTCGAACAGCCACTTCCGGCAGGTGAAGATTCCGCGCTGGAAAACTTCATCCATCCTCTGCCGATTTGTGCTGACGAAAGCTGCCATACCGTGGAGGGTTTGCCTGCCCTGAAAAATCGTTATGACATGATCAACATTAAGCTGGACAAAACGGGCGGTCTGACTGGCGCACTTCAGCTGGCGCAGGCGGCGCGTGAAACGGGATTCGATATTATGCTTGGCTGCATGTTGTGCACTTCGCGCGCGATTCGCGCGGCACTTCCGCTGACCGCCGGCGCAAAATTTGTCGATCTCGATGGCCCGACCTGGCTGGCGCAGGATGTCGAACCCGCACTGAAGTTTCATTGCGGCGGCATTGATATTGCCGGTTCTGCCTGAATTTTATCCCCAGATAATGCGGTTTTGTGCGCGAAGGCAAATCTGTAATGATTTCTTATAGGGGATTACGGCAGGTAATGATAAAACTCCTGAATGTTTCAGGGCGCAGCCCTTTGTCCGTTCAGGAGAATTTATGCCGCAGGGAAAATCATTTCCGCTTTTATCTTATTCCGTATGCGCTGCGCTGGTGGCGCTGACTTTCGGTCAGGCTAACGCCGCTCAGGTTCCCGCCGGTACCCAACTCGCCGCAAAACAGGAAATTGTCCGTCACATTAAAGACGAACCCGCGTCGCTTGATCCTGCGAAAGTGGTGGGTTTACCTGAGGCACAGGTCGCCCGCGATTTGTTCGAAGGGCTGGTGAATCAGGACGCGACCGGTAAAAGTATTCCGGGCGTCGCCGAAAGCTGGCAAAACCAGAACAACCAGGTTTTCCTTTTCACCCTGCGCAAAGATGCCAAATGGTCGAACGGTGATCCGGTCACGGCGCAGGATTTCGTCTACAGCTGGCAGCGTCTGGTCGATCCTAAAGGTTCCGCGACTGGTGCCTGGTTCGCTGCGCTGGCCGGAATTTCTAACGCCGATGCCATCATCGCCGGAAAAATGCCGGTGGATAAACTGGGCGTGACCGCCGTCAGCCCGACGCTTTTACGTGTCACGCTGGATAAACCCGTACCATATTTTGTCAGCCTGCTGGCGAACTTCAGCCTGTTCCCTGTGCATAAAGCTACGGTAGAAAAGTTTGGCGATGACTGGACTAAACCGGGCAATCTGGTCGGTAACGGCGCGTATGTGCTGAAAGACCGCGTGGTGAACGAAAAACTGGTGCTTGAGCCCAATCCGCATTACTGGGATCACGCGCACACCGTGCTGACCAAAGTCACTTTCGTGCCAATCAACAAAGAGTCCAACGCCACTAAGCGTTATCTGGCCAACGATATTGATATCACCGAATCCTTCCCAAAAGACCAGTACAAAAAGCTGATGCATGATTTACCGGGCCAGGTTTACACGCCATATCAGCTCGGCACTTACTATTACGCTTTCAACACGAAGCGCGCACCGACAGACGACGCGCGCGTTCGCAAGGCGCTTTCCCTGAGTATTGACCGTAAAATCATCGCGGAAAAAGTACTGGGCACCGGCGAAAAACCGGCGTGGCGTTTTACCCCCGACGTCACCAGTGGTTTCAAACCGGCGGAAAGCGAGCTGCAACAGTATTCACAGGAAGAGCTGAATGCACAGGCAAAAAGCCTGCTGGCGGCGGCAGGTTATGGCCCGTCAAAACCGTTGCATCTGACGCTGCTGTACAACACGTCTGAAAGCCATCAGAAGATTGCCATCGCCGTCGCATCAATGTGGAAAAAGACGCTGGGTGCGGACGTGAAGCTGGTGAATCAGGAATGGAAAACGTATATCGACAGCCGTAATACCGGCAATTTTGATGTCATTCGCGCTTCCTGGGTCGGAGATTACAACGAAGCCTCGACGTTTCTGTCGCTGCTGACCTCCACGCACAACGGCAATATCAGCAAATTCAGCAGTGCGGATTACGACAAAGTCATTGCCGATGCCAGCCGTGAAACCAGCGAAGCACGGCGCAATGATGATTACAATAAGGCCGAGCAGATCATCGCCACAGAAGCGCCGATTGCGCCGATTTATCAGTACACCAACGGGCGCCTGATCAAACCGTGGGTGAAAGGATACCCGATCACCAATCCGGAAGACGTCGCTTACAGTCAGGAAATGTACATCCTGAAGCACTGACAGATATCCGGAGTAGCTGATATTCGGGGTAAAAGTCAGGGTAAATTCCCGTTATAAAAAAGCGCCCGCTGCACATAACAGCGGGCGCTTTTATTTTTTCTGATTACTCAGCTTTTACGGCTGAACAGACGAACCAGTAACGCGGCACCCGCGGCGACGGTCGCCAGCAGGACCACGCCTGACCAGCCACCGGCTTCCAGTGCTTTACTGCCAAGTGCTGCGCCCGCTGACATACCGATAAACACCACGGTGAACAGCAGGGCGTTCAGTCTGCCGCGTGCCGCCGGTTCAAGGCCGTAGACCAGAGTCTGATGCGCAACCAGCGTGGCCTGAATACCTAAGTCAAAACCGACAGCGCTCAGCACAATCAGCGCCAGCTGGGCGTGTGGCGACAACAGAGGCAGCAGGAACATCGCTGCGAACGACACCATCACCAGCGCGGAACCCATCTGAGTCACCCGTGCCGGGCCTTTCTTATCGGCTAACGCACCGGCCAGCGGCGCCGCTAAAGCACCGGCAGCGCCCGCCAGTCCGAACGCACCGGCTACTGCGCTGCCCAGATGGAACTGTTCATTCAGCATAATCGCCAGTGTGGACCAGAAGGCACTGAACGCCACCGACAGCAAACCCTGAGCCAGTGCCGCATGGCGCAGCGTTTTGTAGTTCTTCCACAGGCCAAACATCGAATGCAACAAATCGGCATAACTGATGCGCGTATCCGGTGTGAAACGCGGCAGAACCCGCCACAGCGCCACGCCAGTCAGTGCCACGCTGAGTGCCGCCAGCTGATACATCACCCGCCAGCCAAAATACTCGGCGACAAAACCGCTCAACACCCGCGAGAGCAGGATCCCGACCAGCAGGCCGGTCATCACCGTACCGACGGTTTTACCGCGCTGCGCGGGTGGCGCAAGGTGTGCTGACGCCGGGACGATATCCTGCGCCATAGTTGCGCCAACGCCGGTGATCAGACTCGCTACCAGCAGCCCATGAATACCCGGTACAACCCCGCAAAGCAGCAGGGCGACAGCCAGCAAAATACTTTTCAGCAGGATAATCGTGCGGCGGTCATGACGGTCGCCCAGCGGAATGAGAAACAAAATGCCCAGCGCATAACCGGCTTGTGTCAGCGTAGGGATCAAACCGACCGATGTGGTACTGGCGTTCAGATTGCCACCCATGATCCCGAGCATCGGCTGACTGTAATAAATCGATGCAACGCTCAGTCCGGCACCGGCGGCCAGTGTAAATATGATCTTGCCGGAAAGTGCTGAGCCGCTAACGTCTGATGTACTGGTGAGTTCTGACATAACGTAATTTCCTGATGAATGGGTTCGTAAGGTGGTGCGCGCTGAAAGCATTCTTCACGGAACTGGTTATAAGTGGTAGCCTGCACAAAGGTAAAACAGTTATACGTGAGGCGTATGAGCATAACTATCCCAGCTACCGTCACCAGCGGCATTGATCGTATCGATCTGATGCAAACTTTCGTGCGCATTGTCGAAAGCGGCAGCCTTTCCGCCGCCGCCGTACAACTGAGCACCAGCCAGCCGACGGTCAGCCGCCGTTTGCAATCGCTCGAACGCCTGCTGGGCGCGAAGCTGATTCTGCGCACTACGCACGCCATGAAACTTACCGACGACGGTGAGCGCTGTTATGAACAGGCAAAACTGGTGCTGGAGCGCTGGGCGGCGCTGGAAGATCAACTGAGCGGTGCAGGGGATGAACCGGTCGGCATTTTGCGGGTACGTGCGCCGCACGCGTTCGGCCAGGATCAGCTTATCGCACCGTTAACCCGTTATTTGCAGCGTTATCCGAATCTTTCGGTGGACTGGATGCTCAATGACCGCACGCCGGATTTTATCGCCGAAGATATTGATTGTGCGATCCAGGTCGGGAATGTGCCGGATCCTTCTATGGTGGCCATCCTGCTGGCGGAAGTTCCGCGCATTGTGGTCGCGACGCCGGAATTATTACAGCAACATCCGGTCAGAGAGTTCAGTGAGCTAAAAGACTTACCCTGGATTTCCCTGAGTACTTTTTATCGTAATGACGTGACGTTGCGTCGTGATAACGACGGGCACATGGAAAGTTGTCCCATCGTGCCGCGTCTGGCGACGGACAGTTTATATGCCGTGCGTAAGGCCGCGCTATCCGGACTGGGGGCGGGTATTGTTTCCGCATGGGTGGTGAAAGAAGACCTTGAAGCAGGGCGTTTGCAGCGCGTTTTGCCCGGCTGGAACGCATTGCCATTGCCGGTGTATCTGGTGTATCCGTATTCCAGCTATTATCCGGCCCGGTTACGTAAATTTCTTGAAATGATGCGCAGTGTGATGCCGGAACTGGCAGAAATGCAGGCACCGGGCGGTTAGAAATATTCTGCTATATCACGAAACACTAAACCTATTGGCCTTAACACTTTTTTCCAAATCTGGTGGCATGATCTTGCAATGTTTCAGGAGAGTGAATTTCACCTGAACTGACTTTTTGAATTTCAGTCACTTAACGCTAGACTTAAAAAGATAACGCAGAAAAAGCGAGGAATGTCGTGGAGGTTATTAAGGGAAAAGAATTACAGGTTTCAGATGCGGTCTACGCCTTGCAGATGGACGGTCAGGGCGGGGTGAGTAATATCAGTCCGCAGTGCGTCGCCAGCGAAGAAAAACCCTGCTGGCTGCATCTGGATTACACGCTGCCCGCCAGTGAGCAGTGGATTAACAACACGCCGGTGCTGCCCGATACCGTCCGTCAGGCGCTGGCCGGTGACAGCGTTCGTCCAAAAGTAGTGCGCGTGGGCGAAGGCACGTTAATCACCTTGCGCAGCATCAATCTCAATGCGGATTCGCGCCCCGATCAGCTGGTCACTATTCGCGTTTATCTCACCGATAAAATGATCGTCTCCACCCGTCACCGTAAGGTGTTTTCGATGGAGGAAATGCTTGGTGATATGAAATCCGGCAGCGGGCCTAAGAATACCGGACGCTGGCTGGTTGAGATTTGCGATGCGCTGACCGATCAGACCAGTAATTTTATCGAAGATTTGCACGATAAAATCATCGATATCGAAGATGACCTGATGGAACAGCAGGTGCCGGAGCGCGGTCAGATGGCGCTGCTGCGTAAACAACTGATCGTTTTGCGACGCTATATGGCGCCGCAACGCGATGTGTTTTCACGTCTGGCCAGTGAACGTCTGCCGTGGATGAATGACGATGACCGACGTCTGATGCAGGAAATCTCCGACCGTCTGGGGCGCGGGCTGGATGATCTTGATGCCAGCATTGCGCGCACGGCGGTGTTATCGGATGAAATCAGCTCACTGATGGCTGACTCCCTGAACCGCCGCACCTACACCATGTCTTTGCTGGCGATGGTTTTCCTGCCCGCGACATTCCTGACCGGCCTGTTTGGCGTTAACTTAGGCGGCATTCCGGGGAACACGTCACCCTTTGGTTTCGGGATTTTCTGCGCCTGTCTGGTGGCATTGGGCGGTGGCGTAGCGTTGTGGATGAAGAAAAGTCGCTGGTTATAACGCGCTCACTGGCTGCAAAAAAGCAAAAAAAAGCCGGTCATAAGACCGGCGTCGTTCGAATTAAATTTTGCTATGCATTAATTCTAAAAATTTGGAAATAAGACAATATGGAGCACAACGCCCATCGCTTGACGTTGCATTCACCTGCGAAATAGATATTGCACTGATTCCGCGATTCTAATGTTGATTTCGCTCAATCTTTTTGAGGTTTCTCCTCTGTGAAGGGCATCATCAGGCACTTTCGCCGGATTGCGCTCACTTTGGGACAAAACAGGAGTTTGCTTTGCATACCCGGGAAATGATCCAAAAGGCATATCAAAATACCAACAGTAAAACGCTGACTATATGGAATGAGCATCCGGAAACGGGCGCGGTGAGAACGGAACCTTTTTATCATCCGCACCGTCTGGCTATCACCAGCGGCAACCGCGCAGGCCCGTCGATGAGCGGATTACTGGCGGATATCACAGCGGCGGCGCAGGGCGATGTGTTAGCGGATGTCGCACCGCCGGACGGTATGCATTTTACTTTTTTTGCTGTGACGCAGGCGCTCTACGACCGCCCTGAAGATGCGGAAAATGCTGTCGAACTGACTGAGATTTTCAATCAGTATTGTCGTGGACATATTATGCGTATCAGCGATTTGCGACTGATTGCATTGCCGGATCAGTTGCTGCTGGCGGGATTTCCGGATGAGGAAAGTTTGCGAGTCCGTCAGTCCTTGGTGGAACACCTTCTCAGCACGCAATGGGCGGATAAAATACGTGAGCGGTTCCCGAATACCGAGATCCCCCAAATCTTCTGGCACAGCACGCTGATGCGATACGGTGCGCAATATTTGCCGTCGTCTTTGCGGGAGTTCTTCCTGCAAAACCAGAATAAAAACTTCGGTTCACTCAGTTTGCCGGTGAAACTGGTCATGACCAACTACAACTGGACTGACACTTTCACGCTGGCCTGAAAACCTGAAGCTCTGGTCTTAAAACCTGAAAATAGAAAAGCCCGCTTTTAAGCGGGCTTACGAGAGGCAAAGCGCAGACGTGGAAATTATTTAATTTCTAACACATTCAGACGCTCAACCGGCGCAACGGTTTCATCGTCCTCCGGCTGCCAGCCGACAGGCTGCATCGGAATATCTTCGCGATCGAAGGCCAGATCCCCACCGTCAATCACTTCACCACCGTGTTTAATCCCTTTGAAATCAAAAAGATTCATATCATTGAGATGGGAAGGCACCACGTTTTGCATCGCGCTGAACATGGTTTCGATGCGTCCCGGATATTTTTTATCCCAGTCTTTAAGCATGTCGCCGATAACCTGACGTTGCAGGTTTGGCTGCGAACCGCACAGGTTACATGGGATAATCGGGTACTCGCGCGCAATCGCGAAACGCTCGATATCTTTCTCGCGGCAGTACGCCAGCGGGCGGATCACGATGTGCTTGCCGTCATCACTCATCAGTTTTGGTGGCATGCCTTTCAGCTTGCCGCCATAGAACATATTGAGGAACAGAGTTTGCAGAATGTCATCGCGGTGATGGCCGAGTGCAATTTTGGTACAGCCCAGTTCGGTGGCGGTGCGGTACAAAATCCCGCGACGCAGACGTGAGCACAGAGAACAGGTGGTTTTGCCTTCCGGAATTTTATCTTTAACGATGGAATAGGTGTCTTCGGTGACAATCTTGTATTCCACGCCCAGAGTTTCCAGATACTCCGGCAGGATGTGCGCCGGGAAGCCAGGCTGCTTCTGATCCAGATTAACCGCGATAAGTGAGAAGTTCACCGGTGCGCTTTGTTGCAGATTGCGCAAAATTTCCAGCATGGTGTAGCTGTCCTTCCCGCCGGAAAGACACACCATAATGCGATCGCCTTCTTCGATCATGCCGAAATCGGCGATCGCTTTCCCCACGTCACGACGCAGGCGCTTTTGCAGCTTATTGAGGTTGTACTGCTCTTTCTTGTTAACTGACTGAGTATCTGACATTTTTTGATGTTCAATTCGTCTGGTGGCGAAGCAGGGAAACCTGCCACGCGAGTTTCTTGTTCAGCATGCCGGTCGGGTCGCGTTCATGCTCCCGCTGGCCGATGATAAAAGGCGGTTTCGCTCCCGCAGTCAGCATCCGGCACGCGTACGTGTGGCGCGTATGATACGGATTAAGACGCAAAAAGTCAGCGCGTTTTATTGCAGCATTCCAGCGTGCTCCGACGGGGAAAGTGAGTACCAGGGTTTTTGCTCTTCTTTCGCCGGGCGCGGCATGAAAAGAAAGTGCAGATTTTGTGTTTCAGTCAGCCCATATTCACGATGGAAAAATATTATGTTGTAGCGGTCGATGGGGATGTCATCAATGCCGCTGGCGAATTCTTTATCTGGCGCCAGAACTTCGATGTAATTCGAGCGGGGTTCGTACTGCATGAAGCGTTGACGTATAAAATTCCCTCTGTTGCGAGATTTTAAGTATAGACATAGCGATTAACGTGACGGGACATATTGCCTGCTTATTAATGCAGCAGTATTTTAAAGCACTTCTAATCAAAAGGATATTGAGAATGGATACTACCGAAACTCTCAACGGCACGTACTTCTATCACGGGCATGACAACGTGAGTAAAGAGGAACTGTTTTGGCTTATATTCATTGAGTCTTTTGCAGATCATACCGGAATGGCGGTTGAAACAGTTGCAACCATCATCGCAGGTCAGCCTATTTTGCCTAAACGGCAAGTATTAGGAGCAAAAGGTAACAAGACAAGCATAGCGTCAAAGATGGCAAGGCGGATTTTCAAAAATGCACGCTTACCCAATGGAATGCGCATTGAAACAATGGTACTCGGGGAGGCTCGCCCTACAAACAAAGTCGGGGCCGTCGTCGGTCGCGCCGTTCCCTATTTGGGTTACGCCCAGGCAGTAATAATGATGGCTCTTGTGTCGAAAGACACTCGTAATAAATACAACCTTATTGCCAGACCTGAGCACCGTATAGCATGGACTTATTTCTGATGGAAATTGATGATAACGAAATTCTCGCGTATATCACTGAAACTTATAGCGAGCGTAAACAGCCAGTTAGCAAAGACTGGACTTTTAGAGAGCATTTTTACTTTGTACCTGAAGAATTAGAAGAGATGCTTATAGACTTGTTTACCCGATACAACATCAAGTATGACAATTTTAATATTGATGATTATTTCATGCCGGAGTTTGCCTGGTGGCAATTTAAGCTCAGAAAAGAATGGCGTGACCGCAAGTTTAAGACGCTTACGGTGGACATGATCATTGAGTCTGCCAAGGCTGGTAGATGGCTTTACGATTAAGGGGCTCCACGCCCCTTTGGGGTTACGCGGTTTGGCGGTCGTTCCAGGAATCAGCAAAAATAATATTTGCCGGTCAAATAAAGTGAGATTTACAAATCTTCCCCATCCTTAACATTGCTAGCTTTAAAGGGCATTGCCGCCAATTTTACCCTGAAACATAAGCTAAAATGATCGGTTCGGATATTTCCATACAGAAAATTTCTGCTACCCTGATGGTCTTAACCAGATCCTTTTGGAACAGCCCGATGCTTTTAACCCTCGTTTACCGCAGCCACATTAGTGAACATGTACAGTCTGATTCACTGGTCGAAATGGTGTCTCAAGCCAAAGTAAACAATGAACTTTTAGGCATTACCGGGATCCTGCTTTTTGACGGGATGCACTTCTTCCAGTTGCTGGAAGGGGCAGAAGAGGCGGTGGATGCCCTTTACAGTGAGATTTGTAAAGATCAGCGGCATCACAACGTGGTGGTTCTGATGCGCGACTATGCGCAGTCACGCCGTTTCGGCAATGTCGGTATGGAGCTTTTTGACCTCAGACATCATCACGAAGATGAGGTGCTTCAGGCGGTGCTTGATAAAGGAACGTCTAAATATCAGCTCACTTATGAAGACAGGGCGCTGCAATTTTTATGTACTTTTGTGCAGGCACGTGAGAAGGAAAATTATCTCGAAATCCTTCCGGCGGATTCCTGGTCTTTCATCGCTGATGAGTCCCTGAAACCAGAAGTAGAATTTATCTTTCCTGAAATGCAGGACTACAATTTTGCATTCCAGCCGATAGTCGATCCGCTCAGCCGCGAGATAATCTCTTATGAGGCGACAATACGCGGGCCGGAAGGCGGTTCAGCGATGGAGTATTACTCCCGGCTGTCCGGAACAACAATCTACGAGGCAGATCTCAAATCCAAAAAGCTGGCTTTTGCCATGGCGCAGAAAATGGGGATCAGCGACAAAACGCTTTCTATCAAACTTTTGCCTATGACACTGGTGATGGTGCCAGATGCTGTGGAGTCTCTGGTTAATGACATCACAGCAAGTGGCCTGGTTCCTGAACAGATTGTGGTGGCCATCACCGAGAACGGCGTCATTACCCGTGAAGACAAGTTTTCTACCGCGATGAAACAGCTGAAAGCTTCAGGAATGCGTCTGGCAATTGACGATTTCGGGGCAGGTTCCGCCGGATTGTTGCTGCTGACTCAATGTCAGCCAGACAAGATTATGATTGATCGCAATATGATTTGTGACATTCATACCAGCGGACCTAAACAGGCCGTCGTTCAGGCCATTATCAGATTCTGCTCTTCGTTAGAAGTCTCAGTCATCGCAACAGGTGTTGAAAAACCAGAAGAGTGGATGTGGCTGGATGCGGCAGGAGTGTGTAATTTCCAGGGCGAATTATTTGCTGAGCCAAGACTGAAGGGCACGCCGGTAATTACCTGGCCCGAAGTCACCTATGAATACCAGTCGGGCAATCAGGCTCTCTGAGAACTTGTCATCAGCGCATAAGTGATAAATGAATGAGCCCGGCAAATGATATTTGCCGGGCTCATTTCATAATACGTTGCTGTTAATTTATAAAATATCATCATCAGGTGTGCGGTAGACAACATATTCAAGTGCTTCCAGGTAGACATCCTGCTTACCTGCATCACTTTCCTGTTCAATCTTCTGAATCAGACAAAGAATAATATCTTTATGAGTAACTACTTCTTTTTGTTTTTTTAAGTTTTGATAAAGACGGATGACCGTTTCGTTTTCAATCAGAAGTTCAGGGTCTTCTGCCAGAATATAATCAGCCAATGTTACATGAGTATAAGACACATCTTGCATTTTGATACTCCCCGCTTTTGTTCTTCAGAACCGGTTATTTGAAAGATTCCGCGCCCGTCTGTGACTACTAAGACCAAGCGCGAAGCGAATAATAGAGCAGATCCTTGTTTATGGATCAGAACCCGGCATCATCGGGCGTCATGCCCACGACCATTTCCAGTGCGCCGCGCAGAATATCCAGTTGCACAACATCTGATGTGGTTTCAAGCTGATTGATCAGATGCATGATGATGGCTTTATGGGTTACCGTACCTTTCTTTGCCAGAATCAGACGAATTGCGGCACCCAGAACTTCGGCTTCACTGGAGTAGAGTTCGCTCACTTTAGAAAATTGTTGAAAAATCCCTGTTTGATTGACTGCGTCTGTCATCGACTGAGATGAGTTTGATACCATCGAGTCGTTGTGGCTCACGGCACACTCGTTTGATGTATCAATGTTTTTTCTGGTCATCGGACGGCCCTTCAGTATTGAAAAAGTGTCGTACATTGTCGACGTCCCGTACTTCATAACTGACACGCGCACGCTTATCAGCCTGATCGTGGCGCATCTCATTTATGATCTGCTCCAGGGCGCTTTTTCGAGTTAAGTTCTCAGCATTTACAGCCATAAACTGTAACTGCTTAATGAGTCTGTCGATTGAAATTGGACTTTTAGATTTAAGTAAGGATATTACTGCCTCACCAATCAGCTTGTCCGTTAACTTTTCTTCATTACTTCTATACATATTATCAGCCTCTGAATATACGCTGACCAAAGGTCTTGGACAGATTAGCTTCAGGTTCAGAGTTATTACTTCAAACCACCAGGAACTACAACATCGGGAATAAAGTATTGGTAGGCTATGAATTAATCAAGCCCGCATAATATGTCAAACCGAAATTCTATGAAGCCAATCTTTACTTAAATCTCAACAAATCATGAGTCACGCTCAAGAACCAGACGGATTAGCTTCATATAGTGCTTTTCCTCTTCTTCGCTGCCAGCGGATTCAACACGATTCAACAGTTTTGAACACAACGCCTTGCGATTAAGGTTCTTGCCTGCTTCCAGAATTTCAACCACAACGCGTCCCATTGTTTCCTCTTTAGAAAAGCCCTGACCGTATAAAGAAGGGGAGGCCTCCGGAGACAATCCATCGTGCTTGTTCTGACGCATGACATATCCTCTTGTTAATGTGTGCGTAGTTAATGATTACTTGTGTGACTATAAAGTTATACAAGATGCACAAAGTTGTACAGGTATTTTTAGGAATAATGGATACTAATGCAGAATATTCTTAAGCGGTTTTTAGCTGAATCGGGGCAGTTCTCAGTCGCCTGAAGTGAGTTTGGTACTCATCCGTAAACAACAACTCAGAAAGCATTATGGTAAAGGTTGGGTAAAAAAGGGCAACTTTTTCCTGACTCTGCCGTTAACAATATGTGTCTTTTTTTGGGTGCTGAAGGGAGTGGCGGTGGAAAATTCAAAAATGGCCTTTGAGGAAGCCTGCCGTATGGTGGGTGAGTGCTGTCTGATGTTTGCGCAAAACGGCCAGGAAATTAGCCGTGAGCGGCTGGCATTATGGCTCGGCCGCGCTCAGGAAGAGGCGGTTGATGCCATTGGCGAGCCTAATGATGCGCTGCAACTGGCCATCGAGCGCCTTAAAGGTCGCTGATAAAACAGTCAAAAAACTTCCGTTTGTCCTATTTTTCAAGGCCTCCCGAAAGAGTGACTATACTTAATAAGCTAATTGTTAAGTCAGAACCCTTTCAGGAGGAAATGTATGAAGAGGAATAACCTAATCGCCGCATCGCTGGCCGCCGTTTCAATTTTGTTTGTGGCAGGCTGTGCATCGAATCAGGCTATTAAAACGATGGACGGAAAAACCATCGTGACGGACGGGAAACCTCAGGTAGATGACGATACAGGTCTGGTGTCCTATACCAATGCGGAAACCGGCAAGACCGAGCAGATTAATCGCGATCAGGTTAAAAACATGAGCGAACTGGATAACTGATTTATCCGGAAACGTATAACGAAAGGAGAAGATCATGAAGATCATGAATAGGACATTACTTTTACCCTTAGCAGCTGTGTTATGTGTCGCTGCGCTGTCGGGCTGTACACGCACAAGTTATGCCATCCAGACGAATGATGCGCGAACCATCATCAGTGACGGCAAACCAAAAGAAGCCGATTCCGGCTTGCTAGAATACACCGATGCCAACGGTGTGAAACAGCAGATCAGCAAAACTGAAGTGAAACAGGTAACAGAACTTCCGAAGTAAATCCGGTGCTCTCTTTTTTGTCTGACATTAAAACCCGCTGATAAAGCGGGTTTTTTATGATCGGTATCGCGGGTAACTTGCGCTATCTCTGAGACGTCGCCACATTCCTCTTCAATGCTTTTTCAGCCTGTGCCGCTTTCATTCCTTTCTCGGCGCTGCGATGTAAAATCCAGCCGAAAAGCAGAATGGACAGGGCGCACAACAGGAATAAAATACGTCCCCACAGCGGATTCGGCACCAGCACCATCAGCAGTAGACCCGCACCCATGTACATCGAAATGCGGCCGATTTTATCGCGCTGTAACCGGTCAAACTCATCTTGTTCATGGTCGGCATAGACCGGCGTTTCCATATCGGTAAAGAACTGCTGACGCTGGGTATTTCTCGCCGAGGCGTTCTCACGATAAAACAGCGTCGTCAGGCAGAAGAAGCCGCCGGTAAACACCAGATGGGCAAAAATGTTCCACATGATGGCGACGTCCAGCAGTTCGCGTTTGGTCAGTGTGATACCCAGCAGACGGGCGACATCCGGCGCGGTGAACAAGTTTGCGACCACGTAAGACACGCATAAACCAAACAACACGGTGACCCACGCCGCCCAGTCAGGCGTTTTACGGATAAACACGCCGAGGAACAGGGGCACGACAATCGGTGCCTGCATCAGTGTGCCGACTTTCATCATCAGGTCGAACAGGCTGACGGTCTGCATGGTGTGCATGTATTGCGCCACCAAAATGACCAGCACGCCATTCACCACGCAGGCAATCTGGCCCACGCGCAGCTGGTATTTATCGCTGCGCTCGCTGTTACGATTAATGATCGGCGTCCAGAAGCTGCGCACGAAAATCCCCGAGTTGCGGTTCAGCGCGCAGTCCATCGATGACATTGTCGCGGCGAACAAGCCAGCCATCAGCAGACCGACGGTGCCCATTGGCATCGCGCGTTCAGCGAAAATCAGATACACCGCATCGGTGGCGTTTTTGCCCAGTTCCGGATGTGCCGTAGCCGCGTCAGGATAAAGGATCGCCACCGCCCACGGCGGGATGAACCAGATAATCGTGCCCACCAGCATCAGTACCAGCGCAAACAGCGCCGCTTTTTTGGCATTAAAACTGTCTTTGGCATTCAGGAAACGGTAGGAATCTTGCAGGTTATTGATGCTCTGTACGTTCTTGATAAAGAAGAACAGGAAGCAGGCTACCAGCAGTGAAATATAATGCGGGCCGACATCCGGACCGGTAAAGAACCCGGATGGGAATTCTGTCACCAGCTTCACCGGGCCGCCGACTTTAAACAACGCCACCACCGCGCAGGCGATGGAAATAATTGCCACCACCAGCGTCTGCACAAAGTCACTTGCCACCACGCCCCACGCGCCGCTCAGCAGCGAAATCACCAGCACCACGATGCCCGTCACCCATAACGTCAGCGTAATGTCATGCTGGAATACTGCACTGGCAAACACGGCCAGACTGTTCAGCCACACGCCCGCACTGAGGATACTCAGCGGGATAATCATCCAGGTGAAAAATTGTTCGTTACCTTTGCCGAAGCGATGGTTAATCGCCTCTGTGGCAGTATCAACCCTTAACTGACGGAAGCGGGCGGCGAACCACCACCAGGCGACCAGATAGCCGAACACGTTACCGGCGAACACGCTGACGACGTTGAACCCGTAGCGGTAAGCCTGTCCGGCCGCGCCGGTGAATGTCCAGGCGCTGAACTGGATCATAAAGGCGGTCGCGCCGACCATCCACCAGAGCATTCGCCCGCCGCCGCGAAAGTAGTGGCTTGAAGAGCCGGAGGCCATCTTTTTGAACGCATAACTGATGGCAATCATTAAGACGAAGTAACCGATCATGACCAGAACGTTGATATCCATTGTCGTGACTCTCTCGTTTGTAGGGTGAGATGTTTTTTGGTTATGTATTGAGCAAGCGTAGAAGAGAGAAATGAAATTAAAAGTCGGACAAATAAGAAATGCTTAGTTTGTTATCAAATTGTGATTTTGGTCACTTGTCGGGCTTAATGTGGGTTTTTAAGTCAATTCTGACTGGCGAAACTGAAATTTCATTGCTTTATTAGTATGACTAAAGCGTGAGATCTCATCGGGACAATGGCGCGGAGCCGGGAGAAAACATGAAGTTAATGCAGGGCAAAAAGGTGAAAAGAACTGTGAACAGCATGACCACCGGCGCAACGCTGCTGCTGGCGCTGATGACGGGTTCTGCGGGCGTACTGGCCGCTGAACCGGCATTTCTGAATCCGGCGCAGATGGCCGTTGTCCGCCAGCAACTGCGTGACCACAATGCCGCGCCACAAACCACTGACGCGTATCAGCATCTGCTGGCGGCGGCGGATTCCGCGCTGAAAAAGCCTGAACTGAGTGTGACCGACAAAGGTATGACGCCGCCGGGCGATTCGAAACATGATTATCTCAGCCTGAGCGCGTACTGGTGGCCGGATGACAGCAAACCCGATGGCCTGCCGTGGATCCGTAAAGACGGTCATGTGAATCCCGCAAGCAAAAATGATCAGAGTGATGGCGTGCGGCTGGCTGATTTCACCGCACGGGTGCAGAACCTGACGCTGGCCTGGTATTTCTCCGGCGAACAGAAATACGCGGATAAAGCTGCCAGCCTGCTGCGCACCTGGTTTATCACCCCACAAACGCGAATGAACCCGAATCTGAATTACGCGCAGGGCGTGCCGGGTATCTCGCCCGGGCGCAACGCCGGAGTGCTGGATGGACGCTATTTCTCGACCCGGATTGTGGATTCTCTGGTTCTGTTACGGGGTAATCCGGCGTGGACCGACAACGACGAACAGCAAATGCGCGCGTGGATGCAGGATTATCTGACGTGGTTGCAGGGCAGCAAAATCGCCAAAAAGGAAGGACGCACGGAGAACAATCACGGCAACTGGTATGTGACGCAGGTTTCCGGTATTGCGTGGTATCTGGGCGATAAAGCGGTGATTGGCGATATGGTGAAGCTGATGAAAAGTAAGCTGGATGTGCAGCTGAAACCCGATGGCACGCAGCCCGCTGAACTGGCGCGGACGCGATCGTTTCATTACAGCTATTTCAATTTGCAGGCGATCAGCATGATGGCGGTGCTGGCGCAGAAAAATGGTATCGACCTGTGGCATTACCGCACGTTGCAGGGGGGCAGTGTGCTCAAATCGCTGGATTTCATGGCGCGCTTTACCGATCCGGCGCTGCCGTGGCCGTACAAATCACTTGATCAGATCCGCGTGCGTCCGGTGCCGTTACTTTCCTGGGCGGATAATGCCACCGGTGAGAAACGCTACGAGCAGCAAATTCGCAGCGCAACATTCACTCTGCCGCGAGCGGTGAAACCGGCTTCCGGCGGCTATCACGAAGACGTTACCCGCGGCGCAGTCATGGAAGCTGAAAGAGAAACCTGGTTGCTTTCACTGCCTTCCTTTGCGAAGGGATACGTCGCGCCACAGGTGGCGGAGGATAAAAAATGAATGACTGGCAGCCGTTGCTGATAAGCGTCAGTGAAGCGGAGAAACTGCGTGAACAGATTAACGCGGATTCCCCTTTGGGCGCGGCGCTGCGGGCGCACATCGTCACGCTGGAACAAATGCTCGCGCAACCGCTGAATATTCCCGGTCACGGCGAAGCGGGCGGGCCGGAGCATACGCAGCACAAACAAAACTACCTGGGGATCAATCTGGCCGGGCGTTTATATCTGATCACCGGTGAGCCGCGTTACCTGGATTATGCGCTGGCGCTGCTGAACGGTTATGCCGCGATTTATCCGTCGCTGGGCAGTGCCATCAGCAAAGACAGTAATTCGCCAGGCCGTTTATTCCATCAGACGCTGAATGAAAACATGTTCTGGCTGTACGCCGTCGAAGGCTATCACTGCCTGGTCCCGGCGCTCAGCGAGGCTCAGCGGGAAAATATTGAAACAAACTTGTTTCAGGTGATGGCGGATGACGCGCTGAACCTGCATACCAAAGATTTCGATATCGTGCACAACCACGGCATCTGGTCGGTGGCGGCGGCGGCAATCAGCGGTTACGTGCTGGGCGATTCAGTGCTGGTGGAAAAGGCGCTATACGGACTGCAAGGCGACAGTGAAAGTGGCGGTTTTTTTGCCCAGCTGAGCCAGCTTTTCTCGCCGGACGGATATTACATCGAAGGCCCGTATTATCACCGTTTTGCGCTGCGCCCGCTGCTGTTGCTGAGTGAGGCCATCGAACGTCGCCAGCCGGAACTGGAGATTTATACGTTCCGCGAGCAGATCATCAGGAAAACCTGTGAAGCCCTGATGCAGACCGCCTTCCCCGACGGAACCTGGCCTGCGCTGAATGATTCCTCGAAAACCATCAACATCCGTGATGATGGCGCGGTAATCGCCGCCAGCGTTTGTTACTCCCGTTACGGCCACAATCCGCAGTGGATTGCCGTCGCCCAACAACAGCACACCGTTTGGGTCAGCGCCGCCGCGCTGGAATTATCCGATGCGTTGCAGCAATCGCCCGCGCGGCCTGTGAAGTGGGGCAGCGTCCAGCTACGTGATGGCCCCGAAGGGACGCAGGGCGGCATCGGTATTTTGCGGAGCAACACAGAAAATCAGGATATGGCGCTGATGTGGTACGGCCAGCACGGCAGTATTCCGCGCCTGCATTCGGCACTCAATCACGGACACTTTGACGGCCTGCATCTTAGCCTGTTCAGCCGCGGACGTGAGTTCCTGCGTGATTACGGTTTTGGCCGCTGGGTAAACGTGGAGCCGAAATTCGGCGGACGATACATCCCTGAAAATAACAGTTACTGCAAGCAAACTGTCGCGCACAACACCGTGGTGGTGGACGGGCAAAGCCAGAATCACGGTGACAGCCTTGAGGCTGAAAAACGCTGGGGCGAACCGCATTTCTTCGTGACGGATAATCCGGAAAAACAGGGTATGAGCGCCCGGCTGAAAAACTACACGCCGGGCGTCGACCAGCAACGGACGGTGCTGATGCTCAGCCTGCCGGAACTATCGTCACCGCTGATGGTGGACGTATTTCGCCTGACCAGCGCGCAGCCACATGGTTACGATTATTGTCTGCATCATCTCGGCCAGTTTGTCCGCACAGACGTCACCCTGGAGGTGCCCGGCGAGCTGAAACCCCTGGGCAAAGATCACGGTTATCAGCACTTATGGGATGGCGGGCGCGCTGAAATCGCCGCGGGGGATTCGGCACTGTTCAGCTGGCTTGACGGCGACAGCTACCGCACGCTGGTCAGCGCTTTCCCTGAAGGCGGCCAACTGATTGTCGCCCGTACCGGTGCGAACGACCCACATTTCAACCTGCGCTGCGAACCGGCATTACTGCTGCGTACTCACGGCACGAATGCCATTTTTGCCAGCGTATTTGAAACCCACGGTTTTTTCGACGAAGCCACCGAAACGTCTGTTAATGCGCGCGGTAAGGCCGAACGCATCATCGTGGTGAGCCATGACGATGAGCAAACTGAACTGAATATTTACTTTGCCAATAATCGCACATTGAACGTTCGCATCAGTAACCGTGCCGCACCGGCAGCGGAAGACGCGTTCAGCGTGGCGTGGCAATCCGTCTCACCTCTGAACATCCCTGAATCATAAAGGAGTCATTATGTTTAACGATTTGAAAGGTCAGCGTGTTTTGATTACCGGTTCAACTAAAGGCATTGGTCTGGCGGCGGCGCAGGCATTTGCGGCGGCGGGCGCAAAGGTCGGGATTAACGGCCATCGTCATGATGCCAGCCTCGATAAACTGGCGGCTGATATCGCTAAAAATGGCGGCGAAGTGGCGTACTTTGGCGCAGATGTCACGAAATCTGCCGAATGCGAGGCACTGGTGGCGAACTTTGTCGAGCGTTTTGGCGGAATAGATGTACTGATTAATAACGCCGGCGGTCTTGGCGGGCGTCAGGGGCTGGAAAACATCGACGACGATTTTTATAACCATGTGATGGATTTGAATGCCCGTTCGGCGCTGATGGTCACAAAATTCGCCATTCCGCATTTACGTCATGCGGCGAAGCAAAACGGTAAAACCACGTCGGTGATCAGCACCGGTTCCATTGCCGGACGTGAAGGCGGCGGGCCGGGAGCGAGTCTGTACGCGGCCTCAAAAGCCTGGCTGCACAACGTTCACCGTAACTGGGTGAAGGAATTCACCAAAGACAATATCCGTTTCAATGTTATCGCGCCGGGCACTATCGACACTGTGTTTCACGCGGATAAAAGTGCAGAAGTGCGTGAGAAAATCGCCGGGTCAATTGCGATGGGACGTTTCGGTACGTCGGAAGAACTGGCACCGTCTTACCTGTTTTTCGCCTCGCACGCCTGCAGCGGTTACATCACCGGCCAGATATTAGACGTTAATGGCGGTCAGATGGCGCCGTAGCGCACAGTTTGGGTGTTTCAGTGCGACGGCCGCATGCAGCGTGCCGTCGCCTGAACTATGATGTCGGCAATCTGCACAGTAAAAAGGGAAGAGCATGACGTTGCAGTTTGAAACCGCCGCAGGCATGACCCGTGGCCTGAATACCCATATCGCACGTGATATTGCACGTAAAATCCTGTCGGGCGAACTGGCGTCGGGAGCCATTTTGCCAAGTGAAATCGAGCTGGGCGAACAGTTTGGCGTCAGCCGTACCGCACTGCGCGAGGCGTTGAAACTGCTGACCTCCAAAGGGCTGCTGGAGTCGCGGCCTAAAATCGGCACCCGCGTCAAAGAACGCGCGCAGTGGAACATGCTGGATCCGCAGTTGCTGGAATGGATGCAGGGCATGGAAGCGACAGAAGAAATCTATCACCAGTTTCTGGAATTTCGCAAAGCCATTGAACCGCACGCTACCGCGCTGGCCGCCGTGAATGCCAGCAAAGAACAGCGCATCGAACTTTCGCGGATCTACCGACAGATGTGTCATGTCGCTGAAAATTTTGATGCTGAGCAGTGGGTGGATATCGATACCAAATTTCACCGGATGATCTTTATTGCCTCCGGTAACTGTTTTTATGTGCCGTTTGGCAACGTGCTGACCACTATATTCAAATGGTTTTTTGAATATTCTTCAAAAGAAGGGGGCATGTGTCTGAATGAGCATAAGAGGATTTACGAAGCCATTATGGCCGGGGATGAAGGTGCCGCTTTTTCTGCGTCGCTGAGCCTGATGAAAGGGCATAAGCACCGGTTGCATCAGACATAACGGACAGAGAACCGTTGCACCACGTTTATCCAGCGCAGATTTTTCTGCGCTTTTTTATGCGTGCTGATCCTGAAATGAGATTTCTGATACAAAAATGAAACAAATGTCACGGGCGCTTACGCCACAGTGCCAGTGCATCGTATAGACTTGTCATAATTATTACGGTCTAATCTTTTTATCGACACGAAATATTTAAATGACCCGGTAAAGTTACAGTGAATTATATTAATCATTAACTCGGTGAATGCATGAAAATACTCAAGGTCAGTGATTTCTTTCTTTCAGAACATCATGCTTTCAGTTTATTCGATATGAACCGACAGTCGATGGAAGATGTACACGTGCATGAATTTGATGAACTGGTTATTGTCCGCAATGGCAGCGGCTTTCATATCATCAACGATCAGGTGGAGTTTATTCATAAAGGCGACTTTTTTATCGTCAGCGCGCACGATGTTCACTGTTATGAATCTACTAATAAGTTGTCAATAATCAATATTCTGCTACATAAAGAACGACCTTTTCATTTTATCAATAACATCGCTGAACTGACGGCAGGGATCAAAGAATATACCGGGTCGATGAAGAGACGTCGTACAGGATTAACGGATGAAGAATTGGCCAGAGTGATTGAACTGACGGATAAAATCACCCGGCAATGTGATGCCCGATATGATAACGCCTACTTTGCGACCGCAGAGTCTTATTTATTATCGATGATAGTGATGCTTTATCAGTGTGCCATGCGTAAAGAATGTCGTGCCAGTGAGACAGAATCAGGGAAGCGCCATCTGCTGAATCATCTGCGCGAAAATTATACCTGCACAATTAACTGGGATTATTTATGCGAAGAAAGTGGTGTCGCTAAAAGAACCATGTTCAGGTTTATAAAGGAGATCACCGGCTTTACACCGGAAAGATTCCAGCAGCGCTACCGTTTATTAAAAACGCAGGAGTTATTGCGAACCTCGGATTTAAGCATAGGGAAAATAGCCACGATGTGTGGATTTTCCACCACATCACGCCTGACGGAAGCGTACAAAAAACAGTTTCAAAGAACACCCTCTCAGGAAAGGATGAGAGTCAGTAACAGTGTTATTTCAACTACGCAGTAATAACCTGTTCTGATAATTCAAGGTAATAACTTAAAGTAATACTTCAAAGCAGTAATAGCTAACCATAATAACAGTAAACAGAAAGGACCTCTCAAGGATCATTTAATTCACGTACACCTCTGAAGGACATTATTATGTCAACCACTAAACAACCTAATCCCTGGTACGTCGGGGTGGTTTCCGGCATGGCGTCATATATTGATTCTGCTGCTATAGTTTCAAACGGAACGGCTCTGGTTATTTATCAGAAAACGATCGGCACCACGGTAGTTCAGATAGGAATACTTTCAGGAATACTCACGCTGAGCATTGCGCTGGGGGCACTGACGGGCGGAAGGCTGGGCGATTGTTACGGCAGACGCAAAGTCTTTATTGCCACCATGATAATGATCATTATCGGCACGTTGTTTCTGGCATTCGGCGACACTTTTGCGCTGCTGCTGGCGGGAACATTGCTGGTAGGGCTGGCCACTGGTGCAGATTTACCCGTTTCTCTGGCGACAATTGCCGAAGCGGCAACAGACAAAAACCGCGGCAAGATTATCGGCTTGTCGAATCTACTGTGGTTCTTAGGGATTGGCAGCACGATGGCAATTTCTGCCGTCGTAGGCGGGTGGGGGCGGCCCGGTGCGCAGATTATGTATCTGCATGTCTGCGCCGTGGCCGTCGTTTTGCTGGCGTTGCGCTGTACCATCCCGGAATCCCCATTATGGCTGATCGCCAGAAACGAAAGGCGTGCAGGCATTGTGACGGTGCGGGCTCAGAAAGCCTCATTTAAAGATCTCATCCACGGGAAATACTTGTGGCCGTTTATTGCGCTGTGTCTGTTTTACGCTTTCACCAATCTTGCCGCGAATACCGGTGGTCAGTTTGGCACCTATATCGCGGTAAACGTGGTGGGTATTTCTGTTGAACAAAACTCGCTGTGGAATCTGCTGACCATGCCGGTCGGAGTGTTCGCCGGGATCATGTTTATGCGCTTTGTTGATACGCCGAAACGTATTCCCGCATTTATTCTGGGGGCTATTTGTTTCGCGGGCGGATTCTTCCTGCCGGTATTATTTAATTTCTCACCTGCCTCCTGGTTCTGTTGTCTATTCTTTACTGCTATAGGCAGCGGACTGGCTTTCGAAGGGATCATGAAAGTCTGGTCACAGGAATCGTTCCCAACCATGCTGAGATCGACGGCGCAAGGTATTATCGTCGCTATCTCCCGGTTGTTATGCGGTGTACTGGCTTTTATTACGCCGCTGTTACTGGAAGCCGGACCGCAGGTGCTTTATACCCTGTTATCCGCGACAGTGGCTTCCGGATTATTGATCGGCTGGATCTGTTTCCACGGAAAACAACGGAACGAATTCAACAGTGAGGCCGGAGTGCTCATAAAAGATACAACGCCTGAATATCCGGCATCCGCTGTTAAACAAATTTAGTTATCTATTTCACCGAAATTACGAAAGGAGTCACGAATTATGCTCGCAGTAACCAGACTTACACTGAATCAGGAATCCGCATTATCAGGCGTGCAGGAACTTCCTGTATTGGGTTGGGAGATTGAAAGCCACAACAGAAACGTCCGGCAAACGGCGTATCGGATCCAGATTAGCCATCAACAGAATTTTGATAATATTCTGCTTCGCGGCGAATGGCAGGAAAGCGATTGTTCAAATAATGTTCCGTTAATGGAATTAATGCTTACCTCGTCCCAGCATTATTTTATTCGTGTGCAGGTGCGTGATAATTATGGCGAGACCAGTAACTGGAGTTCTCCCGCAGAGATGATATCCGGGGTACTTTATACACACGAATGGCAGGCTGATTTTATTTCTGCTGAAACACCGGCTGATAAAGATCAGTCCGCGGGCACATTACTGAGAAAATCGTTTGTCCTCAACTGTACTGAAGATATTCAGTCAGCCTTTATTCATGTCAGCGCGCTGGGGCTTTATGAATTACATCTTAATGGCCAGAAAGTCGGAGAAGATGCCCTGACGCCGGGCTGGACGAGTTATCACAATCACTTACTTTATCAGACCTATAATCTGACCAGCCATCTGGAAAAGGGTGAAAACGTCATTGGCGCCATTGCAGGTGCAGGCTGGTACAAAGGCGATATGGGGTTCAGCCGTCATCGTAACTATTACGGCGAGCAAACTGCGTTTATTTCGCAACTGGTCATCAATTACAAAGACGGTTCTCAGGAGGTTGTGGTCAGTGATGAAAGCTGGAAATGCCACGACTCCGCCATTCTTTTTTCAGAAATCTATGACGGCGAAATTTATGATGCGCGCCGGGAAATCCCCGGCTGGTGCGCGAAAGGTTTCTCTGACAATGCCTGGCGCCCGGTCAGTCGTGTGACGCATGAAAAATCCACGCTGGTCGCACAGGGAAGTAACACGGTCAGAAAAATGGAAGAACTCAAACCGGTACGGCTTATCACCACGCCGCAGGGCGATACCGTCATGGATTTTGGTCAGAATCTCAGCGGTTGGGTAGAGTTTACGGTCCGGGGCAACGCGGGCGATAAAGTGGTGCTCCGCCACTTTGAAGTGCTGGATGCGCAGGGCAATGTGTATCTTGATAACCTGCGTTCAGCCACGCAGCGCACTGAGTATGTTCTCAAAGGTGAGGGCGAAGAAACCTGGCATCCGCATTTCACCTGGCAGGGATTCCGTTTTGTGAAAGTAGAGGAGTATCCGGCACCGCTGGATCTGAATAATTTCACTGCGATTGTTTTGCATTCCGCAATGGAACAGACCGGCTATTTCGCCTGCTCAAATCCTGAATTGAATCAGTTGCATCACAACATTTTGTGGGGCCTGAAAGGTAACTTTGTTGATGTGCCGACGGACTGCCCGCAGCGTGACGAAAGGCTGGGCTGGACGGGCGATGCACAGATTTTTTGCCGCACGGCGAGCTATCTGATGCAAACCCGCAATTTCTTCGCCAAATGGCTGACCGATCTTCGTTATGACCAGACGCCGGAAGGCGGCGTGCCGCACGTTATCCCGGATATCCTTACCGGCTATTGTGGCAAAGACCGTTTGCTGTCGGAAGGCGGAACCCATTCCGCATCGGCGTGGGCGGATGCTGCGGTGATCAATCCGTGGACGATGTACCTGATGTATGGCGATACCAACGTGCTGGAAAACCAGTACGCCAGCATGAAAGGCTGGATTGATTTCATGACTGACCATGCCGAAAATCATATCTGGCGCTACAAATTGCAGTTCGGCGACTGGGTGGCGCTGGATGCAAAAGAGGGCAGTTATTTCGGTGCCACGCCAAACGACCTGACCTGCACGGCGTATTACGCTTACTCCACGCAATTGTTCGCTAAAACCGCCAAAGTGCTGAAACGCAACGCAGACTATGAACATTACCATGCCCTGCATCAGGCGATTGTCGCGCGTTTTCAGGAGGAATTCTTCACACCGTCCGGGGGCCTGACGGCAAGAACGCAAACCGCTCACATTCTGGCGCTGTATTTCAATCTGGTACCCGAGGCGTTTCGCCAGAAAACGACTGATACGCTGGTTGAATTACTCGAAGAACACGACGGTCATCTGGTCACCGGTTTTGTCGGCACGCCGTATTTCTGCCATGCACTCAGCCAGAATGGCCACGTCAAAGAAGCGTGGAATTTACTGCTGAAAGACGATTTTCCGTCATGGTTGTATCAGGTGAAAGCCGGTGCCACCACCATCTGGGAACACTGGGATGGCATTAAACCGGACGGCAGTATGTGGAGCGCTGACATGAATTCCTTCAATCACTATGCTTACGGCGCAGTGGGCGAATGGCTTTACCGTGTGGCGGCGGGGATTGAAGCGGACGAGGAACAGCCCGGATTCAAGCATTTCATCATCAAACCGCTGACCGGCGGTGGCCTGAACTGGCTGGAAACGCGCTATCAGTCGGTTTACGGCGCAATAGGCGTCCGCTGGGATGTCAGTGGTCAGGACGTCAGTCTTTGCGTGAATGTTCCGGCAAATACTTCCGCTACTCTGGTGCTGACGGGCGCTGAAACTTTACTGGAAGCCGATGGTGTGAAATTTATCCGTAATGCTGAAGGGTTTACCGCCGAGGTTGGCTCTGGCGAATACCGGCTGAAATATCACGTCGCGGGATAAAGAGCTCAGGTAGCAGGTCGTTGAAGAACACCTCCTTTGCGAAAAGGAGGTGTTTTTTTACAGCTGAATTACAGATAACGATTTTCGAGATGTGTGCGGAAGAACGCCGGATTCAGCGTTTCGCCCGTGGCATTTTTGATCAGCTGATCCGTCGAGAAACGGCTGCCGTGTTGCCAGATATTTTGCTGCAACCACTGGAACAACGCCGTCAGGTCGCCGCGTACGATATCGTCCTGCAACGTTGGGATCGCTTTGTTGGCCGTCTGGAACAATTGCGCGGCATACATGGCACCCAGCGTATACGTCGGGAAATAACCAAACCCGCCGTCGGTCCAGTGAATATCTTGCATACAACCATCGCGGTAATTCCCGACGGTATTGATGCCCAGATATTCCTTCATCTTGCTGTTCCACAAGGCCGGAATATCGTCAACTTCAACGTCACCTTCCATCAGTGCTTTTTCGATTTCATAACGCAAAATCACGTGAGCCGGATAGCTCAGTTCATCAGCGTCAACGCGGATGAAACCAGGCTGAACGCGCTGGTTGAGTTTCATAAAGTTGCTTTCATCCAGCCCTTTGCGATGGCCGAATTGCTCGATTACCAGCGGGTAAACTGACTTCAG
Organism: Rahnella sp. JUb53; assembly: GCF_004346065.1. Lineage (NCBI taxonomy): Bacteria > Pseudomonadati > Pseudomonadota > Gammaproteobacteria > Enterobacterales > Yersiniaceae > Rahnella > Rahnella sp. JUb53. Next base: position 794,147 of record NZ_SLYT01000001.1, read on the forward strand.
GAACGGCTCGCTGCAACCTAATTGCATCTCAAACAGCAGGCTTTGAGATTCATGCACGCCCATTGAGCGTGCGTTAGAAACCGGCTGACCGAGCCATTCTTTTGGCAGATTCTGCTCATAACGCGCATGACCCGTTTCATGGATCACACCCATCATGGCGCTGAGGAATTCATCTTCGTTATAGCGCGTGGTGATACGCACATCCTGCGGCACGCCGCCACAGAACGGGTGCGCGCTGACATCCAGACGACCGGCGCCAAAGTTAAAGCCCAGACGTTCCATCACTTTCAGCCCAAGCTGGCGCTGTTTTTCGATGTCAAAAGGACCCTGCGGCGCGATGCGGGTTTCAGATTTTTGCTTTTCGACCACGGTCTGCAACAAATCCGGCAACCAGGTTTTCAAATCGCCAAACAGCACGTCGAGTTTCTGCGAGGTCATACCCGGTTCGTATAAATCGAGCAGGGCATCGTAGCGGCTGATGCCCGCGGCTTCTGAACGCAGCTGCGCTTCCTGACGGCTCAGTTTCACCACTTCTTTCAGGTTATCAGCGAAACCTTCCCAGTCATTGCTTTTGCGCTGAATGCGCCATGCCTGCTCGCAACGCGCACCTGCCAGTGATTTTGCCTGCACCAGGCTTTCCGGCAGCAGGGCTGCTTGCTGATAATGACGACGCATCTCACGCAGGTTTGCCTGCTCCACGTCGTTGAGCTGTTCGCCGCCCGCCTGCTCCAGCCATTCACCTACCTGTTTCGCGGTGAGGATCTGATGCGTCAGCACGCTCAGTTCGGCCAGTGCTTCCGAACGGGCTTGTCCGCCTTCCGGTGGCATCATGGCGGCGGCGTCCCAGCCTGCAATTGCCGATAAGTGGCCAAAGCGGGAGAGGCGGGCGAAGGTGTCGTGTAGTTTTTTATAAGCGATGGTCATTGTGGCTCCCTTCCTGATTTTCGTTATTAGGCTGCTCAACAGCCAGATTAAATGTCGGTTTTACCGGCCAGCTGAAACGCAGACTGGCACCGCCCAGCGGGCTGCTGTCAACGGCGATGCGTCCCTGATAGGCCACGGCGATGGAATGTACGATAGCCAGCCCCAGCCCGCAGCCGCCGGTAGCGCGATCGCGGCTTGGGTCCAGACGCACGAAAGGTTCGAAGATCCGCTGACGTTCTTCCTGTGGAATGCCTGGCCCGTCGTCTTCGACTTGCAGGCTGGCCAGTTCACCGTCCAGCCACAGGCTGACGCGCAGGGTTTCCTGTGAATAACGCAGCCCGTTATTGACCAGATTATCCAGCACGCGCTCCATCAGGCGTAAATCTACGCCGCCGAAATCGCTGTTTTGCGGCGCGTCATACAGGATCGTGCGCTCGGTGATCATGCGGAAATCATCGACTTTGTCTTCCAGCCATTCTGCCAGATTCACTTTTTCAAGATTCAGCGTCACCTGCGGCCGGTCAAGGCGCGCATACGTCAGCAGTTCATCGATCAGCGCTTCAAGCTGCCCGATATCCCGGTTGATGGCGTTTTGCTCCGCCTCGGGTAAATTTTCGCTGATAGCCAGCCGGTAACGCAGGCGAACCAGCGGTGTACGAAGCTCATGCGCAATGCCGTCGATCAGCAGCTTTTTACTGGCCACCAGCGTGCTGATATTGTCCGCCATCTGATTAAATGCCACACCCAGACGGTTCAGGCTGGAGGTCGAATCAAAATCAATGCGTTCGTCAAGATGCCCGTTACCCAGGCGCAGCGCCGAGTTTTCCAGACGCAGCAAATCCTGCCAGTGAGGGCGCATCCACAGGAAAACGGGTAAAGCGAGCGACAGGCCGATGAACATCAGCAGAACGAAATCAAGCACGCGCATTTCGTGCATATAAAACAGATAAGGGATCGGACCGACTACCAGCACGTAATGGCTGCGCGGCACCCGCTGGATAAACGTATATTCATCATCGAGCGCGACAATTTCGCCGTCTTTCAGGCGCTGATCGAGCAGCGGGCTGAGTTTGCGTTTACCAAGAGGTTCAATGTGCAGTTTGAAAGACAGATTCAGATCCAGCGTATTGATGGTCTTATTCCAGTCTTTGATCGGGATTTCCCTCAGCTCACTGCGCATTAAATAGAGCGAACTTTTCATCAGGTCGTTCATGGACTGCCGGCCGGTTTTCTCCGCGGTCACTTTATAGACCAGCCCGACCAGCATCGCCATGACCATAAAGCAGACCAGCAGTAACAAAAAGAACTGGATGAAAAGCTTTTTCATTCCTGCAGCGACTCCCAGGCGTTAGGGGCAAACAGATAGCCTTTGTTACGCACGGTTTTAATGCGGAAGGGCTCAAGGGTGTTGTCATATAACTTGCGACGCAGGCGGGAAATCGCCACATCGATACTGCGATCCAGCCCGTCATAGCTGACGCCACGCAGGTTTTTCAGCAAAGCTTCGCGATCCATAATGCGGCCTGCGTGGGTCGCCAGTTCCCAGAGCAAATCAAAGTCGGAGGTGGAAAGCACAATAGTTTCATCCACCAGCGTGACTTCACGGTTCACCGGATCGATGCATAACTGGCCAAAGTGCAGGGCATTGCCGCTTGTCAGCGCCTGAACCGGCTGTTCGCTCTGCAGGGTCTGCGCCGGACTCTGGCGTAAATGCAGGCGCAAACGCGCCAGAAGCACTGCCGGTGGCGTCGTTTTCAGGATGTAATCGTTCGCGCCCATTTCCAGCGATAAGATGTGGTTCATGTCGCTGTCGAGCGAGGTCAGTAATACGATGGGCCCCGGAAATATCGGCCGTAAATCGCGGCACAACGTCATGCCGTCTTTGCCGGGAAGCATGATGTCCAGCAGGACAAGATCGGGTTTTTCTTTCTCAATGCGTGCCTGCGCTGTATCGCCACGCGGCTCAACCAGAACATCGATATCGTGTTTACCCAGATAGGCGGCGATCAGGTTGCCGACTTCTACATCATCTTCTACAAAAACGATTTTATTCATTGGCTTGCTGCTTTAAGAAATCCGGTGAGTAGGATAGCGTGACCCGGCTGGCGACGCCATCCTGCGAGCGTAATAGAACATGTCAGTTTTGCGGCGTAAATTCCATATACGCGAAATACTTTCGATAAATTCTGAAATGATAAATTTTGTCTGATCAGGCAATAATTGCTCAAACTTAAGCACCCGAACCGACTGGCAAAGTATCGGTGAATTATGCCATTATATAGGTGAATATCTTCATCGTTACAGATTGATTTACCTAATTGATTGACCCTGACCAGGAAGAGGAATAGGGGATGAATGAAAACCGCCTGGTACCTGATGCGCGCAGTCAAAAAGCGACCTTTGACTATATGGAGTATTTGTCCGCATCCTGCAAAAAGAAATGGAGCTTTGTTGACGCGATTTACGGTGTGATGCCGTTCTTCGGCATGGTACTGAAATCCCGCTCTAAAAAAGAAAATTCCCGGCAGGAAGCCTTACGCGCACTGGCTTTACAGGTGGTGTCCACGCAGGTCAGCGATGAAACCAATATCGTCCGGCTGATTGAACTGGCAGAGCAGCAAAATATGTACAGCATTGATATTAACCTGCCGTACTCACTGACCGAAGAACAGCTCACTGCGATTAAAGTGGAATGCAAACATCTGGTGCAATTAAGTCAGAATAACGATCATCTGTTAGTACAGATTATGCAGATGCCTTCCAGGCACTGATTTATCCGTGATGCTTGTAAAAAGAAAGGCCGCTTGCGCGGCCTTTCTCATTTTCAGATCACGCTGAATGCGCAGTTTCCTGCTTATTTCTTCAGTTCTGCACGCAGGTCTTTCACGTCTGAGGCTGACACCGGCGCAGCGGCATTTCCCCAGCTGTTACGGATATACGTCAGCACGTTCGCCACATCGGCGTCACTCATGTTGGCATCAAACGAAGGCATAGACGGCGCCGTTGGTTTGCTGTCCGTTGCGACCGGACGGCTGCCCGTCAGCACTACGCGGATAAGCGATGTGGCATTGGTCTGATTGATCAGCGCGGAATCAGCCAGACGCGGGAACAGTCCATCCTGACCTTTGCCGTCCGGTGTATGGCACGCAGAACAACGGTCAGCATAGATGTGCTTCCCGGCCATCATGGCGTTATCTTCCGCTTTCACCGGCGCAGGGGCTTTATTCCCGCTGTCGTGTCCGCTGTCTTTCAGATAAACCGCCACGGCTTTGAGATCCGCATCCGTCCAGTGCTGTGAAGAATTCGTCACTTCTTCAGCCATCGGGCCTGAGGCCATATCGAAGCGGTTAGAACCGGTCTTCAGATACTGCATCAGATCTTCCTGCGTCCAGTTGCCGATACCGGTGTGTTTATTGGTAGTGATGTCCGGAGCAACCCAGTTTTCCACCACGGCGCCCTGCAGGAACTCGCTGTCTTTATCGCCGCCAATCATATTTTTCGGCGTGTGGCAGGTTCCGCAGTGTCCCAGGCCTTCAACAATATAGGCGCCGCGATTCCATTCAGCAGACTTATCCATCTGCGGTTTGAATTCGCCTTTGTTGAAGTTCAGCCAGTTCCAGCCCATCAGGCTGGTACGGACGTTGAACGGGAACGGCAGCTGGTTGGTTTCGACTTCGTGATGCACTGGTTGCAGGGTTTGCAGATAAGCCCAGATGGCGGCGTTATCGTCACGGGTGACTTTGGTGTACGCCGTGAACGGCATCGCGCCATACAGACGTTTTCCGCCGTGACCGATGCCTTCGGACATCGCGCGCTGGAAGTCGTCGAAGCTCCATTTACCGATACCTGTTTCCGGATCCGGCGTGATGTTTGCGCCGACCAGACGGCCAAACGGCGTTTCAATTGGCACGCCACCGGCGAAAGGTTTGGCATCCGGCGTTGAGGCCGTATGACAGGCCGCGCAGTCGCCCACGGTGGCCAGATAACGCCCGCGTTCTACCTGATCGAAAGAGCCGTCACCCGCGGCATGTGCCAGACCGGAAACGCTCAATGCCAGTAATCCGAGTGAGAATGACGTTAACTTTTTCATGCGATCATCTCTCCCGGTTTTTTCAGATAGAAGTTACGGATGGCATGGGCGGCTTTAAACGCCAGCGCGCCAACGGTGCCGGTCGGGTTGTAACCCGGGTTTTGCGGGAAGGCCGACGCGCCGACCACAAACAGGTTAGGCACATCCCAGACTTGCAGGTGTTTATTGACGGAACTGGTGGAAGGATCCGCGCCCATCACAAAACCGCCGACCACGTGTGAAGACTGATACGGTGTACCGTTCCAGTGGCCTTTCATCGGGTTAGCAACCAGCTGGCGCGGGTTCATTGCCTTGGCGATTTCAGCGACTTTACCGGTGCAATACGCGGCCATCTTCAGGTCATTTTCCGGGAAGTCGAAGGTCACACGCAGCAGCGGACGACCTAAACGATCCTTATAGTTTGGATCGAGCGACAGATAGTTGGTTTTAGTGGTGTAACTGCTGGCCTCACAACCGATCGACATAGAACTGAGGTAGTTAGCGACCGTGGCTTTTTTCCACTCGCTGCCCCATTTCGGCGTTCCCGGCGGAACAGGGCGGTAACCGATTGGCGCGCCACCGATTGGCGTCACGCGGATACTGCCGCCGCCGAAGAAGCCCAGACCGCTGTGGTCAAAGTTGTCATTGTTAAAATCATCAATGCCCATACCGACCGCGCCTGCGCCGATGAACGGGTTGAAGTTTTTGTCATCAAAGAACAGCTGCACGCCGTTGGCGGTCTGATAAGCATAATTTCGACCCGTGGTGCCGCTTAACGTCACCGGATCGTACGGTTTGCCGATACCTGAAAGCAGCATCAGACGCACGTTTTCAAAGGTGAATGCGCTGACAATCACCAGATCCGCCGGCTGTTCCCACTCGTCGCCGGAAGAATCGATGTAAACCACGCCGGTGGCGCGTTTGCCGGTGGAATCGGTCAGCACCTGCATCACTTCACAGTTGGTGCGGGCTTCGAAATTCTCTTTGCGGATAAGCGCCGGTAACACGGTGGTGATGGCGCTGGCTTTCGAGTAGTTTGCGCAGCCGTAGTTAGTGCAGAAACCGCAGTAAGTACATGGCCCCATTTTTACGCCGAGCGGGTTGGTATAAGGCTCGGAAATCAGCGAAGAGGGCACGGGGAATGCTTTATAGCCCATGTTGCGCGCGGCTTCAGCAAACAGCGTCGGACCATAAGGCTGATCCATCGGACGGGTCGGATACTCAATCGAGCGCATCCCTTCATACGGGTTACCGCCATCATGATGTTCGCCTTTCACATTGCTGGCTTTCCCGGAAACCCCGGCAAGGCGTTCGAAAGACGCGTAATGCGGTTCCATTTCATCCCAGTCGGTGCCCCAGTCCTGCAACACCAGTTCTTCCGGGATAGCGTTAGCGCCGTAACGTTCGGTCAGATGGCTTTTAAGACGGAATTCATCCGGCTGGAAACGGAAGGTGATCCCCGCCCAGTGGTTGCCTGCGCCGCCGGTGCCGTTACCTGGGTGGAAAGAACCCCATTCGCGCATTGGCAGGGCAGTTTGCGCCGGATTGTTGCGGATAGTGATGGTGTTCTGGCGGGTGCGCAGCATCAGTTCCTGACGGCTGTTGTAGCGCAATTCATCGGTGACGGTGGCCACGTTGAAATCACGGGCGGTATCGCGCCACGGGCCACGCTCAATCGCCACTACGTTGAGGCCTTCATCGCATAATTCATTGGCGATGATTGAACCGGCCCAGCCGAGCCCGATCACCACCACATCAGTTTTAGGTAATTTCTTTGCCATAATGTTGTTCTGCCCTTAGCTTTTCATTTTCCATGCGTCGCCGCCCGAAATACTCAGCGGTTCCAGATCGAGTTTCTGGTTATGTTTGCCGACATATTCGCGGTAGTCGTAGCGTGCGCCAGGGAAGCCCAGCATTTTCCACGACACCATATTGCGGTTACCGCCATAAATCGGATCGGCAAAGAATCCTTCCATGGTGTTTTTCAGCGCAATGGCGAAGAACAGTTTGGAATCGATCCCATCGAGGGCTATTTTTCCGTTTTCCAGACCGGACAGAATTTGGTCCTGCTGGTCACCGGGCAGGTCTTTGAACAATTTCTGGTGCTGAGACTTGGTATATTTATCCAGTGCGGCCAGGCCAAGACGGTAGCGTTGCTGGGGAACCAGCGGAGACTGATCGCCTTGCTCCGGCGTGCCTTCCTGGAAAGGCCCTTCCATATAAAGGCGGGCGTAGGTGCCGTAGAAACCAGCCAGCTGGCGGTCGATAAACACCGCGCAACCGGCGTCTTTGCCGCCCACACTCAGATTATCGGCAGGCACCAGCCGGTCAACGATGGCTTCCATTGCGGCGGCTTCAGCGTCGGTGAAGAACGCCCAGCCATCGATGTCAATTTGCGGTGGCGGACTCGCATCGAAGGGGCTCCACACGGGCGTACCTTTGAGCGTGACTGCGTTTGCGGCTTTGGCTGCGCCCAATACCGCTGAGGCTGCCGTGAACGAGAGAATCTGCCGGCGTGTCACACCGGGCAATGTTTTTTTGCTCATTTATGTTCCCTGTTTTTTAGAAGGGCTATGTGTTGCAACAACTGGCTATAAATGGCGCTGATCCTGCCTGTTACCGGCGGATAAAACTTCCACGGAGAAACGCCATTCTGATTTGAGATACGCTCTGCTAAAGCAGTCGGGTGGCATCAGAAATCGTTAACCTGCTAAGGATAAATGAAAACAGACTGTAAAGATAAATGGTTAGTGTGTTAAAAATGTTATGAAATGTGTGTGAATTGATTATTTCGATGTAATTTTAGATGAGATTTTGTGATCTGATGACAAATCATCCATATATTCATCAAGGAAATGAATTCAAATGATTTCACTTAAGGAGAAGGGGTGTGTGACCTTTTGTGGCATGAAGGTTGAATTATGCTGCTCGTGAGGTAAGATCAAATATTACCTGCAAAATGTGTAAGGCATGACAAACGTCACAGATTTTTTTTCTGATTTATTGAAGCGTTACGCAGTCCCTGCCATTCTCGCAGGGGGAACTGCTCTTTATGCTGTAAGCGCCAGTGCGCTGACGGCAGACCCTGCCGAATACGGCGGCCTCAGCTATAAACTTACCGGTTTCCTGCCGGCCAGCGATAATCATTCAACGTTTAGTACCGGCACTGCGCCGCAGACTAATGTTCTGCCGAATCTGGGCAGCCAGTACATTAAGAATGATACCGGCCCGAGTGCCACTGAAAAACAGCTGGCAACCACCCTGAAAGAACTGGGAACCACCACCACTGACAGCGACGATCCGCTGCGCATACAGGCCGAAACGCTGGCGCTGACTCAGGCCGCCAAACTGGTGCAGAAAGAAACCAGCAGCTTGCTTTCGCCGCTGGGCACGGTCAGTACCACGCTGGATGTGACCGGGCATAATCTTGATGGCAGCTCCGGTCAGCTCTTCAGCCCGTTATACAATTCTGAAAACAATCTGGTCTACAGTCAGATCGGTCTGCAAAGCGCGGCTGACGCCACGGTCGGTAACTTCGGTTTGGGACAGCGCATCAATACCGGCCCGTGGATGCTGGGCTACAACGCGTTTATCGATAATGATTTTGACCGTCAGCTGACGCGGGGCAGTCTGGGCGCGGAAGCCTGGACAGACTATCTGCGATTCTCGACCAACTATTATCAGCCGTTGTCCTCCTGGAAAGCCGACAGCAGTACGTCGACGCAGTTGCGCCGTCAGGCTCGCGGTTATGACATCTCCACCAAAGGGTATTTGCCGTTTTATCGCCAGCTGGGTGCGTCGCTCAGTTACGAACAGTATTTTGGTGATCGGGTCGATTTATTTGGTAACGGAACGCGCCAGAGCAATCCGTCGGCGGTGTCGTTCGGACTCAATTACACGCCAGTTCCGCTGGTGACGGTGATGGCGGAGCATCAGGCGGGGCAGGACGGCGATAATCAGGATCTGGTTAAACTGACGCTGAACTACCGGCTGGGCGTGCCGCTGGCTCAGCAGTTGTCATCGCAGAATGTGGCGGCAGCGCGATCGCTGCGCGGTAGCCGGATGGATATGGTCGATCGCAATAACATGCCGGTGATGGAATTTAAGCAGCGCAAAACGTTATCGGTGTTTTTAGCCACGCCGCCGTGGTCATTGCAGCCGGGCGAAACAGTGCCGCTCAAACTGCAATTACGTGCGATGAATTCCATCGTGGCGCTGAGCTGGCAGGGTGACACGCAGGCACTGAGCCTGACGCCACCGGCGAATAACCGTAACCCTGATGGCTGGAGTGTGATTGTGCCGCCGTGGGATAACTCGCCGGGTGCGACCAACAGCTACCGGCTTTCCGTCACGGTCGAAGACAGCAAATCCCAGAAAGTGACATCGAACTGGATTACGCTCAATGTCTCCCCGCCGCTGACCGCACAACCGCAGTACGGCGACGATGCGGGGCTGAATTTCTAGCTAAGGCAGAAAGGCGAATTGCTTTTGCTCCTCCCCCTGCGCGAAGGGGGAGGTTGCGAGGGGGTTTTAAAGGCTAACGACTGTCAAAGCACATTACTCTGCAATACCCACACTGCGGCTTCGACGCGGGATTTTAGCTTCATTTTTTTCAGCAGATGTTTGACGTGAACTTTCACCGTACTTTCGGTGATATTCAGGCGGCGGGCGATCATCTTATTCGGCAAACCTTCTGCGATCAGTTTGATGATATCGCGCTCGCGCGGCGTCAGGGACTGGATATCGCGGTCGCCGCTCGGACGGCTTTCCCGCAGGCTGGCGGCCAGCACTGGCGTTAGGGCTTCACTCAGCACCATTTTCCCGGCGGCGGCGTTGTGCAACGCAGTCAGCAAATCTTCCGGTTCCATATCTTTGAGTAAATAGCCGTCTGCGCCGCGTTTAAGTGCCGTCACCACGTCATCTTCATGATTCGATACGCTGAACACCACGATGCGGCCGGAAAGCGAGGTCTGGCGCATACTGTCGAGCGTATCAAGACCGTTCATGCCCGGCATATTCAGATCAAGCAAGATCAGGTCGGGATCGAGCTGTTTCGCCAGTTCCACTCCCTGTTCACCGTTGCTGGCTTCGCCAATCACCTTCAGGCTGGTATCCAGCGCAATCAGCTGTTTGACGCCGTTGCGCAGCATCGGATGATCGTCAATCAGCAAAATAGTGGAAGGGGTCATGTCGTTCATACTTGCTCCTGGGGATTAATGGGCAGGGCTTCCGGACGAAAACGGACTGTTACTTCTGTGCCGCCGTCCGGGCGTCGGGCAACCCGACATTTACCGTGTAAGGTGCTGGCGCGATCCTGCATGATGATCAGACCATAATGATTTTGTCGTTCAACATTCGGTGAAATACCTTCGCCGTTATCGCAAATGCGCAGCGTGATTTCACCGTCGATGCAATGCAGTGAAAGCGAAACCTGCGTGGCGTTAGCGTGCTTATAGGCATTGTTCAGTGCTTCACGGGCGATATGCAGCAGGTGAATGCCCTGATTGGCCGGCACGGAACGCGGCGGGATCTGGTAATCAAAATCTATCGTCAGTCCCATGCGGCGTGAGAATTCATCGACCGTATGTTGCAGCGCAGCCCGCAGGCCGGGAGTATTGAGCGTCAGGCGGAACGTGGTCAGCAATTCACGCAACTGACGATAAGCCGTACTCAGTTCATCGCGCATTTGTTGCAGCACATTCTGATCTTCTTCGCTGAAAGCAGCGGCGTGCATTTGCAGACAGGCGACCTGAATTTTCAGGCAGGAAAGCGACTGCGCCAGAGAATCATGCAGCTCGCGGGCAATTGCCGAACGTTCTTCCATCAGCATCAGCTGTTGCTGATGTTCGGCCTGACGCGCCAGCATCAGCGTGCTGGTCAGTTGCTCAAGCAGGGTACTTATCAGTTGCTGATGTGCATCATTCAGATTCTTGCCCGGCGGCAGTTGCGCCAGTAACACGCCGTAATTTTCACGTTCATCACGCAGACTCCAGCTTAAAGACTCGCCACCGTCATTTGCATGTTCCCCGACTTTCGGACTGACAGGCTGACGTGGTGAAGCATTGCTGAATTCGTTGAACACTTCGGCGCTGTTATTTTCGTATTGCCGCAGTTGTACGCCACTCAGCGGGGTCAGCGACTGCAATTCTTTCAGCACCGGCTCCATCCGCGCTTCGAGCGGCTCGCTGGTGTGAAGCTGACGGCTCACGCGATAAAGATAATCCAGCATCTGATTTTTCTGCTGTAAATCGGCGGTTTTCTCCGCTACGCGCTGCGCCAGATTATCGACCAACTCCGCCAGCGCCAGGGACATGCTGTTCAGCGAGTCGCCGAGAATATCCATTTCATTATGTGCATCCCCATTGGCAACCCGTTTACGCTGATAACGATGGCTGAAATCACCGGCGGTGATGGCACTGGCCTGCGAGAGCAGACTTCTCCACGGGGCCAGCAAATGACGGCGCAGAAACCAGATGGTCAGCGCCAGCAGCAGAAGCGTTACGGTGACCAGACCGCGCTGGATAAGCGAAATCTGCTGTAAGTGGTATTCGGTTTTATGTTCCAGTTCGGCGACCAGCACATCAAGCTGACCCACGAAGACCGCGATATTGGCCGAGACGTCTTGCGGATGCTTTGCGGTCAGAATCTGATCCCGCAGCGTTGTTTGCCAGTAATTGCGCAGTGCCTGGAACTGCGGTTGCAGGTTTTCGCGCTCTACCGCCTGCAGCAAATCGACACTGTTCTGATCGGCTTCAATCTGGCGAATATACGCGGTGTTTTTCCCGTCGAGCGGCACTTCGGACAACAACCGGTAGCTTTGCATGCGCAGCGAACCGGCTTTATTAATCGCGTGGGCATTGCCTTCGATACTACCCGCCATCCACGCTGCCATACTCATTCCGCCAATACCCAGCAGGCCGAGCAGCAACATCAGTAATGTTGTCTGGCTGACCAGCGAAAGAGAAGGCAGAACACGTTTAAGCATGAATAGAATTCCTGGAATTTATCGGGATAGTGAAAAGTGTGGATCGCCACAGTCCTGTACGGAGTGGGCATTTTTTATGATCACAGGGAGTTTCCCTATACCTCTTTATGATTACTCCCTTATTTCCATGCGGGGCGTGCCGGTAAAAATGGGGCAGGGAACTCTTTATCAACTTTATGAATAATAGCAGTTTATTGGAAACTCGCCGAATACTCATAAAGGATTTGTGGTCAATTTTAGGCCATGATCCACCTGCTGTTGCGTTGATTTGTATCAACATCGGGAGGCGGGGCTCTACCTAGTGTGTGCGACATAACTCAATCATTACAACAACAATGCGTTGCCACCCGAGGTAAACATGTCACATACATCAGCTTCACCGGCGGAAAAACCGTCCCGCCTTTTGCAGGACTGGCGTCCGGAAGATCCGGAATTTTGGGAAAAGACCGGGCATAAAGTGGCCAGCCGAAATTTGTGGATTTCTGTTCCCTGTTTGCTGCTGGGTTTCTGTGTCTGGATGCTGTTCAGCCTGGTTTCTGTCAATCTGAACAAAGTCGGTTTTAACTTCACCACCGATCAGCTGTTTATGCTGACTGCGATCCCGTCAGTTTCCGGCGCACTGCTGCGCGTACCTTACTCCTTTATGATCCCGCTGTTTGGCGGTCGTCGATGGACAGCAATCAGCACCGTTTTCCTGATCCTGCCATGTGCATGGCTGGGCTTTGCGGTGCAGGATACCAGCACCTCTTACAACGTCTTCCTGATCATCGCGCTGTTGTGCGGCTTTGGTGGCGCAAACTTCGCCTCGAGCATGTCCAACATCAGCTTCTTCTTCCCGAAAGCGAAGCAGGGCGGCGCACTGGGCATCAACGGCGGTCTGGGCAATCTGGGCGTGAGCGTGATGCAACTGGTTGCTCCGCTGGTGATTTCCCTTGGCGTTTTCGCGGCGTTCAGTGACAAACAAACGCTGGCGAACGGTTCAGACATGTGGCTGCAAAATGCGGCGTGGATCTGGGTGCCTTTCCTGCTGATCGGTACGATTGCAGCCTGGTTCGGCATGAATGATCTGGCGTCATCCAAAGCGTCAATCCGCCAGCAGTTACCGGTACTCAAACGCGGCCACCTGTGGATCATGAGTGTGTTGTATCTGGCAACGTTCGGCTCTTTTATCGGCTTCTCCGCCGGTTTTGCGATGCTGACCAAAACTCAGTTCCCTGACATTAACATTCTGCAATTCGCTTTCTTCGGCCCGTTCTTCGGTGCGCTGGCGCGTTCTGCGGGTGGGATGTTGTCTGACCGTCTCGGTGGTATCCGCGTGACGCTGGTGAACTACATTGTGATGGCGATTTTCGCGGGCCTGCTGTTCCTGACCCTGCCGGTTGGCGGCGTGGGCGGTAACTTCCCGGCGTTCTTCGCCGTATTCATGGTGCTGTTCCTGACGGCCGGTCTGGGCAGTGGTTCCACCTACCAGATGATTGCGGTGATCTTCCGTAAACTGACTACCGATCAGGCTAAAGCACGCGGTACCAGTGATGATGAAGCATTGCGTGAAGCGGTGACGGATACTGCTGCGGCGCTCGGTTTTATCTCTTCAATCGGCGCGATTGGCGGGTTCTTTATTCCTAAAGCGTTCGGTACTTCACTGGCAATGACCGGTTCACCGGCTGGCGCGATGAAAGTCTTCCTGGTGTTTTACGTGGTCTGTGCGCTGATCACCTGGCTGGTGTACTGGCGCAAACTGAACAAAGGTTTTGCGACCAAACAAAGCAATAAGTAATCGCACTTTGCTAAATGACGGAAGGGGCTTCGGCCCCTTTTTTATATTCTGGACAACTGTAAATACTGAACCTAATCAGGTATAAGCCATAACGATTCAGACTTTTTAAAAACGGCGCAGGGCGTTATAAATAACGGGATAAATCATTTCTGATAAGGATCCGCGATGAATACTGCCCACCTTGTAGACCCCGAGCTGCGCCCGTTGCTGGCGGATATGCCGGAGCGCGAGCTCGAAGCCTCCGCTTTGCCCGCCATGCGTGAGCAGCGTCAGGCCGCGGCTCTGGAAAGTCTGTCACAGGATGACGGTCTGCCGGTGACGGTGACTCAACATCACATTTCAGGCGACGAAGATGCACCGGCGGTGCGTGTGCTGGTGATTTCGCCGCAACATGAGCGCAAAGGGCGGATGGGCATCCTGCATATTCACGGCGGGGGATATGTACTTGGCAGTCCGGAACAGTCGACGCCGCTGACGCGTCCGACGGCGGCGCAGCAGGATTGCGTGATTGTCTCGGTAGATTATCGTCTTGCGCCGGAAACACCTTTCCCCGGCCCGCTGGAAGACTGCTATGCCGCGCTGGTCTGGATGACCGCACAGGCAGATGAACTTGGCATCGACTCTGCGCATATCGGTGTCATGGGCGACAGCGCGGGTGCCGGTCTGGCAGCGTCGCTGGCATTGCTGACCCGCGACCGTGGTGGCCCAAAGCTGGCGTTTCAGAATCTGATGTACCCGATGCTCGACGACCGTACCGTCACCGCTCCCAACCCCAATCCGGTCACCGGCGAGTTTTCGTGGACGCGTCAGGATAACCGTTTTGGCTGGCACGCGTATCTCGGGCATGAAGCGGGTTTGCCGCATGTTTCATATTATGCAGCCGCTGCCCGCGCGGAAGATCTCAGCGGATTGCCTGCGGCCTGGATTGGCGTCGGTTCGATTGATTTATTCCTGGATGAGAATATTGAGTATGCCCGCCGGTTAATCCGCGCTGGCGTGCCGGCAGAATTCAGCATTTATCCGGGCGGATTCCACGGTTTCAACGGCGACCCGGCGTATGCTCTGGCCCGCCGTGCCCGCAAACAGCGTCAGGATGCTTTAGCCGGGTTTAATCCGCTGCGTCATACCCATGACTTTGGCTTATAATAGGCAACACTCAATCAGGCAAAACTACCAGCTGAATCAGACACTAAATTGGATATCAAACAACTTATCTATCTCTGTAACCTCGAGCGCGAACGGCATTTTGGCAGGGCGGCGGAAGCCAGCTTTGTCAGCCAGCCGACGCTGTCGATGCGTCTCAAGAACCTCGAAAAAGAACTCGACCTTAATCTGATCAATCGCGGTAATAACTTTGAAGGTTTTACCGCTGAAGGGCTGCGCGTCCTCAGCTGGGCACGCGAAATCGTCGCCGTCTATGAAGGGCTGAAACTGGAAGTCGAATCGCTGAAACAGGGTATGAGCGGTACCTTGCGTATCGGCGTCATGCCGCAATGCAGCGTGTCACTGGCGCAACTGATCAAAGCCGTCAGCGAAGCGCATCCGGGGCTGGATTACCGGGTTTCGGAAGTCAGCGCCGATCAGCTGATCGAAGCGCTGAGCAGTCATTCGGTAGATGTGGGGATCGGTTTCTTTGAGTTCTCGACGCTAAATGAGCTGCGTTTCCAGCTGGTGCCGCTCGACGATGGCGGTGTTGACGTGGTGTATCACCCGGACCATTTCCCGCAGTTGCAGGACATTGAACTGATGACTGCTGAACAGGCGGTTGCATTGCCGTTATGCCTGTCTGAACCGAGCCGTTATTTCCGTCGTTATCTGGATAATTTCTTCCGCCAGTCCGGGCTGGAATTGCATCCGACGCTGGAAAGCACCTCGATTTTCCAGCTGATGCAGGGCGTGTTTGTTGGCATCGGTTGTGCGCTGGTACCGCGCGGGCATCTGATTGATGAAATGCATCCTGCGCTGAAGCGTTGTCCGCTGGATATCACGCCGATGAGCCGTCACGCCGCGCTGGTGGTCGCCGAAGGGGGAAGGGCAACGCCGCTGGCTCAGCACTTCTTCACGGCAGCGGGTGTCTGGCTGGCGCAGCAGGCGCTTAACAAGTCATCAAATATGGCGCAATAAAGACGTTCTCTCCGGTATTCCTATTGATGTCATCAAACTTTAAGCCCAAGATTTGCCGCAATACTTATGTGAAATGGATGGAGTAAGACATGAAAACTTTGAAAGCGGTTGTTCTGGCGATGGCCTCTGCGGGTATTTTGCTTTCGGCAGGCGCACAGGCCTCAAATAATCTTCTCGGACAACTGCAGCAGGCTGCCAGCGACGGACTGAATGGCACCAGCAAAACCGGTTCAACGGGTACCACCTCTTCGCTGACCTCCCTGCTCAGCG
This sequence comes from Rahnella sp. JUb53, assembly GCF_004346065.1. Taxonomy (NCBI): domain Bacteria; kingdom Pseudomonadati; phylum Pseudomonadota; class Gammaproteobacteria; order Enterobacterales; family Yersiniaceae; genus Rahnella; species Rahnella sp. JUb53. Next base: position 810,296 of record NZ_SLYT01000001.1, read on the forward strand.
GCGGCGACAGCGCACTGACCTCGACCAGCGCGAACAACGTCGCTGGTGTATTGCAGTATTGTGTGAAGAACAATGTGCTTTCCAAAGCCAGCACTGAAAACGTGAAAGACCAGCTTCTTAATAAACTTGGCATTGAGACAGCAGCGGGTGCTGAAAGTCAGGATTACCAGCAAGGGCTGGGCGGTTTACTGAAAACCGGTAAAGATCAGAGTGTGGATCTGAATAATCTCGGCAGCGGCCTGACGCAGGTGAAAGAGAAAGTAAAAACTAAAGCGTGTGATGTGGTGCTGAAGCAGGCGAAATCATTTATTTGATTGCAGAGGCCGCTGCAATGGCGGCTTTTAACTTAAACTTCAACTTCAACTTCAAGGTCGTGGGCGTCGGCCCACACCGACCAGAGACCCGGTAACGCGCGGGCCTCTGGACTCCGCGCTTTTTCACTGCGCGCTCCGCTGGCGCAAGGGACATGTTCTGCGGCATTGATGAGTGGCGCAAATCCAGGTGCTGCGCACTACCTTCTCTCGGTCTTCGAGCCACGGGTCTCGAAGCCGCTCCGTTCAGCTGGATTTTGAGCACGCCATTGAACTCTCTAAAACAGAGAAATTTTGTTTTTTGAATTTAAGATCCTGCGGGCGATTCAGAAAGCTTGCTGAATGAGAGGTTGCAGACCATAGGCTGCAATCCCGAAACGAAGGAACCGCGCAGCGGCAAGATTTCCAGCCTGTCGCTGCGGTTGCTGAAACATAGCCAGCGCGCGGATCACATGTTTGAAAAAGCGAGGGGAGTTCAGAGGGGAAAAGCCTTTCCCCTCTGGTCGGTTTCGGCACGAAAGGCCGTGTGATAACCGTTATTGAGAAACCGAAATTTACTCAATTCTATTTAAAGCTTTTAAAGCTTTTAAAGCTTTTAAAGCTTTTAAAGCCATTTAAAGGGATCCAAAGGGAACCCCTTTCACTCCGCATAAACCTTCTCTTTACTCTCACACAAATCTTCAATCAGACAACTCCCGCACCGCGGCTTGCGCGCAATACAGGTGTAGCGACCATGCAGGATCAGCCAGTGATGGCAGTCGAGCTTGAACTCGGCGGGCACCACTTTCAGTAATTTATCTTCGACGTCATCGACAGTTTTCCCCGGCGCGAACTTCGTCCGGTTGCAGACGCGGAAAATGTGCGTATCGACGGCGATGGTCGGCCAGCCAAAAGCGGTGTTCAGTACCACGTTGGCGGTTTTACGGCCTACGCCCGGCAGGGCTTCCAGAGCAGCGCGATCTTCCGGCACTTCGCCGTTGTGCTTTTCCAGCAGGATACGACAGGTTTTGATCACGTTTTCGGCTTTAGCATTAAACAGGCCGATGGTCTTGATGTATTCCTTTACGCCGTCCACGCCAAGCGCCAGAACGGATGCAGGGGTGTTGGCGACCGGATATAACTTTGCCGTCGCCTTGTTCACGCTGACATCCGTGGCTTGCGCGGAAAGCAGAACCGAAATCAGCAGCTCGAACGGGGTGGTGTACACCAGCTCGGTCGTCGGATGGGGATTGTTATCCCGCAAACGGCTGAGAATTTCGATGCGCTTTTCCTTATTCATGAACACTTCCCTTTAGCAGACTTTCTTCAGCCGCGACATGCTGCACGGCTTTGCGCGCTTTCATGCGCTGATCAATCAGGTATTTGGCGGCCAGCAGCAGGCCGAGGCCGATAAACGCGCCCGGCGGTAACATCGCCAGCAGGAACGGGTTGTCCAGATGCAGCACTTCCACGCGCAGCACTTTCGCCCAGCTGCCGAGCAGCAGATCTGCGCCGTTGAACAGCACACCGCTGCCGAGAATTTCACGCATCGAACCGAGCACAAACATCGCACAGGTCGCGCCCAGACCGGTCATCGCACCGTCAAGGGCAGCCAGATGGACAGGGCTGCTGGCCGCGCAGGCTTCGGCGCGTCCGACCACAATACAGTTGGTGACGATAAGCGGAATAAAGATCCCCAGCGCCTGATACAGACCGAACGCGTATGCATTGATCAGCATCTGCACGGTACTCACCACCGAGGCAATAATCAGTACGTAAATCGGGATACGGATTTCATCCGGGATCCACTTGCGAAACGCGGAAATCATGGCGTTGGTACAGGTAAGCACCAGCGTGGTCGCCAGACCTAAACCCAGGGCGTTGGTGGCGGTGGACGTCACGGCCAGCAGCGGACAAAGTCCCAGCAGCTGAACCAGCGAGGAGTTATTGGTCCACAGACCCTGAACGATTATCTTTTTGGCTTCACTCATCACGGGCTCCACAAGGGGTGAGGTGGGAAAGCTGAGACGGTACCGTCCCGATAAATAATGCAGTGCGTTTTACAGAACGCACAACGGCGCGCGGCGTGATCGTCGCACCCGTGAACTGATCAAACATACCGCCATCTTTCTTCACCGCCCAGCGTTCGTCGGTGGGACCGTTAATGGTCTGATTGGCAAAATGTTTGATCCAGTCGGAAATGCGCACTTCGATTTTGTCACCCAGTCCCGGCGTTTCATGCTGTTCCAGCACGCGGGAACCGTAGACTTTGCCATGAAAATCAGCGGCAACCAGTAACTGAATCGCACCGGAATAGCCGTCAGGCGCGGTGGTTTCTACCACAGCCGCCACCGGCTGACCGTTTTTACGCGCCAGATACATGCGGTGCGGGGTGGCAGTGCCGAGAGATTCATCGGTGACGTTGTAACATTCATTCTGCATGTCGTTATCGTACACACTGGCCGGGATCACCTGGTCAAACAGGGATTTTTGCTGTAACAGCGCCTGATGTTCAATCGTCGGCTTGGTCATCAGATTGACCAGCGCCGTCATGCCGGTCATCAGTGCGCCAAAGAAAGCCAGGATCAGGCCGTGGCGTCGCATTGTAGCTAACATAATTCTTCCTCAGCGATGCCCGTAAACACGTGGTTGTGTGTAGTGATCGATCAATGGCACGGTGATATTCGCCAGTAAAACTGCAAAGGCGATGCCATCCGGATAACCGCCGTAACTGCGGATCAGCCATACCAGCAAACCAATCAGCGCACCAAAAATCAGGCGGCCTTTCGGGGTGGTAGATGCCGTAACCGGGTCGGTCGCGATAAAGAACGCGCCCAGCATGGTCGCACCGGAGAACAGCCCGACCAGCGGCGAGGAATAGCTTTCTGGTGCCAGACCCCACGCGATACCCGCGCAGAAGGCCAGCATACCCAGCATGGCAACCGGAATATGCCAGCTGATGATTTTGCGCCACATCAGGAACAGGCCACCGGCCAGAAAACCGAGGTTAATCCACTGCCAGCCCAGACCGGCCAGTGTGCCGCTGAACAGGGGGGTTCCGAGGATCTGATCGGCGGTATGGCCGGAACGCAGACCGGTTTTAAACGCATCCAGCGGTGTCGCCTGCGTCACGCCATCAACGTTCATATTCAGCTGATACGCGGTCAGATCCTGACTGTTATGGCCGGTGAAAATGGTCAGCAGCGTGTCGGTGAATCCGACGTGGTGATGCTGTAAAACATCCGGCGGCAGCCAGGTGGTCATCTGCACCGGGAACGAAATCAGCAAAACAACGTAACCTACCATTGCCGGGTTAAACGGATTCTGACCCAGACCGCCATAAAGCTGTTTGGCAATGATGATGGCGAAAATCGTGCCGAGAACCACCATCCACCACGGACCCAGCGGCGGCAGGCTGACGCCCAGCAAAACCGCAGTCAGCAGGGCGCTGTTATCGCCCAGTCGTTTTTTCACCGGCTGTTTGCGCAGCTGCAATACAGCGCCTTCCGCCAGCAGGGCAATCACGATAGCCAGCGTCAGCTGAACCAGCGTGCCGTAGCCAAAAAACCAGACCTGAGCGATCAGGCCGGGAATACACGCCAGAATTACCATCATCATGATGGTGCTGGTGTTCTGGCGGTTATGCGTAAAAGGTGAACTTGCGATCCTGAAGGCCATTTATTCCTCGTTCGACATTGTCTGAGCGGCTTTACGGGCCTTAACTCGTGCGATCGCAGCAGCCACAGCGGCTTTGCGTGGATCGCTTTCTTGTTGTGATGTTTCTTTTTCTTCCGGTTCAGCGTCCTGCGCTTCACTCAGTGCAGCAGCTTTTTTGGCTTTAGCCCGGGCAATAGCCGCGGCAACAGCGGCCTTGCGTTTATCGTCTGCGGACGGCTCGGCAGGTGACGCTGTCACGTTTTCTTCACCATTTGCAGGTTGTGCCGCAGCGGCCTTTTTGGCTTTCACACGGGCAATGGCTGCGGCGACAGCGGCTTTGCGGTCATCCTCGGCCGTCGCCTGCGGGGCAACGGCCAGTTCGCTTTCTTTCGCTTCGACCACAACGCCGCTGTTTCCGGCTTTCTTCGCTTTAACACGGGCGATAGCCGCAGCCACGGCGGCTTTGCGATCGTCTTCCGCAGAAGGCGGAGTCTCAGGCACCGGCTCAGAAGCCACCGGGATTTCCTGCTCAGCGGCGGCTTTTTTCGCTTTCGCACGAGCAATAGCCGCAGCAAGCGCCGCTTTACGCGGATCGGCTTCGGCAGGCTGCTCTGCCGCTGTTTCAGCAGATGGCGCTTCTGTTGCCGGTGCTTCGTCCAGTTTCACTGCCGCTTTCTGGTGTTTCTCTTCACGCGCTAACTTCTCGCGTTCCATGCGCGCCTGTTTGGCTTCAAAACGTGCCTTGGCTTCGGTGGCGCGGGCAGTTTCTGCATCGATGGCGCGGATTTCGGCCTTTTCCTGACGGTAATACTGCACCAGCGGAATATTGCTCGGGCAGACGTACGCACAGGCACCGCATTCGATACAGTCGAAGAGATTATGCTTACGTGCTTTCTCGTGTTCTTCGCCTTTGCTGAACCAGTAAAGCTGTTGCGGCAGTAAACCAGCCGGACAGGATTCGGCGCAAAGGCTGCAACGGATACAGGCTTCTTCTGGTTCCGGCTCACCCAGTTCGGACTGAGAGGGTGCCAGCAGGCAGTTGGAAATTTTGACCACGGGGACATTGAGCGATGGCAGGGTGAAGCCCATCAGCGGGCCGCCCATAATCACCATCTTTTTGTCGCCCTGCGGCTGCAATGCGCCTTCACGCATCAGATGTTCAATCGGTGTGCCCAGACGCGCCCAGACGTTGCCCGGTTTTGCCATCGCTTCGCCGGTCAGCGTCACCACACGTTCGATCAGTGGTTCGCCGTCGATAATCGCGCGTTTGATAGCAAATACGGTGCCGACGTTTTGCATCAGCACGCCGATGGAAGACGAGTGATGGCCTTTCGGCACTTCAAGGCCGGTCAGGATTTTGGTCAGCTGTTTGGCACCACCGGAAGGGTATTTGGTCGGGATTACCCGCAGTTCAATGCGCACACCTTCGGCCTGTTCGGCTTTAATGGCGAGTTTAAAGGCGGTAATGGCTTCCGGTTTGTTGTCTTCGATACCGATCAGCACGCGTTCCGGTTGCAGCATGTGGCACAGAATACGCGTCCCTTCGAGGATTTCCGCTGCGTGCTCCTGCATCAGCCGGTCATCGGCGGTGATGTACGGCTCACATTCGGCAGCATTGAGAATCAGCGTGCGGGTAGACGTCAGGCCGCCTGCCAGTTTGCTGGCGGTCGGGAAACCTGCGCCGCCCAGTCCGGCGATACCGGCCTGACTGATGCGCTGATTCAGTTCGTCAGCAGAAAGCCGGCGATAATCGGCAATGAATTCACGCTCGCACCAGGTGTCCTGGCCGTCGGCTTCAATCAGCACACACAGTTCTTTCAGGCCGGAAGGGTGCGCGGTGATATGCGGCTCGATGGCGGTGATCATGCCGGATGTCGGCGCATGAACCGGCACGGTGCGGCCACGACCTGTGGTCAGCGGCTGACCTTTTAATACGCGGTCGCCAGCTTTCACGCACAGCTCGCCTTCAGGGCCAAGGTGTTGCTGAAGAGGAATGATAAAGCGCTCAGGCAGCGGCACGTTGCGCAGCGGAACGTGGCTCGACTGAGTCTTCATTTCCGGCGGATGAATACCGCCATCGAAGTCCCAGACTTTGTCTTTTTTGAGCGCGGCAAACAGATTAAACATGTTACTCCGCATGGATGACCTGAACCGGAATGGACTGTAAATCCCATTTCCAGTTTGCGGTGGTGGTTTTTATTGGCAGCATTTCGATGCAGTCCGTCGGGCACGGTGCGACGCACAGGTCACAGCCGGTGCATAAATCGGTAATCACGGTATGCACGGCGCGGGTGGCACCGACAATGGCATCAACCGGACAAGCCTGAATGCACTTGGTGCAGCCGATACAGTTGCTCTCGTCGATGTAGGCGACTTTGCGTACTGGTACCGCCGCAGCGGCATCTTCGCCCATTGGCTGGGGTTCGACGTTAAGCAGGGTCGCCAGTTTGAGCATTACCGCTTCGCCGCCAGGCACGCATTTGTTGATGTTATCGCCATTGGCAACCGCTTCAGCGTAAGGCTTACAGCCGGGATAGCCGCATTGCGCGCACTGGCTTTGCGGCAGAATATCGTCGATCTGATCGACAACCGGATTGCCTTCGACCGCAAAACGACGTGAGGCGTAGCCCAGCAGCAGGCCAAAAACCAGCGCCAGAGCGGTCAGCGCGCCAATCGCTTCCCATAATTCAAACATCAGAATTTCACCAGACCTGTGAAGCCCATAAAGGCTAATGACATCAGGCCAGCCGTGACCAGCGCAATCGAAGAACCTTTGAACGGAGCAGGGACGTCAGCCACCACCAGACGTTCACGAATGGCGGCGAACAGCACCATCACCAGCGAGAAACCGAGCGATGCGGCAAATCCATACAGCGCGGACTGCATAAAGTTGAACTGCTGGTTGATGTTCAGCAGCGCCACGCCGAGCACGGCGCAGTTGGTGGTAATCAGCGGCAGGAAGATACCCAGCAGACGATACAGTGACGGACTGGTTTTACGCACTACCATTTCGGTGAACTGCACCACAACTGCGATCACCAGAATAAAGGCCATGGTGCGCAGATACACCAGTCCCAGCGGCATCAGTATGAAAGTGTTGACGATCCACGAGCAGATATTCGACAGGGTGATGACGAACGTGGTCGCCAGCCCCATACCAATAGCGGATTCCAGTTTCTTGGAAACGCCCATAAACGGGCACAGGCCAAGAAACTTAACCAGTACGAAGTTATTTACCAGCACAGTGCCGACAAAAAGTAATAAATAAGAGGTCATGACAATTGCCCGGACATAATAAACATTAAAAACCTCAGGGTTATTCCGTGAAGGTTTCTTTTACCCGCAATGAGCGCTTAAAATAAGGCACAAAGACGGCGGCGGCCAATAAAGGTAACAATAAGTTACGCACGGCCAAATCATCAGTAACTGGCGAGAATGCAAAGGCTTTTACCGCCAGAAGCACCGTACATAATAACCAGATAATATACATTTTCGGTAAGGCTCTTGCGCGCTTACAGAATTGCCACAATACCGCGACGGTAAATGCCCCCATCGCCAGCGTGGTCACCACGGAGAAATACCATTGCAGGGTAAATGCCTGCGAGTTGGTGAATAAGTATTCACGCGATTCCGGCACAAATAATGCCATTGAAAACAGAAACAGCATTAATACGACGCTCAGCAGCGTCACAATCAGATACGCCATCGGGGCCAGTAACCACCCGCCAATACGTTTATAGCCCGGATTATTCGACATAAAAGCTTTTCTCACGCTGGTTTCGCCATCAAATCAGCACAGGGAGAGTTCCCCGACCTTCAAGGCGCAGTAGCTTAACCTGAGTTCGCGTCAGCCCATATCGTATTTATGTGATCAATACCTTAATCCTTCACGCCGTCTTTGCGTTGGCTGTCTTCACTCGCCCCGGTCACATACTTTTGTATGCTCCCGGGGACTTACTCAGTTGCCGCCTTGATACAGCCTGAATGTTTCAGGTATTAAAATCGGGGAGGTTTAATGCACCGGCACCAGAATTTCGGTGGCGACGATCACCACGATCAGACCGACCAGTACGGGAACGGAGGTGCGTTTAACCACTTCGAAAGGCGAGATTTTTGCCATGCCGGCCACGGCTACCACGACGCCGGAAACCGGTGAAATAGTGCGGCCGAGGTTAGACGCCTGCAACATCGGGATGACCAGGTATTCCGGGTTGATGCCCATTTTTGCCGCCAGTTTCGGGATGAGTTCGACGAAGGCATAGAACGAGGCATTACCGGAACCGGTTGTCATGGCGGCAAGCACGGTGATCACCACCAGAACCAGCATCATCACAATGCTGCCTGAACCAAAGTTTTGCGCCAGTCCGATCAGGCTGCTGATGAATCCGACGGTGCTCAGTCCTTGTGCGAATACGCCGGCTGCGACCAGCAGCATCACCACGTTGGCGAACGCATCCGCCATGCCGCGATAAGCGACGTCCAGACCGGCGAAGACGGCTTTGCCGTTACGGTTACGCAGCGTTTCTATAATGGCGGTCAGCAACATACAAATGACCAGAATAGTGATGATATGCAGATTCGGGCCCCATTTACCGTCGAAAATCAGCACACCGATAATCGGCGTGAAAGGCAAAATGGCATAGAAAGCAGGGGCATTCGTTTCGACCACGTCGTCTGCATTGGAATCAACGGCATCTACCTGCGCGGTGGTATCGCGTTTATCCAGATAGCGTTGCCAGAAGAAGTGCGCGACCGCCATTGCCACAATGGCCGCTATGGAAATCGGCAGGGTGACTTTAAAGGCGAAATCCACCAGCGGCATATTCGCGGCCTGCGCGGCCAGCACGACATCACCTGAAGTCGGAGAAAGAATAATTGCCGCAGGGGAAGCACAAATCGCCGCCGCCGCACCGCGACTGATGCCGACGTTAACCATAATCGGGAACAGGGTAGCCATCAGCAACACGCCCAGACCGGTCGCCGAAGACACTGCCAGAGACATCAGGCACGCCAGAATATAAGCCGCAACCATCAGGATGTAAGGCGAGTTGATCATCTGTAACGGACGCGACGCCAGTTTGACGACCACATCATTAGCGCCGATATGGGTCATATAGGCCGCGAAACCGCACAGCATCATGATCATCATGCCGAGATCGCCACCACGGCTCATCAGCAGAATTTTGACGTATTCGACGATATCCGTCGCGTTCCAGCCGGTACTCTTAGTGCCTTCCGGCAGGATACTGTGACCCATGATTGCGCTGATAATCAGCAGCAACAAACCACCGACCATCAGGACGCCGGTGGGTGAATAGCCTTTGATGATATAGCGCCCGACAAACACGGCGACCACCAGTCCGATCAGTAATTCCAGCATGATTGTATTCCCCGAGATTAAATGTGGATCCAAGTGAAAGGCGGGAACTTTGCCGAAATAACGGTAAGGGCGTAATGACGCTCATCAATTATGGGTGATGAAAGGCGGGGGATATTTAAATTTGTGATGATTGATGGGGATCACGGGGGGCGTACAAAACAATCTTCAACTTCAACTTCAACTTCAACTTCAAGTTCAAGGTCAACACCGTGGGCGTCGGCCCACACCGACCAGAGACCCGGTAACGCGCGGGCCTCTGGACTCCGCGCTTTTTTCACTGCGCGCTGTCGCAGATACGACGGACATGTTCCGGCGCATTGGTGAGTGGCGCAAAATGTCATCGCTGCGCGATCCCCGAATTTCAGGCTTCGAGCCTAAGGTCTCGAACCGTTCATTCGGCGCCATTTTTGAGCACGCCAATCAACCTTTTTAAAAGATGAAAAACAATCCCGCTTTTGAATTTAAGATCGTGTGGGCGATTCAGAAAGCTTGCTGAATGAGAGGTTGCAGACCCAAGGCTGCAATCCCGAAATGAAGGAACCGCGCAGCGGCAAGATTTCCAGCCTGTCGCTGCGATACCTGAAACATAGCCAGCGAGCCGAGCGCGCAGTGAAAGAGCCGGAGATTCCTAAGAGGCGCGGCGATAGGCGCCTCTTAGGGCCCGTTTGGGTGGCAACCCAAGGTGTTGACCTAGACCTAGACCTTAAGGCCAGTTCGGATGGCTAACCCAAAATCAAAGCTTCGGGATTTCCCGATAAAACCCGACTCCGATGAGGCGTCCAAACAGGAATGGTATAAATTTCCGCCCGCGCAACCACATTTCCAGCCGTGAAGGGGCACGCTTCCTTTGTTTCTGTCCTGCTTTACTGATCATAATCTGTAACGCCTGCGTCGCCCATGTCGGGAACGTCCGGCGGCGCTGGATGCGCTTCAAATGCCGCAGCGTAAGACGTCCGGCTTTCAGCGGTTCGGTGATGATATTCGCCGTCGCCACCGCATCCTGAATCGCCAGATTCACCCCGACGCCGCCAATCGGTGACATCGCATGGGCTGCGTCGCCGATGCACAGCAGCCCCGGTTTTGCCCACTCTTTCAGGCGGTCAATGCGGATCACCAGCAGGCGCACGTCGTCCCAGCTGAGAATATCGTCGGCTAAACGCGGGCGCTCAAACGGTGACACTTCCGCCAGCAGGTCGAGAAAAGGTGCGATGCCTTGTGCTTTGAGTCCATCCAGGCTGTCTTTCGGGATCGAATAACCGCACTGCCAGTAATCGCCACGGTCGATCATGATGAAGTTTTTCTTCGGGCCGCGATGCCCCATCGACCACTGCGGATCGTCTGGGCGCTTGTTGATTTTCAGCCACAGTACGTCACGCGGTGCACCATAACGGCGGATTTCCATCCCGGCCTGTTCACGCACGATGGAATTACGGCCATCACAACCCACCACTAAATCAGCGTCGAAATGCTGCGTTTCGCCGTTCACTTCTGCAAGAACGCCGGAAACCTGACATTTATCTTCCCGCAACGACAGCACCTGCGCGTTGTGGATCAGATGAAAGTTCGGCAGTTGTGCGGCCTTGCTGGCGATGAAATTAAGGAAATCCCACTGCGGCATAAACGCGATGAATTTGCACTGAGTGGGTAAATGGCTGAAATCTGCCAGCGTGGTTTCTTTGCCGTTGATTTCGCCGTACAGCTTTTCTGCACGCTGATGCGGCAGGGCGAGGAATTCATCAAGAAACCCCAGCCGCCAGATGATGTCGAGCGTTGAAGGATGGATTGTGTCGCCACGAAAATCACGCAAAAAGTCGCTGTGTTTTTCCAGCACGGTGACGTCAATTCCCTTACGTGCCAGAAGATATCCCAGCATTAATCCTGCGGGACCGCCGCCGACGATGCAGCAGGACGCTGCTGCTGCGGACTTTGTATTCGGTGCCATTACAACCTGCCTGACGGTATGAATTTACATGATAACAATTATCATTTGCGCCGATGTGCGTCAATTCATCCAGTGCTACATAGCAGAACATTTCATGCACAGCGTTGTAACAAAGTTTTTTTTGCCAGAGCCGTGGCAATGGGGCGGATTTTAAATTCCACTTCAACTTCAACTTCAACTTCAACTTCAACTTCAAGGTCAAGGTCAAGGTCGTGGGCGTCGGCCCACACCGACCAGAGACCCGGTAACGCGCGGGCCTCTGGACTCCGCGCTTTTTTCACTGCGCGCTGTCGCGGGTATGACGGACATATTCTGGTGCATTGGTGAGTGGCGCAAAATGTCATCGCTGCGCGATCCCCGAATTTCAGGTGTACTCGGCCTACGGCCTCGCCCTTCGGGCCGTCACTTCGTGACGTTGTCTCGCTCCGCTCGGCTCGAGCCTTGGGTCTCGAACCGTTCATTCGGTGCCATTTTTGATCACGCCAATCAACCTTTTTAAAAGATGAAAAACAATCCCGCTTTTGAATTTAAGATCGTGCGGGCGATTCAGAAATCTTGCTGAACGGAGCGGCTTCGAGACCTATGGCTCGAAGACCGAGAGAAGGAACCGCGCAGCGGCAAGATTTCCAGCCTGTCGCTGCGATACCTGAAACATAGCCACCGAGCGGAGCGCGCAGTGAAAGAGCCGGAGATTCCTAAGAGGCGCGGCGATAGGCGCCTCTTAGGGCCAGTTTGGGTGGCAACCCAAGGTGTTGAATTTGGTTTTGAAGTCGAAGTCGAAGTGAATTTAAAAACCGCCCCTTTGCAGCGGCCGCTGCACAAAAAATGGCATTAAGCGGCTTTTGCCTCAGAAAGCCGCATCAACCGGAACCCAACACCCACGCCAACAATCAGCATCAGACTGATAAACCCGGTAATCCCGTACCATCCGTACGCATGCCAGAAAAATCCGCCCAGCGTCCCGGCGACGCTCGACCCCGCGTAGTAGCTGAACAGATATAAAGACGAAGCCTGACCTTTAGCACGACGCGCACGACGGCCAATCCAGCCGCTGGCCACAGAGTGCGCAGCGAAGAACCCGCCGGTGACCAGGATCATGCCGATGAAAATCAGCCATACCGGAGAGAAGGCGGTGATCAAAATCCCCAGCAGCATGATGGCTGTCGAGCCGATCAGCACCGGGCCGCGACCATAGACACCGGTCAGTACGCCTGCCTTGGGCGAACTGTAAGTCCCCATCAGATAGACGATGGAAAGTATCCCGACAATCGCCTGACTCAGGTTATAAGGCGATGAAAGCAGACGATAACCGATGTAGTTGAACATGGTCACGAAACTGCCCATCAGCAGGAAACCTTCGGCGAAAAGTAACGGTAATCCGCTGTCACGCCAGTGCAGCTTAAAGTTGATCAGCAGTTTGCGGGGCTTGAGCGAGCTTGCGCGAAAATGCTTAGAAGGCGGCAGAATGCGCCAGAACATAATCGCGGCGGCGAGGGCGAAGAAACCGACGACCGCGACGGCGATACGCCAGGAAAAAAAATCGGTCAGCACGCCGCTGACTAAACGGCCACTCATGCCGCCGATCGAGTTCCCGCTGATGTATAAACCCATCGAGAAGGCGACCACGCTCGGGTGAATTTCCTCACTCAGATAAGTCATTGCTACCGCTGCCACACCGCTGAGCGATAAACCGATCAGCGCGCGCATGATGAGAATGCCGTCCCAGCTCTGCATAAAGGAACAAACCAGCGTGCAGCCTGCGGCGAGCAGTAACGCCACCACCATCACTGATTTTCGCCCGACGGCGTCAGAAACCGGCCCGGTAAACAACAGTCCGATTGCCATCAGACCGGTCGATAACGACAGCGACAGGCTGCTGGTGGCCGGTGAAACCCCGAAATCATGAGACAACACCGGCAAAATTGGCTGCACGCAATACAGCAACGCAAATGTCGCCAGACCCGCAGAAAACAGAGCCAGCGTAACGCGGATAAATTGCGGTGTACCACGTTTGATAAAAGGAGTTTTCAGACCGGAGCGGGCGACAGGCGAGTCAGGATTTAATTCGTCGTCATTAACATAATCTTGAGCAGGTGCAGCGGAAATCCGCCGGGAGGTTTTCACTGGAAATCCTTAATACGATGGGCTGTAAAACTAAATTTTAAAATGTATGAAAATTTTAACAGCGGTCGTTGTATTGTCTAATATATTAATCAATCGAAAACGATATGTTTAAAGTATCAATCAGGAACAACCGGACATCGTTATGAGTCACATTGAGCTGCGTCATTTACGTTATTTCATCGCAGTTGCGGATGAACTGCATTTTGGCCGGGCGGCGGAGCGTTTGCACATTTCCCAGCCGCCGCTGAGCCAGCAAATTCAGGCGCTGGAAGCGCATGTCGGCGCGGCGCTGTTTTACCGCAGTAACCGCAGCGTGCGCCTGACGCAGGCGGGTCAGGTGTTTCTGTCAGAAGCGCGCCAGATTTTACAACGTGTGGATGAGGCCTCGGCGCAGGCGGCGCGTATTCACCGCGGGGAATCCGGTAATCTGACACTCGGGCTGACGTCTTCGGCGCCGTTTTTACGCCGGGTTTCAAGTACGTTGCATCGGTTTCGCCTGACGTATCCTGACGTGAATATCCGCATCGAACAGCTCAACAGCAAACAGCAAATCGAACCGCTGCTGGAAGGAAAACTGGATCTGGGGATGATGCGCAACGGCGAGCTGCCGCCGGAGCTGGAACATCATCTGGTACTGACTGAACCCCTGATTGCGGTAGTCCATAAAGACCATCCGCTTAACGCGCTGGCCGAGGGCGAACTGACGTTTCAGCATCTGGCCGATCAGCCCTTTGTGTTCTTCTCTAAAGATGTCGGTACGTCGCTGTACGACGATATTCTCGGGCAACTTAAAGCGCAGGGCATTACGCCGTTTATCACCCAGGAAGTCGGGGAACCTCTGACGATTATCGGCCTGGTGGCGGCAGGGCTGGGCGTATCGATTTTACCGGCGTCTTATTTGCGGATTCAGGTGGAGGGCGTGCGCTATCTGCGCTTTGGCAATTTGCATGGCACAACGCAATTATGGCTGGTGAATCATGCGACACGTCCTCTTACGGCAGCGACCCGCGCGTTTATGGCATTGTTGCTCCACGATGACTGACGGACTTCTTGTACAGAACATGCTGTTTTTCCAGTCAATTCTGAGGGTCTTTTCACGCAATTTGTGCACCAAATCACATAACTAATCAAATAGTTGACGACATATAACAAAAACTCCAACATACCCCTAATCTTTATTTTGAAGCGCGAAAATAACAGGAGTTCCTTGAGTGATCCCCGACGGGCAACCAGGACATATCGACCAGATTAAACAAACCAATGTCGGTGCTGTGTACCGCCTGATAGATCAGTTTGGTCCCATTTCGCGTATCGAGCTTTCGAAAAAAGCACAGCTGGCTCCGGCCAGTATCACCAAGATTGTCCGCGAGTTGTTACAGGCTCATCTGGTGCTGGAAACGGAGTTTCAGGATCCCGGCAGTCGCGGGCGTCCGGCCATTGGTCTGGCACTGGATACGCAGGCCTGGCACTACCTTTCTGCCCGTATCAGTCCCGGAACCGTGACCTTAGGTTTGCGGGATTTGAGCAGTAAACTGGTGGTGGAAGAAGTGCTGCCATTGCCGGTTCAGGCTCCGGAACCGCTGCTCAAACGTATTATCTCAGAAATCGATCAGTTCTTTATCCGTCATCAGCGCAAACTCGAACGCCTTACCGCCATCGCCATTACCCTGCCGGGGATGATAGATGCACGCAGGGGCATTGTTCACCGTATGCCGTTTTACCATGACGTGTTTGATATGCCGCTTGGCGACACGCTTTCCGTACATACCGGTCTGCCGGTTTATGTGCAGCACGATATCGGTGCGTGGACGCTGGCGGAGTCACTTTATGGCGCCTCCCGTGGCTGTAAAAACGTCGTTCAGGTAGTGATTGATCACAATGTCGGTGTGGGCGTGATCACCAGCGGACGGGTTCTGCATGCGGGTAGCAGCAGTGTGGCGGAAATTGGTCATACTCAGGTGGATCCTTACGGCAGGCGTTGTTATTGCGGCAATCATGGGTGTCTGGAAACGGTGGCCAGCACGGACAGTATTCTCGAACTTGTACGTCAGCGTCTGACGGTACCGGTTCCAGCCAGCTTACTGCATGGGGTTTCGCTGACCATTGAGGCCGTATGCGACGCCGCTAACCGTGGTGATCAGCTGGCGCGCGATGTGATTATCAGCGTCGGTCAGAGCGTAGGGCGAATTCTCGCGATCATGGTGAATCTGTTTAATCCGGAAAAAGTGCTGATCGGCTCGCCGCTTAATTTATCTCAGGATATTCTCCATCCCGCGATAATGTCCTGTATTCAGCAGCAGTCACTTCCTGCATATAGCGAGAATATCAAACTCGAATCGACGCAATTCTATAATCAGGGAACTATGCCCGGTGCGGCATTAGTCAAAGACGCGTTATACAGCGGCTCCCTGATAATAAAATTACTGCAAGGCTAAGTTTTATATAACGTTAGGCTGTTTATCTTAATAAAATAGCTATAAGCCTTCCGGCATTTTTGCTCACCGAGTCGACAAAACATTGCGCTAACGCAAACCGCTCTCATCTCTCATCGCCTAGACTTTCTGTCGATACTTTGTCTCCTGCGATGTTTTCTTACCGGAGACTATCTTTCAATAAGACGGAGAGATCCCGGAGCCTGAATTCCATGTTAACGCATTTTTTCGTCACGGGTACGGACGCTCGTGTAGGTAAAACCATTGTCACACGTGCCTTGCTTCAGGCCTTAGCCGCGCAGGACCGCTGCGTTTTAGGCTATAAACCTATTGCAACTGGCAGCCAGGAGTTGGCCGACGGGGTTCGAAATAAAGATGCGGTAACTCTCCAGCAGTCATCTTCTATTTCTTATCCTTTTAATAAAATAACCCCTCTGGCGTTGGCGGATGAAGATATTTATGCCAGCCAGATCCCCGGGAATGTGTTTGAAATAATGACCAATGGTCTTAATTTCATGCGTGAAGAAGCAGATTCAGTGGTTGTTGAAGGATGTGATGGCTGGAGAACATTGATTACTCCGCATCTTTTTTATTCTGACTGGGTACGCCAGCAAAATATGCCGGTGGTATTAGTGGTCGGTATTCAGGAAGGCTGCGTCAGCCATGCATTATTAACAGCGCAGGCAATTATTGCTGATGGTTTACCGTTGATTGGCTGGGTGGCGAACCGCATTAATCCGTGCCTGGCTCACTATCAGGAAACGATTGACGCGATAAGCGCCAATATTTCAGCACCGCTTCTGGGGGAAATTCCGTATTTACCCCGCGCTGAAAGCCGCGATATGGCGAAGTTTATTGACCTGTCCAGCTTCAATCTCAAAACAATGACCCGCGCCTGACGGTGACGTTGTCACAAAATTTCGCCAGTTCGGAGGCTCTGAGTGCAAAACCCGGAGCCTTTTTTACGTCTATAATTTGAAATCTGCCTGAGTGCATTCATCAACACAATTCTTAAGAAAACAAAGAACATGGCCGTCAATCATTCTGAAGTCCAAACATCTGCTGTTAAATCTTCCCACCGTCCGCTGATCCTCATTGCCTGCATGTTGTCGATGTTTATGGCCGCGGTGGAAGTGACCATTGTCGCGACCGCGATGCCGACCATCATCGGTGACCTCGGTGGTTTTTCACTGCTTGGCTGGGTATTCGCCGTCTATCTTCTGACGCAGGCGATTACAGTGCCCATTTACGGGCGGCTGGCGGATTTGTACGGCTGCCGGAAAATGTTTTTCATCGGCACCACCTTGTTTCTTATTGGTTCGGTCCTGTGCGGCTTCGCGCCGTCGCTGGGCTGGATGATCGGTTTTCGTGCGTTGCAGGGGCTGGGTGCTGGCGCCATTACGCCCATTGCCACGACGCTGATTGCCAATGTCTACGGTCCGCAGGAAAGGGCGAAAGCGCAGGGGTATTTGTCCAGCGTATGGGGCGTGTCGGCGATAGTCGGGCCGCTGATGGGAGCGTTTATTGTTTCCCATTTTCCGTGGGCGGTGGTGTTTTGGGTGAACGTGCCTATCGGCCTGGTGGCAATGGCGATCCTGATCAAATACCTGCCGCCGGACGGTCAGCGTAAACCGCATCAGCTGGATCTGGCCGGGACCGCTTATCTCACGCTCGCCGTTGCTTCCTTATTACTGGCGCTGTTACAGGCTGAAGCGCTGGGCTACTGGGCGCTGGCGTTGCTGGCGTTTGCTGTTGTCAACGCCGGGTTACTGGTGCGTCAGGAGCGTAAAACGCCTGAACCGCTGTTCCCGCTGGCGCTGTGGGAGAGCAAAGTGATTATTGCCGGTAATGTCGGTGGTCTGATTATCGGCGCGACCATGATGGGGATCAGCGCGTTCCTGCCGACTTACGTTCAGGGCGTTCTCGGCGGAACACCGCTGGAGGCGGGCACCACGCTGGCGCTGATGTCCATCGGCTGGCCGCTGGCAAGCATGTTCAGCAGCCGCATGATGCAGGCAACGTCGTATCGTACCACGGCGGTGACGGGCGGATTGTTGCTGGTGGGCGGAAGTCTGGCGCTGTTATTGCTTTCGCCGTCGTCGGGATTGTGGATGGCGCGCATCGCGGCGTTTTCTATCGGCGCAGGCATGGGGCTTTCTAACACCACATTTATCGTTTCAGTGCAGAACAGCGCAGAACCGGCGATCCGCGGCATTGCTACCGCGTCGACGCTGTTCACGCGGATGCTTGGCTCAGCCATCGGGACGGCGGTATTGGGTGCGACGCTGAATCTTAATCTGGAATACCGGCTGCCACAGGTGAACGACCCGGTTCAGCAGCTGATGGAAAAAGCCACGCGCAGCGCGATGGACTCAGGACAGCTGAATATGCTGACCGACAGCGTGGCCGCTTCGCTGCACTGGGTATTCGTGGTGTCGGCGGTGGTTTCAGTGCTGGCGGTCGCCGCAGGTTTGCTAATCCCGTCTGGCGACCGCCCGCGCCGTGAAGCGCAGCGGGAAAGTTAAGACGTCTGACGCTGCTGTAGCCTGAATGCGATTAACATCAGCGTCAGGCTCAGCAGTACGGCAATCGACGCCATTGCCATCCCGTCGCCTACCGAACCCTGTTCAAACTGCCGCCAGACATACACGGAAACCGTCTGCACACCTGCCGGGGACAGCAGCAGCGACGTCACCAGTTCACGCGACGCCACTGCAAAGACCATCATCATTGATGCCAGTAAACTCGGGAACACCAGCGGCAGCAGGATCATCCGCAATGCCTGCGCGGCAGTCGCGCCGTGTACCCGTGCCGCCGCATCGAGATTACCGCCAATCTGCTTTAGCGCCGCGCTGACATACCGCACCGGATAAGGCAGCAGCAGACAGCAATACGACAACAGCAGGATCCCCCAGGTGTTATACGGCGTCACGGGCCAGAAACTGCGGTTCCAGGCCAGGATCAGCCCGACACCAACCACGATACCCGGCAGCGCGGCCGGAAAAAGCGAAAGTCCGTCAATCAACGCCGCCCCGCGAATTTTGCGTGCCACCACCAGCCATGACGCCAGAAATCCCGTCGCACCGGCGATCAGTGCCGTGCCCAGCGCCAGACTGAGACTGGTCGACAGCGCACCGAGCGCATCGCTATGCGCAGCAAACAGATTGCCAAAGTGCCGTAATGTGAAATTGGAAAGCGTCAGTCCGCCGGAAAGGGTGCCGGAAAATGCCGTTACCAGCGTGGAGACAATCGGCAGCGCCACCGCAATCAACGCCACGACGGTAAATAACGCCATCACCGGCAGCGTCCAGCCTGCCAGCGATTTTTGTGTCACATCAGCCGGTTTACCGGTCATGCTCTCGACATTTTTACCGGCCAGCACCGCGCGTTGTACGCTGTAAGCACAAAGTGCGATCGCCACCAGCAGCAGGGAAAGCACCGCAGCGCCCGGCATATCAATCGGCCAGTCGGCAAGCCGCTGTTCGATACCGGTTGTCAGCATCAGAATGCCGCTTCGCGAACCTAACGCACCGGGCACGCCGTATTCCTCTATCGACAGGGTAAATGCCAGCAGCAGACTGGAGGCAATGGCCGGTAAGGCCATCGGCAACGTGATGCGGATAAATCCCCGCCAGGGTCCTGCGCCATGAATACGCGCCACATCCGCCAGACGGCTGCCGCTGGCGGCCATGCTGCGCGAGACAGCAAAATAGACCACCGGAAAAACGTTGAGCGTCATCACTGCCACCATACCCGGCAGTGAAAACAGAAAATCATTGAGATGCAGCCACGGCAGCAATTGCTGTACGTAACCGTTGGTTTGCAGTGCCAGCATCCACGACAGCGCAGCGATATAAGGCGGTATTAAAAAGGGGATCAGAAAAACCACATCCCACAGAACGGCGCCGGGCAGGGCGAATAATCCGCGCAGCGCGCCCAGAGGCACGCCGATCAGAGCGCTGCATAACGCCACGCCCAGTCCGACTTTCAGCGTGGTGGCAAACAGTGCCTGCAACGAAGGTTCGCCAAAAACACGGGTAAATGTGCTGAATGGCGCCGAATAACTGCCGGTATCCAGATGCGGAAAAACCGCCTGCAAGACCACAAATGCCACCGGCACGGCGACCAGTAACAGCAGCGCGATGCCCGTTACGCCCGGTAAAAAAGCGTTTCTATTCATTGATCAAATCTCAGAAGCGGGCTGTTTTGGCGACAGCCCGTGAAAGGATTATTGCTGGCCGAACAGCTTCGCAAAACGCTCGAGAACGTCTTTACGGGATGCTGAAGCCTGTGAGGCTTCTGGCAGCAACTTCAATGACTTAAACAAGGGGCGTCTGGCATCAATGTCCGTGCGTGCTGGCATCAGCCACGCATCGGCGACCAGTTTCTGGCCTTCAGGCGAGAGCGCGTAATCGATGAATGCTTTGGCTTCTTTCTGCTGCTGGCTGGATTTGAGGATCATCATAGGACGCGGCGCGATAACCGTGCCGCTGCTCGGGAAAATCACTTTAACGGATTCACCGTCCTGCACGCTGCCATAAGACACATAATCCACTGCGCCGAATACCGCGGCTTTCGCCCCCTGCAATACCGGCGTCAGCGCCTGCGCATTCGGACCAGCGATAATCATGCCGTTGGCTTTCAAATCTTCAAACAGCTTCCAGGCCTGCTGTGCATGCGCATTTTGTAACCCGATCAGCAAATCTAACGAGGCACCAGAAAGCGACGGGTCCGGCGTGGTGACTTTGTCTTTGAATTCTGGTTTGGCTAAATCGCCCCAGTCTTTCGGTTCGGTAGTACCGCTTTTGGTGTTCCACACGATACCCAGCGCGGAAATACCCTGCGCGACGTAATACGGCGTTTTGAATTGTGCCGGAACCTGTTCTGCATTCGGGCTTTGATATTCCAGCAACCAGCCACGTTGCTCGAGGTCGGTTGCGGTATCCCAGGACGCTGAAATTAAGACGTCCGCGCGCGGATTAGCCTGTTCGGCTTCCAGCCGCGCCATGACTTTGCCGGTTGTTGCCTGGAACACATCGACTTTTACGCCGGTTTGTTTTTCATAGCCAGTTGCCAGTTTTTTTGCCAGTGAACCCGGCCCGGCGGTGTAGAGCGTCAGTGCCTGAGCACTGCCGGCTGCCATTGCGAGAGAAAGAGTCATTGCTGTCATTACGCCTGTTTTGGTACGGGAAAACGTTTTTGTCTGTGTGTTGTGTGTGCGGTTCATCATTTTCATTCCATCAAAGGTTAAGCAACAAAAGGTGAAACAACGGAAGGGTCAATCTGGTCAATGCTGGCGATGGCGCCATTGTCCATGCGCGCAATGCGGTGAGCGAGTGCATGAGCCTCGTGCTGATCGTGGGTGACATACACCGCCGTGGTGCCGAGCTGGCGCAACAATGTCGCCATCTCCTCGCACAGGCTTTCGCGCAGGTCGCGGTCAAGATTCGACAGCGGTTCATCGAACAGCAAAATACGCGGCTCGGCGACAATCGCCCGTGCCAGCGCCACGCGCTGCTGCTGACCACCGGAAAGTTCAGAAGGGCGGCGCGAGACAAAATCCGCCAGCCCGACGCGTTCCAGCGCGGCCATCACTTTCTCGTGTTGAGCCGCGCCACGGATCCCGCGCATTTGCAACGGAAACGCGACGTTCTGGCGCACGTTCATGTGTGGCCACAGGGCGTAATCCTGAAACGCCATCCCGAGATTGCGTTTTTCCGGCGGCACGCTGAGTTTCCCGCTGGCGACGATTTCGCCATCGAAACTGATCTGCCCCGACGCGGGATGGAGTAACCCCGCCAGCATTTTCAGCAGCGTGCTTTTCCCGCAGCCCGAAGGGCCAAGCAGGGCGAGGATCGTCCCTTCCGGCACGGATAAATTGACGTGATTGAGTACCGGGTTGCTCCCAAAGAAATGGGACACCTGATGAATAGCGATGGCTGGGGGAGAAGACATGCGCGCAGGCGCATTCCCGCCGGTATGAGCTGGAATGATCATGGTTGGTACTATCCTCTTTGGGATTTATTTGTGGGGGTGAGCGTAAAGGGGGAATGTGACGGACGGATGACACCTTTTGGAAAGGTGTGGAAATTGCCCTGGCGGGCGGCCGCCAATTCAACTTCAATTTCAAAACCGTGGGCGTCGGCCCACACCGACCAGAGACCCGGTAACGCGCGGGCCTCTGGACTCCGCGCTTTTTTTACTGCGCGCTGTCGCGGGTATAATGGACATGTTCTGGTGCATTGGTGAGTGGCGCAAAATGTCATCGCTGCGCGATTCCCGAGTGTCAGGTGTCGAGCCTCTGGTCTCGAACCATTCACTCGGTGCCATTTTTGAGCACGCCAATCAACTTTTCTAAAAGATAAAAGACATTTTGCCTTTGAATTTAAGATGGTGCGGGCGGTTCAGAAAGCTTGCTGAACGGAGCGGCCTGGAGACCAGAGGCTCCAGGACCGAGTGAGGGAACCGCAGAGCGGCAAGCTTTCCAGCCTGTCGCTGCGGTACCTGAAACATTGCCAGCGAGCGGAGCGCGTGTTGCAAAAGCGAAGGGAGATCCAAGAGGGAAAAAGCACTTTTCCCTCTTGGGCGGTTTCGGCGCAGCGCGTTAAGTGATCGCCGCACGTAAGAAACCGAAATGTTTTCGATCTGCTTGAGCAGTGTAAGCCGCCATTGCAGCGGCCTTCTGCAAGCAAATCAGCGACTGCAAAGTTTGTAATACACCTCATTCCACCGGATCTGATTCTTAAAGTCCGGCAGCGTCGTCTCGTTATCAATCACCAGCAACTCAATATTGCTCAGCTCCGCATATAACCGCAACGCGTCAATATCCAGCGCCTGCGAGAACACGGTATGGTGCGCGCCGCCGCCGAGGATCCAGGCTTCTGCCGCCGTGGCCAGTGATGGCTGGGCTTTCCAGATCGCGCGGGCGACGGGCAGTTTTGGCAACGGATGAGGCTGCTCTACGGTATCTACCAGATTGACCAGCAGACGGAAACGGTCGCCCATGTCGATGACGCTGGCGTTAACCGCAGGGCCTGCCGGCGTGGAGAAGATCAGACGCGCCGGATCCGCTTTGCCACCTATGCCGAGATATTGTGCATCGAGTAACGGTTTTTCTTCTTTGGCAATCGACGGACACACTTCCAGCATGTGCGAACCGACCACCAGGTCATTACCCGGCTTGAAGTGGTAGGTGTAATCTTCCATGAACGACGTGCCGCCTTTCAGGCCGCTGGCCATCACTTTCATGATGCGCAGCAATGCCGCAGTTTTCCAGTCGCCTTCGCCGCCAAAGCCGTAGCCTTTTTGCATCAGACGCTGTACCGCCAGCCCCGGCAGCTGTTTCATACCGTGCAGATCTTCAAAGTTAGTGGTGAATGCGCCGAATTTACCTTGCTCCAGGAAACGCGTCATCCCCAGTTCGATTTTCGCTGCATCCAGCAGGTTTTCACGACGTTCGCCGTTAAGTTTAACCGCATCGGTCAGGCGATAAGTGGCTTCGTATTCTTCCACCAGCGTGTCGATATCGCCTTTGCTGACTTCGTTGATGACGCTGACCAAATCGCCAATGCCGTAAGCATTGATGCTGTAGCCGAACTGGATTTGTGCGGCCACTTTGTCACCTTCTGTCACGGCAACTTCACGCATGTTGTCGCCAAAGCGCGCCACTTTCAGATGCTGACTTTCGTTTTTCGCGGCAGCGACCCGCATCCATTGGGCGATGCGGCGATGTGATTCGCCATCCTGCCAGTGTCCCGCGACCACAGTGTGTTGCTGACGCATACGGGCACCGATGAAGCCAAATTCGCGACCGCCGTGTGCGGTCTGGTTCAGGTTCATGAAGTCCATGTCCATGGTGTCCCACGGAATTTCAGCGTTGAACTGCGTATGGAACTGCAACAACGGCTTATGCAGAATGCTTAAGCCCGCGATCCACATTTTGGCCGGAGAGAAGGTGTGCAGCCAGGTGATGATCCCCACGCAGGCATTGTCGTAGTTGGCGTCGCGGCACAGCGCCGTGATTTCATCCGGCGTGGTCACCAGTGGTTTGAGCACCAGTTTAACCGGCAAACCGGCTTCGCTGTTCAGGCTACTGACCACCTTCTCGGCGTTCTCTTTTACCTGACGCAACGCTTCCGGTCCGTACAGATGCTGACTGCCAATGGCGAACCACACTTCGAGATGTTTAAACGCGTCCATTTATTACTCCTGAATATCGTAGGTGTGAAATAGCAATTTATGTGACAGACATTAATGTGCCGGTTTCGCTGCAAACAGCGGTTCAGTGGTGGCACACCATTGCTGATAACGTTCGTACAGGCGCTGATATTGCTCGACGCGCTGCGGATCTGGCAGCAGCGTACGCTCGATGCTGCAGGCCATTTTTTCCTGTGCGGCCGGAACGTCGCTGAATTCCCCGGCGGCGACGGCAGCAAAAATTGCCGCACCCAGCGCACAACACTGATCGGAGGCGACGATTTGCAGCGGACGGTTCATCGCGTCGGCGCAAACCTGCATGATGACCGGTGATTTACGTGCGATACCGCCGAGCGTGAGGACGTTCTCCACCGGAATATCCTGCTGTTCGAAACATTCCATGATGGCGCGTGCGCCAAAGGCGGTGGCAGCGATAAAGCCCCCGAACAGTTCCGGCGCTTGCGTACCCAGATTGATATCGGTGATGACGCCTTTCAGACGCTGATTGGCAAACGGTGTACGGCGACCGTTGAACCAGTCGAGCACCAGCGGCAGATGATCGAGTTTCGGACTGGCCGCCCACGCTGCGGTGAGATCGGACAGCAGATTTTTTTGCAGGCTGGTCAGTTGCGGTGCCATTTCAGGATGCGCTTTAGCGGCCTGAATCAGTGGCCAGCTCAGCAGACGACTGAACCAGGCATACATATCACCGAAAGCGGATTGTCCGGCTTCCATCCCGATCATGTCCGGCACCACGCTGCCTTCGACCTGACCGCAAATCCCGGCAATCGCGCGGTCGTTTACGCGTTCTTTGTCGGCGATCAGAATGTCGCAGGTGGAAGTCCCGATCACTTTCACCAGCGTATAAGGCTGTGCGCCCGCGCCGACTGCGCCCATATGGCAGTCGAATGCACCGCCGGAAAGCACCACGGAAGCAGGCAGGCCAAGGCGTTCTGCCCATTCAGTGGTCAGCGTGCCAACAGCCTTTTCGGCGGTAACGGTGTCAGTAAACAGCGGATAGGGCAGGTTTTCGACCAGCAAAGGATCGAGAGCGGCAAAGAAATCTTTTGGTGGCAAACCGCCCCATGACGGATGCCAGAGCATTTTGTGTCCGGCGCTGCAACGACCACGCACCACTTTGTCCGGCGCCGTGGTACCGGAAAGCAGGGCAGGCACCCAGTCGCACAGTTCAACCCAGGAAGCCGCGGCTGTTTTAACGGCAGCGTCCGCACGGGAAACATGCAGGATTTTCGCCCAGAACCATTCTGAGGAATAAACGCCGCCGATATAGCGGGAATAGTCGGGGAATTCACCGCTGCGGCACAGGCGGTTAATTTCTTCGGCTTCTTCGATGGCGGTGTGATCTTTCCATAACACGAACATGGCGTTCGGGTTTTCGGCGAACTCCGGCTTCAGCGCCAGAATGTTGCCTTCGTTATCTACAGGAGCCGGTGTAGAACCGGTGGAATCCACACCGATCCCCACCACGCGCGCCGCCCGTTCACTGCCCAGACGTTGCACGACGTTTTTGATTGCCTGCTCCATCGCTTCTATATAGTCGAGCGGATGGTGGCGGAACTGGTTTATTGCCGCGTCACAGTAACGGCCTTCAGTCCAGCGCGGATAATAAACCACGTCAGTTTCCATCTCCGCACCGGTCTGACAATCCACAGCCAGTGCCCGGACAGAATCGCTGCCAAAATCAAGACCAAGAGCAATCGCACCTTGCGTCATTCTTTCTCACTCCTTCAGGTTTGCCGTAGTCATTACGGCGGCGAATCGAATTGCTCTAACAGTAGGAGGATGCAAAAAAGTGAGTGAGGAGGCGTTAGCTGGAAGTATGCACAAATCTGCTCCCAATGATGTTTCTGTGAGGTTGGTCAAATGTTAGCGTTTGGCTAAAATCGCTATATCTATGTACAAACCTGCTGTTTTCCCGCCGTGTGATAGCGCTCTACATTCCGCTGCAAAATTACCGCTAAAACTTAACCCGTCTTACAAGAGAGTGTGACGTAAATCCGCTATACACAGGACTTCGCCGCACTTTCACTTTGTTTCCTTACGCTACTGATAACGTTTTCATGATTGCGGCAAACCAACAGATTTGAGACTGCGATTGTGAAAAACAACAATAAAAGTCGGAGAACATCATGCATAAATTCACTAAGGCATTAGCGGCGGTAGGGTTAGCAGCCGTTATGTCACATTCAGCTATGGCAGCCGAAAATCCAAAGCTGGGTTTCCTGGTTAAACAGCCTGAAGAGCCGTGGTTCCAGACTGAATGGCGCTTTGCAGATAAAGCCGGTAAGGATCTGAACTTTGAGGTCATCAAAATTGCTGTGCCGGACGGTGAAAAAACGCTGAATGCCATCGACAGTCTGGCGGCGAACGGCGCGAAAGGTTTTGTTATCTGTACGCCGGATCCGCGTCTGGGGCCTGCCATCATGGCGAAAGCGCGCAGCTATGACATGAAAGTTATCCAGGTGGATGACCAGTTCGTGAATGCCAAAGGCAAGCCAATGGAAGAAGTGCCATTGGTGATGATGGCCGCCACCAAAATTGGCGAACGTCAGGGACAGGAACTGTATAAAGAAATGCAAAAACGTGGCTGGAAAGTCGCAGATACCGGCGTGATGGCGATTACCGCTGATGAGCTGGACACTGCACGCCGCCGTACTTCCGGTTCTATGGATGCACTGAAAGCTGCCGGTTTCCCGGAAAAACAAATCTATAAAGTTCCGACCAAATCCAACGATATTCCTGGCGCACTGGATGCCGGTAACTCCCTGTTAGTCCAACATCCTGAAGTGAAGAACTGGCTGATCATCGGTATGAACGACAACACCGTTCTCGGTGGCGTGCGGGCAACAGAAGGTCAGGGCTTCAAAGCCGCTAACGTGATCGGTATTGGTATCAACGGTGTGGACGCCGTGAATGAGCTGTCAAAAAGCGCGCAAACCGGCTTCTACGGTTCCCTGTTACCTAGCCCGGATATCCACGGTTATAAAAGTATCCAGATGTTGAACGAATGGGTCACCAAAGGCGTTGAACCACCGAAATTCACCGAAGTCACTGATGTTGTCCTGATCACCCGCGACAATTTCAAAGAAGAGCTGAAGAAGAAAGGTCTTATGTGATCTTCAGATGTGGTTGAAACAAGCAATACCCCTAAATAATTCGAGTTGCAGGAAGGCGGCAAGTGAGCGAGTCCCGATGAGCTTACATAAGTAAGTGATTCGGGTGAGTAAGCGTAGCCAACGCATCTGCGACTTGAAGTATGAAGGGGAGAGACGCTGCTGCATGGCGGACGACAGGAAGTTTTACGAACTGTTTTCTGTTGTGCAGTGGCGTGCATTCAACTTTACTTAATTTCCAGGTAGCCACTATGACTCAGCAATCTTCAAACAAGACGCCTTTGCTGACACCGTCACTGACGGAGTTTGATGCGGCCACGCCGTATCTGGAATTCCATGACATTGGCAAAACTTTTCCAGGCGTGAAAGCGCTGGACGGGATTTCTTTCAATTGTTATGCCGGGCAGATCCATGCGCTGATGGGCGAAAACGGCGCGGGTAAATCGACGCTGCTTAAAATCCTCAGCGGCAACTATCAGCCTTCACAGGGCAATATTCATATCAGAGGGCAGCAGGTCGCTTTCAATAACACCACCGATGCGCTCGATGCCGGTGTAGCGATCATTTATCAGGAATTGCATCTGGTGCCGGAAATGACGGTGGCAGAGAACATTTATCTCGGACAGTTGCCCAGCAAACACGGTTTTGTGAACCGCAAATTGCTGCGCTATGAAACCAAAATTCAGCTCGAACACCTCGGGCTGGATATCGATCCCGATACCCCGCTGAAATATCTCTCCATCGGCCAGTGGCAGATGGTGGAAATCGCTAAAGCGCTGGCGCGTAACGCCAAAATCATTGCATTCGATGAGCCGACCAGTTCACTTTCAGCACGTGAAATCGAACAACTGTTCCGTGTTATCCGTGAGTTGCGGGCAGAAGGGCGTGTGATTTTGTATGTGTCACACCGTATGGAAGAAATTTTTGCATTAAGTGACGCCGTCACCGTTTTCAAAGACGGCCGCTATGTGCGTACCTTTGACGACATGACACAGGTGGATAACAGCAAGCTGGTGCAGGCGATGGTCGGCCGTAATCTGGACGACATTTACGGCTACGCGCCGCGTCCGCACGGCGAAATACGTTTGCAGCTGGATCAGGTTAAAGCACCGGGCGTGAAAACGCCGATCAGCCTGAGCGTGCGTCAGGGCGAAATCGTCGGCCTGTTCGGGCTGGTAGGTGCCGGTCGCAGTGAGCTGATGAAGGGATTATTTGGCGGCACGCGCGTCACCGGCGGCACACTGCGCCTCGATGGCAAAGTGATGAACATCCGCAAACCGGCAGACGCGATCCGCCAGGGCATCATGCTGTGCCCTGAAGACCGCAAAGCCGACGGCATCATTCCTGTTCACTCGGTACGTGACAACATCAACATCAGCGCCCGCCGGAAAACGGTGAAAGCGGGTTGCCTGATCAACAACGCCTGGGAAGCGAAAAATGCGCGCAAGCACATCGAGGCGCTGAATATTAAAACGCCGAGCGATCAGCAGCTGATCATGAACCTTTCCGGCGGTAATCAGCAAAAGGCCATTTTAGGGCGCTGGTTGTCGGAAGACATGAAAGTCATTTTGCTCGACGAACCGACGCGCGGGATTGACGTCGGCGCCAAGCATGAAATTTACAACGTGATTTATTCACTGGCCAAACAAGGCATTGCGGTGCTGTTTGCGTCCAGTGATTTACCGGAAGTGCTGGGTCTGGCGGACAGAATTGTGGTGATGCGCGAAGGCGCTGTCTCCGGCGAACTGTCCCACGATGAAGCCACCGAAGAAAAAGCGCTGGGGCTCGCCATGTTGCGGACACCAGACCTTGATTCTGCCCCTGACGCTGCCTGACTGAGGAGCAAAAATATTATGTCGAGTATGACAACCAATTCAGCCAAACCGGATCAACCTTCAGCGGCATCGCGCAGCGGACAAGGCCTGATGCGTATCTGGGACAGCTACGGCATGTTAGTGGTGTTCGCGGTACTGTTTCTCGCCTGTTCGATTTTCGTGCCTAACTTCAGTTCTTTCATCAACATGAAAGGGCTGGGGCTGGCCATTTCGATGTCTGGCATGGTGGCCTGCGGGATGCTGTTCTGTCTGGCTTCCGGTGACTTTGACTTGTCTGTCGCCTCCGTTATCGCCTGTGCGGGCGTGACAACCGCGGTGGTCATTAATATGACTGAAAGCCTGTGGATTGGCGTCGCTGCCGGTTTACTGCTTGGGATGCTGACCGGTTTACTCAACGGATTTGTTATCGCCCGCCTGAAAATTAACGCGCTGATCACCACGCTTGCCACCATGCAGATTGTGCGCGGTCTGGCGTACATCATTTCTGACGGTAAAGCGGTGGGCATCGAAGACGAACGTTTCTTCGCACTCGGCTACGCCAACTGGCTGGGACTGCCCGCACCAATCTGGCTGACGGTCGGTTGTCTGATTATCTTTGGTCTGCTGCTTAACAAAACCACGTTTGGCCGAAACACGCTGGCGATTGGGGGTAATGAAGACGCCGCGCGTCTGGCCGGTGTACCGGTGGTGCGCACTAAAATCATTATCTTCGTTCTGTCCGGTCTGGTATCGGCGGCGGCGGGGATCATTCTGGCTTCGCGTATGACCAGCGGCCAGCCAATGACGTCGCTGGGTTTTGAGCTGATCGTCATCTCCGCCTGCGTGCTGGGTGGCGTTTCGCTGAAAGGCGGCATCGGTAAAATTTCCTACGTGGTATCGGGGATCCTGATCCTGGGTACCGTGGAAAATGCCATGAACCTGCTGAATATATCTCCGTTCTCGCAGTATGTGGTACGTGGTCTGATCCTGCTGGCGGCGGTTATCTTCGACCGCTACAAACAGAAAGCGAAAAAGACCGTTTAACGGGGTTTTGTGATAACGCTTTCACAGCTTGTTACCCGCGGCATTTAACGCTCAGACCGGTTAAATGCCGCAAAAACGCGTGGTCGTTCACAAAAAAGTAACATTTATTGGCAGCGTTTTCATCGCTGATTAGAATAGATAAAAAGTCCATAGCCACGTGAAGTTTCGGGAGGTTCGATGTATCACCGTATGATTCAGGATCAGCAGCAAAACCCGCTATTACCGGGTTACAGTTTCAACGCCTATCTGGTCGCCGGTATGACACCGATCCTTGCTGACGGGCCACTGGATTTCGCCATTGATCGTCCGGGTGGCATGAAAGGTTACATTCTCAACCTGACCGTAAAAGGGCAGGGCAAAGTCTTTGACGGCGAAGATACGTTCTACTGCAATCCCGGCGATCTGCTGTTATTCCCGCCGAAAGCCCGTCATCTCTACAGCCGTTCTGCTAACGCCGATTCCTGGTATCACCGGTGGGTGTATTTCCGCCCGCGTGCCTACTGGGCCGACTGGCTGGAGTGGCACACTAAAACCCGCGACGTCGGGCGTCTCTCCTTACCGAATAACACCTTATTACTGGAATTCGACCGCCTGTTTGCCAATATCGAGCAAACCCAAAAATCAGGCCGTCGTTTCTGCGAAGAGTTAGGGATGAATCTGCTGGAACGTCTGTTGCTGCGCGCAATGGAAGAAGATCCGCAAAGTCCGCAAAAAATCATGGATCCGCGGGTTATCGAAGCCTGCCAGTTCATCACCGGAAATCTGGCCGGAGAGTTGCGTATCGACGAAGTGGCGCGTCATGTTTGCCTGTCGCCATCACGGCTGGCGCATCTTTTCCGCGAGCAGGTGGGGATCAACATCCTGCGCTGGCGTGAAGATCAGCGGGTGATCCGCGCCAAACTTTTATTACAGACGACTCAGGAATCTATAGCAACGATTGGCCGGGTGGTGGGATATGACGATCAGTTGTATTTCTCGCGGGTATTCCGCAAACGGGTAGGGGTCAGCCCAAGTGATTTCCGCCGCAGAAGTGTTGAGATTAACTATCCGGCTAAACCGTACAAGTCACATCCGTGGCCGGAGCAGGAAAACGCGGTAGCATATCATTTTTGAGTTTTTGCATAGTGGGCCGCTGCAAAAGGGGCGGCCGTTTAAGGTCAACAACACCTTGGGTTGCCACCCAAACCGGCCTTAAGGTCAAGGTTAAGGTCGTGGGCGTCGGCCCACACCGACCAGAGACCCGGTAACGCGCGGGCCTCTGGACTCCGCGCTTTTTTCACTGCGCGCTATCGCGGGTATGACGGACATGTTCTGACGCAATCGTGCGTGGCGCAAAATGTCATCGCTGCGCGATTCCCGAATTTCAGGTTTCGAGCCATAGGTCTCGAACCGTTCATTCGGTGCCATTTTTGATCGCGCCAATAAACTTATCTAAAAGATAAATCCATTCCATTTTTGAATTTAAGATCGTACGGGCGATTCAGAAAGCTTGCTGAACGGAGCGGGCTGGAGACCAGAGGCTCCAGGACCGAGTGAGGGAACCGCAGAGCGGCAAGCTTTCCAGCCTGTCACTGCAGTAACTGAAACATAGCCAGCGAGCGTTAGCACGTGTTGAAAAAGCGAAGGGAGATCCAAGAGGGAAAAAGCATTTTTCCCTCTTGGTCGGTTTCAGCGCGAAAGGCCGAGTGATAACCGTTATTAAGAAACCGAAATTATCTCAGTCGGAAGTTAATTTATCCCGCGAGTTTACTCGGCAAAGAAGCTCTGTTTCAACGCCCGCTCCACACCCCGCAGTTCCGCCAGTCCCCGCAGACGTCCAATCGCCGAATACCCCGGATTGGTTTTCTTGTGCAAGTCATCCAGCATCTGATGGCCGTGATCCGGACGCATCGGGATAGCGCGCAAATTACCTGCGCGGCGGCGGGTTTGCTCTTCGGTCAGAATGGCTTTGATGACTGCGACCATATCCACATCACCGTCCAGATGGTCGGCTTCATGGAAGCTGCCCGGAACATCTTCGCGAAGCGTTGCGCGCAGGTGGATGAAGTGAACGCGGTCGGCGTAATCGGTCATCATTTTCACCAGGTCATTATCTTCACGCACGCCGTAAGAACCGGTGCAGAAGCAGAAACCGTTATGGATACTGTCGACGGTTTCTTTCAGCCACTGCATATCTTCAATGGTGGAGATAATGCGCGGCAGGCCGAGAATAGGGCGCGGTGGATCATCCGGATGAACCGCCAGACTTAATCCGCATTGCTCCGCCACTGGCACAATACTGCGCAGGAAGTGCGCCATGTTTTCACGCAGTTTGGCCTTATCGATACCGTCGTACGTCGCCAGACGGGCACGGAACTGATCCAGCGTATAACCTTCTTCTGCACCCGGCAGACCAGCGATGATGTTAGACACCAGCTGGTCTTTCTCTGCCTGCGTCATCGCCGCAAAATATTCTGCCGCCTGTTTTTGTTCTTCCGCGCTGTAATAAGACGTTGCGCCTTCACGTTTGAGCAAATGCAATTCAAAGGCCGCGAAAGCGATATGGTCGAAGCGCAGGGCGCGTGAACCGTCCGGCAGCAGATAACCCAGATCGGTACGCGTCCAGTCCAGAACCGGCATGAAGTTATAGCAGACCGTATAAATCCCACATTCCGCCAGATTACGAATAGATTGCTGATAGTTAGCAATGTGCTTCTCAACATCTCCGCTACGGGTTTTGATTTCCTCATGTACCGGAATGCTTTCGACAACCGACCACACCAGACCCTTGGCTTCAATGATCGCCTTACGCTTTTTAATTTCTTCTACCGGCCAGACTTCACCGTTAGGAATATGGTGCAGGGCGGTGACCACGCCAGTGGCGCCAGCCTGACGCACATCATCAAGCGAAACCGGATCGTTCGGGCCGTACCAACGCCATGTCTGTTCCATGTGTTTTCCTTAAAATTGTTAACTGACTCTCTGAATGTAGTTGACGCATGGCCGGTGATAAGTTCAATCTTAATGCGCGGTCTGGTCAGGTGGTCTGCTGGTCAGGCCATCAGACCGACATATGATTCAGTATCAAACCGATGATTAATGTGACCGGGATAACAGATCTGCGATTCAGCAAGAACACGGAGACAATAATGGAATTACCAACCCTGAAAGTGGAACGGCTGTATCGCCAGATTTCAAACGTACTGATTAACTGCATCAACACCGGTCAGTTCGCGCCGGGGGCGATGATCCCGTCCGAACGTGACCTGTCCAAACAGCTGGGCGTCAGCCGTTCTTCCATCCGCGAGGCGCTGATTGCACTGGAGATCACCGGCTGGGTGGAAATCCGCACTGGCAATGGTGTCTACGTCAGCGACCCGCTGCCACAGGCAACGCCAGCCGCACAGCAAACGGTCAGTCATGAAGAAGAATTCAGCCTGCAGTCGCTGGTGAAAGCGCGACAGGTGTATGAAGCGATGACGGCGGAACTGGCGGCGATTAACGGTACCGATGAGCAGCGTGTGAAATTAAAAGAAATTGCCGATGAGCTGAACAAGCTGAATGCCAATAATGACGCATTTCTTGAAGCCGACCGTCGGTTCCATCTGATGATCAGTGAAATGACCGGCAATGAAGTGCTGCACGATATGATGGGCTACCTGTGGGATAAACGCCGCTCACGCCGGTTTATGCGTCTGGAAAGCCATTATACCGAAGTGGATTTTGCCCGTGAAATGAATGCCGACCATCAGGGGATCCTGGACGCGATTCTGGCGAAAGATGGCGCGGGGGCGAAAGCGCGGATGGCAAGGCATTTACAGCATGTGTATGACCAGTTATTTGCGGAGTGATAGTGTCAATGCCGGACACAGGCGGCTTTTAAATTCAAAACCAACACCAACACCTTGGGTTGCCACCCAAACTGGCCTCAAGGTCAAGACCGTGGGCTCGCCACCCACACTGGCCCAAAGGGTTTTAAACGAAACCCTTTGGAATCCTGCGTTTTTTTAACTGCGCGCTCTGCTCGCTGGCTATGTTTCAGGTATCACAGTGATAGCCGCAAAATCCCGCCGCTGCGCGGTTCCCTCCCTTCGGGTTACAACCCGCGTAAAAAGACACGCGGTTTTCCACCTCTCGTCCGGCGGTATTTTGGAACCGGCCTCAGGCCTTTACTTCACAACCTTACTTGTTCTGTTTTGTTTTTAAAAGCCAAGGGCGGTTCAGAAATATTGCTGAACGGAGCGGCTTCGAGACCTTTGGCTCGAAGACCGAGAGAAGGCACCGCGCAGCGGCAAGATTTCCAGCCTGTCGCAGTGGCACCTGAAACATAGTGTCCAGCGATAGCGCGAAGTGAAAAAAGCGCGGAGTCCAGAGGCCCGCGCGTTACCGGGTCTCTGGTCGGTGTGGGCCGACGCCCACGGTCTTGACCTTGAGGCCAGTTTGGGTGGCAACCCAAGGTGTTGAACTTGACCTTGACCAAAGTCGGTGTGGGCCGACGCCCACGGTGTTGACCTTAGGCCGTTTGGGTGGCAACCCAAGGTTTTGCCCGTGTGGGCGGCAAGCCCACAAAATAGCATCAGCTCGGATACGGCACCCATCCACCGCCATTCAGGCGAATATAGATTTTCCCCTGATATTCCATTACCACCGAGTTTTCATTTTCAGACACCAGCGGGGTTTGCGGCAGGTTCGACGCGAAGGTTTTCCAGTCCATGGTCGGCGTGGTAAAGACTTTGCCATCGACTGCGCGGGCGACCATTTCTGAAATCGCCTGATAGCTGCTCTGGCTTTCGATTTTCATCGGCGACGGCGCATGTGGTGCCTGCATACCAAAGAACTTCACACCGACCGGGATGTGAGTGATACCCGGACTCGGGATATCACGCAGGCCGGAAATCTGCATCTTATCGCCCACCAGCGCCGCGCCATGTTCAGGCACCACCACCAGCATCACTTTACGACCCGATTTATCCAGCTGATCCATAAAGGTGTTCAGCTGGTTCAGCAGTGTCTGTGCGCGGTTATGGTAGTCCGCACCTTTATTGCTGCCGACGTACCGGTTGCCGTCATGCAGCGGGATCAGGTTGAAGAAGGTTGCTGTCCGTGCGGTGCCGGCTTTTTGCTGATTCTCAAGCCAGCGGGAGAACAGTTGCCCGTCGTTGAAAATGGGTGAACCGTCGAAAGAGGTCAGTTCATAACCCAGACCCGCCTGCGACATCAGCGGGGCTTTCATATCCGCGTCATCACGCAGATTGCCGATGTAATTACCGAACACGCCGGTGTGATCCATCGCCAGTTGCGAGGTAAAGCCCAGGCGCGCCAGATCGTCAAACAGGTAACATTGCTGACCGGCTGGCTGGTACAAATCGTGGTGGGATGGCTGACCGCAGCTCGCCCGCAGCAGGCGAATCGACGCCGGGCCACTGTATGCGGTGGCAGAGTTAAAATTGCTGAAGACAAAATCAAAGCGCGACCACAGCGGTGAATTCGAAAGATTCACCGCGTCCAGATCAGCCCAGGCCAGCGAACAGATATTGATCACCAGCAGATCGAAAGGCTGCGCATCGGCTGGCAGGGCATCAGGAAACTTCGTCGCCTTGCGGCGTTCGTTTTGATAGAACTGATCCAGATACGCATTCAGGTTGGCATTGGTCGGCGGACCCGTGACGGTATTATCGGTAGCGGATGGCGCGACTTGTGCCGGAGCCGCCGCGGTATTTTGTGCCACAACCGGTGCCGGTGTATACGTAAACAACGGCGTGATCAGACCGCTGAGATTTACCCATAACAGGGCTATCACCGTGAATGTCGTCAGGCGTAACCACTGTGAAATAAACAGATAACCGACCAGCAGGGCGAAACCGACTGCAATCCACTGCCAGTTGATGAAACGGTCAGCCAGTTCAAGCAGATAACTGACGCTGAAACCTGCGACGTCAGCTCCCTGATTGACAATGGAACGCCAGCCCGGCAGCCACGTATCATGATAAAGCAGCGCAAGGCCGAACGGCAGGGCAACCCATTGTCGCCAGCGATGCAGACGCAGGGAGCGAAGCGGGAATAATAATACCGCCGCAAAAACCAGATTACTCAGCGCGTCAAAATTCAGATAACCCTGTGAAAGCAGAACAAATTTCAATAAGAAATAGTAGTTCCAGGCACCAAGACCGCGCCAGGATTGCCAGATCCGCAAGCGCGGAGAAGAAGAGTGCGATTCGTTCATGATGAAGTTTTGGATTTCCCTGTAGCCGCAGAATTTTCAGGCAAAGTCGCGGAGCGTTTGCGGTTCTTATTGATGCTGCTGATGGTTATGGGGGTTAAATAACGCGGCGAAAGAAATCGCGTCGCAAAGCGGTTTCTCCAGCGCGGCAAACGGCTGCGCAGGGCATATCCCAGCGGAAGAAAAATCACCGCCGCCAGAATGAAAATTTCGATAATGTCCTGAATGTCCATTTCTCTTACTCCGGCGTGTTAATAACGGGCGTATCGCTCACGGCCAGCGTGATGGGAACGGGCTGATGAACGGGCGCACGTTTCAAAGGTTCAGATTTATGCGCCACAAAAGGCTGTGCTTCCGACACCGGATTTGCCATCGGCGGTTTGGCGGCCAGACGGCGAACTTCTGTCTGAATATCCAGCTCGTGACTCCAGAAAGTCTGACTGCTAAAGACTTCTTTCACCGGCAGATTAAACAGGAAGGCCAGAACGTTTTCGACATCACTGACCTGACAGTTCGACAGGAACAAATACAGATGACGTTCTGTCACGGTCAGAATATCGCCGTCGCGGCGCAGCGAACAAAGCGACATCGCCTGCTGCGGGCTGATCCCGGCGGCAGGGCGCAGTGAAATTAAAATCCCGCGTGATTCGGTCGCCAGCGCGGCGTGATCCCAGATATCGCGCATCACGTCGCAGAACACCGGCAGCGGCAGATATCCCTTATGATGCGTTGGTAAACGGCTGTCCAGCAGCACGTCAATGTCCTGCGGGACGTGACGGGTAAACGTCAGATTTTGCAGGTCATCCAGTAAGGTCAGAAAGTTGGAAAGGCGTGCAGCGTGCGGCACCACCAGATTGGCACCGCAGGCCTGAAACAGACGCTGGTCGACATAGCGCAGGGAAGAATTCATCTCGCGCACCACAATTTTCAAACCATTGCCGCGCTGAATGCGCAAAAGGTGGATCTGCCGTGCGAGCACTTCCACTTCATCGTTACCCGCCAGCGCAAAAATAACGGTGGCAGAACGGGCGTGCGTGGCTCTTTCGGTCAGCGCGTCGTTGCCATCGAAGAGGAACCAGCGCCCGGAAAGTGCTGGCGCACCTTCCAGCACCGAACGCTCTGCCAGCAACATCCACTGATCATCACCGGTTTGGGCTGAAGCTGAAGGAGCACCGTCTTTCTGGATCTCCCAACCGTTCGTGCGCGGGAGGAGAGGATAAAGCGTATTCGCTTCGGCACCCAGACTGTCATGCCACCAGGAGATGCCCCACTGGTTTGGGTTCACATCGGTTTTTAAATCAGCAAGGCCATATATATTGTGGTGGAATAAATGTAAGCGGGATTTAACCGCATTAATGCCATCGCCGAAGCAGATAATAAGCAGCGTCGCCCCTTTACTATTAGCACCTGACTGAATTTCACTCAGCCAGCGGGAAAGTTGTTTATCTTTTACTTCCTGACAGCGCACGGCAGGAAGTAATAAAATCATTAAAGAAGCAGGGGGGGCAGGCAGGCGATTAATATCGGCGGGCAATCCCAGAAACGCTTTTTTTCCTTCCGCGTGCTGATAATAAAACGTTTGCCTGGGGTATTTATGCAAATGGGTAAGAAGGATATTGTCATCAGCTAGTCTATTTTTATCACCAGAGCAAATTAAATTGTGCTGTGGAAAAAACAGGCTGACAGGGATTTCTCCCCGCTGAGCTTCAAGTACCTGACCACTCAAACGATATGCCGCTTCCTGACTGTCGGTGTTGACCCAGTAAAGCCCCTGAGCCTGCATCTGGCCTAAACCATTCCAGAATTGCTTCATACCCAATGAAAAGGAGAGTGCCATATTGTTAATCTGCTTCTGTCCGGTTTTGATTAAAAGTCTGCTGGGACACACTGATAAATGTGAGTATAATAAATTCTATCATTGCTACATTAAATAATCATAATTCTTCACAATAATGTTTGATACTAAAATGCCTAATCATGCCGGGCAATTTTTGGCTGTGCTGAAGTATCAGCATTTGGATTGAAGCAGGGAGAGAAACGGTGGCGGCCAATATTGCAGACTCAGAAGAATCCGAACCGTCCAGCGATGATGATTTTTATGCGCTGAGTCACCTTTTTTCTTTGTCAGAATTACATTACGTAGATATAGCCCGTAAAGAAAAAATTCCGCAACTAATGTCCCGCTGGCCATTATTGGCTGAGTTGGCGCAATTCGCTGAACACGGCGCGGAGAAAAAATAATATGGCTGTCATCGCGTTACAGGGTTTTCGTGGCGGTACCGGGACCACTTCGGTGACCGCAGCGCTGGCCTGGGGGCTCGCACAACTGAATGAAAAAGTGCTGGTGATCGACTTTTCACCGGAAAACGTGCTGCGGTTGCATTTTGGTATGCCTTTCGCTCAGTCGCGTGGCTGGTGTTCCGCGCACCAAGCCGGAGAAGCCTGGCAACAATCAGCGATGCGTTACCACGCCCGTCTCGACTTTCTGCCTTACGGTCATGTTTCAGGTGAAGATGTCAGTGAGGCCGATTTCGACTGGCAAAAAGCGCTCACGCAGCTCAAAAATACCGGCGTCTATGACTGGATCCTGATTGATTCTCCGGCGGCTGATCCTCTGCCTGCGCAGTCGCTGGCCGACAGCACGGTGGTACTTCTGCACGCCGATACCCAGTCGCATCTTCGTTTACACCAGCACGCCTTAGCGCCAAACGGGCGCTATCTGCTCAATCAGTTCGTTCCCTCCAGCCAGTTACAGCAAGATATTTTGCTGTTATGGCAAGAAACCTTGCCAGCATTGATCCCGGTGATTTTACATCGTGATGAAGCCATGGCGGAATCGCTGGCGGTGAAACAACCGGTCGGGGAATGGAAAGATAACAGCAAGATCGCCCGTGAAATGAATACGCTGGCGAACTGGTTTCTGCTCAATCTTCGTCAGCCGCAAGCGGTGCGGAGTCCGGCAAAATGAACGGCCTGTTGAACCTGTTTTTTGTGCCGCCCGTTATGCAGGAATTGCAGCACCGTTACCGCCGTTACCGGCAGGCAAAATCTTCACGCATTGCTTCCGGCATGATGATTTTTTGTGTGGCGCTGTGCTGGCTGTTTCTGCGTTTTGAATCACCTGCCTGGCAGCGTGTGGGCGCGCAGAGAACCCGCTGGTATCCGCAAATTTCGCCTTCGCGGGTGCGTATTGCCGATCCGCTGCGTTATCTCGTTCAGAGCCTGTGGTTGCTGATCATCATCCCGGCAGGAAAAACCCGTGGCGGCATCGTTTATAGCCGGTGGCCGCAACGGCTGCGGGAAAGGATCCATTTCTGGCTGGAATCGTTGCCAAAACGGGTGACGCAAAGCCCGCTGGAAACCCGTATCACACGTCGTATCGGAAAAATGCACCGCGCCGGCAGGCGCGTTCTGATGCTGATGGCCGGGCTGGTGGCCTTTACGCTGGCCATGTTCTGCATTTCCCAGCCATTTGGTTATCTCGCCCAGTTTATTTTCGTGGTGCTGCTGTGGAGCATTGCGATGATTATCCGGCGCATTCCGGGGCGTTTCCCGGCGCTGATGATGATTGTTCTGTCGCTGACCATTTCCTGCCGCTATTTATGGTGGCGCTACACCTCAACCCTGAACTGGGAAGATCCGCTGAGCCTGATTTGCGGTTTACTGCTGCTGGGCGCGGAAACCTACTCCTGGACCGTGCTGGTGCTCGGTTATATCCAGACCATCTGGCCGCTTAACCGTAAACCGGTGCCGATGCCTGAGGATGTCTCGACCTGGCCGTCGGTTGATCTGATGATCCCCACCTATAACGAAGACCTCAGCGTAGTAAAACCGACGTTGTATGCGGCGCTCGGGCTGGACTGGCCGCGGGAAAAACTGACTATTTACCTGCTTGATGACGGCAACCGGCAGGAGTTCGCCGATTTTGCCCACGAAATTGGCATCAAGTATATTGCGCGTAAAACCCATGAGCATGCCAAAGCCGGTAACATCAATAACGCGCTGAAACAGGCAAAAAGTGAACTTGTGGCGATTTTTGACTGCGACCACGTGCCGACCCGTTCTTTCCTGCAAATGACCGTCGGCTGGTTCTTCAAAGATAAAAAACTCAGCATGATGCAGACGCCGCATCATTTTTTCTCACCGGATCCGTTTGAACGAAATCTGGGACGTAT
Organism: Rahnella sp. JUb53; assembly: GCF_004346065.1. Taxonomy (NCBI): domain Bacteria; kingdom Pseudomonadati; phylum Pseudomonadota; class Gammaproteobacteria; order Enterobacterales; family Yersiniaceae; genus Rahnella; species Rahnella sp. JUb53. The sequence continues at coordinate 850,683 of NZ_SLYT01000001.1, forward strand.
GCGCCGCACACCGAACGAAGGCGAGTTGTTCTACGGTCTTGTGCAGGACGGCAACGACCTGTGGGATGCCAGCTTTTTCTGCGGTTCCTGCGCGGTATTACGCCGTGATGTGCTCGATGAAATCGGTGGTATCGCGGTGGAAACCGTCACCGAAGATGCCCATACCTCACTGCGTATGCACCGACACGGCTACAGTTCAGCCTATATCCGTATTCCGCAGGCGGCGGGGCTGGCGACTGAAAGCCTTTCCGCCCACGTCAGTCAGCGTATCCGCTGGGCGCGCGGGATGGTGCAGATTTTCCGCCTTGATAATCCGCTGTTCGGCAAAGGGCTGAAACTGGCACAACGGCTGTGTTATGCCAACGCCATGATGCACTTCCTGGCGGGGATCCCGCGGCTTATCTTCCTGACCGCGCCGCTGGCATTTCTGTTATTACACGCCTACATCATTTATGCCCCGGCGATTGCGATAGCACTGTATGTTCTGCCGCACATGATCCACGCCAGCCTGACTAACTCCCGCGTGCAGGGGAAATACCGCCATTCTTTCTGGAATGAAATCTACGAAACCGTGCTGGCGTGGTATATCGCACGACCCACTACCGTGGCGCTGTTTAATCCGCACGCCGGTAAATTTAACGTCACCGCCAAAGGTGGCCTGAACAAACACGCCTACGTTGACTGGAAAATCAGCCGCCCGTATCAGATTCTGATGCTGCTTAACCTGGCCGGATTATTCTTCGGCATTTACCGCATTATTTATGGTCGCCCCGATGAAATCCTGACCGTGCTGGTGAGTATGGCGTGGGTGATTTACAACATGATTATTCTCGGCGGGGCGATTGCGGTGGCGTTTGAATCGAAACAGGTGCGTCAGGCGCATCGTGTCGAAGCCAGAATGCCAGCCTCGCTGATAAAACCGGACGGCCACATTTATGTGTGTACCGTGCAGGATTATTCGGACAACGGCGTCGGGCTGGAAACTGAAAGTGCCAGCCAGTTTAAAGCTGGTGACAACGTCACGTTACTGTTGCACCGTGGTCAGCAGGAATACACTTTCCCGATGCAAATCAGTCGTGTGTTTGGTACCAGCATGGGAATGCAGCTTCTGCCGCTCACCACGCAACAACATATCGATTTCATTCAATGTACTTTTGCCCGTGCTGACAGCTGGGTATTGCGCGAAGACAGTTTCCCTGAAGACAAACCGATGGAAAGCCTGCGTGAAGTGCTGGGGCTCGGTATCCGCGGCTACCTGCGGATGCTGGATATTGCACCGCAACGCTTCCGTCCGCTGGCCTCGCGCACCCGGTCGTTTGGCGGCTGGCTGCTGTCTTTCGCGCCGCGAAATCCGCCGCTGTCCGTTCAGCCTGATGAACCCAACCTGATGATGACCAAATAATGAAAAGACTTCCTCTAACAATTTTGATGGCATCCGCCCTGATGTCATTGGCGGTGGGTTCAGTGGCTCCGGCCTTCGGTGCGCCAGCACCAGCCAGTGCAGGCAATCAGCCCGTTACCGCAGTTTCTGCGAACATTATGACGTCGTCGGCTCCGACGCAGGTGACGTTACCGGTGGTCGCACCGGCGGTGGATCCGATGATCATTCCGGGCGCGCCAGTGCGCAGTGTCACGCTGCCGTTTGCGGATGTGGCGCCGACGCCGGGTGCGATTACCCTGCGTGGCATTCAGCCTAACGGTCAGATTGAATTCGGTGTGCGCAGTGATGAAGTGGTAACACAGGCGATGCTGAATCTGGAATTCACACCGTCACCGTCGCTGATCCCCGTACAGTCACATCTTAAGGTGTATCTCAATGACCAACTGATGGGCGTTGAAGTGATCAACAAAGATCAGCTCGGCAAGAAAAACCACTTACAGATGGCGATTGATCCGCGCTATGTCACAGACTTCAACCGCATCCGTCTGGAATTTATCGGCCATTACCAGAATGTGTGTGAAAACCCGGCCAATACCACGCTGTGGCTGGAGATCGGTAAGGGCAGTTCGCTGAGTCTGCAATACCAAAAACTGCCGCTGAGCAACGATCTGGCGCATTTCCCGGTGCCGTTTTTTGATGCGCGTGACAGTCGTCCGCTGGATTTGCCGATGGTCTTTGCCGCGTCGCCGGACGCCACCCAGCAACAGGCGGCGGCAATTCTTGCCTCCTGGTTCGGGACCAAAGCGCAGTGGCGCGGTCAGTCGTTCCCGACGCTGTATAACCAGATGCCGGACAGTCATGCCATTGTGTTTGCCACCAATGACAAGCGCCCGGATTTCCTCAAAGCGTTGCCGCCGGTGAAAGGGCCGGTGGTGCAGATGGTCAGCCGCCCGGATAATCCTTACGTGAAAATGCTGCTGATTTTAGGGCGTGACGATAAAGATTTGCTGACGGCGGTAAAAGGCATCGCGCAGGGCAACATCCTGTTCCGTGGTGAAGCCATCGGCGTGGATAATGTTGACCAGGCTCAGCCACGTCAGCCGTACGATGCGCCAAACTGGGTGCGCACCGACCGCCCGATGAACTTCGGTGAACTGAAACAGTACGCTGAACAGTTGCAGTCAGACGGTATTCAGCCGAACCCGATTACACTCAATATCAACCTGCCGCCGGACTTGTTCCTCATCAACAGCACCGGTATCGATATGCGGCTGAAATATCGTTATACGTCGCCGCAGCTGAAAAATACCTCACGCCTGAGCATCAGCCTGAACAACCAGTTTGTGCAGGACCTGACCCTGAAAACCGGTCACGATCAGGATTCACAACTGCTGCGTCTTTCCTTGTTACAAGGGCTGCTCGATGGCAGCAAAGACCTGAACATTCCGGCGCTAAAACTCGGTGCTGTGAACCAGATGCGCTTTGATTTCGACTACACCTCGCTGCTGGCCAGCGGCACGGAAGGTCGCTGCGAAACCTACACCACGGTGCCAAATCATGTGGTGATTGACGACAGTTCAACCATCGACTTCTCCGGTTACCGTCACTTTATGGCGATGCCGGATTTACGTGCGTTCGCCAATGCCGGTTTCCCGTTCAGCCGCATGGCCGATTTGTCCCAGACGCTGGTGCTGGTTCAGCCGCAACCGCAGCCGGTGCAGCTGACTACGCTGCTTGATGCGATGGGTAATATTGGCGCGCTCACCGGGTATCCGGCGCTGGGTGTGGGGCTGACGGAAGATACTGCTAAAGCCAAATCGACCGATGCGGATTTACTGGTGATCGGCAGTCTGCCGGAAAGTCTGCGTGACGACAGTATGCGCGATGACAAAAAAGCCAATTTGCTGATCACTGCCGCACGCGACGCCGTGAATACGCCCATCCGCCAGACTCCGCTGCCGGACAATACGGCACCGGCGAGCGACGCTCAGGTGGATACCCGTGCGCAAATCACGGCGCAGGGCCCGATAGCCGCAGTCGTCGGTATGCAGTCACCGTATTTTGACCAGCGCAGCGTCGTGGCGCTGATGGCGAACAGTCCGCAAGGCTTTGAATTGCTCAACACCTCGATGCAGGACACTAAACAACGCGCGCAGGTCTTCGGATCGGTCAGCGTGGTGCGTGATTCTGGCGTCAGCAGTCTGAGAGTGGGTGACACTTACTACGTCGGTCATCTGCCATGGTGGGAACGTGTGTGGAATGCGCTGGCGACCCATCCGGTTCTGCTGGCGGTGATGGCGGTTATCGTGGTGTTGCTGGCAGCGATTCTGTTGTGGACCGGCCTGCGTTCTCTGGCGCGTCGTCGTCTGTCTGATGATGACCAGGAATAAGCACGTGAACACCTGTCACAAAATGCGTTTTCCTCTCAACCGGCTGGCCCTGACGTTAGGGCTGGCTCTGCTGGCTGCGCCGGCGATTTCAGCGCCGGTGGTTTCTCCCGAGCAGTGGCTGCTGGAGCAGGTGCGGGTCGGGGAAGCCAGCCATCAGGATGATTTAGTGCGCCAGTCGCTGTTCCGCCTCGAACTGATGGAACCGCAAAATCCTAAGGTGCTTTCAGCCCGTTTGCGTTTGCTTCTGCGTGAAGGCGATCAGGCCAAAGCGCAGCAGCAACTGGAAAAAATCAAACAGGTGGCGCCCGGCTCCGACGATTACCGGCAGGCAGAACTCAGCCTGAAAATCGCCTCGCCAGAGATGCAGCAAAAATTGCAACAGACGCGTCTGCTGGCGACGGCAGGGCGACTGGATGAAGCCAAAGCGCAGTACGACGAACTTTTTGGCGGCCAGCCGCCGACGCTGGATCTGGCCGTTGAATACTGGCAACTGATCGCCCGCCTCCCGGGGCAAAAAGCCCGCGCTCAGGCGCAGCTTCAGGCGCTGAATAACCAGTATCCGGGCGATGTTCAGCTGCGTCTGCAACTGGCGCAGATGGCCTTTGAGCAGGGTGATGACGCCAGAGCAGTGGGGCTGATCAAACAGGTTGCTGCCACCAACGAAGGGCGTTCTCCCGCCGCCGATTTATGGCTGGCGCGCATTAAAGACCAGCCGGTAGGAAATGCCAGCGTTGACGCCCTGCAGCAGTTTATTGCCACCTTTGATACCGGTCCGCAGGTGATTGCGGCGCAGCAGGAACTCCAGCGTCAGCAGGGGTTACTGGCCGATCCGCGTTATCAGGCGCGTATCCGTGGTCTGGCGCAAATCGACAAAGGCGGTTCAACCGGCGCGATCGCACCGCTGAAACAGGCTTTACAGGCCACGCCAAATGATGCCGAAGTGCTGGGCGCGATGGGGCTGGCCTATTCCCGCGCCGGTAACCGCCAGCAGGCACTGACGATGTTCCAGCGGGCTAAAGCCGCAGAAACTGATGGCTATAATGCCGGAAAATGGAACAGCCTGATCCAGACCAACAGCTACTGGCTGAAAATCGATCAGGGCGATAAGGCGTTAAAAGCCGGTCAGCTCGAACAGGCCGAAACGGCTTATCAGCAGGCGCAGCGCCTTGATCCGCGCGACCCGTGGGCACCCGTCGGGCTGGGTGATGTGGCGGTGGCGCGTAAAAACGATCCACAGGCCGAACAGGCTTATCGCCGTGCGCTGATGCTGGAGCGTGACAACAGCAGCGCCCAGCGCGGACTGGCAAATATTTATCAGCGACAGTCGCCGCAAAAAGCCCTCGATTACATCAATTCATTACCGGCGGCATCACGGGCAAAACTCAGTGACAAACAGCGCGGTTTGCAAAGTGACATTGTCACTGAACAGGCAGAAAAATACGTCGCCGAACGCAACTGGAATCAGGCAGCGAACCGTTATGCCGAAGCGCTGAAATTCAATCCGGATGATGTCTGGGCAACATATCACTACGCCGGCACGCTGAGGGAAGCAGGCGAACCGGCCAAAGCCGATGCTGTTTTCGCACAGTTTGCGGCGAAGCATCCTTCCGATCCGCAACTAGTTTACGCCTATTCGCTGTATCTCTCTGGTTCAGACCGCGATGATGCGGCATTGCGTCATCTGCACACCTTGCCGGAAGCCAGATGGGACGAGAATATGCGCGAAATGGCGCAGCGCATCCGGCTGGACAAAACGCTCACTGCAATTGATGCCTCGCTGGCTGCGGGAAATACCGCGCAGGCGAAACAGGAATTACAGCAGGCCAGTCTTCAGGGGCTGAGCCTCAATCAGCAGCGTCGTGTGGCAATGGCGTGGCTGGATGTCGGTGAAACCAGCAGAGCGGCATCCTTGTTACAACCGCTGAAAGCTGCCGCCGCATCACAACCCGCAGGACAGGATAAGGCGCTGATTTATCGTAACGCTGCCAATGTTGAACAACAGCTCGGTCAGCCGCAGCTGGCGCGACAGGATTATGAACAGGCGATGGTCGCCAGCGGCATCACCGATAAATTGCCGCAGGACGACGACGGTTATACGCGGCTGACGCGAAACAATGCGGGGGATGACTGGCTTAAACGCGGCATCCGTTCTGACGCACATGATTTGTACCGCCAGCAGGACGTGAATTTTACCGTGGATACGGATTCCTGGACCTCAAGCGGGACGCCGGGTAAATCCGATCTCACTGCCAACACCACCATGTTCCAGGCCGATATGCCGGTTTATCAGGGGCGCGGATTCCTGCGTGCCGACTGGGTGCGTATGAATGCCGGAACGTTCGACAATGAAAACGGCAACTATGAGGCGAGCTTTGGTACCTGTAGCGATCAGAACTGCCGACGCTACCGCAGCCAGACAGCCAATGGTCTCAGCCTGGGCGCGGGCTGGGAAAATGACAAATGGAAAGGGGATCTGGGCACCACGCCGCTCGGCTTCCCGGTGGTCAACTGGGTCGGCGGACTGGCTTACAGCGGAGACTGGGACCAGATTGGCTGGACGACCACCGTTTCGCGGCGTCCGGTCTCCAGCTCATTACTCTCGTTTGCCGGCGCAAAAGATCCGGGCACAGGCACCACCTGGGGCGGCGTTATCGCCACCGGTGGCAGTCTTGGTTTGAGTTACGATCAGGGGCTGGCAAACGGCGTCTGGGCTGACCTGAGTGCGCATCAGCTGACCGGTAAAAATGTCGAAGACAACACCCGTGAGCGTCTGATGGGCGGGTATTACTACAAAGTCATCAATGAGGATAACCGCCGCGCGACCGTTGGGCTGAGTTCAATGGTCTGGCATTACCAGAAAGATCTCAGCGGTTATACGCTGGGACAGGGCGGCTATTACAGTCCGCAGCAATATTTCTCGGTTTCCGTGCCGGTCAATTATCGCCAGCGTACTGAGAACTGGTCATGGCAGCTGGGCGGGTCGGTATCCTGGTCGCGCTCTTCGACCAGTGACCAAAAGCGTTACCCGATACAAAATCTGATCCCGGATTCGTTACCGGATAAAAGCGCCATCGAAACCGGCAGCAGCGGTTCTGGCTTCGGATATACCGTGCAGGCACTGCTTGAGCGCCGTGTCAGCTCCCACTGGACGGTCGGCGGCGGTATCGATATTCAGCAGGCAAAAGATTACACGCCAAGCCATTTCCTGCTGTACGCGAGATATTCGATGAGCGGCTGGCAGGGGGATCTGGATATGCCGCCGGAGCCGTTAGTGCCGTATGCGGACTTTAAGTAATGCCAGACCGGGCATTAGGGCGGTTTTTCGCTGGCGCGAGGCTTTTCTCGCTTACAGAACGTTTGCAGCGGTGGCTGGATCGAGATGATTTCGGTTTCTTAACAGCGGTGATCACTTGTCGTGCTGCGCCGAAACCGCCCAAAAGGGGCCATGACGGGCCCCTCTTGGATCTCCCTCGTCTTAAACTGCGCGCTATCGCTGGAACGACGAACATGTTCTGGTGCATCAGTGAGTGGCGCAAAATGTCATCGCTGCGCGATTCCCGAATTTCAGGTGTCGAGCCTCTGGTCTCGAACCATTCATTCGGTGCCATTTTTGAGCACGCCAATCCACTTTTCTAAAAGATGAATAACAGTCTGCCGTTGACTTTAAGATCGTGCGGGCGATTCAGAAATCTTGCTGAACGGAGCGGCCTGGAGACCAAAGGCTCCAGGACCGAGTGAAGGCACCGCGCAGCGGCAAGATTTCCAGCCTGTCACAGCGGTAACTGAAACATAGCCAGCGAGCGGAGCGCGCAGTTAAAAAAACGCAGGATTCCAAAGGGTTTCGTTTAAAACCCTTTGGGCCCGTGTGGGCGGCGAGCCCACGACCTTGACCTTAATGCCAGTTTGGGAGCCGACCCAAGGTCTTGCCCTTAGTGGTCAGCGAAACGCGAGATTAAACAGCGCCCTGTTTATAAGCATCTTCCCCCCATCTCACCATCCCCTCCAGCAACCGCTTTAACAACACCTGTAATTCAGCTGCCTTATCAGGCGCAAAAGCGAATGGCTCGATCTCCTCCATGTAATTCACCTGCGCCAGTTCCAGCTGAACGGCGTGAATATCCAGGTCCGGCTGGCCGTAGGCACGGGTGATATAGCCACCTTTAAACCGGCCATTCAGGACATGACTGAACCGCGATTGCTGGTTACAGGTGCGTTCGAGGATTTCACTCAGCGCCGGTGAACAGCTGGCGCCGCTGTTGGTGCCGAGATTTAAATCGGGAAGCTGACCGTCGAAAAGACGTGGGATGACTGATGCAATGGAATGCGCGTCAAACAGCAGTGCGTAGCCGAATTCCTGCTTCATGCGCGCCAGTTCTGACTGGATTTTCTGGTGATACGGCTGCCAGATCTGTTCAAGATATTGCTGGCGCCGGGCATCTGCTGGCACCATACCCGGTTTGAACGTAGCGCGGCCATCAAAGAGCGTATCGGGATATAAGCCCGTCGTGGCAGTGGTATACAGCGGTTTATCGTCTGAAGGCCGGTTCAGGTCGATAACAAAACGAGAATACTGTCCGACCAGAATGCTGGCACCGAGCGCCCGCGCAAAGTCGTACAACTGCGGAATATGCCAGTCGGTATCTGAAAGCGGCAGCGCGGCATCACTCAGACCGCTGGCGACCTCCGGCGTCAGGTGCGTTCCGGCGTGGGGAATGCTGATCAGTAAGGGCGCGGTACCTTGCGTAAACTGGTAAGGTTCGGCGATAACAGTGTCAGTTGACAGGCTCATGAACGAAACTCTCCCCGGACTTCTCCACGAAAGACAACGGTGCAGGGCAGCTGCCCGCCCAGCCAGTAAACCAGCTCAGCAGGACGCGACAGCGGCCAGTGTATGAAATCAGCGACTTTTCCGGCTTCCAGCGTGCCATGCGTATCCTGTAACCCCAGAGCTCGTGCGCCGTGGCTGGTGATCCCGGCCAGCGCTTCTTCAGGCGTCAGGCGGAACAACGTACAGCCCATGTTTAGCATCAGACGCAGAGAAAGTGCAGGGGATGTCCCCGGATTGGCATCACTGGCCAGTGCCATCGGCACGTGATATTTGCGAAACTCATCCACCGGCGGACATTGTGACTCGCGCAGTAAATAATAGGCACCGGGCAGTAAAACAGCCACGGTGCCGCTGGCAGCCATTGCCTGTGCATCTTCGGGTGTGGCGTATTCCAGATGATCGGCGGATAACGCATGGTGCCGTGCCGCCATTGTGCTGCCGTGCAGCGAAGACAATTGTTCGGCGTGTAATTTCACCGGCAAACCCAAAGCCTGCGCGGCGATAAATACCCGCTCAACCTGTGCCGGAGAAAAGGCCAGATGCTCACAAAACGCATCCACCGCATCGGCCAGATTTTCACTGGCGACGACTGGCAACAGCGTATCGCAGATGAGTTCAATGTAGTCATCGGCACGCCCTTTGAATTCTGGCGGCAGGGCATGAGCTGCCAGACAGGTGGATTTCACCTCGACCGGCAACATATCGCCTAATCTGCGGATCACCCGCAACATTTTGAGCTCACTTTCTACGCTCAGTCCGTAACCCGACTTAATCTCAACGCAGGTCACGCCCTCTGCCAGCAGCGGCTGTAAGCGAAACAGCGCCTGCGCCAGCAGCTGATCTTCGCTGGCTTCACGAGTGGCGTTGACGGTCGATAAAATCCCGCCGCCAGCTGCCGCGATGTCGGCATAACTTACGCCGTTCAGCCGCTGTTCAAACTCTGCGCTGCGGTCTCCGCCGAACACCAGATGCGTATGACAATCGACAAAGCCGGGCGTGATGATGCCGCCCTCAAATTCATGCACCTTTGCAGCGGGAAAATGGGGGCAATGGTCGTCGCTGCCGGTCCAGACGATTTTTCCGCCGGTAACCGCAATTACGCCGTTTTCGATCAGGTTGTAATGCCCGTCCTGCATAGTCACCAGCGTGGCACCGCGCCATACACTTTCGCAGTCAGAGGGGGGGGCGGAGGAAAATTGTGGAGAGAGGGCTACCGGCATGACAAAGACTCCAGGCTGAATTCATCTTGTATAGACAACTAAAGTCAACCTAACGCATAACCCGTAAACCGGCAAGGCAGCCAGCAATAATTTTTTCTAATGACGAGATGTCCTCCAAAATTTGAGCGAAGAGTTGAATGAAGAGTTGTATGAAGATTTGTATGAAGAGATAGCGGCGGTTCAACGCCGCTATTAAGGTGTGCCGGGGTCAGCCGTGGCTGGAGAAACGGCCGAATAACTGATAGCGGGAACCCGGATAAATCAGGCGTGCTGAGGTGACCACTCGGCTGCCGCTCCAGGTACGGCGGTGGATCAGGAGGCAGGGCTCATGTTCGCCCAGTTGCAACAATTCGCGTTGTTCATCGCTGGCGCTGATCGCTTCCACGCGATGTTCACCTGCGGTCAGCGGCGCGATTTCCATCAGATAGGTATAAGGCGACTGCTTGTTCAGCACCTGCTGCAAATAGTCTGGCGCAGTGTCGGGATTCACAAACCGGTCTTCGATTTGCACGGGTATATTGTTTTCGTAATGCACAATTTGCGAATAAAACAGCAGGGCACCGGTCGCGATCCCCAGCTGAAGCGCCTGATCGGCATCGGCCAGCCGGGCCTCACACACCAGGATCCTGCTGTCATGCCGATGCCCCCGCCGGGCGATTTCATCGGCAATGTTATGCACTTCCAGCATCGGGGTATAAGCCTTGGCTTCAGCAACAAAGGTGCCGACCCCCTGCATGCGGATCAAAAATCCTTCGCTGGTCAGCTCCCGCAGGGCGCGGTTGATGGTCATGCGGCTGACGCCAAGCTCGTTCACCAGTTCGCTTTCCGAAGGCACGCGCTGGTGCGGTTTCCAGACACCGGCACGGATCTGACTGATGATTGCCTGTTTCACCCGCTGATAAATCGGCGCGGGCGTATCGCTCATGGCGCCCGCCAGTTCGGACAATGTCTGCCGGGACACTTCCTCTTGCGCGGTACCCGTCTGCGACAGTGGCGTGGTCTCCGGCATGTCATTTACCTCACTCAACTTTTCTCTCCCTCAATTTTTATCTCACCCGACATTTATCTCAGCCCACTTTTATCTCAACCAACAAGTGTACTGGCGTGTCGTGAATGTTTTTTCAGTCTGCACGTTAGTTTCCCCCAGAGGAAATTAAACAAAATGGGCGTGACGGAAAACTAATTTTATAAAAAAAGGACAGTTGCAAGTTTACAGCGCAATCAGGCATATGTATATGTATAGACAAGTCGCTTAAAAGTTTCGCAATTGTTTCATGAAAATTGCGCTTATGTTTTTTCTTGCTGACCAGGAATGCTGTTATGCCTGCTTATTTTGCTTCTCGCGCCTTACTTGCCCGGGGCTGGGCACACAATGTGCGTCTGGACGTAGATGTTACCGGATACCTTTCTGCTGTAACGCCTGACAGTGATCCGCAGGGCTGCCAGCGCCTCAACGGCCCGGTTGTGCCGGGAATACCTAATCTGCATTCCCATGCGTTTCAGCGGGTGATGGCCGGGCTGGCAGAAGTCGCCGGCGATCCGCAGGACAGTTTCTGGACCTGGCGTGACCTTATGTATCGCATGGTGCAGCGTCTTACACCCGAACAGGTCGGTGTGATCGCCCGCCAGCTGTACATCGAAATGCTCAAGGGTGGCTATACGCAGGTGGCTGAATTCCACTACCTGCATAACGACATCAACGGGCAGCCCTATGCCGATCGCAGTGAAATGACCGCGCATCTGAGCCACGCCGCCACACAGGCGGGCATCGGTCTGACGATGTTGCCGGTGCTTTACAGTTATGCCGGATTTGGCGCTCAGCCCGCGCAGGCAGGGCAAAAACGTTTCATACAGGATGCTGACAGTTATCTGAAGCAACAGGACATTATCCGCAAACAGCTGAACGGCAATCCGCTGCAAAATCAGGGGCTATGTTTCCATTCCCTGCGCGCTGTGACGCTTGAGCAAATGCAACAGGTGCTGAACGCCGGTGACAAAAATATGCCTGTGCATATCCACATCGCTGAGCAGCAAAAAGAGGTGAATGATTGTCTGGGCTGGAGCGGTCAGCGCCCGATCAGCTGGCTTTATGACAATCTCGATATTGATGCCCGCTGGTGCCTGATCCACGCCACTCACGCTGACCGCTTTGAACTGGCGAGCATGGCAAAAAGTGGGGCGGTGGCAGGGCTGTGTCCGACCACTGAAGCGAATCTTGGCGACGGGATTTTCCCTGGTGTGGATTATCTGACTCACGCTGGCCGCTGGGGTATTGGCTCTGACAGCCATGTATCACTCAATGTGGTGGAAGAATTGCGCTGGTTTGAATACGGGCAGCGTTTACGTGACCAGCGCCGCAACCGCCTGACCACTCCTGCACAAAATTCAGTGGGCGACGTGTTGTATAGCCAGGCATTGCAGGGCGGTGCACAGGCCTGCGGGGCAGCCATCGGACAGCTTTCGGCGGGGTATCGCGCTGACTGGCTGGTACTCGACGGCAACAGTCCTTATCTGGCTGCGGCAAAAGACGGCGAACTGCTTAACCGCTGGTTGTTTGCCGGTAATGCCGGGCAAATCCGCGATGTCTATGTCGGCGGTATCGCGCGCATTACTGACGGGCAGCACGAGCAACAACAGGCTGCGGCTGCGGACTTTCTGCACCTGCTGAATCAGCTGGCGGAGAATGCCGTATGACAGACTGGCAGCATTTCACCTTTGACAGTCTGCCGGTCAGCGCGTGGCGCAACGGCGGTGGTGAGACCCGCGAAATCATCAGCTATCCGCCGGGTAGAAGTGATTTTGACTGGCGTATAAGCATTGCCACTATCGCACAGGACGGCCCGTTTTCGGCCTTTCCGGGTATTGACCGCTCTATTACTTTGCTCAGCGGTGATGGCGTGTATTTACAGGCATTGCCGGACATCGACCATGCTCTCACTGTTACCGGCGAACCCTTTTCATTTAGCGGGGATATCGCGCTCAGCGCCCGTCTGGCGGGTGGTGTGACGACTGATTTCAACGTGATGACACGCCGTACGGTTTGCGCCGCGCGGGTCGTGCCTGTCAGGGAAAGCCTGTACCTCAGCCTTGAAAAAGGCGGGGTAATTTATGTCATCAGCGGGATATGGCAACGTCAGGATGGCACGCTGATCCGGGCGGGTGAGGGTTATTACTGGTCTGAACCGGCAGAACATCGCAGGGAGTCACTGACTCTGAAACCCGTTGAACAAGTGGACGGGTGCCTGTTGTTGTGGGCATCGATGATTGCACCGGAACACGTTTCTGTACCTTAGTTTTTAGCATTGTCATGAATACATAAACACCCGGCAGACAGCGTTCTTAGCCGGGTTTACTTCCCGCTTTACTTGTCTATACAGGAATAGATTATGGCTTCTTCATCCACTGAATTCACCCTTTGCCGCCTGCAACCGGGTCACGTTGACTTGCCGATGTTGCGCAGGATTTATCAGGGCAATGTTCGCCTTGAGCTGGCTGAGGAGGCGCGTGCAGGCGTGCTGGCATCGCAGGAGACGGTCACCCGCATCGTGGAATCTGGCAAAGTGGTGTACGGCATTAACACCGGTTTCGGCAAGCTGGCGCAAACGCGTATTCCGGCAGAGCGTCTGGCGGAACTGCAACGCAATCTGGTGCTGTCTCACAGTGTGGGTATCGGCAAGGATCTGGCTGACAATGTGGTGCGTCTGGTGATGGCGACCAAAGTGCTGAGCCTGTCACGCGGGCATTCCGGTATCCGCATCGAAGTGATTGATGCGCTGATTACGCTGTTTAACGCTGGCGTTTATCCGTGCATTCCTGAGAAGGGTTCCGTCGGGGCTTCCGGTGACTTAGCGCCGCTGGCGCATCTTTCCCTGATGCTGATTGGTGAAGGTCAGGTGACAGCAAAAGGTGAAAGAATGTCAGCCACGCAAGGGCTCGCCACCGCCGGTCTGAAGCCTTTCGAACTGGGTCCGAAAGAGGGGCTGGCGCTGCTCAACGGTACGCAGGTTTCTACCTCGCTGGCCCTGTCCGGTTTGTTCGAAGCCGAGCGTGTCTTCTCTGCAGGGCTGGTGGCGGGTGCGCTGTCGCTGGAAGCCATCAAAGGTTCGGTCAGACCGCTTGACCCGCGTATTCATGAAGCCCGCGGTCAGTTGGGACAGGTAAGCGTGGCGGCTGCACTGACCACTTTGCTGACTGGCAGTGACATTGTCACTTCTCATGCGGATTGTAGTCGCGTTCAGGATCCGTATTCCATCCGCTGCGTACCGCAGGTCATGGGCGCCTGCCTCGATAACCTGCACCATGCCGCACGCATCCTGCGTATCGAAGCCAATGCGGCGTCCGATAACCCGCTGGTGTTTTCCGAAAACGGGGATGTGATTTCCGGCGGTAACTTCCACGCCGAGCCGGTGGCGTTCGCCGCTGACATCATCGCACTGGCTGTTGCCGAAATCGGTGCGATCTCCGAACGCCGCATGGCACTGCTGCTGGATACGGGACTTTCCGGTCTGCCGCCTTTCCTGGTCAATGACGGCGGGGTGAACTCCGGCTTTATGATTGCGCAGGTGACGGCCGCTGCGCTGGCATCAGAAAACAAATCACTGGCACATCCGGGCAGCGTGGACAGCCTGCCGACATCGGCGAATCAGGAAGATCATGTTTCTATGGCGACCTACGCCGCACGCCGTCTGGGTGACATGTGCTTTAACACCAGCGTCGTGGTGGGCATTGAAGCGATGGCGGCGGCTCAGGGGATCGACTTCCACCGTCCGCTGCAAAGTTCGGCCACGCTGGAAAATGAGATGAAAGCCATCCGCGAAAACGTGGCGTTCCTGGAGAAAGATCGCCTGATGGCGCCGGACGTGGAAATGATGCGTCTGTGGGCTTCCCGTGAACACTGGCCGGCTGCGATTGAAGCGCTGCTGCCAAGCTTTGCCTGAAACTATTTCTGAATCCGAATCTGAATTTTAGAGGAAACGACAATGAACGCTCCACAAAAAACGGCGGTTGCCCGTGTTGTCCGTGCGCCACATGGCACAGAACTGAGCTGCCAGAACTGGCTGATTGAAGCGGCGTACCGCATGATCCAGAACAACCTGGATCCGGATGTCGCTGAGCGCCCGGAAGATCTGGTGGTGTATGGCGGGATTGGTAAAGCAGCGCGTAACTGGCCTGCGTTTGAAGGCATTCTCGAGAGTCTGCGCAAGCTACGCGAAGACGAAACCCTGCTGGTGCAGTCCGGCAAACCGGTGGGGGTTTTCCACACCCACACTGACGCGCCTCGTGTGCTGATTGCCAACTCCAACATTGTGCCGCACTGGGCGAACTGGGATCACTTCCACGAGCTGGATAAAGCCGGTCTGATGATGTACGGCCAGATGACCGCCGGTTCCTGGATTTACATCGGTGCGCAGGGCATCGTGCAGGGCACATATGAAACCTTTGCGGAAGCAGGGCGTCAGCATTACAACAGCGACCTGCGCGGCAAATGGATCCTCACTGCCGGTCTGGGCGGCATGGGCGGTGCTCAGCCACTGGCGGGCGTGCTGGCCGGTGCCTGCGTGCTGGCGATTGAATGTCAGGAATCGCGCATTGATTTCCGTTTGCGCACCCGTTATCTCGATTACAAAGCGCACAGCATTGATGAAGCGCTTGCGATGATTGAAAAAGCCTGCGCTGAGAAGAAGGCCATTTCTGTTGGCCTGCTGGGTAATGCTGCTGAAATCATGCCAGAGCTGGTGGCACGCGCCAAAGAAGGCGGTCTGCGTCCGGATATCGTCACTGACCAGACTTCTGCCCATGACCCGCTGAACGGCTATCTGCCGGAAGGCTGGAGCCTGGAGAAATGGCAGGAGTCACGTCAGTCAGACCCGCAATCTGTGGTAAAAGCCGCGCGCGCGTCGATGGCTAAACACGTTCAGGCGATGCTGGATTTCCATGCGATGGGGATTCCGACCGTGGATTACGGCAACAATATCCGTCAGGTCGCTAAAGATGAAGGCGTTGCTAATGCCTTTGATTTCCCGGGTTTTGTACCGGCTTACATTCGTCCGCTGTTCTGTGAAGGTAAAGGCCCGTTCCGCTGGGTGGCACTTTCCGGGGATCCGGAAGATATCTATAAAACTGACGCCAAACTGAAAGAGTTATTCCCGGATAACGCCAATCTTATCAACTGGCTGGATATGGCGCGTGAGCGCATTGCCTTCCAGGGATTACCAGCACGTATTTGCTGGCTGGGGCTGGGAGAGCGCCACATCGCCGGTCTGGCGTTCAATGAAATGGTACGCAACGGCGAACTGAAAGCGCCGGTGGTGATTGGCCGTGACCATCTGGACACCGGTTCTGTAGCCTCGCCAAACCGTGAAACCGAAGCCATGAAAGACGGCTCGGATGCAGTTTCCGACTGGCCGCTGCTTAACGCCTTGCTCAATACCGCGGGTGGCGCAACGTGGGTGAGTCTGCATCACGGCGGCGGCGTGGGTATGGGCTTCTCGCAACATGCCGGTATGGTGATCGTGGCCGACGGCACTAAAGAAGCTGATGCGCGGCTTGAACGCGTGCTGTGGAATGACCCGGCGACGGGAGTGATGCGGCATGCGGATGCGGGGTATGATCAGGCGCAGGCGTGTGCAGAACGGAATCATTTGAACCTGCCGATGATCTGAAATTTCAAGGGCAACACCAAGACCTTGGGTTGCCACCCAAACTGGCCTTAAGGTCAAGACCGTGGGCGTCGGCCCACACCGACCAGAGACCCGGTAACGCGCGGGCCTCTGGACTCCGCGCTTTTTTCACTGCGCGCTGTCGCGGGTATGACGGACATGTTCTGACGCAATCGTGCGTGGCGCAAAATGTCATCGCTGCGCGATTCCCGAATTTCAGGCTTCGAGCCTAAGGTCTCGAACCGTTCATTCGGTGCCATTTTTGAGCACGCCAATCAACATTTTTAAAAGCTGAAACAGCTCTGCTTTTGAATTTAAGATCGTGCGGGCGATTCAGAAATCTTGCTGAACGGAGCGGCTTCGAGACCTATGGCTCGAAGACCGAGAGAAGGAACCGCGCAGCGGCAAGATTTCCAGCCTGTCGCTGCGATACCTGAAACATAGCCAGCGAGCGGAGCGCGCAGTTAAAAAAACGCAGGATTCCAAAGGGTTTCGTTTAAAACCCTTTGGGCCAGTGTGGGCGGCGAGCCCACGACCTTGACCCTAAGGCCAGTGTGGGCGGCGAGCCCACGACCTTGACCTTGACCTAAAGGCCCGTTTGGGCAGCAAGCCCACGAAAAATTTCACTTGTCCAGCTTTGTAAGCTGGTGTCAAATCAGATGATTAGCGTCCTGACGGGCAAGACCGTTAAATAAAGGAAATCATATGACCCAGACCCTCCGCGTAGGCCTCATCGGCTACGGCTTCGCCAGTAAAACTTTTCATTCCCCGCTGATCGACGGCACGCCCGGTCTGGAACTTGCCGTGGTTTCCAGCAGCGATGCCGGTAAAGTCCATGCCGACTGGCCCAATGTGGCGGTAGTTGATTCGCCGGAAAAGCTGTTTGCTGATGCTTCTATCGATCTGGTGGTGATCCCGACGCCTAATACCACGCATTTCCCTCTGGCTAAGCTGGCGCTGGAAGCCGGTAAACATGTGATCGTGGATAAGCCTTTTACCGTCACGCTGGCAGAAGCCCGCGAGCTGGATGCGCTGGCACGTGAAAAAGGCAAGGTACTGTCGGTGTTCCATAACCGTCGCTGGGATTCCGATTTCCTCACGGTTAAAACGCTAATTGAAGAAGGCGCGCTCGGCGAGGTTGTGTATTTCGAATCCCATTACGACCGCTATAAACCACAGGTGCAGCAACGCTGGCGTGAAAGCGATGCGCCGGGCAGCGGCATCTGGTTTGATTTGGGTTCGCATCTGCTGGATCAGGCGCTGCAACTGTTCGGTGTGCCGGAAACCTTGCAGGCTGATCTGGCTGTGTTACGTCCCGGCGGCAAAGCGGTGGATTATTTTAACGCCGTGCTGACTTATCCGCGCCGTCGCGTCGTGCTGCACAGCACCGTGTATGCCGTGGCGGAAACAGCGCGGTTCATCGTGCAGGGCGAAAAGGGCAGCTACGTGAAATTTGGTCTGGATCCGCAGGAGGACCGGCTGAAAGCCGGTGAACGTTTACCAAAAGCTGACTGGGGATTCGACAAACGAGATGGCGTGATTACGCTGAGTCACGATGGCGTGTTGGCTGAGAAATCACTGCTGACCATTCCGGGCAATTATCCGGCCTATTATGCCGGTGTGCGCGATGCGATTAACGGACAGGGCGATAACCCGGTTCCTGCCGCAGATGCTATCCGCGTCATGGAAATGATCGAACTGGGGATCCAGTCCTCAGAACAACAGGCGACGCTGAAAGTCATTAAGAACTAATAAGTCGTCTGCGTTTATGAAGTGTCACTTTCGTGGCACTTTTATTTTTTATTTGTTATTCACTTTGCAAGGAAGGTTCATGTCCTGGTTACAACGTCTGAAAATCGACAAATTTTTGCTGATCCTGGTCTGTGTCGTCGTCGTCGCTTCATTTTTCCCGTGTGAAGGGATTTATAAAACCTTCTTCGGCTACCTGACCACGGCCGCTATCGCGCTGCTGTTCTTTATGCATGGGGCGAAGCTTTCCCGTGAAGCCATTATGGCGGGGATCAGCCACTGGCGCTTGCATCTGGTGGTGTTCCTCAGCACCTTCGCGCTGTTCCCGTTGCTCGGTCTGGGCATGAAATGGCTGGTGCCGGTGGGTATTTTGACGCCGACGTTGTATTACGGTTTCCTGTATCTTTGCGCACTGCCAGCGACCGTGCAGTCGGCGATTGCTTATACCTCAGTGGCGGGCGGTAATATTCCGGCGGCGATTTGCAGCGCGTCGGCATCCAGTATTCTCGGCGTATTCCTCTCGCCGGTGCTGGTTGGCTTGCTGATGCACACGCAGGGCGGCACCAGTGACACCTTGCACGCCATCGGATCTATCGTTTTACAGCTGATGGTGCCGTTTATTATCGGACATCTGTGCCGTCCGCTGATTGGTGCGTGGGTGCAACGTCATAAAAAAATCGTCAATGTTACTGACCGTTCTTCGATACTGTTGGTGGTTTATGTGGCATTTAGCGCTGCCGTGGTTGAAGGGATATGGCACCAGATCGACGGATGGTCACTGCTGGCGATCCTCGGTTGTTCGATTGTGCTGCTGACGATTGTGCTGATCATCAACACTTACGTGGCGCGTCTGTTTGGTTTCAATACCAAAGATGAAATCACCATTGTGTTCTGCGGTTCGAAGAAAAGTCTGGCGAACGGTATTCCGATGGCGAATGTGCTGTTCCCGGCGGCGGCTGTGGGCGCGATGGTGTTGCCACTGATGATTTTCCATCAGATCCAGCTGATGGTCTGCGCGGTGCTGGCTTCGCGTTATGCCAAACGTGTGGCGCGTGAAGAAGCTGAAGCGGTAGTGAAGAAAGAAGAAGTTAAGCCGGTTTAACCCGCTGAATAAAAAAGAAAAGGGCGGGAATAGTATCCCGCCCTTTTTTGTTGCTTAAAAAACAGTTACGCGGACACTTTATCGCGAATAGCCTGCTTCTCAGTTTCAGTCAGGAACGCCATAGTCAGGCCATTCTTTTGCGCCTGACGGATTTCTTCCTGAGTCAGACCAGCAGCTGGCGCGGCAACGTTATATTCGTTGGCAATCTCGATACCCTGAACAGCCGGGTCATCGGTATTGATAGACGCCAGCACGCCATGGCGCAGGAATACTGCCAGCGGGTGGTTTTCGAAAGACCCGACGGTGCTGGTCTGAATGTTTGAAGTCAGACAGGATTCGATACCAATCTGGTGCTTCGCCAGGAAGTCCATCAGTTCAGGGTCTTGCGCCGCTTTCACGCCGTGGCCGATACGTTCTGCACCCAGTTCACGGATAGCCTGCCAGATGCTTTCCGGACCTGCCGCTTCACCGGCATGAACGGTAATGCGCCAGCCCGCGTCACGTGCGCGGTTAAAGTGGCTGAGGAACAAGCTGCCCGGGAAGCCCAGTTCATCACCGGCCAGATCCAGTGCGGTAATGCCATCGCGGTGCGCCAGCAGGCCTTCCAGCTCCTGCAGACAGGCGTCTTCACCAAAAGTACGGCTAAGAATGCCGATCAGACGCACATCGATATCATGATGTTGCTGACCTTCGCGGATCCCTTCAATCACCGCTTCCACCACGCCCGCCACCGGCAGTTTGTGGTTCATCGCCATGTAGTAAGGGGAGAAACGCAGTTCGGTGTAATGCAGACCGGCACGCGCGGCATCTTCAACGTTCTCTTTAGCAATGCGACGGCAGGCATCCAGATCGCCCAGCACTTTGACGCCCCAGTCGAGTTTTTGCAGAAAACTCACCAGATCCGGTTCGGTATGCATCACCTGCACGTGCGGGCGCAGGGCTTCGAGTTCATTGGCAGGCAAGGTCAGATTAAACTGACGTCCTAAATCGAGAATGGTTTGAGCGCGGATGTTGCCATCAAGGTGGCGGTGAATATCGGTCAGGGGAAGGCGTGTGTCGATCATGGTGTGCACTCATTATTATTGAAATGTGCGGGGCATTATAACTGTAGAATCACCCTGAATGAAATGTTGTTGCGCAACTAAGCTCCTCCCCTTCGCAGGGGAGGGAGCTGCACGGTTATTGCTGCAAGTTTTTTATCGCGCGGATCAAAGCCTGCACACCGGCCTCTACCTTCGAACGCGGGCAGCCGACGTTCAGGCGCAGGAAGCCGTTGCCTTCTTCGCCGTAGGTATAACCCGGCATGATCGCGACTTTTTGATGTTCGATCAGCTCATTTTGCAACTGTTTATCGTCAAGTCCCAGCGGACGCAAATCAATCCACGCCAGATAGGTGGACTGCGGCGGTTGCCAGTTCAGTTGCGGGAATGCGGCATTCAGCTGGTCGGCGACGTAACGCAGGTTGGCTTGCAGGTATTCACGCAACGCATCCAGCCAGGGTTCACCGTGATGATACGCTGCCACGTGGGCGTGAACTGCCAGCACCGCCGGAGACGATAACCCGTCGCAGGCTTTCAGCTGATGCAGGTAAGTTTCGCGCTGCGTCTTGTGGCTGATCAGCCCGTAAGCGCCGGTCAGCGCAGGGATGTTGAAGCTTTTCGAGCCTGACGTCAGTAATGCCCATTCTCCGCACGCCACTTCATTCCACGGCGTATGCTGATTGTCGCCCCAGACCATATCCATGTGGATTTCATCACTGATCACCCGCACGTTGTGACGTTCACACAGATTAGCGATCAGCGTCAGTTCTTCGCGCGTCCAGACTTTACCGGTCGGATTGTGCGGGCTGCACAGCAACAGCAAGGAGCAGGCCGGTTGCGCCAGCAGGTTTTCCAGATGTTCAGCATTCAGCGACCAGTCGTTACCGTTTTTGATCAGCGGACAGGCCAGCATCTGGCGCTGATTGCCATCCACTACTTTGAAGAAGGCGTCGTAGGCGGGCGTAAATGTCACCACGCCGTCACCCGGCTGGCTCCACTGGCGGATAAGTTGCGCAACCATATAAATCACTGACGGGCCATACACCACCATGTCAGTGTCAATCTGGCTGTTAAAACGCTGCTGATACCAGTGCGCCACCGCGCCAAGAAAATCGTCATGATGCCAGCGGCTGTAACCGAGAACGCCGTGTTGCATGCGTTTTTGCAGCGCGTCGAGAATGCACGGCGCGGCGGGGAAATCCATGTCTGAGATGGTAAAGGGCAACAGGTCGGCGCTACCAAAACGGTCGGCGACATAATCCCACTGGGTACACCAGGTGCCATGACGATCGGTCACGGTATCGAAATCAAAAGAAGCTGAGGACATTCGTTTCACTCCCTGAATAAAGCAGAAAAGGGCGACATAAGTCGCCCTGTTAATCAGAATCTTACGCGGTGACCGGTTCCGGTGCGCTGTGACTGGCCGCGGTGCGGATCAGGTAATCCAGCTCATCTTTCACCGACTGCACCTGCGGGCCGATAACCACTTGCAGGTTGTGCTCGTTAAGATGCACGACACCAATTGCACGGTTAGCTTTCAGCGTAGCATCGTCAACCAGTGACATATCCGCAACCGAAAGACGCAAACGGGTGATGCAATTATCCAGTGAAACGATATTACCGGCACCGCCCAGTGCGCTCAGAATAACCGGCACGTTGTAGCCAGATTTGCTGGAAGACGGTACGGCTGCTGCGGCTGGCATATTCTCAGATTCACGACCCGGCGTTTTAATGTTAAAGCGCGTGATGGAGAAACGGAAGATTGCGTAGTAAGCCGCGAACCAGATAGCGGCCACCAGCGGCACCAGATACCATTTGGTCGCTGTACCGTGCAGGATACCGAAGACCACGAAATCAATGATGTTGCCATCAGTATTACCGATGGTTACACCCAGAACCGACATGATCGTGAAGCCCAGACCGGTCAGCAGTGCGTGGATAACATACAGAACCGGTGCCACGAACAGGAACAGGAATTCGATCGGTTCAGTCGTACCGCCAACCACACAAGCCACAACGCCGGAAATCAGCAGGCCTTTAATTTTATGACGGTTTTCTGGTTTCGCACAGTGGTACATCGCCAGTGCCGCACCCGGTAAGCCGCCGAGGAAGGCTGGCATTTTACCCTGAGACAGGAACTGCGTCGCGCTTTCAGAGAAACCGTGAGTGGTCGGGCAGGAAAGCTGCGCCTGGAAGATAGTCAGTGCGCCGCTCACTTCGCGACCGCAGACATCCAGCGTGCCGCCTGCTTCAGTGAAGCGGATCAGCGCAACCAGAATGTGATGCAGACCGAAAGGTAACAGCAGACGTTCGCCGGAACCGAAGATCATCGGACCAAACACGCCCGCGCCCTGGATCAGACGGCCAAGACCGTTGATCCCTGCGGCAAAGAAAGGCCAGATCAGCGGGATAATCAAACCAACCAGACCCAGCACCACGGTCGTCACGATAGGGACGAAACGGGTACCGCCGAAGAACGCCAGTGCATCCGGCAGACGGATGGTGTTGTAACGTTCATGCAGGATGTAAACGATGATACCGACGATGACCGCGCCCAGAATACCGGTGTCGATAGACTGGATCCCGAGGATCATCTGAATGTTGTTGGCTTTCAGAACCGCCGGATCCGCTGTCGGCAACGTGCCGTTAGCGGTCAGGAAGAAGTTGATGGCCAGGTTCAGCACTGCGAAACCGACAAAGCCGGAGAACGCGGCGACACCTTTGTTTTCACGCGCCATGCCCAGCGGGATAGCGATAGCAAACATCACCGGCAGGAAGCTGAACGCGAACGAACCGACCTTGCTCATCCAGACGAAAATCAGCTGCAGAACCGGATTACCTAAAGCAGGCAATAACGTCACCACGTCGTGGCTGCTTAACGAACTGCCGATACCCAGCATGATGCCGCAGAAGGACAGCAAGGCGACCGGCAACATGAAGGTTTTCCCTAAGCTTTGGAAGAATTCCCAAAGTGTGACTTTTTGTTTTTTACTGGCAGGCATACCCGCTCCCTGAGTTGTTTTATTAAGCTGTGTTTTGATGGCGGCTAAGATAAAACGTTTTACCTAATTAATACGTGTTGTACTTCACACTATTCGATCATGCCCGCACTGCAGTGGTAAAGTGGAGGTTAAACGTTTTACTCATTACATCGAATTAGGTATAACTGTCTGACCACGCTAATTTTTCCTGCGGTAGAATTCCGGGGGGATGCAGCGGACGGGAAAGGATCCCGTTTCATGGAGTTTGATATGAACGACAATGTCTGATGAATCATAAAAAAATAACCATTATCGATGTGGCGCAGCATGCTGGTGTTTCGGTCACCACCGTTTCTCTGGTGCTCAGCGGCAAAGGGCGGATCTCTCAGACCACAGCAGAGCGGGTGAACCGCGCCGTGGATGAACTCGGTTTCGTGCGTAACCGTCAGGCCAGTACGCTGCGGGGCGGTGAATCCGGGGTTGTCGGGCTGATTGTGCGCGATATCTGTGAGCCGTTTTATGCCGAAATGACCGCGGGTCTGAGCGAAATGTTTGAAGCGCAGGGGAAAGTGTTATTTCTGCTGCAAAGTGGTTCAACCGGCAAAGGGCTGATGCGCTGTTTTGTAACCCTACTCACGCATGGCGTGGACGGCATTGTGATCGCCGGCGGGGTGAATTCAGTCGCAGGTCTGAAAGAAAGAGCCGAAGAGCAGGGCGTGCCGCTGGTGTGTGCCGCGCGTTCAGGCGGTATTGAAGGTATCGATGTGGTGCGCCCCGATAATATGCTGGCCGCAAAAATGGCCACGGAATATCTGATCAAGCATGGTCACAAACAAATTGCTTATCTTGGCGGCGAAAGCCATTCGTTAACCCGCGCGGAACGTCTCGGTGGTTTCTGCGCCACGTTATTACAGTACGGCCTGCCGTTTCGCAGTGAATGGATTATCGAGTGCGATTATCAGCAAAAATGTGCGGCCGATGCAGCAGAAACCTTGCTCTCTCACTACCCGAAAATCAGCGCGATTGTTTGCCATAAATCGTCTGTCGCTCTGGGCGCTTACTTTGGTGTGTTACGCACCGGCGCTGAAGTCGGCGGCGGGGCGGTAGACAGTTTTTATCAGCAGAAAATCGCCCTGATCGGCATGGAAGACGCGCCTGAATCTGAACTGACCGAACCGCCGCTGACGTCGATTGCCAACTCAGCCCGTGAAATTGGTCATGCCACGGCAAGGCGTCTGCTGCTGCGGATCGGCGGACAAAATCTTGAAGCACAAAACATCATTGTGCCTCCGGCGCTGGTGGAAAGGGAATCCGCTTAGCAGGTTGAAGGTTTATGCACGTCTGCCAAATCTAATCCTTCTGCAATCGCTGCCGCAAACGCATCGATTGCAGGGATCTGACTGGCCGGGACATTCGGATAGATAAGCCACAGCTGACTGCGAGGGGCGAAATCTTTCAGGGCATACAATTCCAGCTGATCGCGCAGCGCGTGGTGTTCAACCAGAGCGCGGGGCATCAGTCCCAGTCCGCGACCTTCAGCGATCAGCGATAACTGCAACGTCGTTCCAAACGCTTCGAGATTAATCAGCAGCGGCAACCCTTGCTCGGTCAGCGCACGTTGTAACGCGGCACGAAAACCACACCCCTGCGGATTCAGGATCCATCCGCGCTGATAGCAATCCTCCAGTCTCTGCGGCAAAGCCTGCTGATCCTTCGGTCCGACAACCACCAGATCCACCGCGCCCAGCGGTTGATTTTCCACACCTTCCGGAAACTGTTTGCTGAGCGGAAACAGCACGACGGCGGCTTCAAGCTCCTGGCTCTGCACGCGCAATAACAGCTCCTCGCCCCAGCCGCTCGACAAACGTGGCTGGATCTCCGGGAACTGCGATGAGAGTTTTTTCAGTGCCGGCAGCAGACTGCTTTCGCTCAGGCTTTGTGGTACCGCAAGACGCAGCAGGCCGGACGGCGGGCTGTCGGCGGCAACCAGATCGGTCAGGGCATCCACTTCGCGCAAAATATGACGGCATTGCTGATAAACACGGTTGCCCATCAGCGTAGGTTTCAGCGGTTTGGTCTGGCGGTTGAGAAGCGCAATGCCCAGCGATTCTTCGAAATTCTGTACCCGGCGGGTAATGGCCGGTTGCGTCAGCCCCAGTTCATCGGCAGCGAGGCGGGTGGATTGCAGGCGTATCACTGCCACAAAAGCAGTCAGGTCTTCAATTTTCATCAGCACTCTTTATGTAATTGGCTCGCTTAATTGGCCATTTCTACGGGCATTTTCTTGCCCGACATCGTCATTGGTCAGTCAGGCAGAATAAATCAATTTTAAGCGGGAAGCTGGATCCTGCTGCACATTTTTATGTGTGATTTGCATATTAGCTTATCCATAAAATGAATTTTGGTTGTGTTTCGCCGGTGCTAGCCTGTGGTGATAACAGTGCTGAGTTGTCTCTGATGAGACAAAGAGAAGAGGAAAGCCATGACAACATTACAGGTCGCGCCGCTGCGGCAATTTCTGGCGGATTTCACGCGGCTGGTGCAGGAACCGCACGGGCAGACAGAAATTCTGGCGCGGGGAAGTCGTCTGCTGGGCGAACTTATCCGCCATGACAGCTGGCTGCCCGACGAGTTTGCACAACCGCATCCTGAGCATTATCAGCAATATTTGTTGTACGCCGATCCGCTTTCGCGTTATTCCGTCGTTAGCTTTGTCTGGGGGCCGGGGCAAAAAACGCCGATTCATGACCATCGTGTCTGGGGGCTGATTGGTATGCTGCGGGGCGCGGAAATCAGTCAGAACTATGCGCGTCATCCCGATGGCTCACTGCAACCGGAGGGTAAACCCGTCACCCTGCAAGCGGGTGACGTCGAGAAAATTGCGCCGAATGTGCTGGATATTCATCAGGTGAGCAATGTTTACAGCGACCGGGTGTCGGTCAGTATTCATGTTTACGGCGACAATATCGGTGCGGTATCGCGGGCGGTCTATCTGCCTGATGGCACTGAGAAAACCTTTATCTCCGGCTATTCCGGTTCCTGTCTTCCCAATATCTGGGATCTGTCCAAAGAGAAAACTCATGACTGATTTGCATGCGTGGCCATTGCGCCATTTTTCCGGGCTGCATGAAGCCCTGCGCGAAGGGCAGGAAGTGGCACTGATTGATGTGCGCGAGGAAGCGGCATTTGCTACCGGACATCCGCTGTTTGCCGCTAATCTTTCACTGTCGAAGCTGGAACTGGACGTGTTGGATCGTATTCCAAATCGTCGCACGCCGATCACGTTGTACGACAATGGCGAGTTTTACGATGAGGCCCGTGGTGAGCGTAAAGCAGTGCGTGCCGCTGAATTTCTTAAGTCGCTGGGTTATCAGGATATCGCTTTGCTGGCTGGCGATCTGGCAGGCTGGCGTGAAGCTGGCGGCGAAATCTTTATTGATGTGAATGCGCCAGGTAAAGCCTTTGGCGAATGGGTAGAACATCATTACCACACGCCATCGCTGACCGCAGAACAGGTGCAGGCGCTGCAACAGCAGGGCGCAAACATTGCAGTGCTGGATGTCCGGCGCTTTGACGAGTTTCAGACCATGAGTATTCCCGGTGGCGTCAGCGTTCCGGGCGGAGAACTGGCGCTGCGTCTGCGCGATGTAGTGCCGGACGAAAAGACACATATCGTGATCAACTGCGCCGGACGCACCCGCAGTATTATCGGCACGCAGTCGCTGATCAATGCCGGAGTTAAACAGCCGGTGACTGCCTTACGCAACGGAACAATTGGCTGGACGCTGGCAGGTCAGGCTCTGGCGCATAATCAGCTGGCGCATTTTCCTGAACTCAGCGAAAGCGCCAGAACATTTGCCCTGAAAGGCGCGCAGGCTCTGGCGATTCGGGCTGGTGTACGCTCTGTGACGTTGTCACAAATTCATGACTGGCAGCGGGATGATTCGCGCACGCTGTATCTGTTTGATGTGCGTACCGCTGACGAATTCCGCGCCGGTCATCTGGCTGGATCACGCCACGTCCCTGGTGGTCAGCTGGTTCAGGAAACCGATCACACGGCGAGCGTGCGCGGTGCCCGCATCGTGCTGGTGGATAATGACGGTGTACGCGCAAGGATGGCGGCTTCGTGGCTGGCGCAGATGAACTGGGAAGTGTATGTGGCCGATGTTCAGCCGGATGATCTGAATGAGCAAGGCGACTGGCAGGCACAGGTGGCGCCCGCTCCGGCGGTTGAGTCGGTTAAACCCGAGCAACTGCTGAACTGGCTGAGCGACGAAAACACCGGGGTGCTTGATCTGACCACCAGCGCCAACTTCCTGAACCGCCGTATTCCCGGTGCTGTCTGGACCACACGTGCTGACATCCCGCAGATTATCGCTGCACAGCCTGAAAAACAGCGCTGGGTGATCACCTGCACCAGCGGGTTACTGGCACGTTACGCTGTCACCGAAGTAACGGCACTTACCGATAAAGAGGTATATCTGCTGGAGAAGGGAACGGTAAGCTGGATTGCGGCCGGGTTGCCTCTGGAACGCGGTGAATCGGCGTATCTGGACAATGCGCAGGATCGCTATAAGCGTCCGTATGAAGGAACGAATGTCAGCCCGCAGGTCATGCAGGATTATCTCGACTGGGAATATGGTTTAGTCGCGCAACTGGAGAAGGACGGGACACACGGTTTTACGTTATTAGCGGGTCAGGCTTAACGCTGTGGCCTCTGCGTGAGGAACGCAGAGGCTGCATTAATACTTAACGGCGGCCGCGCGGATGGGTGCGGGCTGTCCAGTCATAGGTTGCGGAGGTACTTGGAACGGCTTTATTACGACGCTTTTCAGCACGGGCTTTAGCAGCCACTTTTTCTTTTTCTGCCATCAATGTATCGATGTAATCATCTTTGATTCGGTTATTTTCCGAATTCGTCAGCTCACGGCCCTGTGCTTTACGGGCTTTATCCAGCAGAGTTTTCAGCTCACGCTGCTCGCTTTCCGTCATATCTTGTTGAGTCAGTCTTTTCATGGTTACTGCATCCTGTGAGGAAAGTGGCTACCAGTGTAGTCGAATTACGTCCCCGAGTCGCTGCAGGCGCTGACTTTATCTTTGTTACCGTTCTGACGTCGGTGCAGGACAGAAAATAAACCCTTCTGATCTGATGGGAATTACTCCGATCAATAAGGGGATCCCGATGATCGGCGCTGATCTTTCGTTTGATCAACGGCATAAAGCGATCCCCTGCATCAAGTTACCGGACGACGTTGCTTTCAAAACCCGCTAAACGACTATTCGACGGTGGAATACTTCACATAATGGTTGGAGCAGTTGAAGTGTGCGACATAACCCAGCGTGCCATTCGGGCCTTTAGCGCTGAAGGGAATGTTGTAAGTCCCTTTGTCTTCTTTCACATCATCGCTGATAAAGTTCAGAACCGGCACGGAAGTGCCCATATTGTCTTTATCATTTCCCCAGTTCGGAATGCGGTTTTCCATGTAGTCACGGGTCACCGTATCAATGGCGTTATCTTTGGTTATCTGAGCACAGGCGCCTTCAGTTGAACGCTGCATCCACCACGGATACACATAGACGGAACCCAGCATCAAAACCATCAATACGAAAATGACTGAAATGATCCCGATTAAAACGACTTTACTCATAATGCTTGTTACTCCTGAAAATTATCAGTCAAATCATAAGCTACCCGGATAAATCCCGGTCACGCCCGAGCATGAAAGCGCGTATGTTACGCCACTTAGTCAGCATAGGTTAAGTAATATCAGCCTTTCTGTTGCATTCGCTTACAGAACCCACTATCGCAGCCCAGACCTGTGATGTTAGCCTTTTTACATTATTGATTGTTATCACAAGGAGTAAGGCATGAGTCAGCAAACCGATTCGCAACAACCTGTCGTCGCCGTGCTGGGACTGGGTGCAATGGGGCATGCATTTGCCGCAAACCTGATTAAAAAAGGATTCACCACCCGCGTGTGGAACCGTACCTCTTCCCGTGGTGATGATTTAGTGTCAGCTGGCGCGGTGCGAGGACAAACCCCGCGTGAAGCGGTACTTGGCGCGGATGTGGTGATCACCATGCTGTCTGACGGGGCAACGTCGCTGGACGTGTATCAGGGCGATAATGGTCTGCTTGCCGGTCTTAAACAGGGCGGGATTATTGCCCAGATGGGCACGCTGGGCGTCGAAGGTACCGAATCTCTGATTGCACTGATTAAGGCGCAGCGTCCGGATGTCATCTTCTTTGACGCACCGGTTTCCGGTACCAAGGCGCCGGCCGAGCAGGCGCAGATTGTGGTACTGGCCAGCGGCGATCGCGAAAAGGGCGCTGCGGTTGAGCCGGTCTTTGACGCTATCTCTAAGGCGACCAAATGGCTGGGCGAAGCAGGGCGCGCCTCGAAAATGAAGCTGGTCGTTAATGCCTGGCTGATTGCCATGATGGAAGGGATTGCAGAAAGTACGCAACTGGCAGAGGAACTGGGCTTCACTACAGATGACCTGTGGAACGTGCTGGAAGGCGGGCCTCTGGCGGCGCCGTATATTAAAGGCAAAATGGAGATGTTCAAAAGCGGCGATTATACCCCGCAGATGCAGCTGACCTGGGCGCTGAAAGATATCAATCTGGCGATTGAAGCAGGCAGTCAGCTCGAACTGCCGGTGATGAAGCGCATCAGTCAGACCTGGCAAAGCGCCGTTGACGGCGGTTATGGCGATCAGGATCTGGCAGTGGTGTATCGCTACCTTGGCAGCAAATCGTCTGCGTAAATCCTCCCTCTGGCTCACGGAAGAGCCGGTAATTTCCGTATTTTTGCGGGATTTTTTTTCATAACCTCACAATATAAACCAGACCATCTGGCTATTGGTCACCCGTTCTGACGTTGTGATAGCGTTGAATGCTGTTCCTGTCACTGCGGAGTTCGCGATGAGCCAGACTGTTACCTCTATTCCCCTGATCGACTTCAGCCAGTTTTCGGGTTCGCCTGATCAGCGCGACGCGTTTCTTTCACAGTTGCGCTATGCCGCCCGGGAAATCGGTTTCTTTTATCTTAAAAATCACGGTGTCGATGCGCAATTGCTCCGTGCGGTGCAACGGGTCTCGCGCGAATTCTTTGCGTTGCCGGAAGAAGAAAAACTGTCGGTGGCGATGATCCACTCTTCGCATTTTCGCGGCTATAACCGTGCCGCCTCGGAAATCACACGGGGTCAGCCGGACTGGCGCGAACAGTTTGATCTCGGTGCCGAACGTCCGAAACTGCCGGTCAGTGACAACACCCCGGCATGGGCACGATTGCAGGGGCCAAATCAGTGGCCCGCCGCGCTACCCGAACTGCGGCCGTTGCTGCTGCACTGGCAGCAGGAAAT
Organism: Rahnella sp. JUb53; assembly: GCF_004346065.1. Lineage (NCBI taxonomy): Bacteria > Pseudomonadati > Pseudomonadota > Gammaproteobacteria > Enterobacterales > Yersiniaceae > Rahnella > Rahnella sp. JUb53. Next base: position 881,398 of record NZ_SLYT01000001.1, read on the forward strand.
GACAGCGATGTCATTACGACTTCTGCGCGCCTTTGCGCTGGCGCTCAGACTCCCGGAGGACGCGTTTGATCCGCTTTACGGCGAAAAACCCAATGAGCACATCAAGCTGATCCGTTATCCGGGACGTTCAGAAAGCAGCGGGAACCAGGGCGTGGGCGCGCATAAGGATTCCGGATTTCTCAGCTTTTTACTTCAGGATCAACAACGCGGCTTGCAGGTTGAAGTCGAGGAAAATCAGTGGGTAGATGCGTTACCGGTGGCAGATACGCTGGTGGTGAATATTGGCGAACTGCTTGAACTGGCGACTAACGGCTATCTGCGTGCCACCGTGCATCGCGTGGTTTCGCCACCCGCCGGAGCAGAGCGGTTGTCGCTGGCCTTTTTCCTGGGGGCTCAGCTGGACGCCGTGGTGCCGCTGTTTCCGTTGCCTGAGGATCTGGCAAAAGAGGCGCGGGGTGAGGCCAGCGATCCGCTCAACCCGCTATTCCGCGACGTTGGTTTCAATTATCTGAAAGGGCGGCTGCGCTCACATCCCGACGTAGCGCAGCGTTATTATGCTGATATTACAGGCTGAGCCTGATGGGCTCAGCTTTCTGGTGCCTGTGAAGTATCGACGCTGACGACGGTCGACATGCCCGGCCGGAGTTGATCACTTTGCAGCTGTCCGGGTTCCAGTTCGATACGCACGGCGATGCGTTGTGAAATCTTGGTGAAATTTCCCGTTGCGTTGTCGGCTTTCAGCACGCTGAACTCTGAACCCGCTGCGGGAGCAATCCTCACCACATGCCCCTTAAAAGCGTGATCGTTAAGGGCATCAACGGTGAATGATGCTGGTGTCCCGACCGCCATGCCCGCCAGCTGGCGCTCTTTGAAATTGGCGGTCACCCAGACCATTTTCGGGGTAACCGAAGTTAACTGCGTGCCGGCGCTGACGTATTGTCCCAGCCGCGCACTCACTTCACCCAGTTGGCCGTCAGAAGGCGCCACAATCTGCGTATGTTGCAGGTTGATTTGTGCGACTTCTACCCTGGCCTGGGCGGCTTTAAATGCGGCGGCCAGCGACGCTTTATTGGCATCCACCAGTGCCAGACTCTGGCGGGCGATATTGACCGATGCGCGGGCTTTGGCCACGTTTGCCTGTGCGGTCAGCAATGCTGCATGAAGTTCGTCGCCGGTGGTTTTGGAAACCAGCCCTTTCTCCAGCAGCGGGCCGTTACGGCCGGTATCCAGCGTCGCTTTGCTTTGTGTGGCCTGTGCACTCTGCAGCTCCGCTTCAGCCAGTTGCAGGCTGGCCGCGCCGGAAGCCCGGTTTTGCTCGAAGTTCTGCAACGTCACCTGAGCCTGCGCTGCCGCGGCTTGTGCCTGCAGAAATTCCTGGCGATAAGTGCTGTCGTCGATAACAAACAGCAGGTCACCTTTTTTCACCGGCATAAAATCCTGTACTTTCACATCGGTGATATAGCCGGAAACCTGCGGGCTGAGCAGGGTGACATTGCCGCGTACGTAGGCGTTGTCCGTCGATTCGACCTGAGAATTAAACGGAAATAACTGCCAGCTGTATAACACAATCATGACCCCGATAATCCCGAGGCAAAGCACCACCATAATGGATGGATAACGAAATATATTTTTCATCAGTTTTTCCGTTTCACTCTTTTTGATTCATCAGCAAAAGCCCGTTATTTATGCAACAGCCTCAGCGGCTGCACGTTTTTTTGTCTGGATCCTTCCGACCCAAATATGTGCGCAAAGGACGGCAAAACAGCCCAGCGACATATAAGAAACCACCATGAAAACATCGTTGTAAGCCAGCAGTCCGGCTTGTTGTGTGACTTTCTGGCTGAGAAGGGCCAGACCTTCAGCGTTGAGCTGGTTGCCATCGTTTAAGACCGGTTTCAGCAGGTGGCTGTATTGCGCAATACGTTCGGCAACCAGCGGATTTTGCAAATTGATATGTTCCACCAGTGCGGCTGAGTGAAACTTTTCCCGCAGGATCTGAATGGTGCCCAGGAATGCGCTGCCTACCTGCGCACCGACGTTTTGCGTCGAGAGAAAAACCAGCACAAAACTGATGATCTGACTTTGCCCGAACTGCAACGCGCGGACAAAACCGAGCCACAATGAGGTCGGCAGGAAGATGGCACCGGCAAACGCGATCATTCCCTGTGTCAGGTAAAACTGTTCGGGGCGGGTGTCCACCGTCGAACTGGCATCCATCAGCGAGGCAATGCCGATCAGTGCAATCGAAAAAAGATGGATGTAAACAATCCGTTTGGCTTTATGAATGATGCTGACGACAACCAGCCCGGCAAACGTTGCCGCCAGGATCACCAGGAATAAGGTCACCAGCTGATCATTAAGCAGTCCAACCAGATTCAGAAATCCCACCATACCGGTGGTTTGCTCTGACAGCAGCATTCGCACGAACAACATGGAGCCGGTAAACAGCAACATCTCCGGCGTCATCAGCCAGCGCAAATCAATGATCGGGTTCTTACGTTTTAACTCGACCATAAAAGAGAGTGTGAGCGCGATAATACCGACCACCAGCACTTCACCAATCCAGTCTTTTTCCTGCCACCAGTAATAACGACCCATAGTCAGAACTACTGACATACAGGCCACTGCGGTGGCGATCAGCGGATAACTTATCCAGTCGGTACGCTCAAATACTTTCACCCGCGGCGGGTGAGTCAGCGGCAAAATCCAGATGATCGCCAGGCAGATCAGCGACAGCCCGGATTCCAGCGTGGTCAGCTGATGCCAGTGCCCGAGATCAAGCAGATGCGGTGAAATTATGCGGGATACCGGCAGGGCAATCTGGCTTCCCGCCAGACCAAAACACAATCCGGCGGTCAGCTTTTTGGCCGGGGGGAAGATTTCAAACATATAAAACAACGCCAGCGGGCCGAGCGATGCCATCGCAAAACCCATCACCGCGCGCACGGCCAGCGCGGTCTGGAAATCATGCGTAAAGGTTTGCGCCATAGACGCCACGGCAAAAAACAGCAGCCCGTATTCCCCGAAGCGGCGAAAACCAAACTGTGTGCGAATTTTATAAAGCAGGATCGTGCCGGTCACGCTGGTCGCCGTGTAGGCCGCCACCAGCCAGTAACTTTCAACGTTGGAAATACCCAGCGACCCCTGAATTCCCGGCAGATTTGAACTGACCAGGTTGATGCCCAGCCCCTGGGTCATACCGATAATCAGAGATGCCAGTGCATACACTGCAATACGCAGACGCGGATACTGCAAAAGCCAGGTGCTGACCTGAACCGCAAAAGGGTGATGTGTTGACGGCGGAACCGGCGGTGCAGTCTCTGTTTTCGATGAGGCGGCTTCTGGTGGAACTGTTTGTGGTGATGCATCCCGTGTTGATAATTCACCGGCATCCTGCCGGACATCTGAATCAGAACGCGTCGTCATCGTTATGCCTTGTAAGTCATTACCTAACTAGTTTGTAGCTTGCTACATAATGTAATAAGACGTGTCATACGTGTCTAGTTCAATTATTCATATCAGTGATATTTACAAATGCAAATAGCGAATAACTAATCAGTAACGAAAGTAATTAATTAAAAAGGAGGGAGATAACGGGAAGGAGTAAAACGCCACTTACAATGCGGCGATATTGGCGGTGATACAGGCGAGAACGCCGCGGGCGATATCCACGTTTTCAGGCGGAATGCCTTCCATCACGCTGATAAGAATATCATCGGTCATGCTGCGAACCTGATTGGCAAGTTCGGTGCCGGCTTCTGTCAGCTTAATGTCTTTAGAACGACGGTCGGTTTCACCGGGGCACCGTTCCAGCAAGCCAAGCTCAGCCAGACTGTCGAACAGGCGGATAGCGGTTGGGTGTTCGACTTCCAGCAGCGAGGTGAGTTCACCCTGAGGCAGGCGGCCATTGGCGGCTTCCAGATGTAATAACACCTGACCGCGGGCCAAAGTCAGGCCAATAGTTTTGAAGCGGGCATCACAATAGGTACGCAACTGGCGACCAATATGAATGGTCTCCGGTAAAAAACGAACGGCGGGAGAGGTTGCTTCCGGGCGGCGGCGTAATGTGGTCAAAGGTTCCTCACTGTCGGAGCGTAAGCAGGTTTTAGTCGCGTCAGAGTAGCACGATGGGCAACATTTACCAGAAAAGGGAGGGCGCTGTTAACATTTTGAGACAAGTGGAAGCAGGATCTAAGCAAAGTATTCAAAAAGTATTTATTCTGTCAGCAAGGTCTTTTTCATAATCACTTTCATCCCTCTGACGGAGAATAACGATGCAACCAGTCATCAATATGATCACCCTGGGCGTTAAAGATTTAGCCATCGCTACGGAATTTTATCAGCACGGACTTGGCTTCCCTAAAGTGGTCATTGATTCTGACGGCGTCAGTTTCTTCGAGTTAGCCGGTGCCTGGTTGTCATTATTCCCCTGGGAAGAACTGGCAAAGGATGCGCAGGTCAGCGCTGAAGGACAGGGTTTTCGCGGTATGGCATTAGCACAAACCGTCGCCAGTGAGGCTAAAGTGGACGCGGTATTAGCGCAGGCAGTGAAAGCGGGCGGCAAACTGATCAAACCCGGACAAAAAGTCTTCTGGGGCGGATATTCGGGGTATTTCGCCGATCCGGACGGACATCTGTGGGAAATTGCTTATAACCCGTTTATGCAGATAGGGCCGCAGGAAGAATGATTTCTTCTTTTCCCGGCGCTGACAAGCGCCGGGGTGCGTTGCAGTGGATTGCGATCCTGCTTCCAACTTTTTAATTTAATGTTTTTATTGCCACTCCTCTTTTGTTTATGGCCTTCACGCAAAGGTTCAATGTCATCTCTCTCCTTAGACTCCTCCTCAACGTGTTATCAGCTGAGGAAAAACTATGCGCAATTCACGACCGCTCAACGCAGCCTTGTTCGGGATAGGGCTTAATACCTACTGGCCACAATTCACCGGACTGGAAGCACGACTGACAGGCTATCTCGGGCGAATTGAGCAGCAACTTACTTCGCCGGAGATCCTCATTCATAACGGCGGGCTGGTCGACAGTGTGGAAAAAAGCGACACGCTTGCCGCTGAACTGAAACAGGTTTCTCCGGACGTCATTATTATTGCCATCAGCACTTACGCTCTGAGTTCAACAGTGTTACCGCTGGTGCAGCAATTTCAGGTTCCGGTGCTGATCCTGGCTCTTCAGCCCGAACGAAATCTTCCGTATCAGGTTATCAGTGAAATGACCGATCGCGGGGCGCGCACCGGTGAATGGCTGGCACATTGCCAGGCATGCAGCGCGCCGGAACTGGCCAATGTGTTTAACCGTGCGGGCATTGCATACGAGATGATTGTCGGCGCGCTGAATAATGACCCGTATGTCTGGCAGCAAACACAGCAATGGCTGACCGCGATTGGCGTAAAAATCCGGCTGGGCAAAAGTACGGTGGGAGTACTGGGGCATTATTACAACGGCATGGTGGATGTGTATTCCAACATGACCAATCTTTCAGCCAAATTAGGTGTCCGCTTTAAGCCCCTCGAGATGTGCGAGCTAAACAGTTGGCGTGAGCAGGTCAGTGATGCGCAACGTGAGGCGAAACAGAAGGAAGTCGGGAGAAGTCTCCGCACAGATACCAGTTGCGATAAAGCCGAGCTCGAAAGGGCAGTGACGACCGCCGTCGCGCTTGACCAACTGGTCGATAATAACGGGCTGGATGCACTGGCCTATTATTATGAAGGGGCGCCGGGCAATGCTTACGAGAACATCGTGACGTCGGTGATCCTCGGCAATACGCTGCTGACGGGGCGCAATATTCCCGTTGCTGGTGAATATGAAATCAAGAACGTTATCGCCATGAAAATCATGTCGCTGCTCGGAGCGGGGGGATCGTTCTCTGAACCTTATGGCATTGATTTTGATGATGATGTTGTGCTTTGGGGACACGACGGGCCAGCTCATCCGCTGATGGCAGAAGGTGAAGTGCGTCTGGTGCCGTTACCTGTCTATCACGGCAAACCGGGGAAGGGCATTTCTATTCAGATGAGCGTGCGTAAAGGCCCGGTAACGTTCCTTTCTGTCATCGAAGACATCAATAACCGTGTGATTTTACAATATGCCGAAGGGGAGTCGGTGGAAGGAGAAATCCTGGATATCGGGAATACTAACAGCCGTTACCGTTTCCCATTGTCAGCGCGGGAATTTACGAAAGACTGGTCATGCGGAGGAGCAGCACATCATTGCGCGATAGGGATCGGACATCAGGGCGAAACAATTGAGAAACTGGCGACATTACTGGGCGTGGTAACACAGAGGATTTGTTGAAACATTAACAGGAATAGGTATTTTAGTTACAACATACAATATATAGCTTTTAATAACGGTGACCGTCTGTTAGCCATAAAAAAACACCGCCATACGGCGGTGTCTGTCATTATTCTTGCAGGAAAAAAGGGAATTATAGACCCCGTTTTTCCATCAAAAGAGCCAAATCGACCAGACGGTTTGAGAAGCCCCATTCGTTATCATACCAGGCGAGGATCTTCACCAGTTTGCCGCCAATCACCAGCGTAGAAAGCCCGTCGACGATAGAAGAGCGCGGGTCGCCGCGATAATCGCTGGAAACCAAAGGTTCTTCGCTGTAACCCAAAATTCCTTTCAGAGGGCCAGATTCAGCCGCCTTACGGAATGCGGCATTGATTTCCTCAACAGTGGCTTCACGTTTCAGATTGACCGTCAAATCAACGATGGAAACCACAGGGACCGGCACACGCAGTGAATAACCGGTCATACGGCCATCCAGTTCAGGAATGACTTTACCGATGGCTTTTGCCGCGCCGCTGGAATAAGGAACAATAGATACGGCCGCCGCACGGGCACCGCGCAAATCTTTTTCCGGCTGGTCATGCAATGCCTGACTGTTGGTATAGGCATGTGTGGTATTCATCAGGCCATGTTCAATGCCGAATGTCTGATGTAAAACCTGCGCCGCAGGAGCCAGACCATTAGTGGTGCAGCTACCGTTACTGACAACTTTATGTTTGGCCGGGTCATACTGGCCATCGTTTACGCCCATCACAATCGTGATGTCATCGTTTTTGGCCGGTGCGGAAATGATGACGCGTTTAGCACCACCTTGGGTGATATGAACTTCCGCTTTTTCTTTCTCAGTGAAGAAACCAGTGGCCTCAATGACGATGTCAACGCCCACGCTGCTCCATGGAATAGCCGCAGGATCTCTTTCAGAAAATACGCGGACAGTTTTGCCATCAACCAGCAACTGACCTTCGTCAGCTTTCACGTCTGCCTGTAAGGTACCGGAGAGAGAATCATATTTAAGAAGGTGAGCGAGGGTTTTGCTGTCAGTCAGGTCGTTTATAGCGACAACCTGAAAATCATCGCGACCGAGCGCAGCACGCAATACGTTACGTCCAATCCTGCCGAATCCGTTAATACCAACTTTGACCATGATGAACTCCTTAGTTATCTGACGTAGAGTTAATCTAATCTGAAGAAGGTATGGCGTAAATGACAACAATAGATCTATTTACGCCAACACGCGTGAGCAAAAACGTTCTCTGTATTCTGTAGGAGTCAGTTGTAAGTTTCTCTCAAAGACACGACGCAGATTAAGGCCGCCACCAAATCCCGTTGTGAGTGCAATTTGCTCTACGCCTTGTGTGGTTTGTTCAAGAAGCTGCCTTGCAGCATTGAGGCGTACTTCTTCGACATATTTCGCCGGTGTAATCCCCGTTTCACGGGTGAATACCCGGGTAAAATTACGCGGGCTCATTGCCACGCGCCCGGCCAGTTCTTCAACAGATAAATCGCCGGTAAGATTTTCCGGCAACCAAGCCTGAAGCTCGCGGATAGGGCCATCGCTGGCCTGATTCAAAAGATAGCGGCTATATTGCGCTTGTCCACCAGGCCGGCGGAGAAACATCACCAGATTTTGTGCGACGTTTCTGGCAACGCTGAAGCCGTGATCATCTTCTACCAAGGCCAGGGTGAGATCGAAACCTGAACTGACACCGCCGGATGTCCAGACTTCACCGTCCTGAACGTACATCGGTCCGCGTTCGACTTTTACCTGCGGAAATTTCGCCTGCAGGGTATCAAGCAGCCGCCAGTGTGTGGTGGCATGACGGCCATTGAGCAGACCGGCCTGAGCCAGCAACATCGCACCGCCACAAATTGACACCACCCGCCGCGCGTGGGGTGCCGCGTTTTTCAGCCAGTTAACAACGCTTGAGCCTTCTTCTTCAGTCAGACCTTTACCGGTGATAATAATCGTGTCACGGGGTTCTGTCGGATCGAGATCACACAGCCGGTGGTCGGCCAGCAGGTTCAGACCTGAAATACCATGAACGACACGGTGCGATTGCGTGGTGGCCACGGCGACCTGATAAGGCGAACTTTGGGGATTACCGGGCAGCAGCTGATTGGCCTGCATCAGGATATCGACGATACCTGCCGCTTCAAATAACATGCCCCCGTCAGGAACGATAACCAGAATGGTTGTCATGGCTTTAAATATACCTTTCATACAAAATGAGTCAGATTTGAGTTTAGCAAATAACAACGTTTTACGGCAGTAAAAAGCGAAAGCAGGGCGCAGATGCCCATTCTTCCATGTCTGTCACAGGTTTTCGGGTAAAAAAAACAGATTTATGCATGATCCTGAGGGATGATATCGGTATCTTGTCAGTGCTGAGACTCACTTATTTAAACCGTGGAAATTCATGATTTCTCTACTAAAAAAACCTTTCAGACTCAGTATGATTATCATGCTGATGATTTTGGCTGGCTGCTCGAGTAAGCCGAAATATAAGAAATACGATACGCATGCCTATGATGATGAAATTGAAGATGCTGCTGACCAATATAAGGTCGATAGAAAACTCGTTAAGGCTATCATCCAGGTCGAATCAGGTTTTAATCCCGAAGCCGTAAGTCGTTCAAATGCCATTGGTTTGATGCAACTTAAAGCATCAACCAGTGGCTGTGATGCTTACCGCTATAAAGGCAAACGCGGCTGCCCTGATGATGATGATTTGCTGGATCCGGAAACCAACATTGACCTCGGAACCGCATACATCAGCGCATTGCAGCGTCAGCAACTAAACTGGATCAACGATCCGCTGACACGCCGTTATGCAACCGAAGTGGCTTATGCAAATGGTGCGGGCGCATTATTGCGAACATTCTCTGCTAATCGCCAGACCGCGATTCAGATGATCAATCAGCTGACGCCCGAAGCGTTTAACTGGCATGTCCGGCAGTATCATCCGGCTCCACAGGCACCGAGATACATGGCCAAAGTCGAGAAGGCTTATGCAGGTTTATAGCATGTAGATATGCTGAAAATGGGTGCGTTACGTGAAATCTGCAGCATTGTGGTACTGATGCGATTCCAGAATTCACGTAGCGCGATCAGTTCAAAGTGTGATTTCTCATGTCAAAAGGTGGAAATGAGATGGTGACGAATCTGTTTAAGGATTTTCCTGTTAATGCACAGGAGGGAAATGAAGAAACGTTCGAGTCATTATTGATGAAGCCCGATATGCGTATCGAGAGAATTATTTCAACCGGTCAGGCGAGTCCCCCAGGATTCTGGTACAGCCAGCCACATAGTGAATGGGTCGCAGTGCTTCAGGGCTCGGCAGGTTTGAAATTTGAAAACGAGAAAGAAGTGCGCGTGATGAATTCCGGTGACTTCGTAAATATCCCGGCGTTGTGCAGACATCGTGTGGAATGGACAAGTACTGAAGAGCCAACGATTTGGTTAGCCATTTATTATGCTGAAGAAACCCAGGAGAAAGCAGGTGAGGTATGAACGGCGTTAGATATTGAGGTGCTGGTACGTAGCTGATATCCTATTTAACATAATATACATTATACGCACCAAATCGCGGATTATACGATCCTTGATTAAACGGCATTACCGATACCTTTCAGACTCACACGGTATCCGGAAGTTCTTGCCCCGGATACCGCTCAACTCAATTGCTTGCGGATCTACTCACGGATAATCTGACCGACGTCTATGCGGTTGCCATCGGGATCAGCAAAAACAAAAGCACGGATACCGTACTTTCCCTACCCCGTAAATCAAGAACGTTTACAATCCCTATTCGGCTCGTATAATGAGCCGAATAAGATCGCTAATCGGCTCACAGGACTCTAAATGGATAACCGGCAATGGATTTGGCAATCACCTGAGTGGCCTCAGTTCAACTGGGATGACGATATCATTCAGCCCCAACTGCGTCAGACACGCCTGAAAATAGGTAAACTTGTCGGTAAAGCCGAATCACGGCCCGGCCATGATGCTGCCGAATATTCTCTTGATGCGATGCTAAGTAATATTCTTTCATCATTCGCTATCGAGAATGAGCGGCTTGATGCACATTCTGTCCGTTCATCGCTGGCCAAACGTCTTGGTCTAACCTGGCATCTTCCTGGAACCACCACAGAACACTCGGAAGGCTTAGCCAAAATGATGATGGATGTTTTCAATCCTCAAGCGGGCGATCTAACTGAATCCCTTATTTTTCAATGGCATTGCTGGTTATTTCCGGATCCAGCGCCGGCTTTTTTACGACGTGGAGAATGGCGCGGGGATGCAACAATGCGTGTCGTATCAGGCCGGATTGGAAAGGAAAAAGTGCATTATCAGGCACCGCCACGCGAACAACTTTGTGCTGAGCTCACCGCTTTTATGCAATGGTATAATCAGTCACGCTATCGGGCGGCGCTGGATCCTCTCCTTCGTGCGGGGCTGGCACATTTCTGGTTTATCACACTTCATCCTTTTGAAGACGGGAACGGTCGGATTACTCGTGCCCTCACTGATATGGCTTTATTTCAGGCCGACGATCAAAGCGTACGTTTATACGCTGTTTCAGAGGCCATTCTCAATCACCGGAAAGATTATTATAACGTGCTGGAGGCCACACAGCGCGGAACGATGGATTTAACGGCCTGGCTCAGCTGGTTTATTAAAATGCTCGAAACCAGTGTAGATAATGCGATCATGCGTATCGATCAGACTTTGGCAAAAACGCTTTTCTGGCAAGTGCACCACAACAGCGCACTCCCTGCTGAACAAGTTAAGGTCCTGAATCGTTTGCTGGACGGAGGTAATAACGGATTTGCCGAAGGGATCAGCGCGGGACAGTATCAGAAAGTGGCGAAAGTCAGTAAGGCGACCGCTACCCGTCATCTCGCTGATCTGGTCGCTCGGGGCTGTCTTACCAAAACCGCAGCAGGTGGACGCAGCAGCCGTTATATAATCAATAACACCTTTTCTCCTTTTATTGGAAACTTTATGAAAGACATCACTTTTTACGGCAGATTTGAAGATGATATTCTTGCCGGACGCAAAACAATCACCCTGCGCGAAGCCAGTGACGCAAATTTTTCTGCCGGTGATAAGGTGCGTGTCAGCCGTTATGAGGATGACGTATTTTTCTGCAATATCGAGGTAATCTCGGTAACGCCAGTGATGTTCGATGATCTGAATGAAAAACATGCCGTGCAGGAAAACATGACGCTGGAACAGTTAAAGGATGTCATTAGCGAAATTTATCCGGGCCTGAAAGAGCTGTTTATGATTGAGTTCCGGCTTATCTGAGGTCATTTCGACACAGCTAAACAGGCGCGCTATGGATCAGTCCGCGCGCCCTTTTCTACTTATTCGTTAAGTTTTTTAAAATCAGGCTTCTTTCGCCACCTGTGTTCGGCGAAAACACTCCAGATGGTGAGTGTTGATCAGGCCGGTAGCTTCCAGCCAGGCATACACAATTGTTGGTCCCACAAACTTAAAACCCCGCTTTTTGAGATCCTTTGAAATACGCTCGGAAAGCGCATCTTTCGTCGGAACCGGACCCACGTGCTGAATTGCCTTTCCGCCGATTTGTGCCCAAATCCACTCACCAAACTCCTCGCCAGCCTGCTGCATCGCAAGATACGCGCGGGCGTTATTAATGACCGCCGTAATCTTGATGCGGGAGCGGATAATATCGGCGTTATTCACCAGTCTTTCGATGTCATCTTCAGTGAATTCAGCCACTTTCTCCGGTTCGAAATGGCTAAATGCCAGCCGCAATGCATCGCGTTTTTTCAACACAATTCGCCAGGATAATCCGGCCTGAAAACCGTCGAGCATCAGTTTTTCCCAAAGTGCCCGGCTGTCACGTACAGGTTTTCCCCATTCTTTGTCGTGATACTCAAGCATCATCGGGTCAGTTGTGCCCCACGGACAACGGATAAGGTCAGTCATAGCGAACTCCTGCAACGGATACATCCTTTATTCTAACCTGACAGGTATCAGGACGTGATAAACTTTGTTCCCCGCCCTTATAAGCGACTAAAACTCCGAAACTGATGATTTCCCTGAAGTTCATGTGTGCACGTTTTATCGTTATGCCCTACACTGTATGTTGTAACTAACTGGAGGGTTTATGGCGGATTATGATTTAATTGCCCGGATGAACGGTTGTTTTAACGAACTGGAACTGGCGTTGCAGGATCTTGGGAATTTCCTGAGTCAGCTGGAACTATTGCAGGCGCGTGTCTTTGCGCTTCCTGAAGTTGTCAAAGGTGAAGAACATAACCCCGCAGACAAAATCATCGTAACACCCCATACCGGCGAAGCCGCGCAACAACTGGCGTTACAGCATTTTCAGCGCCTGTTTATCCATCATAATAATGAGAATGTCAGCAGCAAATCCGCCGTACGTTTGCCCGGTGTGCTGTGTTATGCCGTTGATCCCGCAGAACATCAGTCTGCCCTGCTCCTGATTGAAGAAGTGAACAAGCTGAAAGCCGAACTGGAACATATTGTGACGGTGGAGTCCGGCCTTGCCCGCGAACAGCGTTTCGAGTTTGTTCATACACACCTTCGCGGGCTGATTACGCTCAATGCTTACCGCTCGGTGACGTATCTGACTGACCCGGATTCGGTGCGTTTTGGCTGGGCAAATAAGCACATTATTAAGAATGTCACCCGTGATGAAGTGCTGGCACAGCTGGAAAAAAGCCTGAATGCAGGGCGTGCCGTTTCGCCTTATACGCGCGAACAATGGATGGAAAATATTAATCGTGAGATGAGCGATGTGAAACGTCTGCCGGAACATGCTGCGCTGAAATTTAAACGACCGGTGAAAGTGCAGCCTATCGCCCGCGTGTGGTATCGCAACAGCCAGAAACAGATACAACATCCCTGCCCGTTGCCGCTGATTGCTTTATGCCTGCGCTCTCCGATGATGCAGGTGCCGAAGTTAGGTGAACTGCATGATTACGATGTCACAACCATTAAGCATAAATACAAGCCGCAGTCACAGCCGCTGAGTCTGCTGATTAAGCGCCTGCATTTGTACACCGACTACCCGCTATAAACCTCAAAGTACCGCCATAAAAAAGGTCCGGTTTCCCGGACCTCATTCGTTTACGTCAGAACGGAAACGTTATGCTTTCATACTGCCGACCATGGCTTCCGGACGCACCCATTCATCAAACTGTTCTTCAGTCAGATAACCGAGTTTCAGTGCAGAACCTTTGAGCGTCAGCCCTTCTTTATGGGCTTTCTTGGCAATTTCAGCGGCTTTGTCATAGCCGATATGCGTATTCAGCGCCGTCACCAGCATCAGCGATTCATTCAGCAACTGAGTGATCCGGTCGCGGTTTGGTTCGATACCCACAGCGCAATGCTCGTTAAAACCACGCATTCCGTCGGCCAGCAGACGCACCGATTGCAGGAAGTTATGGATCACCAGCGGACGGAAGACATTCAGCTCAAAGTTACCGGAAGCCCCGCCAATATTCACCGCGACATCGTTGCCCAGCACCTGCGCGCACAGCATGGTCATGGCTTCGCACTGCGTCGGGTTCACTTTACCTGGCATGATGGAACTGCCTGGCTCGTTTTCGGGGATAGAAATTTCGCCAATACCACAACGCGGGCCGGAAGATAACCAGCGTACATCGTTGGCGATTTTCATCAGTGAGGCAGCCAGACCTTTCAGCGCCCCATGTCCGTGAACCAGCGCATCGCAGGTGGCCAGCGCTTCGAATTTATTCGGCGACGTGACAAACGGTTGATTGGTCAGTTCCGCCAATGCTTTCGCCACGCGCACCGCATATTCCGGGTGCGTATTCAGGCCGGTTCCCACTGCGGTACCGCCCAGTGCCAGCTCGGCAATGTGCGGAATGCTGTTTTCAATGTGGGTTAAATTGTGCGCCAGCATCGCCACCCAACCGGAAATTTCCTGACCCAGCGTCAGCGGCGTGGCGTCCTGTAAATGGGTGCGGCCAATTTTGACGATGTCGCGATACGCATCCGCTTTTGCTGCCAGCGTTTTGTGCAGCACTTTCAGCTCCGGGATCAGCGTTTCACGCAGTTCGATCACCGCGGCGACGTGCATCGCGGTCGGAAACACATCGTTGGAACTCTGGCTTTTATTCACGTCATCGTTCGGGTGAACTTTACGCGCTTCGCCCCGCTCGCCGCCGAGAATTTCACTGGCACGGTTTGCCAGCACTTCATTCATGTTCATATTGGTCTGAGTACCGGAACCGGTCTGCCAGATAGCCAGCGGGAATTCTGCCGGATGCTGCCCGGCAAGCACTTCATCAGCGGCGGCAATAATGGCGTTTCCGCGCTCTGCCGGCAGCAACCCCAAATCCATGTTCACACTGGCGGCCGCACGTTTGGTCAGAGCCAGCGCGTGGATCAGCGCTTCAGGCATTTTTTCAGAAGAAATACGAAAATGCTCCAGGGAACGTTGCGTTTGTGCGCCCCAAAGTTTATCTGTCGGAACATCAATTGGCCCCATTGAGTCTTTTTCAATGCGTGTTGCTGCCATTACTGTCTCCTTAGATGCTTATTACGATGATAAATCAGGTTTTTTTGCAGGTTTTTGAATGCCGCTCGCGCTCCCACGCATCCGTTGGCGACGGATCAATTATAGTGACTTATAAGGCTGGCGTATAATTCGATTCGATCTCCATACCGAAATTACGCGCTCATGGCACTTTTTGGGGCTTCGCAGTTGTAATGCCTGCTTTGGCATTGTTTACTAGGCGGCAATATTTTCTATTCAGGATGAAGCAATGCAAAAGATGCATAACGGTGTACAGAATTACGCCTGGGGCAGCAAAGACGCGCTGACCAAACTCTACGGAATTACCGACCCGCAAGACCGTCCGATGGCCGAATTATGGATGGGCGCTCACCCTAAAAGCAGTTCTCAGGTTGAGAATGCCAGCGGTCAGACCGTCTCTCTGCGTGATCAAATCAGCGCTGACCTTAACGGTCAGTTAGGGACTAAAGTCGCTAAACGTTTCGGCGAATTGCCATTCCTGTTCAAAGTGCTTTGCGCCGATCAGCCACTTTCCATTCAGGTTCACCCAAGCAAAGGTGCCGCTGAAATTGGTTTTGCGAAGGAAAATGCTGCCGGGATCCCGCTGGACGCCGCCGAGCGTAATTATAAAGATCCGAATCACAAACCTGAGCTGGTTTATGCCCTGACGCCTTTCCAGGCTATGAACGGTTTTCGTGAGTTGCGCGACATTGTTTCTTTATTGCAGCCTGTCGCAGGCGCGCATCAGTTGATCGCCAGCTTCCTGAGCTTCCCGGATGTTGACCACCTGCGTACCCTGTTTGCCGGTCTGCTGAGCCTCGAAGGTGAAGAAAAATCCCGTGCGCTGGACGTTCTGAAATCCGTGCTCGATGATCAACACGGCGAGCCGTGGGACACCATCCGCAGCATTTCTGAATTTTATCCAGATGACAGCGGCCTGTTCTCTCCGCTGCTGCTGAACGTGATCACCTTGCAACCGGGCGAAGGCATGTTCCTGTATGCTGAAACTCCGCACGCTTACCTGAAAGGCGTTTCTCTGGAAGTGATGGCGAATTCCGATAACGTGCTGCGCGCCGGTCTGACGCCAAAATACATCGATATTCCTGAATTACTGGCCAACCTGAAATTCAATGCGAAACCGGCCGCTGAATTACTCACTACGCCGGTCGTAAAAGGCGCAGAACTCAACTTCCCGATCCCTGTCGAAGATTTTGCATTTTCAATTCACAGCCTTGCTGCAGAACCACAAACGCTGGAACAGGACAGCGCTGCTATTGTCTTCTGTATTGAAGGCCAGAGCGTTCTGGCAAGAAATGATGAAACGCTGGTGCTCAGCCCTGGCGAATCATGTTTCTTGTCTGCCGGTGAGTCTCCGGTCACGGTCAGCGGTAACGGTCGCATTGCACGGGTGTTCAATACGCTGGTGAAATGATCTGAAGCCTAAACAAAACGGGGCTAACTGCCCCATTTTGATGATTTTTCTGCTGATTCAGCTACACTCTGAAGACTAATAACGCCGTAAGGCGTTTTTTATTTTCGGGATATTTCATAAGGATAAACAGAGATATGAAGAAGTCACTAGTCGCTGTAAGCGTCATTGTAGTCCTTGGCGCGGCCTGGACAGGCGTCTCCTGGTACACGGGTAAACTGATTGAGCAGCATATGGATGAGCAGGTCGCCAATGCCAACAGCCAGCTGCAAAGCGCTTATCCGAAAGCCGGTCTTAAAGTCAGCTATGAAGATTACCAGCGCGGATTGTTCAGCAGCAAAATGCGCATCGTTCTGCGTCCGGATGCTGCCGCAGCCACCGCAGGCAGCAGTGTGCTGAAAACCGGTGACGAAATTGCCTTTATCGAAACCATCGACCACGGTCCGTTCCCTGCCGCTCAGTTGAAAAAATTCAACCTGATCCCAAGCATGGCCTCTGTTCATTCCGAACTGCAAAACACGCCGACCGTTAAAGGCTTGTTTGATGTGACCAAAGGGAAATCCCTGGTTACCGTCGATACCCGCGTTTCTTATAGTGGCGCGAGTGC
Organism: Rahnella sp. JUb53; assembly: GCF_004346065.1. Classification (NCBI taxonomy): domain Bacteria; kingdom Pseudomonadati; phylum Pseudomonadota; class Gammaproteobacteria; order Enterobacterales; family Yersiniaceae; genus Rahnella; species Rahnella sp. JUb53. Next base: position 898,280 of record NZ_SLYT01000001.1, read on the forward strand.
ATCGGCGATTGACATCATTCCTGTGACGTACCAGAAAGACGAAAGCCAGCTGGCCTTCTCCGGCGGTACCATCAATGTGGATGTTGATAAAGACCTGACCGCCATGAAGCTCGATGCTAATACCGACAGCATCGCGCTGACGTCTAAAAACCAGTGGGGGCAACTTGAGAAAGTGACTCTGGCCGGTTTTAGCATGGACAGCGATACCCGTCAGGGGAAATTCCAGGTAGGCGTGGGCGATCAGAACCTGACCGTGAAGCAAATCCTGGTGAACGTTGATGGCAAAGACGCCGGTTCTCTGGACAACTTCAAGCTGGTGAGTAAATTCTCTGAAAACGGCAATAACATTGGCGGTCAGCAGGATTACACCATCGATGCACTGAAAGTTCAGGGTCAGGATTTCGGTTCTGCAAAACTGACCCTGAAGCTGGATAAGCTTGATGGCGCAGCCCTGAAACAGTTTGCCGACAACTACAATCAGCAGTCACGTGAGTTGCTGATGAAGCAAGGTGAACTGGACCCTGCGGCTTATCAGCAGCAGGCTGCGGATTTACTGCTGGCAAATCTGCCGTTACTCCTCAAGGGTAATCCGACCATCAGCATTGCTCCGCTGAGCTGGAAAAACAGCAAAGGCGAAAGCAGCTTCAATCTGCTGCTGGATCTGAAAGACCCGGCTGCCACCCCGGCACAAACGCAAGATCAGATGCTGTCTCAGCTGGTGAATAAAGTGGACGCCAAACTCACGATCCCTCTGCCGATGGCGACTCAGGTGACCACACAGGTTGCGCAGATCGAAGGCTATAATGCTGACGATGCCACTAAACTGGCTCAGCAGCAGGTTCAGGGGCTGGCGGCGATGGGTCAGATGTTTAAACTGACTACAGTGAAAGACGACACCATTACCAGCAGCTTCCATTACGCTGACAATCAGGTTGACCTGAATGGCCAGAAAATGACGCTTCAGGAATTCGCCGGTCTGTTCGGTATTCTGGGTGGGCCAGCAGCGCCAGCCCCGACGCCTGAGCAGGAATCTCCGGTAGCGCCAGCGCCCGTTCCGGCTCAGTAATCTTCTTTACTCCTCCCTCTGCGAAGGGGGAGGCTGGGAGGGGGTTTATACACGACACCTTCTGGCCTGTTCTGACCTACCCCCCTCCCCAGCCTTCCCCTCGTGAGAGGGGAAGGAGTAAAACATCCTCCCGTTACCAAAGGATTTTCAGGCGTGACCACTCCTACTGACCTCCTTCGTCTGCAAGACGTCTCTTTTACACTCAACAATATTCCGCTTCTTGAACCTGTTTCCCTCACCCTCAATCCGGGTGAATTCACCTTACTGACCGGTCCTTCGGGCAGCGGTAAAAGTACGTTGCTGAAGATCGTTGCTGCGCTTCAAACGCCGACCGGCGGAACGCTCTGGTTTAAAGGTGAAGATATCGTGCAAATTAAGCCCGAAACCTACCGCCAGCGGGTGTCCTATTGCTTCCAGACGCCATCGCTGTTTGGCGAAACGGTGTATGACAACCTCGCCCTGCCTTATCAGATCCGTAATAAAAAGCCTGATGACGCGCAACTTCGCGACTGGCTGAAACGGGTGAATTTATCGGAGGATATGCTGACCAAGCGCACGCAGGAACTTTCCGGCGGAGAAAAGCAGCGTGTCGCCCTGCTGCGTAATCTGCAATTTATGCCGGACGTACTGCTGCTTGATGAGATCACCAGCGCACTGGATGAAGAAAATAAGAAAAACATCAACGAGATCATCGCGGATCTGGCTGACAGAGAGCGGATCGCCGTATTGTGGGTAAGCCACGATCAGAATGAAATCCGCCACGCGAAAAATGTCGTCACTTTGACCCGTCATTCACAAGGAAGCACGGCTCATGAATCAGCATAATATTACTAACCAGTCGCTGGCTCTCGCACTGATCCTGGTGGTCGTCGCCCTGCTGGTCAGCAAAAAAGAAAAACTCGGTCTCGAAAAAGACATTATCTGGAGCGTCGCCCGCGCCGTCGTGCAGTTAGTGATTGTCGGCTATGTGCTCAAATACATTTTCGATATCAATAACAGTCTGTTAACGGTACTGATGGTTTTGTTCATCTGCGTGAATGCCGCACTGAACGCCAAAAAACGCAGCCGCAACATTGATAACGGTTTTATTATTTCGTTTATCGCGATCACGACTGGCACCGCGCTGACCCTGTCCATTCTGATCCTCAGCGGCTCGATTGAGTTTCTGCCCATGCAGGTTATTCCGATTTCAGGAATGATTGCCGGTAACGCGATGGTGGCGGTAGGGTTGTGCTACAGCAATCTGAATCAGCGTTTTCTCGATAATCAGCAAAAAATTCTCGAGATGCTGAGTCTGGGTGCGACGGTAAAAATGGCTTCAGGGCAGATTATTCGCGACAGTATTCGTGCGGCGATGATCCCGACGGTCGATGCCGCCAAAACGGTGGGGATTGTGAGTTTACCGGGGATGATGTCAGGGCTGATTTTTGCCGGTATCGATCCGGTGAAAGCGATCAAGTATCAGATTATGGTGACGTTTATGCTGCTGGCGACCGCCAGTTTATCGACAATTATTGCCGGTTATCTGTCTTATAAACGTTTCTACAATGACCGTGCGCAACTGCGCGATTTGCAATCATCATAATCTTTTCTTGCCCGTCAGCGATTGCACTGGCGGGCACTCTGCCTTTACGGCGTTATAAATCCGATAACGCCTGACGCAAATTCACTTCCCCGGCGGCCTCATCGTCCAGATCCAACACCCCTTCCAGATCGTCGAGATGTTCCTGCATGATTTCTGCCGCCAGGGTGTTGTCACCGGCTTCCAGCGCATCAATGATCGCCTGATGCTCATCACACTGGCATGAAGGAACTTCATTACGCTGATACAGCGCGACAATCAGGGAGCTGCGCACCATCAGATTCGACAGAATTTCACTGAGCACGTCGTTACCTGAAATTTCGCCCAGTATCAGATGGAACTCACTTAATTCACGCACGACGGCACGGCGGTCTTCAGACGATACCGCTTCTCGCTCACCGCGCAAATGGGCAGTGATCCGCTGACGATGACGACGAATAACATCTGGTCCGATGCATTCCACAATGGCGCGTTCAATAGCACGGCGGGCAATGAAGACTTCGCGCGCCTCTTTCGCTGTGGGCTGAGCCACCATCGCGCCACGGTTAGGTTCGATGGTAACAATACGCTGTAAAGCCAGACGTTGTAACGCCACCTGAACATGATTGCGGTTAGCGCTGAGTGCCTCAACGAGTTGAGATTCAACCAGACGTGTTCCGGGACGCAGGCGTTGCTGGGCAATGGCTTTTGATAAAACGTCGACAATGCGCTGAACTTCCAGCTGCTTGGCGGTTGTAGTTGGATTACTCATGGAATGCTAAATGGCCTCTTTCTGGCAGTTTCCCTGCACGCTAACATCAACCGTTTGCTTTCGTCATTAGTAAATGACGTGCAGTCCCAAATCATGCAAAAAATCCTATAAAATAGCACTTAACATTCATAGTAATTATCATTCCAGCACACATTCCCAATATCCCCGCGATGACCTTCCGTATCCTTGCTGTACCTCACGCTATGCAGATAAATGTTCAGAACATGTAAAGTAAGCGCACCAACGTATTGAAAACAGGACAATAATGAAACACACACTTTTGAAACATTTACTCAATTTTATCGTATTAGCACTGGGAGCAGTCTTCACTGCATTGGTCATCTGGCTGGATGTGGCAGTATTCAAAGACGGTGTGCAGGAAATTTCCGCCACTGAAATCCTGCAGGAACTGACACTGCTGGTCATCAGCGCACTGTTTTTCCTGCAGGCCAAAAAACATCCGGCATTACGCGGCGGCATGATCCTGATTGGCGGGTTCTTCTTCTGTATGCTTATCCGCGAACTCGACGCCTTGTTTGATCAGATCCACTATGGCTCATGGGTCTATTTTGCCAGTCTGATCGCGGTCTATTGTATTGTCTGGGCATGTATCACCCCGAAAACCAGCCTGCGCGGATTATCTGCTTTTCTGGCCCATCCGGCCTGCCATTATATGGTTTGCGGTCTGGTGTTGATCTTGGTCTTTTCCCGTGTCTTCGGAATGAACCTTATCTGGAAAGCCGTGATGCAGGGCGACTATGTCCGTGAAGTGAAAAATATTGTCGAAGAAGGCACCGAAATGATGGGTTACCTGTTGTGCCTGGGTTCTGCCATTGCTTTCTGGAAACGTAGCGAGCCGCTTAAAACGCTGTAAACCGCTATCTAAAACGATAACTGTTAAAAAAAAGCCTGATGCGAGTTTATGCAGCAGGCTTTTTCATTCATATCCGCCAAGGCAAGACGCCTTCAGGAAGGCGACGCGCGAACAGCGAGGCCAGCAGCATAAACCCCAGCACGACGACAATCATCAGACATCCCACCGCAGCGGCCAGGGTTGATGAACCGCCTTCATCCAGAAAGACAATCATCGGCCCGAGGGTTTGAGTGCCGGACGTCACCAGCAAAATCGACACCTGAATTTCATTGAGTGCGGTCAGGAAGACCAGAATAGTTCCGGCCATCGCCGAAGGCGCGGCCAGCGGCATCAGGATATCGCGCATTCTTCGCAGGAATCCCGCACCAAAGATTTGCGCGGCTTCATCCAGCGAGCGTTCGATCTGGGCGAATCCGGCCAGTGTCGGGCGCAGCACCAGCGCCATGAAATTCGAAAGATATGCCGCCAGAATGATCCAGACGGTGCCGTAAAGGCTGATGTGCAGCAGCGGCAATGGCCTGAGGAAAAACAGGATCGCCGCAATGCCCGTGACAATCCCCGGAAATGCGTACGCCAGTTCCGTGAACAGCTGCAAAATCCGCACCAGACGCGTACGTTGCCAGCTGAGAAAATAGGCCAGAAACAGCGAAACTAGGGTCAGTATCAGCGCGGTCATCACGGTCAGCCCCAGACTGGTGATAAATGCGTGTCGTATAGCCGGGTAGCCAAACAACGCATTAGCATAATTGCTCAGCGTCAGGCTTTGTATCGTCAGCGCCTGACCAAAGCCTGTTGTCAGCGAGGTGGTCAGCAACGCGGACATTGGCAGTATGAGCGTCAGCACCATCCATCCCCACACGGCTACCTCAACCGGAAAGCGCCAGCGACCGAGTGTCTGATGCAACGCCCGCGGCGTACCGGTGACCCGCACATCCTGCCGGCCGCCCAGCCAACGGCTGAACATCAGTCCGGCCAGCGTAATCGCGGCAATCAGCAATGAAAGCACGGCCATATCCGCCAGAGCCGATGCGCCCACGCTGTTGAGCTGCTGATAAACCAGCGTGATAAGCGTCGGGATCCGCCCCGGAATACCGAGCATCGCCTGAATACCAAAATTGCCCGCGGAGGTGACAAAAGAGAGTGCCGCACCCGCAAAAATAGCCGGACGTACCAGCGGCAAAATCACTGTAAACAGCACCCGCCAGGGTTTAGCTCCGCCGCTGCGTGCCGCTTCCACCAGTTCAGCCGGAAGCCTGCGTAATCCTGCACGCACCATCAGAAACACCAGCGGCGCGTTATGCAGCCCCAGCAAAACAATAATGCCGGTCAGCGAATACAACGGTGAAGGTGAACCGGCGGGTAAACTGAGCCCCAGGAATTGCAAAACCGGGCTCGACGGTGAAAGCGCCTGCACCCACGCCAGTGCCGTAACCTGCGGCGGGATCATCAGTGGCAGAATAAAGGTAAATACCCATGCCTGCTTACCGCGCAGATTGGTCAGCGCAATCAGCAGCGCCGCCACCGTACCCAGCAACATCGCCAGAAGTGTTGAGATAATGGCAATCGTCAGCGTATTCACCGTGGCGGACACCACTTTGCGGGTACCCAGCAGATGCATAAATCGTGTGATGTCCGGCACGCCATCGGGGGCAATTGCCGCCCAGACCAGCCGTGTGAGAGGCGCTATCGATAATATGCCTATCAACAGCGTTAGTCCCCAGAGCACCACTTTCTCACTGCCCGGCCACCCACGACGCGAAGGGGTTACCCGGCGCTGGATTTCACTCATCACGCTCATTTATCTGCCCTTTGTGCTGTCAGCCACCAAAGATTTCAGTGAATTTTGCGCGGACTTCTTTGTCGTCTGCGACGGCTTTATCTGAATCGAGGGTCAGCAGTTTGATTGAATCCATCGGAGCAAATCCTTCGGGCGCCGCAACGCCGGCATCAATCGGACGGTTGCCCTGCTTCGCCACGAGTTGCTGACCCTGTGGCGACAGCATGAAATCGACAAACGCTTTTGCTGCCGGTACGTTATGCGCTCCGGACAGTATCGCGACCGGTTCCGTCACGGAAGAAGCCCCTTCTTTCGGATAAACCAGATCTATCGGTGAGCCCTGTTTTTTGGCACGGATAATATCGGCGTCCGTGATCACACCGTATTTCGCCATTCCGCTGGCGACCGCCTTCAGCGCTGGGCCATTACCCCCTTCCGGTGTAATACCGTTTGCCGCCAGTTTCTGATAGAACGCCCAGCCAATGTCAGGCGTATTAATCGCCGTATGCAGATGATATAACGCCGCACCGGAATACAGAGGACTTGGCACTGCCACCTGACCTTTGTTTTGTGGATCGGTCAGCGCCATCCAGCTGTCTACGGGTTTGGCATTTTTAGTGTTATAGGCAATCACCGTGGCAATGATTTTGGTGCCAAACCATGTTTTATCTTTGTCATAGAAATTCGGGCTGATATTCCCCACCGGTGCATCGGCATAAGCCATCAGCTTGCCGTCTTTTTTCAGCGCACCCAGATTGATGGAATCCGCGACCAGCAGCACATCAGCTTTCACATCACCGGCCATCATTTCCGTCTGCAACACATTCATTAACTGCGTGGTGCCATTTCGCGTCCATTCCACCTGTACATTTGGATATGCCGCCTTAAAGGCATCGATGGTCTGTTGCGCGATTTCAGGAGCCTGCGAGGTATAAACCACCAGTTTGCCTGAAGCAGCATCTGCGGCGTATGCCGGAGCTGACAGCGCCACTGCCAAAGTCAAAGCGGAAGACGTAAGTTTTATTTTATTAAACATGTTCGTAGCCCTGTCCTTAAGAAATGAAAATTACTGAGGAATGATCCAGCCGTCAGTGATGATAAAGGTGACATTGTCACCTATACACCAACGTCTGCCGGCAGATGAATGCAGTGAAAGCCGCAGTTCGGGGGCGCTTAAGGGTTCAACGTCATACTGATGATATCCCCCGCGATAAATCACCCGGGTGATACGGGCAGCGATACCCTGTTCACCGGCCTGAGCAAAGCGTAAATCATCGGCGTGAACACAAACTTGTGCGCTGACAACCGGAGTCTGGTCAGGTGATGCCCGCAAGCGGACTCGCATCCCCAGAATCTCAGCCAGAGCACTGCCGCCTTCTGCTGGCAGGATGTTTTGTGCCGGAATAACGCGACCATCGTCGATAAAGGACGCAACCATGGCGTTAGCCGGTTCCCGGTATAACGTTTGCGGTGTCGCGAACTGCATGACCTTACCTTCATTCATCACCACAACGCGGTCAGCAATCGCCATCGCTTCCTGCTGATCGTGCGTGATATACAGCAACGTCGCGCCGGTATGCTGATGAAAACGGCTGAACTCCTCCTCCATCGCTGCACGCAAATGCACATCGAGATTCGCCAGCGGCTCATCCAGCAGCACCACACCGGGGCGTGTCACCAGGCAACGCGCGAGTGCCACACGCTGCCGCTGACCACCGGACAGATCCGCAGGACGACGCGTCGCATAATCACCTAAACCGACCAGCGCCAGCGCATCCTGCGTTCTGGTGCGGCGTTCATTACGATCCATTCCCGCCACTTTCAGGCTGTACGCCACGTTCTCCTCAACAGACATGTGCGGCCATAACGCGTAATTCTGAAACACGATGCCCAGGTCACGTTTCTCCGGCGCCACATGAAAGTCAGATGATGAAAACAGACGATCTCCCACGGTGATCGTACCGCTGCTGACCGGCTCAAAACCGGCAATAGTGCGCAGTAAAGTCGTTTTTCCGCAGCCGGAAGGCCCGAGCACGGCCACGAACTCGCCGTGCCGGATATTCAACGAAACATCATTTAACACCGGCTGGATGGTGAAGGATTTGCTCAGGTGGGAGATCTGGATAGCAGACATGCGTCGGAGGTTTCCTCAGTGCGGCAATGGCCTGTTCGATGAGGAAACAAATTACTGCGGTTTTGTGACTGTTTTATGAACCGGTGGCGAAGGTTTGGTTTGACTGATGTTTCAGTGAGTTATTTTTTGCGAGACATCGCGGAGGAAAACACCGTCCATCTGATCACGGTGAAAAAGAGGGACAGAATGCTTGTTCGTGATCACACGAAACGGCGGAAGCAGGCAGAAATACGAGACAGCTTCCGGTTTGAAAAGAATCATAAATGATTACTTCCTATTTGAACAAAGAGTAATCATACTCCACCGCAAGGAAAGCGATTGTGTACGACGTAACCCTGTTGCCCAGTGCTCAGAAAACACTTCTGAAATTGCCTATGACACTTTATGCCGCTGTCGTTGATGCACTGGAAGATCTTGAGAACTACGGAGCTGATCTGCAAGAACCCTTAGTAAGATATGTTGGAAAAGGATTACGAGAGATTCGGGTTACCAGCCGGGATGGTCTGGGCAGAGCGTTTTACTTTTTTATGAAGGGTCGCCGTATTTATGTCGTCCATATACTTCATAAAAAGACGGATAAGACGCCTCCCCATGATTTAGAGCTGGCTATAAAACGTATGAAAACGGTCAAAAGGAATGAAGCATGATTGACGATGATGATGACTATGAACTGATCCCCTTTAGCGTGGTGAAAGCGGAAGCGATGAAGAATCCCGAGTTTGTCGCCGCTTACGCCGCACACAAAATGCATAAAAAAATGGTCGCAGATCTCAAAGCCATGCGAATTGCAGAGTCCCTGACACAGCAAGACATTGCACGCCGCACCGGGCTTAAAAAGCAAAATATTAGTCGCCTGGAAAACGGTGTCGCGTCCCCAACTCTGACCACCATCAGCCGTTACGCCGTCGCACTCGGCGGCACCTTCGAGTTCAAAAAACTCAGCTGACCACCTGACTGTGCGCGCCATACGCGGCAATAAACTCTCCGGCAATGGCTACGGCGATTTCTGCGGGGAGTTTGCCGCGTACATCAGGCAGCCCGACCGGGCAGCGCATTCTTGCCAGCTGCTCCTCCGAAATCCCTTTCCCCGATAACCGGTAGTCAAAGCGTTTACGCTTAGTCTCCGAGCCAATCAGTCCGAAATAGCGGAAATCTCCACGTTTGAGGATCCCCTCGCTCAGGGCGAAATCCAGCTGATGATCATGCGTCAGCACCATGAAATAACTGCCGGCGGGCATCTGCGGCACGGTACCTTCAGGTTCTTCATCGACGATGCAGGTAATTTGTGGATCCACTACCACGGGGAATTCACTGGCACGGGCATCTACCCAGGTAATACGGCACGGCAACGTGCTGAGAATATTCACCAGCGCCCGTCCGACATGCCCCGCGCCATAGACCACCACATGCGGCTGCGGTTGGCCGAGCGGTTCGAGCAACACCGACGCCATGCCGCCGCAACATTGCCCGAGCCGGGCTCCTAAGGAAAAGCGTTCGAAACGGGAGGTTTTGGCTCCAGATGCAAGCATTTCACGGGCAATGCTGGTCACCTGAAATTCCAGATTACCGCCGCCAAGCGTAAAAAATATCTGGTCAGCGGTGATCAACATTTTACTGCCCGCATCACGTGGCGTGGAGCCCTGATTCTCGACCAGCGTCGCTACCACACACGGCTCGCCGCGCCGTTGCAGATCGTGCAGACGGGTTATCCAGTCATCAGTACGCATGAGAACCTCCGTTAGCCGGTAACGTTGACGCGTTCGGCAGAATCACAAATGACAACGTCACATGAAAAATGTAACTGATTCAGACCGTTAAGCACTCTTTCTGGCGTGGCGGGCGCATCGATATGCGGATGCACGCGGTAATCAGCAAGACTGGCAACGGCGTCTTTAATTGCACACCAGACCGAAATCCCGAGCATAAACGGCGGCTCACCGACGGCTTTGGAATGGAAAACCGTGTCCTCCGGGTTCTTGCGGTTCTCCACCAGTTTCACGCGCAGGTCCTGCGGGATATCGCCGATAGCCGGAATTTTGTAGGCTGCCGGACCACTGGTCATTAACCGCCCTTTGTCGTTCCACACCAGTTCTTCCGTCGTCAGCCAGCCCATGCCCTGCACAAACCCGCCTTCCACCTGACCGATATCAATCGCCGGATTGAGCGAATCGCCGACGTCATGCAGGATATCTGCCCTGAGCAGTTTGTATTCTCCGGTCAGCGTATCGACCAGCACTTCTGCGCAGGCTGCGCCGTAGGAGAAGTAATAGAAAGGATGTCCGGCGGCTTTGCTGCGGTCGTAGAAAATCTTCGGCGTTTTGTAATACCCGGTACTGGACAGCGGCACCTGATTCAGCCAGCACTGGGTGGCCACCTGTTCAAAACTGAAATACTGATCGTTAACCCGCACCTGGCCGTTACTGAAAGTGATGTCCGTTTCCTGCGCATCATAAACACGCATCAGCATCTCAACCATGCGCCCTTTGATAATTTCCGCCGCATTCTGCGCGGCCTTACCATTCAGGTCAGCGCCGGATGACGCGGCGGTTGGCGACGTATTCGGCACTTTGCCGGTATCAGTGGCGGTGATCTGAATGCGGCTGATATCGACCTGAAATACTTCGGCTACCACCTGCGCAACTTTGGTGTTCAGCCCCTGTCCCATTTCGGTGCCGCCGTGGTTGAGCTGAATACTGCCGTCGGTATACACCAGTACCAGCGCGCCAGCCTGATTGAGGAAACTGGCGGTAAATGAAATGCCGAATTTTACCGGCGTCAGCGCCAGACCTTTTTTCAGATAACGGTTGTGGCGGTTAAATTCTGTGACAGCGTCACGTCTCGCTGTATAGTCTGCACTCTCTTCCAGTTGCGCCGTCATCTCCTGCAACAAGTTTTGCCCGACCGGCTGGTGATAATGCGTAACGTTGCGGCTTTCCTGACCATAGTAATTATTTTTACGCACGGTCAGCGGATCCAGCCCCAGTTCACGGGCGATGTGATCGACAATGTGCTCAATCGCCACAATACCCTGCGGCCCGCCAAATCCGCGATAAGCGGTATTCGACGCCATATTAGTTTTGCAGCGATAACCGGTGATCAGCGCATCGCCGAGGTAATAGGCGTTATCAGAATGAAACATCGCGCGATCGACAATAGAACCGGAGAGATCCAGCGAATAACCACAGTTAGCCGCCAGTTTAATGTCGATGCCGTGAATGACGCCCTCATCAGTAAACCCGACGTCATAACTGACGTGGAACGGATGACGTTTACCGGTGATCAGCATGTCATCCTGACGCGCCAGACGCATTTTCGCCGGACGTCCGGTCAGATGCGCCGCCAGCGCCGCAAGGCACGCCGTCCCCGCCGCCTGCGTCTCTTTGCCACCAAAACCGCCGCCCATGCGACGCATATCAACCACCACTTTGTGCATCGGCAAATCCAGCACCGAGGCCACCAGCTTTTGCACTTCGGTCGGATGTTGTGTCGAGCTGTACACCAGCATCGCACCGTCTTCACCGGGCATCACCGAAGCAATCTGCGTTTCGAGATAAAAATGTTCCTGGCCGCCTATTTCCAGTTCACCCTGCAAACGGTGCGGCGCACAGGCCAGCGCCATTTCAGCGTCCCCGCGTTTATGCTGATGCGGCTCTTCCACGTAATGTTCCAGCGCCAGCGCCTGTTTCACGGTCAGTACGGCGTCACGCGGCTGATATTCCACTTTCGCCTGCGCGACTGCGGCACGGGCGGCCTCCATTGAGGTTGCCGCCACCACCAGCACAATCTGGCCGACATAGTGCACGATGCCCTGCGCCATCAGCGGATCACCAAAAGTGAGCGGCGCAATGTCCGGATTGCCCGGCACATCTTCGGCGGTCATCACCCGCACCACACCGGGCACGGCGTAACAAGGTTCGGTATCGATATGCAAAATGTCGGCGTGCGCATGCGGGCTGAGCAGCGGCACCAGGTGCAACTGATTGGGGAATTCCAGCCGGTCGTCGACATACACTGCTTCGCCGCTGACGTGTTTATCCGCGCTTTCATGCTTCTGGCTTTTGCCGACGCCGCTCTGCAATCCTGCCCGGAACAGCGTCTCCATTTCCTGTTGCGAAAGAGCCGGTTTAGATTCAGACATAGTGAGTTACCCGCATCAGGGTTTCAGGAGAAGTCATTTCGATATGACAGCGGCGCAGCAGGTTTTTCGCCACCTGCATACGGTATTCGCGACTGGCACGGAAATCGCTGACAGGGGTGAAATCCAGTTCCAGCGCCTGACAGGCACGCTCGATAGTCATCGTCTGCCAGGGTTGACCGAGCAGTTGTGCCTCGCAGGAAATAGCGCGCTTCGCCACTTCCGCCATGCCGCCGAACGCCACGCGGGCATGTATCACCACGCCGTTTTGCACTTCGATGTGCAGAGCCGCGCAGACGGCGGAAATATCATCCTCCAGCCGTTTCGACACTTTATAAATCCGCAACTGGCGCGCCGCCGAAGTGCTGCGAGGGATGCGTATTTGTTCGATAAATTCGCCGGGCTGTAACGCCGTTTTGCGATAACCGAGGAAGAACTTATCGAGCGGCAATTCGCGTTGTTCCGCGCCCCGCCGCAGTAACAACGAAGCACCCAGCGCCAGCAGTACCGGTCCGCCGTCTCCAATGGGCGAACCGTTGGCAATATTGCCGCCAAAGGTGCCCTGATTACGGATTTGCTGTGAGGCGAAGCGTTCCAGCAACTCGCCGAATTCAGGGAATTCATCGTGTAAGACCGGCATACAGTCGCTCAGCGGTGCCGCCGCACCAATGTGAATAGCCTGACCGGTCAGCGTAATAACTTTGAGTCCGGGAATATGGCTCAGCGAAATCAGTTCAGGCAGACGCTGATAGCGTTGAGTAACCTCCAGCGCCAGATCCGTCCCCCCGGCCACCAGTCGGGCATCAGGTTGAGCAAGATAACGGTCGGCCAGTTCATCAATACTGACCGGTTCTCCGGTGGCTGAAATCGCACGGAGTTTCTCCAGCGTCAGCCCGGCATCGGCATCAAACTGATCCGGTTGCGGCGCGTCGCAAATGGCTTTCGCCGCATCCATGATCGACCGGTAACCGGTACAGCGACAAAGGTTGCCGGAAAGCGCGTGCTGAGTCTGTGCGACGCTGAAAGTTTGCTGCTGTTTTTCCAGCGCAAACAGGGACATCACAAACCCCGGTGTGCAGAAACCGCACTGTGAGGCATGGTTATCCACCATCGCCTGCTGCACGTGATGCAGTTCGCCACGGTGTTTGAGATCTTCCACGGTGATCAGTTGTTTACCATGCACCGCGGGCATAAATGTCAGACAGGCATTGACGGTCCGGTAGGACAACGCATCACCTTGCGGTTCAGCCAGCACCACCGTACAGGCGCCGCAATCACCGGAAGCACACCCTTCTTTAGTACCGCAACGCCCTGCATCGCGGCGCAGATATTGTAATACCGTCGTGTCAGCGGGCAGATTTTCCGTGTGGATCCTGCCGTTCATCAGAAATTGGATCATGCGCAGTCTCCTGTCTTACAGCCGTTCAGAATCAGTGTCGTCACTTCATCGATAATGTGCTCACGCGCCTGTTCATCGCCTTCAAAATTGCCGTACATATGCTTCACCTGAACCGCAAAATCGGCGTAATACTGCGTCACCGCCCAGATATGCATGATGAAAAGACGGGCATCCAGCGCGCGGATTTTGCCCTGTTCAATCCACTGATGGATCAGGTTCTCTTTGCCGGTGATATTCTGCGTGGCCTGCGGCCAGTATTTGTGAAGATAATGACCGCCTCCGAGTACTTCGCTGGTGAAAATGCGCGACAGTTCGGGCTGGTCAAAACTGAAATTGAGTTTGTTACGGATATAGCGACTCAGCACCGCTTCCGGTTCGCTGAGCGACGGGTCAAACTGGATGATGTCGCCCCAGACTTTCAGTACTTTCTGCAAGAGTTCTTCGTACAACTCTTCTTTCCCGGCGATGTAATAGTGCAGCTGGGCTTTTTTGATCCCCGCACGCCGGGCAATGGCCTGAGTCGTCGCGCCCTGAAAGCCCTTTTCACTGAATTCTGCAATCGCGGCAGCGTGGATATTTTCCAGCGTGCGCTCGCGTGCAACGCGGACTTTGCCACCGGTTTCATTGTTCATCATGCGCAACATTCCCCCTGCCCAGCATCCCGCGCATAGACCTGTTCGCCATCGACATACGTGCAGTAAACATTGCGGTCGTCACCCAGCGTCATCAGCACAAACAGCTTTTCGGCCAGCGTTTTGCTGTTGGAGGCGCGCAATTTTTGTAATGCACTGACACCCGGTTCGAGCACCACGAAATCGGCCTCTTTACCAGCGTTGAAATTGCCAATCTTGTCGTCAAGATGCAGCGCCCGTGCGCCGCCGAGTGTGGCGTGATAGAACGCTTCAAAGGCGGATAAACGATAGCGCTGAAGTTGTCCGACTTTATAAGCTTCCGACAGTGTTTCCAGCATATTGAAAGTGGTACCCGCACCGACGTCCGTGCCCATCCCGACGCGCACCTGCTTCTGCCAGGATTTCTGCAAATTAAACAGGCCGCTGCCCAGAAACAGGTTGGACGTTGGACAAAAAGCAATGGTCGAATCGGTGTCGTGCAGGCAATCCCATTCGCTGTCATCCAGATGCAGGCAGTGCGCAAACACACAGCGTTCGCCGGTCAGACCGTACTGATGATAAACGTCGAGATAATGCTGATGTTCCGGGTGCATCTCTTTAACCCACGACAGCTCGGCAACGTTTTCGCTCAGATGGGTATGCATGTAGACATCGGGGAATTCTTGTTTAAGCAGTCGAACTTTTTGCAACAGCTCCGGCGAAGATGTCGGCGCAAAACGCGGCGTCAGCGCGTAGCTCAGGCGCTGACGGTTGTGCCAGCGCGCAATCAATTCGCGCGTATCACGCTCGCTTTCTTCAGGGGTTTCCAGCAAGGCATCGGGGGCGTTTTTGTCCATCATCACCTTGCCCGCCACCAGGCGCATATTGATGTCGGATGCCTCTTTAAACAGTGCGTCGACCGACTGCGGATGCACGGTGCCAAACACCAGCGCCGTGGTGGTGCCGTTGAGTAACAGCTGATCGAGGAAGAATTTCGACATGCGCTTTGAATAATCCGCGCAGTGATATTGCTGTTCGGTCGGGAAGGTATATCGGGTCAGCCACTCGAGCAGTTGCTCGCCGTAAGCGCCGATCATTTCAGTTTGCGGATAGTGGATATGCGTATCGACAAAACCGGGCACGATCAGTTTGTCGCGATAATCATCGATTTTCAGGCCTGCGGTTTTTTGTGCCAGCGCCAGCCTGCCTTCACCCTCCTGCCAGTTGCCCAGCCAGACGATGTGACCGCCGCTGAGCAACATCAGGCCGTCTTCGATATAGCGCACCTGCGCTTCAAAATCTTCCGGCCGCAACACCGGCTCGCGGATATCGAAGAAATTGCCGCGTACAGCGCGGGTGATGATCTGACTCATGGCATTTACCTTCTCTGCAACATTCACATTCATGATTGATAACAGAACATGTGCAAAGCGTATGCCAAATCTGACCGATTGGTCAGACCGTGTGGATGTTTTTTAGAGCCGGAGGAAACTCTACTTCAGTAACACCTCATATTGCGGATTGAATTCGTCGAAGATCGGCAGTGCCGCCGCACCCAAGGCCGCAGTGTCACTGCCGGACATGCCGAGACGGATGCGGGCACTTTGTGCGTAGCGGCTGCGGACCGAACTGTAGAGTGGTGTCAGACGCTGGATCAGCTTCTCCACCAGAGGCTTAGGCATCGTTCCGCCGATAACCACGCTCTGCGCATCGAACACGCATTCCATAATATTGATGGCCTGCAACGCCGGTTCGACAGCGGTATCCAGCCATTGATCAAACAGCTTTTCGTCCACGGTAAGCAGGTCTTCCGGCATCGCAGACAACGGTTCCAGACCGCAGGCTTCATACGCGGCCTGCAAAGAAACATAGCGTTCCAGGCAACCTTTGTTGCCGCAATAGCATTCCCGACCGCCCGGTTGCACCACAATGTGGCCGACCTCGCCCGCATTGTGTGCATGACCGGTGTAAATCTGCCCGTCGGTGAAGATACCTGCGCCGAGTCCGGTGCCGATATACAGATACACAAACGACGATAACTGCTTAGCCACACCGTGAAAACGCTCACCAATGGCGGCGACGGTGGCATCGTTTTCCAGCGTCACCGGCCAGCCGGTCGCGGCGCTTAAACGGGCTTCAATATCAATGTGATCCCAGCCGTGCAGCGTGGTCGGCCCCTGTGACGAAATCCCTTCCACGCCAAACGGGCCCGGCATCACCACACCCATACCCAGGATTTTTCGCCAGTCAATTTTCACCTGTTGGCGCATTTCTTGCAGAACCTGATCGATAAGAGCCAGCGTGGGCTCTGGCTGAGGTTTCTGTACATGGATCAGTTTGCGAAAGCGGACGGTTCCCGTCAGATCCACCAGCACAATCAGCAGCGACTGATGATCAAGATGGATGCCGATAGAATAGGCGCTGTCAGGATTGAGTGTCAGTGGCGTTGCTGGTTGACCACGCCCTCCCGCACGGCGTGGCAGATGGGAAGACAAAATCCCCGCCTGCTCGAGTTCGGTAGCGATGTTAGAAACGGTTTGCGGAGTCAGTGACGTCAGCCGGGCAATTTCGGCACGGGTGAGTTCACCGTTAAGGCGAATGGCTTCAATGACCACCCGGCGATTGTGAGCACGGGCGTGCTCAAGATTGGTGCCAGAAGTTGTTATCACATGCCTCTCCACGGTGAAGACCTTGAGGGCAGTATGTGGCGACTGATTACAGCAATCAAATTGATTTTATAAATAACAGAATATGAATATGACGGTGCCATCACAGCTTTGAATGTTATTGCCATGTTAATAATAATCGCCAGTCACTATTCGCTTTCCAATGTTTTTAAGATTCACCTTCAGATCCAGTAGCACAATCCGGCAGGGACGCAGGGACTGGCAGAACTATGCCTTCCCATTTTTTTTAGCCGATTAAAGCAATCAAATTGATTTAATAAACTTAACCCTGTTTCGGAGAATGACGATGAGCCTACGACTTTCCCCTGCGGCCACCCTGTGCGCCCTCTCTGCTCTCACCCTGGGATATTCCGTCAATGCGCTGGCGGAAACCACGCTCAGTGCCCTGTTTATGACGCAGGCGGCGTACAGCGAAGCGGATATCCGTGCCATGACCGCAGATTTCACTAAGCAGCATCCGGATATCAAAGTGAATCTCGAATTTGTGCCTTACGAAGCGCTGCATGACAAAATCGTTGCCGCACGCGGTGCCGGAGACAAAGGCTACGACGTGGTGTTATTCGATGCCATCTGGCCTGCTGAATTCAACAAATACGGCCTGTTGCAGGACGTGACGGCGCGTATTCCTGCGGACGAAAGCAACAAGATTTTTGACGGCGCGATTTCTACCGTGACCTACAAAGATAAACGCTGGGGAATGCCGTGGATCCTCGACACCAAATATCTGTATTACAACAAAGCCATGCTGGCTAAAGCCGGGATCACCACTCCGCCTGCCACCTGGGCTGACGTTGAGAAGCAATCTGAGATCCTCAAAGAAAAAGGCATCGTGAAATATCCGCTGGTCTGGAGCTGGTCACAGTCCGAAGCGCTGCTGTGCGACTACACCACACTGGTTTCCGCGTTTAAGGGCGATTTCTATAAAGACGGCAAACTGAATTTCACCAATTCCGGCGCGATGAAAGCCATCAATTATATGAAAGAGACGCTGGATAAAGGGCTGACCAACCCGAACTCCCGCGAGTATCTGGAAGAAGATGTGCGTAAGTCATTCTCCAACGGCGACGCCGCTTTCGCACTGAACTGGACGTACATGTACAACATGGCCAACGACCCGAAACAGAGCAAAGTCGCGGGTGACGTCGGCGTGATCCCGGCGCCGGGTGAAGCCGCAGGTGGCGCTTCAGGCGTTAACGGTTCGATGGGTCTGGGCATCGCCAAAGCCAGCGCGCATCCGGATCAGGCGTGGGAATACATCAGCTACATGACCTCGCAACCGGTACAAAACAAATACGCCAAACTTAGCCTGCCAATCTGGAAATCTTCTTATGAAGATCCGGCAGTACAGAAAGATCAGGAGCAGTTGATCGCTGCGGCGAAAACCTCGCTGAACGTGATGTTGTCGCGCCCTGTGACGGCGGATTACTCACGTCTGTCGAACATTTTGCAGCAAAACATTCAGGCGGTATTGCAGGGTAAAACCCCGGCAAAAGACGGTATGGAAGCCTCAACAACCGCCGCTGACCGTTTACGTTGAGTTTTTAAAAGCCAACACAACGCCCTGAAGGTACTGGCCTGACGGGCGCACCAACACCACGGAAATTCATTATGTTGACTTTACCGCAACGCGAGCGCCGTCAGGCCTGGCTGCTTCTGGCACCCATGTTGTTGATGATGTTTCTGCTGACTGCCTGGCCGCTGGCCCGCACGCTGTGGCTCAGTTTTACCGATGCCGGCCTGATTGGTGACGGTTCTGCGCCCAACTGGGTGGGCAGCGATAATTTTATCTATGCCCTGACGGATCCTGATTTTCGCGCTGCACTCTGGCGCACACTCTATTTCACCGTGGTTTCTGTGATTATCGAAGGCATTATCGGCGTGCTGGTGGCACTGTTGCTGAACCAGCAATTTTGGGGACGCAGCGCCCTGCGCGTGCTGGTAATTTTGCCATGGGCTCTGCCAACTATCGTCAACGCGACGATGTGGCGGCTGAATTTCAATCCGGATTACGGCAGCATCAACGCCCTGCTTTCCCAGCTCGGGCTGATTGATACTTACCGCAGCTGGCTGGGTGACCCGTCTTCCGCCATTAATGCCGTGATGTTCGCTGATATCTGGAAGAACTATCCGCTGATCACGCTGCTGGTGCTGGCGGCGCTGCAAACTATTCCGGAAGATTTGTTCGAGGCCGCGCGACTGGACGGCGCATCAGCTTTCCGTCGTTTCCGTAAAATCACCTTACCGGCGATTGCCGCCCCGCTGGCCGTGGCGCTTATCCTGCGCACCATCGATGCGTTTAAAATCTTCGACATCATTTATGTCATGACACGAGGCGGCCCGCTCGACAGCACAAAAACCGTCAGTTTCTTTGTCTATCAGGAATCTTTCAGCTATCTGCGTGCAGGCAGCGGCGCGGCTTACGCCATTCTCATGACGCTGATCTGCGCCCTGCTTATTCTGATTTATATGGTGATGTTATTGCGCCAGCGTCGTTCAGGGAGCGCCGAATGAAACAAAAAATCCGGCTCGTTTTACGCTATTTCGCCGCACTGTTGCTGGCGGTGTCGATTATTGCGCCGCTGTTATGGATGTTCCTGATGAGCGTCAGCTCGGCGGAAGATCTGACCCGTATTCCGCTCGAATGGCTGCCGCGTCACTGGGATTTCAGTCGTTACGCCAGCCTGCTGACCTTGCAGGCCGGTCAGCCCGGTGCATTGTTCTTGCACGCGCTCGGTAACAGTTTGCTGGTCGCCTGTGGCGCAACGGTGATTTCCCTGCTGCTGGCCATTCCTGCCGCCTACAGTTTTTCCCGTTATCCCGGTCGCGACGGCTGGCTGTTTGGCAGTCTGGCGATTTACATGGTGCCGCCGGTGGCCTTCGTGCTGCCGCTGTACTTCATCCTGGAAAAGCTGACTCTGCTGAACACGCATATCGGGCTGATCCTGGTGTATTGCTCAATGATTTTACCGTTCCTGACCTGGATGCTGAAAAACCAGTTTGATGCGTTGCCGGTGGATATCGAACAGGCATCACGCCTCGACGGGCTTCGTTACTGGCAGGTGTTGTTGCGCATCACATTACCGCTGGCAAAACCGGCGCTGGGTGCTTCGGCAATGTTCGGCTGGCTGCTGGCGTGGGATGAATTTTTCTACGCATTGCTGTTTACCAACAATATCAACGCCCAGACGCTGCCGGTAACCATCGCTGGTTTCACTGCCGGGCGCGCCACCGATGACGGGCTGATTGCCGCCGTCGGCATTCTGGCGGCCATTCCGCCGCTCTTTATTGCACTCTGGCTGCAAAAAACGCTGGTCAGCGGGTTAACCGCCGGCGGCAGCAAGGGCTGATTATGAACATCAGGGAAACCTCATCAATGACTACCCGACCGGACGCCCGCGCCACGCTGTACGTGGCGGGCAATATCAATGTGGATTTGATCATGAGCACGCTGCATGAATGGCCGAAAAAAGGCACCGAAGCGATGCTCGAAAGCAGCACACTGCGCCCCGGCGGTTCTGCGGGAAATTGCGCGCTGGCGGTCTCGGCGCTGGGAGCGCCCTTTCGTCTGGTGGCGAATCAGGGCAATGACCAGTTCAGCGGCTGGCTGGCGGCAATGTTCCCGGAAAGCGCACCGCTCTGGCCGACGTACGATTGCGAAACCTCGCTGACCTTTGGCGTGACGCATCCGGATCACGAGCGGACGTTTTTCAGCAATCAGGGGCATATCGTCCGTTTATCCATGCAGGACGTACTGGCACAAATCCCGCAAACCGCCCGGTCTGGTGACTGGGTATTGCTGTGCGGCACCTGGCTGTGTACCGCACTTTATGCTGACTATCCGCAACTGCTGGCAGCGCTGAAACAACGGGGTTATCAGGTGGCTGTCGACAGTGGCTGGCCGCCGGAAGACTGGAGCGACGCGTTACGTGAACAGGCGGCAAACTGGCTGCCATTCTGCGATGCGCTGCTGCTCAATGAAGTCGAAACGCTCGGGCTGGCGGACGCTGAAACGCTGGATCCTGCGGCGCTGGGGTTACTGTCGCAGATGGCTGAGAATGCTTTTTGCGTCGCGAAATGCGGGCCGGAGGGTGCGCGTTTATGGGCGAAAAACCTGACGTTGCATCAGCACGCTGAACCGGTCGATGTGGTCGATACCATCGGTGCCGGAGACAGTTTTAACGCCGGATTTTTATCCGCGCTGATTTATGGCCTGCCGCCTGCCACGGCGCTGCAATGGGGTGTGCGCGTCGCCGGTTGCGCGATCAGCAGTTCCCCGCGCCGTTATCCTGACTGGCAATCGCTTTTTGGCCTTGTGGAGAAAATCTAAATGGCTCTGGTTGAACTGGTAAAAGTCGCCAAACATTATGGCAAAGTGCAGGTCCTCAAACCGCTGGATCTGACCATTCCTGACGGCAGTTTCACCGTACTGGTCGGCCCGTCTGGCTGCGGGAAATCCACGTTGCTGCGCCTGCTGGCGGGGCTGGAGTCACTGTCTGACGGCGATATTCTGCTCGATAAACAGCAGATCAATAATTTTGACCCTGCGGATCGTGATATTGCAATGGTGTTCCAGAGTTACGCGCTGTACCCGCATCTGACCGTGGCTGAAAACATGGCATTTCACATGCAGGTGAAAAAAGTGCCTAAGGCTGAACAGCAAGCCAAAGTGCAACAGGCCGCGAAAGTGCTGGGCATTGATCATCTGCTGAAACGCCTGCCAAAAGATTTGTCCGGCGGTCAGCGTCAGCGCGTGGCGATGGGCCGTGCGCTGGTGCGTAATCCGAAAGTGTTTTTGTTCGATGAGCCTCTTTCCAACCTCGATGCCCAGTTACGCATGGAATTGCGGGCAGAAATCAAATCCCTGCATCAGCAGTTTCGCACCACTACGGTGTACGTGACGCACGATCAGATAGAGGCGATGACGCTGGCCGATAATATCGTGGTGATGAAAGACGGTTTTATCGTACAGCAAGGCGACCCGCTGTCGATTTATGACAAACCGGTCAATACTTTTGTGGCGCGTTTTATCGGTTCGCCGCCAATGAACCTGCTCAATGGCGTATTCCAGAATATCGACGGGCAGCCGGGCGTGACCTGCAATCAGTTGTGGTTCGCACTGCCGGAAAAATGGGCGTTGCAGGCACGGCATTCCGAAGGACAGCCGGTCACCCTCGGCCTGCGGCCGCACGATATCAGACCGGTGCAGCACAGCGTACAACCGGCAGCCACACTGCGTTTGCTTGAAGTCACAGGGGAAAGCAGTTTGCTGCATATCGACTGGAGCGGTTTTCCGCTGCATGTACAGTTCGCCGGACGCGCCCGCGTCAGCGCCGACCAGCCGTTGTATCTGGAAGCCAACAGCGAAGCGATCCATCTGTTTGATGCGGCAACGGGTGAAAGGCTGGCGGAAGTCTGAGTCTTACTCCTTTGTTCTCCCCCTTATCCGGGGGAGACGCTAAATCATTGACGCTATCCTGCGATGCGCTATGCTCAGACCTTGCCTGATTCATTAGCGCGCTTACCTTCTATGAGCTTCTTCTCAAACAAAAAATTCTCACTTCCGCCAGGTTCTGCGTTGCCACTGCTGGTCGCAGGGGCTTTCTTTATGGAAAACCTCGATGCCACGGTGATCGTCACCGCGCTGCCGCAAATGGCGAAAGATTTCGGCGTGCATCCGGTGGATATGAACATCGGCGTTTCAGCCTATATTCTGACGCTGACCGTTTTTATTCCTGCCAGCGGCTGGATTGCTAACCGCTTCGGCACGCGCAATGTGTTCTCGATGGCGCTTGTTCTGTTTACTCTCGCCTCGGTACTGTGTTCCGCCAGCGTGAGTCTCGGCACGTTTACGGCGGCGCGCATGTTGCAGGGATTCGCAGGTGCGCTGATGGTGCCGGTCGGGCGTTTAGTGGTACTGAAAAATACGCAAAAATCGGATTTGATCCGCGCTATCGCCACCATCACCTGGCCTGGGCTGGTGGCGCCAATCCTCGGGCCACCGCTCGGTGGTTTCATTACCACTTACGCTTCCTGGCACTGGATTTTTATCCTCAATGTTCCGCTGGGCGTGGTCGCATTGCTGTTTGCGCGCAGGCTTATCCCGCAGCTCCAGGGCGAAAAAGGCGTGCCCTTTGATGTTACTGGTTTCGTACTGACCGGCATTGCCTGCCTCGGGCTGATCTTCGGGCTGGATAAATTCAACGAAGGAAATTTCGACTGGAAACCGTTCGCCATGATAGGCGCCGCGCTGGTGGCCGGCGCACTGGCAATATGGCATTCAAAGCGCGCTGCGTATCCGCTGTTACCTCTGGTGGCGCTGAACATTAAAAGTTACGCCGTCACAATTTATGGTGGATCGCTGTTTCGCGTGGCCATCGGCGCCCTGCCTTTCCTGCTGCCGCTGATGTTCCAGCTGGCGTACGGCATGAGCGCCTTTGATGCCGGTTTGCTGGTACTGTCGGTCTTCGCCGGAAATCTGGCGATGAAGCCTTTTACCTCGGCGATTTTGCATCGTTTCCGCTTTAAGTCGATTATGCTGGTTAACGGCCTGCTGAATTCAGTGACTATTTTTGCCTGTGCGTTGCTCACGCCTCAGGTCCCGACCGCACTGACACTGTTACTGTTGTTCGCCAGTGGCATGACCCGCTCCATGCAGTTCACGGCACTCAATACACTGGCTTTTTCGCAGGTTCCGGCCGGGCAAATGAGCGGCGCGAATACGCTGTTTAATACGGCTCAGCAGCTTTCAACCGGCCTCGGAATTGCCATCGGCGCACTTTCCCTGCGTATTGCCGGACACTTCTTACCGGCCAGAGAGACATTGCAAACCGACACGTTTCACATTGCCTTTATCATCATTGGTCTGTTTTCGCTGGCGGGCACGCTCGACAGCCTGACTCTCGATAAAACCGCAGGCGATGAAATAAGGCGTAAAAAAGAATCTGTACCCCGACCGGCTGTGCCGGAAAAATAAAGGCGCAGTCAGACTGAAATCACGTTTCCGAAAAATGGAGAAATACCATGGAATACCGTTTGTTAGGCCATTCTGGTCTGAAAGTTTCAGTTCTAAGCCTGGGCACCATGACGTTTGGTGGTCAGGGCAAATTTGCCAAAACCGGACAAACTGACGTCGGTGCCGCCCAGCGCCAGATTGGATTGTGCCTCGATGCCGGCGTTAATCTGTTCGATACCGCGGATGTCTATTCAGGCGGTGAATCAGAGGTGATTTTAGGCAAGGCGCTGGGCAGCAAACGCCACGACGTGCTGGTCGCCAGTAAAGCCCGCTTCCCGATGGGCGAAGGTCCGAACGATCGCGGCTCATCCCGCCACCATATTCTGCGCGCCTGTGAAGCCAGCCTGAAACGTCTGAACACCGATTATCTGGATTTGTATCAGTTGCATGAATGGGATGGCCTGACGCCGCTGGAAGAGACGCTGCGCGCGCTGGACGATCTGGTTTCCAGCGGCAAAGTGCGTTATGTCGGCGTATCGAACTTTTCCGCCTGGCACATTATGAAAACTCTGGGCGTGGCACAGGCGAATCATTATATCCGCCCCGTCAGCCAGCAGATCCATTACACCCTGCAGGCGCGTGAAGCTGAGTATGAACTGCTGCCGGTGGCGCAAGATCAGGGACTTGGCGTACTGGTATGGAGTCCGCTGGCGGGCGGTCTGCTTTCCGGTAAATATCGCCGTAATCAGGCGGCACCTGAAGGCACACGCCATCTGGCTGACTGGGGCGAACCGCCGGTGCGCGATGAAAGCGCACTGTACGATGTGGTCGATGTGCTGGTGGAAATCGCTGAAGCCCGCGGTGTGTCTGCGGCGCAGATTGCGCTGGCGTGGCTGATTGCCCGTCCGCAAGTCACCTCTGTCATTGTCGGCGCACGTACTGACGCACAGTTACAGGACAACCTGCTCGCCGCTGACTTAACCCTCAATAACGAAGAAATTGAAAGACTTAATAAAGTCAGCCAGTTGCCTTTGTTGTATCCTTACTGGCATCAGGCGCAGACCGCACCCGACCGCCTTTCTGCGGCGGACTTATCGCTGATCGCGCCGTATCTGAAGAAGTAACCGCAACAAAATGATACGCACTGAGACCGGTTGATGATGCCGGTCTCGTTATTTTTGTGTTAATACTTACAGAGTTTCTTTTGTGCGCCTCAAGCGCACCTTGCTTAAAACAGAGGAATACCGGGATGATTATTTTTGTTACCGGCGCTACCGCCGGATTTGGTGCAGAAATCGCACGTCGATTTGTTAAAGAAGGCCACAAAGTGATTGCAACCGGTCGCCGTAAAGAGCGCCTGGATGATCTGAAAGCCGAGCTGGGAGACGCACTTTACGCAGTAGAACTGGACGTGACTAACCGCGCGTCCATTCAGGACGCTATCGACAGCCTGCCTGCTGACTGGCGTAACATCGACGTGCTGGTGAACAACGCCGGTCTGGCGCTGGGTCTTGAAAAAGCCGATAAAGCGTCGCTGGAAGACTGGGACAAGATGATCGACACCAATACCAAAGGTCTGGTGTACATGACCCGCGCAGTTCTGCCGGGCATGGTAGAGCGTGATATCGGTCATGTGATCAACATCGGTTCTACCGCAGGTAACTGGCCCTATGCTGGCGGTAACGTCTACGGCGCAACCAAAGCGTTTGTCCGTCAGTTCAGCCTGAATCTGCGCTCCGATTTGCATGGCACCCATGTGCGCGTCACCAACATCGAACCGGGCCTGTGCGGCGGAACTGAATTCTCTAACGTGCGTTTCAAAGGCGACGATGAGAAAGTCAGCAAGACCTATGACAACACCAACCCGCTCACCGCTGTAGATATCGCGGAATCGGTATTCTGGGTTTCAACCCTGCCTGCGCACGTCAACATCAACAGCATTGAAATGATGCCAGTCAGCCAGTCTCTGGCAGGCTTGCAGGTACATCGCGAAGCGTGATACTGCTTCCTGATTTACAACAAAAGCAGCTCCGGCTGCTTTTTTTATTGGTGTAATTTCACCGGAAGCGTCATTTTACTTCCCGAATGTGCTGGTTGTATTTCGCGCAAAGAGTTATGATCGCCTCACAACATACGGATTGTAAGATGGATGCTGGTTATGAGAAAGGACTCGAACATTTACTTGAATTAGATGGCTGGGTTAATTACACCGAATCGGGTTACTGGTGGAATATAGAAGCACGGAGGGTTCCGAAAACAGCCACTGTGCCGCATGGTATTCGCTACAATCTGACCTTGCATGATCATCACGATCAGCGGATTTATGGCATGGATAACAGCCATGCCGTTATTTCCGGAAGGCGCGGTGTGTTTAACGGCAGAACAGTCACCTACGATCATTTTCATCAGGGCATCGGCCACAAAGGCAAGCCCTACATTTTTACATCGCCCTTCCAGCTCCTTAATGATTTTTGGAAGGCAACAGACTCAATCATCAGGGATGTTAAGAGGCCATAATGAAAGCACGGATAGGCGTAATGCCCGAAGACATGGTGCGTCAGCGCATGCTGGCAATACTCAACGGCAGCTACAAACCGGCAGCCGATGAACCTAAGATTTGGTACAACTCACTGGCGGCTCTCGCCCAGATCCTCAGCTCGGAAAACATCGCGCTGCTGAGTCTGATGCATGAACAAAAACCAGAAACCGTTACGGAGCTGGCCGCACTGGCGGGACGTCACAAAAGTAATTTGTCCAAGACGCTGAAGACACTGGAAAACCGCGGGTTTGTGAAAATGGAAATTTTCGGTGCTAAAAAACGTCCTGTCGCACTTTTCACCGAATTTGATATTCGCGTTGAGAACTTCCCTTCTGCGGGAAAATCCGCTGCCTGAACTCAGGCGTCCGGCCAAAAAAGCGCGACCCGATGGTCGCGCCTCTCTCATCACTCAGCGTATTACGCGCTCAGCCAGCCCAGTTTAATCACGAACAGAATAGACAGCACAATCAGCGCTGCATTCAGTTCACGCGCACGACCGGTCAGCAGTTTTGCCAGCGTCCAGGTGATGAAACCAAACGCGATGCCGTTAGCAATAGAGTACGTAAATGGCATGGTCAGCGCAGTCACGGTGACCGGTGCAGCAACGGTAATATCTTTCCAGTCGATTTCTGCCAGACCAGAGGTCATCAGAACCGCGATGAACAGCAGCGCCGGTGCAGTTGCGAATGCCGGAACACTGCCCGCCAGCGGAGCGAAGAACAGGCTCAGCAGGAACAGAATTGCGACCACAATCGCTGTCAGACCGGTACGTCCACCGGCACTCACGCCCGCGGCGGATTCGATATAACTGGTGGTTGTCGACGTCCCCAGCAGAGAACCAAACAACGCAGCGGCGCTGTCAGCAACCAATGCACGGCCCATTTTCGGGATATTGCCGTCTTCATCCGCCAGCCCTGCACGTTTGGTCACGCCAATCAGGGTTCCGGAGTTATCGAACACATCCACGAAGAGGAACGCGAACACCACGCTTATCAGCGAAACGTTGAATGCGCCCTTAATGTCCAGCTGCATGAAGGTTGGCGCAATCGACGGAGGCATAGACATCACGCCACCGAACGGAGAATACCCCAGGGCAATCGCCAGAACAGTCACAGCCAGCACGCCGATCAGCACCGCACCGGTGATTTTACGCGCTTCCAGCACAACAATCAGAATGAAACCGAGCATCGCGAACAGCGGGCCAGGCTTGGTCAGGTCGCCCAGACCGACCAGTGTTGCCGGGTTAGCAATGACGATACCGGCGTTTTCCAGCGCAATCAGCGCCAGGAATAAACCAATACCCGCCGCAATCGCCGAACGCAATGGCAACGGAATACTGCGGATAATCCATTCGCGGATTTTGAAAATAGATAACGCGAAGAAAATACAGGCCGAGAGGAAAACTGCACCCAATGCGATCTGCCAGGTGTAACCCATGTGCAGCACGACGGTATAGGTGAAGAAGGCGTTCAGACCCATGCCCGGCGCCAGTGCGATCGGATAGTTGGCGATAAAGCCCATCAGTGCGGAACCGATTGCGGCAGCAAGACAAGTTGCCACAAATACTGAGCCTTTATCCATCCCCGTCGCGCCCAAAATAGACGGGTTAACAAACAGAATATAGGCCATTGCTAAAAATGTAGTCAGTCCTGCCACAATCTCAGTCCGCACGTTAGTACGGTGAGCTTTTAACTTAAATAGTTTTTCTAACATGAGAAGGTATCTCTTGGTCGCATGATCACGTTGAGTCTGGTTTTCAAACATGCACGCTTGTTATTAGTGTTGTTTTTCAAAACACGATCGTGTGCCAGCGGTGCAAATGCCACCGTTCGCCCCGCTTTCCATCACTGATAGCGGCACACGAGCTAAAACGTGTTTTGACGAACCCTGTCATTTGCCCATTTTGACTGTAAAACGACCTGAGGTGATTGTTTTACAAAGGGGCATCGCACAATCTAGGAAAATTGAGTGATGCAGTCCATAATAGATATCTCACTTATTCACTGCATAAATTAGTACACCCATGTCCCCATTCTCCCGTTTTTCGCAATATTTTACTGAAGTCGCCCGAACAGGAAGTTTGCGCAAAGCGGCAGAAGTGCTGCATGTCTCCGCCTCGGCCATAAACCGGCAGATATTGCAGGCCGAACAGACGCTGGAAACCCCATTATTCGAACGCCTGCCCACAGGCCTGAAACTGACCTCTGCGGGCGAAATTTTGTTTGATGACATCCGACGCTGGCGAAAAGAATTTTCCCGCACAAAGGAACGGTTCGATGAGATCCAGGGATTGCGGCGCGGACACGTCACTATTTCGATGATCGCAGCACTCAGCGAAGGCATGGTGGCGGAGCTGATTGCGGAAGTGGGCGCAGAACATCCTTATCTGACATTTGATATCCGTATAGAAGACAGCCGGAATATAAGCGAACAGGTAAGTTCGGCAGAGGTCGATTTCGGATTGTTGCTGGATCCGGTGGAGCATACCGGGCTGGAAGTGCGGGCTTTCGCGGAATTACCCATCGGCATTGCCATGCCGGTCGGACACGAACTTTCACAGCAGGAATCGCTGTCTTTCAGCGATATCGCCTCCTACCGGCAGATCATTCCCTCGGAACCGCTGATGGTGAATGCCCGCGCCAGATTGCTGTACAACCGCTATCAGTTGCTGGAAACACCGTCGATCGTCTGTAATGACGTGCGCATGATGCGCGAACTCATTCGTAAAGGTGCCGGGGTTGGCGTGCTCAGCCTGCTGGATGTTTTGCCTGATTTACAGGAAAAGCGGCTGACGTTTGTACCGCTGCAGGGACGGACGGCCAAACCGCTGACGCTGGCTCTGTGCGTTGCGCCCCGCCGTCAGCTGTCCCGCGCTGCGCAAATCGTGATTCAGAAAGTCATTGTGCTGATGGAAAGGTTGTCGCAGTAATCGCTTATGACGCTTTCCAGCCTGAAATGATGATCAGCATCCCCGCCAGCGCGACGCACGCGCCCAGCCAGTCGGTGGTGCTGAGTTTCACGCCATCGATAAACCGCAGCCACAACATCGCGGTCATGACATACACACCGCCGTAAGCCGCGTATACCCTGCCACTCGCCGCCGGATGCAGGGTCAGCAGCCAGACAAACGCCGCCAGACTGAGAGCCGCCGGAAGCAGCAGCAATATACTGCCCCCTTTGCGCAGCCAGAGATAAGGTAAAAAGCAGCCTATGATTTCCGCCAGCGCTGTGGCAAAGAACAGTAAAGATGTTTTGAGCATAGTTGAGCCAGGTTTACAGTGCGGACTTCAATAAGATATCAACCAGTTTACAGGCAAAGGGTGACGCCATTCAGGTGGGTGTTATAATTCAATGATTCGCCTGAGCGATGTGTAAATTAAAAGGATTAGCTAATGAATACAACGTTTATAACCCGACTGACGCGCGCCATGCTTCCTGTTGCTTTGCTGGCCATGACCGCCGGCTGGCAGGTTCCTGTGCAAGCTGCCACCAACTGTGCGGGGGGAACCTGTGTCTTTGGCGGTACCGGCAATGATGCCATGACCAACGAAGAAGCACGTCAGAGCAAAGAACAGTGGAATGAAACCCAGCGTCTGCGCGCGATGAAAAATCAGCGTAACGAGAAGGATTTCTCCAAATATGACAACGCCATAGATCTGCGCGATAAGTGTGAAGCCAGCCAGAACATCAATGCGTACTGGGAACCGAACACTGAACGCTGCCTCGACCGCCGTACAGGCCGTCAGCTGATGGCGCCGTAATAATTTCCTTCCAGATTGTCTCTCACCCGTGGCGGTAAATCTTACCGCCACGGCATATCTGCTAAACTTATTCTTTAGATAATTATTTCTTCTCATAATAAGTAATACGCCGGTTCTCATAAAAGGAATGAATGATGAAAAAGACACTCTTAGCTGGTCTCGCTGTCGTGATGTTTGCACCTCTGATGGCACAGGCATCCTGTGAAAGCGTCAAAGCAGACATTACCCAAAAAATTGTGGCAAACGGTTTGCCTGAATCCGGGTTCAAACTGGACATCGTTCCTAACGATCAGGCTGACCAGAGCGGCGGTCAGGTCGTCGGCCATTGCGGTAATGACAGTCAGAAAATTGTTTACACCAAAACTGCGGATGCGGGAGACAGCTCTGCTGCCAGCCCGAAAACCGGCACCAGCCAGGATTCCCAGTAACGTAGCAATCACGTAATCATTTTACTCCGCCCCTTCCTCTGTCTGAGGGAGGGTGCATCTCTGATACCCCCCTTTTACACCCTTCTCCCGAAAATAATTCACCCGTGCGATCCCGCTGGTTAACTCCGTTTATTTCTCTCGCATCCTGTAATGCACATTTTTCATATTAGCTTATGAAGATAATGAATTTCTCACATAGTAGGTTGCCGTTTAAGGTGATATCTCCTGCCAGCGCAGACCTTCATTCGCTGGCCTCATCTGAGGAGTGACAGCTTATGAGCGTGCAATTTATTGGTATGATCGGCCATCGTCTGGCTTCTGAAATCATCCCGCCTACAGGCCCGATTTTCGATAAAAAATACATCGCCGATTTCGCCAGAGCCCATGAAGATGCCGGTTTTGACCGCATTCTGGTGGCTTACGCCTCCGATCAGCCTGACGCATTTCTGGTCGCGGCGCACGCCGGTGCCAGCACTTCCCGTATCCATTTTCTGCTGGCACATCGTCCGGGCTTTGTCGCCCCGACACTGGCAGCGCGCAAACTTGCCACGCTGGATCACCTGCTGGAAGGACGCGTCGCCGTGCATATCATCAGCGGCGGCAGTGACGCCGAACAGCGTCGTGACGGCGATTTCGAGCCGAAATCTGGCCGCTATCAGCGCACGGACGAATATATCGATGTGCTGAAACAGAGCTGGTATTCGGAAACGGGCTTTGATCATCAGGGTGAGTTTTATCAGGCGGAAAACGCCTTCTCCGCCATTAAGCCATATCAGAAAAAGCTGCCGGTATTTTTCGGCGGTTCTTCTGATGACGCCATTCGCGTTGCCGGAAAACAGGCAGATGTGTTCGCGCTTTGGGGTGAGCCGCTGGAAAGTGCTGCGGAAACGGTCGCAGCGGTGAAAGCGTCTGCGGCACAACATCAGCGGGAGATCGATTTCAGTATTTCATTCCGCCCGATCCTCGGTAAAACCGAGGAAGAAGCCTGGGCCAAAGCCGACGAAATCCTCGCGAAAGCCACCGCACAGCAGGCTGAAAAAGGTCAGGCGCTGGCGGCTAAACCGCAAAGTGTCGGCGCACAGCGTTTACTGAAGGCAGTAGCACAAGGCGACCGTCTGGATTCCTGCCTTTGGACCGGCATTGCCGGACTGATTGGCGGCGGTTCAAACTCCACCGCGCTGGTCGGCACGCCGGAACAAGTCTCCGAAGCCCTGCTGAAATATTACGAACTGGGGATCACCACGTTCCTGATCCGCGGTTTTGATCCTCTCAATGACGCCACCGAATACGGTAAAAGTCTGATCCCGCTGACCAGGCAGAAAATCGCTGCGCGTCAGGCACAAAATAAAACCGCCGCCACCACGCTGGTATAAGGAACCCTGATGCGAGTGAATGTGAAAAATCTTCTGCTGCTGGTTTCGCTGATTGGCAGCGCCTTTGCGGTCAATGCCGAACAAATCACCCTGCGGGTGGCCGACCAGAAAGGCAATATGCGGGCGCAACTTGAGGCGGCCAATAAACTGGATAATCTGCCGTACAAAATTGAGTGGTCAGAATTCCCTGCCGCCGCGCCACTGGCTGAAGCGCTGAATGCGCAGGCGGTGGATGTCGGTATTATCGGTGATGCCCCCCTGTTATTTGCCGAAGCCGCAGGCGCGCAAGTGAAAGCTATTGCCGTGGATAAATCGGATGCCTATGGCACCGCGCTGCTGGTAAAACCGGACAGCCCGATTAAAAGCGCGGCGGATTTAAAAGGTAAAAGTATTGCCACGAACCGCGGTTCCATCGGGCATTTCGTGGCGCTAAAAGCGCTGACATCTGCCGGACTGACGGCCAAAGACGTGACCTTCCGTTTCCTGCCGCCGAGCGACGCCAAACTGGCGCTGACCCAGGGTTCCGTGGATGTCTGGGCAACGTGGGAACCTTACACCGCTTTCGCCGAAACACAGGATCATCTGCGGGTTCTGGTGAATGGCCGCGGTTTGTGGTCGGGCAACAGTTTCCTGGCGGCAACAGATACCGCGCTTAAAGATAAAGCCAAACGTGAGGCGATTGCCGACTACCTGCAACGTCTGAGCGATGCGCAAATCTGGGCCTATAAGAATCTGGATGCCTATAGCGAGAAGCTGGCGAAAATCATCGGCTTCCCGCTGGATGCGGCGAAACTCGGGTTTGAGCGACGTAAATCCTACTGGCAACCGATTGATGCCGCGACGGAAACGCAGCAACAGCAAACGGCGGATTTCTATCATGAGCAGGGATTGTTGCCCGTCGCCCTGAATGTCACCGGCACGTTTGATCACTCGTTCCTGCTGAAATAACCGCATCACAATGACGGCACCGGCGCTCAGCAGGTGCCGGTTCACCTCGCTATTTCCGCCGCCCGCCATTAGTTACGCCAATCATCCTGACTTAACGTGCTGATAATGTGAACTATCACCCTGTAACTGAAAGCCGGACGTGGTTAATAGAAGACGTCGCCAGAAATCAGGCTTAGCTAACAGGATGCAGCATGGAAAATTACGCCAATAAAAGCGGTGATTCACAGGTCGTCAGCTTCCAGATTGATGCCAATTCGATCAAAGTCCGTTTCAAGAATAACCACGTTTATCTCTACGACATCCGCCACCCCGGCCCTGAGCATCTTGAGAAGATGAAAGAACTGGCCCGTGCCGGATGGGGCTTAAATACCTACATCGAAAGCGAAGTGAAAACCGACTTCTCCTCCAAAGTATTCTGAAATCTTGCACACTCACCGGGCGGATGTGAGCCATTCGTCCGGTGACTTCAAAATAAATTACACTTAGTTAACAATCAATTGTGACAATTCTCGATTTTCAGGCCGGGAAATTTGATGTGAATCTCAGGGACAAAAAAGGCGCCGAAGCGGCGCCTTTTACGTTCAGAAAATCGAATCAGATTTTCAATTTCACGTAATCAATCGCACGGCTGATGATCCCGCCTTCTGCGACATCTTCCAGTGCCACCAGCGGCACGGTTTTGATGACTTTGCCGTTATCCACGATATTAATGTTGCCGAGCTCCTGACCTTTTTTCAGCGGCGCGTCAATCTGCGGATTGGTCAGCACATATTGCGCTTTGAGTTTATCGGCGTCAGCCTGCGGCACGCTGATAAACACATCGCTGAGGGAACCGACTTTCACCTGAGGAGCAGCACCAAACCAGACGTGCTCATCCGAAACGGTCTGACCCGCTTTGAAAATCTGTTTGCTGGTGTATTCGCGGAAACCCCAGGTCAGCAGTTTACGCGCCTGTTCTTCGCGCCCTTTTGAGCTTTTACCGCCCATGACAACGGCAATCAGACGGCGATCACCCTGCGTCGCAGAGGCGATGATGTTGAAACCGGCGCTTTCAGTGTGACCGGTTTTCAGGCCATCCACCTGCAGGTTTTTATCCCACAGCAGGCCATTACGGTTTTGCTGGGTGATGTTGTCGTACGTCAGCGATTTCTCGGCATACATACGATATTCCTCAGGCTCACCGCCGATAATGGCGCGGGACAGCTTCGCGAGGTCATAAGACGTGGTGTACTGACCCGGTGCATCCAGACCGTGGACGGTTTCGAAATGCGTATTGGTCAGGCCGAGGCTGGTGACGTATTGGTTCATCATGCCAACGAATGAGTCCTGGCTGCCCGCGACATAATCGGCCATCGCCACACAGGCATCGTTGCCGGAAGTGATGATGATGCCGCGGATCAGATCACGCACGCTCACACGGTCACCCGGTTTGAGGAACATCAGCGAAGAACCTTCCAGGCTCTTGTTACCGGCAACCCAGGCTTCCTGAGGCACGGTGACCACATCGTCCATGGTGATTTTTTTATGATCCAGTGCGCGGTCAATGACATAACCTGTCATCAGTTTGGTCAGGCTTGCCGGATTGCGGCGGTCGTCCGGATTGCCGGCGGCCAGCACATCACCACTGGCATAATCCATCAGCACAAAAGAAGCTGCATCAATGCTCGGCGGGACAACAGGGAAATCCAGTGGTGCGATAGCTTTCGCACTGCCTGCGGAGAACATCAATACACAAGATAAGACACTAATTACACTACGTTTCACTGAATCTTCCTTAAACGCGCTACAGAGTCGGGGCATAAACTGATCCGCACTCTATACAAAAAAACTATGGATTCAAAATCTGCGGCATAGGTTGCACTAAAACTACTCGCAGAAAAACCCTTAGTCTTTTGCTAAGCATTTCATAATGAAACGATACTGTTACAACTTGTGTTAATTTCAGCCGAAAACCACATCGCGCGAGGTCATTAGTTTTCATTATCACAACCCGCTGTTTTCAAACTGATTGGCAGTGCGCTCCCGCCCCTGATTTTTAGACGCTATTTGCGTTATTCCCCGATATTTTCCTGCGATAGAGCGCTTCTATCACACCATCATGGCATTCGATTAGACGGCAGCGCATACCCCTCCTAAACTTGTGACATAAAATTAACAATCCGGTTAACAATTCATCGTTGCGGTTGTTTAAAATCAGACAAAAATCACCTGCGAAGCATAATTATGAAATTCAAAACTGAGATCAAACCCTACCACGGCGCGGCCGGCGGCTGGGGTGCACTGGAATCAACCACCCGTTTCGTCTTCGACAGTAAAAAAGTTCTGTCTAACCTGCGTAACCTGATGCGTGTTAACAAAGGTCGTGGATTTGACTGTCCGGGCTGTGCCTGGGGCGATGATAACCACAGCACCTTCAGCTTCTGTGAAAACGGCGCGAAAGCCGTCAGCTGGGAAGCCACCCGTAAAGCCGTTGAGCCTGAATTCTTCGCGCAACACAGCGTGAGCAAGCTGCGCGAACAAAGCGATTATTTCCTTGAATACCAGGGACGCCTGACTCACCCGATGCGTTATAACCGCGAAACTGATCATTATGAACCCGTCAGCTGGGACGCCGCTTTCGCACTGATCGCCAGTCATCTAAAAGGTCTGGAAAACCCGGATCAGGCAGATTTTTACACCTCCGGCCGCGCCAGTAACGAAGCCTCGTATCTGTATCAGGTCTTCGGCCGCATGTTCGGCACCAACAACTTCCCTGACTGCTCAAACATGTGTCACGAAGCCAGCGGTGTCGGCCTCAAACAAAGTATCGGCGTCGGTAAAGGCACTATCCGTCTGGATGACTTTGAAAAAGCCGATGCCATTTTCGTCTTTGGCCAGAACCCGGGCACCAACCATCCGCGTATGCTGCACAGCCTGCGTCATGCTTCTGACCGTGGCGCAAAAGTGGTGAGTTTTAACACCCTGCGTGAGCGTGGTCTGGAACGTTTCGCCGATCCGCAAAAACCGCTGGAAGTGGTCACACCGAAAGCCGGTCGCATCAGTGCGGCGTATTATCAGCCGAATCTAGGTGGCGATATGGCCGCCGTGCGCGGTATCGTCAAAGCGCTGTTGCAGACTCACCGTGAGCGTATCGCTTCCGGCCAGCCTTCCCTTTTCGATGAAGATTTTATCGCGGCTAACAGCGTTGGCGTGGATGAGTATCTGGCCGTCGTGGATGCCACCAGCTGGGAAAAAATCACCGAACAGTCCGGTCTGAGCGAACAGGATCTGCGTGAAGCGGCGTCTATTTATATGAACGCCGAACGCGTTATTTGTACCTGGGCGATGGGCATAACACAGCATAAACACTCCGTTCCGACCGTGCGTGAAATCACTAACCTGCAACTGCTGTTTGGTCAGCTCGGTAAACCGGGTGCCGGTCTGTGTCCGGTTCGCGGCCACAGTAACGTGCAGGGCAACCGCACCATGGGCATCGATGAAAAAGCACCAAAAGCGTTGCTTGATGCCATGGAAAGCCACTTTAAATTCACGCCACCGCGCGTGCCGGGCCATAACACCGTTGAAGCGCTGGAAGCGATGCTGCGTAAAGAAGCCAAAGTTCTGATCTGCCTCGGCGGTAATCTGGCAGCGGCGGCACCGGACACACCGCGCACCGAACGGGCGCTGAGTAATCTTGAGTTGTCTGTGCAAATCAGCACCAAACTCAACCGCTCTCACCTGACACCGGGCAAAGAAGCGCTGATCCTGCCAACACTGGGGCGTACTGAGCTGGATATGCAAGCCACCGGTTCGCAGTTCATCACCGTTGAAGACTCCTTCAGCATGGTGCATGCTTCTGAAGGCGTCGGCATTCCGTTATCGAAAGAACAACGTTCCGAAACCGCGATTGTCTGCGGTATCGCCAATGCCGTTCTCGGTGATAAATACCTCGACTGGATGGCGCTGGCTGACGATTACAATCTGATCCGCGACCACATCGAAGCGACCATTCCTGGCTTTAAAGATTTCAATGCACGCTGTGATATTAAAGGCGGCTTCTATCTGGGCAATGCGGCAGCGGAACTGAATTTCAACACGCTCAGCGGCAAGGCGAATTTCAGCGCGGCCCCGTTGCCGGACGTGCTGATCCCGATGGGCGATCAAAATGCGCCGTTCACCCTGCAAACGTTGCGTTCGCACGACCAGTACAACACCACCATTTACGGCCTTGATGACCGTTACCGTGGCGTTTACGGCCAGCGCGAAGTGCTGTTCATCCATCCGCAGGATCTGGCTGATTTAGGCCTGAAAGACGGTGAACTGGTGGAAATAGAAACGCTGTGGAACGACGGCATCGAGCGTAAAGTTACCGGCTTCAAACTGGTCAGCTACGACATTCCGCGCGGTAATCTGGCGGCTTATTATCCGGAAACCAATCCGCTGGTGCCGATGTCCAGTTTTGGCGACCAGACCCACACCCCGACCTCCAAAGCTGTTCCGGTGACTATCCGTCGCTGCGATCAAAAAGTCGACCTGCAACGTATCGCTTAAGTCAGACTTGCGCACCATCGCGCAAATCTCCCCTTTCGCTTCAGGGTTATGAGGCGAAAGGGGTAGATGCCGCTTGCCCGAAGGGGCCAGATCGCGTAAAACTGTCTGCCGCTAATCGAGCCACATTAACCCCCAATTCTCTGGACGATATGTTTCAAGATAACCCGCTGCTCGCGCAGCTAAAACAGCAACTTCACTCTCAGACTCCACGTGTCGAAGGCATCGTGAAAGGCACTGAGAAAGGCTTTGGCTTTCTTGAAGTAGACGGTCAAAAAAGCTATTTCATTCCGCCTCCGTACATGAAAAAAGTCATGCACGGGGATCGCGTCATTGCCTCCCTGCAAACTGAGAAAGAGCGTGAAATCGTCCAGCCGGAAACGCTGGTTGAGCCGTTCCTCAGCCGTTTTGTAGGCCGCGTGACCAAGAAAGACGACCGTCTTTCCATTATCCCGGACCATCCTTTATTACGTGATTCCATTCAGTGCCGCGTTGCCCGCAATATCAATCATGAAGTGAGCGACGGCGACTGGTGTGTGGCTGAAATGCGCCGCCATCCGCTGAAAGAAGGCGATCACAGCTTCCAGGCTGAAATCACCGAATGGATCACCACCGGCACCGACGATCTCGCCCCGTGGTGGGTAACGCTGGCACGTCATAATCTCGAACGTGAAGCGCCAAAATCTGACATCGCTGAACTGCGCGATGAAGGCCTGACCCGCGAAGATCTGACTGCCCTGCCATTTGTCACCATCGACAGCGGCAGCACGCAGGACATGGATGACGCGCTGTATGTGAAAGACAACGGCGACGGCACCCTGCAAATGACTATCGCGATTGCTGACCCGACGGCTTATGTCAGTGAAGGCAGCGATCTCGACAATATTGCCAAAAAACGCGCATTCACTAACTATCTGCCGGGCTTCAACATCCCGATGCTGCCGCGTGAATTGTCTGATGATATCTGTTCCCTGTGGCCGGACGTCAGCCGTCCGGTTCTGGCGTGCTCTGTGACGCTGGGCACCGATGGCGCACTGAGCAGTGATATTCGCTTCTTCGCCGCGACCATCGAATCCAAAGCCAAACTGGCTTACGACGATGTGTCTGACTGGCTGGAAGCGGATGAGAAAAGCGAGTGGCAACCGGCCAGCGATGTCATTGCCTCGCAGATTCGTCTGCTGAAACGCGTCTGTGACGTACGCAGCGCATGGCGCACCGAACATGCACTGGTATTCAAAGATCGTCCTGATTACCGTTTCGTATTAGGCGAGAAAGGCAACGTGCTGGAAATCGTCGCTGAGCATCGTCGTATCGCTAACCGCATCGTGGAAGAATCGATGATCGCCGCCAACGTCTGTGCGGCTATCGCCCTGCGTGACAGCCTCGGTTTCGGCGTTTACAACGTGCATACCGGTTTTGATCCGCTGCTGGTAGAAAACGCAGTGACCGTGTTGCAGGCCAACGACGTGGAAGCTAATGCTGAAGAACTGCTGACGCTGCCAGGTTTCTGCGCATTGCGCCGTAAACTTGATGCGCTGCCAACGCAGTTCCTCGACAGCCGTATTCGTCGTTTCCAGACTTTTGCAGAAATCAGCACCACCCCTGGGCCGCATTACGGCCTGGGTCTGGAAGCTTACGCCACCTGGACATCGCCAATCCGTAAATACGGCGACATGGTGAACCACCGTCTGCTGAAAGCGATGATCCTGCAACTGTCTGCTGAGAAACCTCAGGACGAGATGACTGTTCAGCTGGCAGAACGCCGCCGTGCCAACCGCATGGCCGAGCGCGATGTTGGTGACTGGCTATATGCGCGTTATCTGGAAGATAAAGTCGGCACTGATGTTAAATTCAGCGCTGAAATCATCGATGTCACCCGCGGCGGTCTGCGAGTACGTCTGCAAGATATCGGCGCCGTGGCGTTCATCCCTGCTCCGTTCCTGCACAGTGTGCGCGACGAACTGGTATGCAGCGCTGATACCGGCACCGTGCTGATCAAAGGCGAAGTGGCCTACCGTCAGAGCGACATCATTGATGTGAACATTGCGGAAGTTCGCATGGAAAATCGCAATGTGATCGCTAAACCGGCGGTGTAAATTTCGCGTTTAGCGAAGGTAAAAAACCGGTCTCAGGACCGGTTTTTTTATATGTGAAATTTGCCTTGCCAGGCGGGTTAAGTCTTGCCAAAGCCAATTTCGGTTTCTCAATTGCTGCGATCACTTAGCGCGCTGCGCCGAAACCGACCAAGAGGGAAAAATGCTTTTTCCCTCTTGGATCTCCCTTCGCTTTTTCACTGCGCGCTCCGCTCGCTAGCTATGTTTCAGTTGCCGCAGCGACAGGCTGGAAATCTTGCCGCTGCGCGGTTCCTTCATTTCGGGATTGCAGCCTAAGGTCTGCAACCTCTCATTCAGCAAGATTTCTGAATCGCCCGCACCATCTTAAAATCAACGGCAGACTGTTTTTCATCTTTTAAAAAGGTTGATTGGCGTGCTAAAAATTCAGCTGAACGGAGCGGCTTCGAGACCTGCGGCTCGAAGACCGAGAGAAGGCAGTGCGAAGCACATGGATTTGCGCCACTCGCTAATGCGCCGGAACATGTCCGTCATACCCGCGACAGCGCGCAGTTAGAAAAGCGCGGAGTCCAGAGGCCCGCGCGTTACCGGGTCTCTGGTCGGTGTGGGCCGACGCCCACGACCTTAACCTTAACCTTAAGGCCAGTTTGGGTGGCAACCCAAGGTGTTGACCTTAACCCAGGGGCTTGCCCCTCAGATCTGATAGTCAATCACCGGTTCTCCCCCCGTCGTAAACACCTTCTCTTTAATCTCATTCACCGACAGTCCCGGATTACACAATTCAATAAACCGCCAGACGTAGTTACGTTGCAATTGCGATTTTTTCAGCCCCAGCCAGACGGTGTTGGCTTCGAACAAATGCTCGGCGTTAATCAGCTGAAGGCCAGTATCACGGGCAGCTTCGAACGCTTTATCCGCCAGGATGCCGACACCCAGCCCTAATTCCACGTAGGTTTTAATCACATCGGAATCCTGAGCGCTGAGCACGATGTCGGCGGTGAGCGCGGCGCGGCTGAACGCTTCATCGAGACGCGAGCGACCGGTGATCCCCTGACGATAAGTGATTAACGGCTGTTCACTGAGATGCTGCAATGTCACCGGATGCTGCAACGTCAGCGGATGACCTTGCGGAACGACTATCGCGTGATGCCAGCGGTAATAGGGAAACGCCGCCACAGCCGGGTCGTTCATCAGTTTTTCACTGGCGATGGCCACATCCGCCTGCCCGCTCAGCAGCATCGCGAGAACTTCCTGCGGCGAGCCCTGATGTAATTCCAGACGTACACCGGGATAAATCGCGCGGAATGCTTTGATGACTTTCGGCAGGCTGTAACGCGCCTGTGTATGTGTCGTGGCAATAGTCAGAACGCCGGCGTCCTCTTTCGAGAAAACATCGGCCAGACGGCGGATATTCTGGGCTTCGTTGAGGATCCTTTCGGCGACAGCCAGCAACTCTTTACCGGGCTCCGTCAGCCCCAGCAAACGCTTACCACGACGGATAAATATCTCAACGCCCAGCTCATCCTCCAGCTCGCGGATATGGCGGCTGACCCCTGACTGTGAAGTGAATAACATGTTCGAGACTTCAGTCAGGTTGTAATTGCATCGCGCTGATTCCCGTATAATTTTGAGTTGTTGAAAGTTCACCGCTGTCTGCCTCTTGCTTGCCAAAACCCTATTGTTACGATCTGTTGCTATGCCAGACAAATAAGAAAAAGCTGTGTCTTATGCTTTTTCTGACTAACGGCGGGATGACACTCGTAAAAAAACGCCGTCAGGCGGCGTTTATGTCAGGGTGCAGGCGAGCGGTGAAAACGTTCTATTGCGGCACCGGGGTCATGACCGGTTTGTCGCTAAAATGCGCCGTGAGATTAGATAACACCAGCGTCATCATGTTTTCCACGGATTCTGGCGAACGGCCTGCCACGTGCGGCGTGATGACCAGGTTATCCAGTGTCAGCATTTGTGCAGGTACCTTTGGCTCGCCATCAACCACGTCCAGCGCCGCGCCGGCAATTTCATGATTCTGGAGACTGGCGATCAGCGCCCCGCTATCCACCACGCTGCCGCGGGCAATGTTAATCACAAATCCATCCGGCCCCAGCGCGCGCAGCACGTCCGCATCCACCAGCCTGACAGTGTCTTTGCCACCCGGCGTGGCGACCACCAGATAATCGGCCCATTGCGCCAGTCCGGTGATGTCCGGGAAATAACGGTATGGCGTGTCCTGCAGAGGACGACGGTTATGATATGCAATTTCCATATCAAACCCGCCCGCAGCGCGGTGTGCAATAAGACTGCCGATGTTGCCCATGCCGATAATCCCTAAACGCTTACCCGCCATTCCCGGCGTATTCCAGCGCGCTTTTTTCCATTCTCCGCCACGCACCGCCGCATCAAATTGCGGGATTTTACGGGTGATCGCCAGCATCAGCGCCAGCGTGTGATCGCTCACGGAAGAATTATTGGTTCCCGGACCATGTGTGACATGAATACCGCGCTGTTTCGCAGCAACCACATCAATATGTTCATACCCGACACCTTGCGCGCATATGATTTCCAGATTGGGCAGGTTATCCATTTCTGCCGCGCTTAAACCGATACTGCCGATAGTCAGCACCGCGCGGATCTGCTGCGCTGTCTGTGGATCCAGCGAGGTACGTTGTTCAGGTGTCGTCGCAAAATAAAGAGTAAAACCGGCCGCTTCGAACCGGTCAGGATAGCCAGCATCAAGATCGACATGGCTGAGTAACGCGATGGTCATGGGAGTTCCTCGGGATAAAGTCAGACAATAACTAGCAGGCTAGCCTTTTTGTTCTCACTATCATTGAAGCCCGGCGCCTTGTACAGCTTTTCGACGGTTAACGGGAGAAGTTCCAAACTCCGGTCTACACTCGTTGTTATCGTCTGTGCATGCGCAGATGGCCCTCTTTCGGCATTTTTTTGTCAGATTTCCCTGAAACGGAGTGACGTCAAGTATGACAAAGGCCCGGTCAAGCAAGACAAGTAAACCTACCGCCACAACGGAAGAAGTTCGCACAGTTCCTTCACATGCTCAGGTTGATATCGCCGTGGATGAACTCGGCGTGCGGATTATCCATCCCTACAGTGACGGCGAAATTGTTCGCAGTTTCGATTCCGGACACACCACCCGCGTCCGTGAAGGATTGCCCGTACCGCTGGGTGCAACGTGGGACGGACTGGGTGTGAACTTCGCCCTTTTCTCGGCGAATGCCACTAAAGTCGAGCTGTGTCTTTTCAATGAAGACGGCGAACAGTACGACGTGATTGAGCTACCGGAATATACCGATGAGGTCTGGCATGGTTATCTGCCCGATGCCCGTCCTGGCCTGCTTTATGCCTATCGCGTGCATGGCCCGTATGCACCGCATGACGGACACCGGTTTAATCCTGCCAAACTGCTGCTCGACCCGTATGCTAAACAGATTGTTGGTGAGCTGAAATGGGACGATGCGCTTTTCGCCTATGATATGCAGAGCCCGAAAAAAGACCTGCACATTGATAACCGCGACAGCGCAGAGTTTCTGCCCAAGTGTCGTGTAATCGACCCGGCT
Source organism: Rahnella sp. JUb53 (assembly GCF_004346065.1). Classification (NCBI taxonomy): domain Bacteria; kingdom Pseudomonadati; phylum Pseudomonadota; class Gammaproteobacteria; order Enterobacterales; family Yersiniaceae; genus Rahnella; species Rahnella sp. JUb53. The sequence continues at coordinate 941,471 of NZ_SLYT01000001.1, forward strand.
TTCTCCTGGGCTCGCTCACGTAAAAGACACATTCCGTGGGAAAAAACGCTGATCTACGAAACGCATGTTCGCGGTTATACCATGCGCCACCCGGCGGTTCCCGAGCATCTGCGCGGAACATTTTCCGGCATGAGTACCCCGCACATTGTGGAATACATCCGCTCGCTGGGCGTGACGTCGGTCGAGCTGATGCCCATTCATGCATTCACTGATGACCGGCATTTGCAGGATAAAGGACTGCATAATTTCTGGGGGTATAACACACTCAGTTTCTTTGCACCGCATCCGCAGTATATGGCGACGCAGACCGTAAATGAGTTCAAGCAAATGATTGCCACCCTGCACGCCGCCAATATCGAGGTGATACTCGATGTGGTGTACAACCACACGGCGGAAGGAAACGAACTCGGGCCGACGCTCTCTTTTAAAGGCATCGATAACGCCAGTTATTACCGGCTGATGCCGGACAATAAACGTTATTACATTAACGATACCGGCACCGGAAATACCCTCAACCTCAGCCATCCGCGTGTGCTGCAAATGGTTACCGATTCCCTGCGTTACTGGGCGACAGAAATGCAGGTCGATGGTTTCCGCTTTGATCTGGCTACCATTCTCGGACGTGAAAGTTACGGTTTCGACGAGGGTTGCGGTTTTCTCGATACCTGCCGTCAGGATCCGATCCTAAGCCAGTGCAAACTGATTGCTGAGCCCTGGGATTGTGGCCCCGGCGGTTATCAGGTGGGCGGCTTCCCGCCGGGCTGGATGGAATGGAACGACCGTTTCCGCGATACGGTGCGCAAATTCTGGCGAGGTGATGAAGGCCAGCTGGCGCAGTTCGCCACACGGCTTTCCGGTTCAGCGGATTTGTTCAATCACCGTGGCCGCAAGCCCTACGCTTCAGTGAATTTTATTACCGCGCACGACGGTTTTACGCTCAATGACTGGGTTTCGTATGCCAGCAAACACAACGAAGCCAACGGCGAAAATGGTAAGGACGGCAGCGATAACAACATCTCTGCCAACTACGGTGTGGAAGGCCCGAGTGATGATCCGGCCATCAATGAACTCCGGTTACGGCAGATGCGCAATATGCTGGCGACACTGCTGCTTTCACAAGGTACGCCGATGCTGCTGGCCGGTGATGAGTTTGCGCGGTCGCAGAATGGCAACAACAATGCCTATTGTCAGGACACTGAGATTGCGTGGATTAACTGGAATATCGAAGAAAAAGGTCAGGCGTTACTGCTGTTCACTTACCGGCTGATTGCGCTGCGTAAACGCTTCCCTATTTTACATCGCGGGCGCTTTCTCACCGGTGCGGTTCACGAGAAGCTGGGCGTGAAAGATGTCAGCTGGTTCCAGCCACAGGGGCCGGAAATGACCGATGCAGCCTGGAAAGATCCGCACGCCAAATGCATTGCGATGCTGCTTGACGGTCGCGCACAGCCGACCGGTTTACTGCGTCAGGGTTCATTAAGTACGGTCCTGCTGTTATTTAACGCCTCACACAAAGACGTGGTGTTCACGCTGCCTTCCGTTGCACACGGCGAAAGCTGGCGGCATATTTTCGACACCTTCCAGCCGGATGACGTTAACGAACATAATTTCGAATTCGGCCGCGAATATATCTGCACATCCCGCACCGTGGTGCTTTTCGAGCTGATAAGTACCTCGAAACACTAAAATCGGGCAGCGCTGTTTCAGTTACCGAGGATCTGAAGCAGCGTTTCCCTTCCCTCTGCCAGCCCTTTCTCACGTCCAATTGCCTGACGGCTCACGCCTTCAGCACGAATAAAATTCCGACACAATCTTTATTCCGGGTCTTTCAGATAGGCTTTGAACTGCGGCGACATATAACTTTTGAACGTGTCACCTTCTTTGGTGATCAGATATACGGCCAGATGCTGTTTTTCCGCCAGCGCCAGCGCTTTATGCGTGCCCAGCACCATCAGTCCGGTATCCCATCCATCGGCTTCCAGCGCGGTGGGCGCAATCACCGTCGCGGATACAAGCTTGTGCGTGATCGGCGAACCCGTGGCGGGATCAATAATGTGCGAAAGGCGTTTGCCATCCAGTTCGTAATAATTGCGATAGCTGCCGGACGTGCTGATACCCATGCCCTGCAAATCGACAATCGCCTGCACGGCCGTTTCCTTGTCCGTTGGCTTCTGAATCGCTACCTGCCACGGATTGCCCTTCGCATTATGTCCGCGGGACACCACAGCACCGCCCACAGACACCAGATAATTACTGATGCCATTGCCTTCAATCAGCCGCGCCAGATGGTCCGTGGCGTAACCCTCGCCGACCGTTGAAAGATCCACGTACATTCCCGGCAAATCTTTTTGCAGATACTGTCCGTCGCTTTGCTGGATCACTTTCAGATGCTGTAATCCGGTCAGTTTACGTGCTGCGGCAATCTGATCAGGCGTCGGCGTTTTGACCGGTTGTTTGTCAGGCCCGAAGCCCCAAAGATTGACCAGCGGGCCAACGGTGATATCCATCGCGCCGCCGGTCAGCATTCCGATGCGCATAGACGTGACAATCGCATCGGCCATGCCTGCGCTGATGGGTTGCGGCACGCTGCCCTGATACTGATTAAAGCGCGAAAGCACCGAGTCTTTTTTGTAAGTCGAAAGCTGGTGATCATCTTCTTTAAGCTGCGCCTCGATTTGTTCGCGCAGCGCGGCTTCACGACTTTTATCCACGCCTGCCAGACTGACGCGGTAAAACGTCCCCATGGTTTTACCTTCAATCACCATCGTCTCGCTCTGTTCAGCCGCTTTACGGTCACAGGCAGATAAAAGAGTGACGCCGCATAGCAACAGCGCGCAGCGCAAATAAATCGGTTTCAGGAACATGCAAATAACTCAATTAAGTGCCCGTTACCGGGCATGGAAAAGTGTCAGGACAGTAAGGGATAGCGCTTAAACCACGCGGCAACAAACGTTGACTTGGCCGGATCCGCGAGTATCAGCGGCTGCGTTTGGCGTGGCGTTCCCAGTTTTCCTGTTTCGCCTGCGCGGATTTTTTCAGCGCGACATAACAGGCACCGGCACCGCCATCTTTTTGGATGGCCACACAGAACGCCTGAACATCATCAAGCTGTTTCAGCCATTTGGCGAGATAACTGCGCACAATGTTGGCATGACTTTCATCATCACGGCCACGACCGTGGATGATCAGCAAAGTACGCAGATTTTCGGCCTGTGCCTGGCAGAAGAACGTAAATAGCTCCTGACGACACTGTTCAACGGGTTTGCGCAGCAGATTCAGGCTGGCTTCCAGCGGGTATTTTCCCTGACGAAGTTTGTCGAGAACGCCCTGCTGAACACCGTCATGCTTATACCCGAGCGGTTCGTCGCACGGCTGGATATTCAGAAAGCCGGTGGTCAGCGGATTTTCACGTTTTTCCGTTACATCTTCGCTGCTGACCTTCTGTCCGGTGGTTGAGTTTTTGAGGTAGACCACCCGTTTATCCGACGCCAGTGGCTGAACTCCGGCCATTTCCTGACTGAATAAATCATCATCTTCGCTCATCTGCTTACCTCTTTCTCAGCGGTGGGACTGCTGCAAATTATCCCTGTAAACCTCCTGCGGGTAAAGCTGCCAGCAAACGAGTCTGCGGCGGTAAAAAATCCTGAAATGGCGGCGCGGTCAATAAAACTCATTTTTCTATCTATACTTAGCTGCTGGGACAGAACTAAATCGTTAAAGATTTGCGTCTGTTACCGGCTGAATTGAGGAGAAAAGATGCCTTACCTTGACGATCCCTTGATTATTTTTACTGACCTTGATGGCTCCCTGCTCGATCATCATGATTACAGCTGGCAACCGGCCCAACCCTGGCTGGATAAACTTTCGGCGGCAAAAATTCCGCTTATTCTGACGACCAGCAAAACGCCTGCTGAAGTCGCGACACTGCAGTCAGCTTTGCACCTGACGCACCAGCCTTTTATCGCTGAAAATGGCGCGATGATCCATCTGCCGCCGGACTGGCGAACCGCTGATGAAGTCCCGTTTTATATCAACGGCGCGGGTTACAGCGAAATCCGCCAGACGCTGGTCGAATTGCGTCAGCGTTACGATTTTGAGTTTCGCGGATTTGGTGATGTCACACCAAAACAAGTCGCCGTCTGGACGGGTTTATCCGAGCAGGAAGCAGATCTCGCCATGCAGCGCGTGGCGTCCGAACCGCTGGTCTGGTTTGGTAATGATCTGGATTTTGCGCATCTGAAAAAATGCCTGGCCCGCGAAGGTCTGGCACTCACCCGTGGCGGACGGTTCTGGCATGTCATGGCAGCCGGTGCAGGTAAAGGTCAGGCTGTGCAATGGTTGTCTGAGCGCTATCAGCAAAAACGCGGGCAACCGGTTATCAGCATCGGTCTTGGCGATGGCCCGAATGATTTATCCATGCTGGAGGTGGTGAATTACGCGGTGGTGGTTAAAGGCCATCATGACCATGAAATGCCGCTGCATCGTGACGATATCTCAGGAGTTTTTCGTACCAGTGAATTTGGCTCCCATGGCTGGAGTCAGGGGCTGAGTCATTTTATCCCCCTTCTTTAAAGGGCAAATTTGAAGAGGTAATGGCCTTTATTAATAAATTGTTTTCACATTGTTTATCGTTCTGTATTTACAGAGAAGACTTCCAATAATTTTATCAATTCTAAAATTGGAGAATACCGTATGAGCGATTTTTATCAGGATGGAGTCATTACCAATTTTCATAATCTGACTAACCGCAAAGTCGAAGAACTGGAATACGATTTGCAGGTTTTTTCAGGCCGCCGTTCAATGGGATTAATATTACCGTCACTTTTTTCAGAACTTGAAGGTCCTGCACTGACCCGTATTGTGGATGAGCTGACCAAAGTCCCTTATCTGGAGGAGATCGTTATTGGGTTAGATCGCGCTGATCGCGATCAGTTTTTATTTGCGCGTGAATTTTTCTCCCGCCTTCCGCAGCGCCACCGAATTTTATGGAATGATGGCCCGCGCCTCAAAGCGCTGGATGAAGAGCTGAAAAAAGAAAATCTTTCACCGAATGAGCCGGGCAAAGGCCGCAACGTGTGGTTCTGTGCCGGTTATACACTGGCATCGCGGCGCACGTCGGTAGTCGGGCTGCATGATTGTGACATTGTCACGTATAGCCGCGATATGCTGGCCCGCCTGATGTATCCGGTGGCCAATCCCAACTTCCATTACGATTTCTGTAAAGGGTATTACGCCCGCGTCGCCGACGGAAAATTCAATGGCCGCGTGGGACGTCTTCTGGTCTTCCCGCTGCTGAAATCGCTGCAAATTGTTTACGGCCACTCTGACTTTCTGGAATACCTGCGTACCTTCCGCTATCCGCTTTCCGGCGAATTTGCGATGCGCACGGACATTCTGAATGACCTGCGTATCCCGAGCGACTGGGGCCTGGAAATTGGCGTACTTTCAGAACTTCATCGAAATACGGCGACCAAGCGTATTTGTCAGGTCGATATCGCCGATACCTACGATCATAAGCACCAGCCGATGTCCGAAGATGATGCGACAAACGGTCTGCAACGCATGAGTATCGATATCACCAAGGCGCTTTACCGCAAGATGGCGATCCTTGGTGTGAATATCACCAGCGAATCTTTCCGTATCCTCAAAGCCACCTACTATCGCAATGCGCTGGATATGATTGACGGGTTTGAGAATGACGCAAAAATGAACGGATTATCGTTCGACCGTCACAGCGAGGAATCTGCCGTGGAACTGTTTTCAGGCGCGATTATGGAAGCCGGTCAGGCATTTGTGGATACGCCGAGCGAAAAACCCTTTATCCCGAGCTGGAGCCGCGTACAGTCTGCCTTCCCGGATATGCTGGATCGCATTCACGAAGCGGTGGAAAAAGATAACGAGGGTGATGTGTAGCGCCGGCAATTTCTCTCTCCGCACAAAGCAAAAACGCTGCATTCGCAGCGTTTTTTTATATCGATACGTCAGCTCACGCTATGCGGCTTCTTTTTTTCCGGGAAACAACAAGCTGGCAATAATGCCCAGTGCAAGAACACCCAGCACCACGTAGAGGCTGGCCAAGGCGCTGATTTCAACCCCGTGATGCCACAGATGATTACTGGAATTCAGTGCCAGTTTCGCCGCCACAAAGAACAGCAGGAAAATCACTGATTTCTCAAGATGCACCAGATATTTGCGCAATGCCTCGAGCACGAAATACATCGTACGTAAACCGAGTACGGCAAACATCATGGCGGAATAAACAATCAGCGGTTCGCGGCTGACGGCGATAACCGCAGGCACGCTGTCGAACGCAAACATCAGGTCAGAAATCTCAACCACGGCAATACACAACAGCAACGGCGTCGCGTAACGCACGCCCTTTTTCACGGTAAAACTGAAGCCCTGATTTTCAGGCTTTGCAAGCTCAGCTTCGACCTGTTCACTGCTGACCAGAAAATGCGGGCCGACCAGTTTTGGAAACACCGGGAAGAAACGGCGAACCAGCCGGTTGGCGATATGATCTGAGTAATCATCATTTTCTTCGTCATCATTTCCTGCACGCATCATCAGGATCGCTGTCCAGAGGATCACCACGGCAAACACCATTTCGACCCAGGGTCCGAGCGCCAGCAAACTGGTGCCGATCACCACGAAAATCCCACGGAACACGATTGCGCCAATCACGCCCCAGTACAAAATCCGGTGACGATAACCGTCAGGCACTTTGAACCAGGCGAAAATCGCCATAATCACAAACAGGTTATCGATGGAAAGCACCTGCTCCAGCGCATACCCGGTGAGGAAAAGACTCGCGACTTCTTTGCCATGATGGACATATAAAAACGCGGCAAAACTCAGGGAAACGGCAATCCAGAACAGTGTCCATAAAGAGGCACTTTTCAGGCCAATCGGCTTGTGGCTACGGTGCGCAAAGATGTCAGTTAACAACGCGGCGACCGCCACGACGACAAAAACAATGGTTGTTTCCAGCGGAAAACCCAGGGAATCGGACTGCATGACACCTTTCCTAAAAGTAAACGAATGCTAAACGAAGGGAGCATTGTAAGCGGTTGTGAGGAGAATGGGTATCAAAGTCGATCCGGTTCAGTGTTTATGCCATAATCCTCTGCCGCATATTTCAGGGTTCATCAGGGCTAAAATAAAGCAAAACGGGCGAAAAAATTCATTCTTAGCCTGCTATAAATTGATTTAAAGCCTTTATTTTCTCCGCACTAAATATTCCCCCCATCAATAAATTGATCCTGATTTAAAGCTCATTGATTCTCAATTCGGCTTAATTGCATGTAAAGATCAATTTTTTATTTAAAAAAAACCTTTTAAAATCGGGGTTTTTTAACATTTCGCTCTTTTCGCTCCTTTAAGCTACTTATCACTCGGCGTAAAAGATGTTAAAATTGACCCATATCAATATTGCCAGAGTGACTCTTATGATCCCGGAAAAGCGTATTATTCGACGTATCCAATCTGGTGGCTGTGCGATCCATTGTCAGGACTGTAGCATTAGCCAGCTTTGTATTCCTTTCACGCTTAATGAGCATGAACTTGATCAGCTCGATAACATTATCGAAAGGAAAAAGCCGATCCAAAAAGGTCAGGCATTGTTTAAAGCCGGTGATGAATTGAAATCCCTGTATGCCATTCGTTCCGGGACTATCAAAAGCTACACCATTACCGAACAAGGTGACGAGCAAATTACCGGTTTCCATCTGGCAGGCGATCTAGTCGGCTTCGATGCTATCGGTGGCTTGCAGCATCCGAGCTTTGCTCAGGCGCTGGAGACCTCAATGGTTTGCGAAATTCCTTTCGAAACCCTGGACGATTTGTCCGGTAAAATGCCGAATCTGCGTCAGCAAATGATGCGTCTGATGAGCGGTGAGATTAAAGGTGACCAGGATATGATCCTGTTGCTTTCGAAGAAAAATGCTGAAGAACGTCTGGCGGCATTTATCTATAACCTCTCCCGCCGCTTCGCTCAGCGTGGTTTCTCTCAGCGCGAATTCCGCCTGACGATGACCCGTGGCGATATCGGTAACTACCTCGGGCTGACTGTAGAAACCATCAGCCGCCTGCTCGGCCGTTTCCAGAAATCAGAAATGCTGAGTGTTAAAGGTAAATACATCACGATTGAGAATCATGAAATGCTTTCTCAGTTAGCCGGTCAGTCTGCTCCGGTCTCTGCCTGATCTGTCAGGCTCCCGCCTGACAATTATTGCGTCGGATCATCAAGGAATAATTTGTTGATCCGACTCAATTTCTCCGCTATCCGATTGCTTAATCTTGGTTTACTCTGTACTTAATACACTGACCGCCGTTCTCTTACAGGTGTTAAGGAGTCCCCATGGCTAAGTATCAGAATTTACTCGTTGCTATCGACCCCAATCAGGATGACCAACCCGCGCTTCGTCGTGCCGTTTATCTGGTGCAACGTAACGGCGGCAGCATCAAAGCCTTTTTGTCGATTTATGATTTCTCCTATGAAATGACCACCATGCTTTCGCCAGATGAGCGAATCGGTATGCGGCAAAGCGTAATCAGTGAACGGGAAGAATGGATTAAAGAACAGTGTCGCTACTATGTCGAAGCGGGTATTCCGATCGACGTTAAAGTGGTCTGGCACAACAAACCTTTCGAAGCCATCATTCAGGAAGTGATTGCCGGTAATCATGATTTGCTGTTGAAAATGGCCCACCAACATGACCGTCTTGAATCTGTCATTTTCACGCCTACGGACTGGAATTTACTGCGCAAGTGCCCTTGCCCGGTCTGGATGGTCAAAGACCAGCCGTGGCCTGAAAGCGGTAAAGCCGTTGTCGCCGTTAACCTTTCCAGTGAAGAACCCTATCACGACCCGCTCAATATCAAACTGGTGAAAGAAACCATCGAGCTGGCCTCACACGTTAATCAGACGGAAGTCCATCTGGTCGGCGCGTATCCGGTCACGCCGATTAATATTGCCATCGAACTTCCTGACTTTGACCCAAGCGTCTATAACGATGCTATCCGCGGTCAGCATCTGATTGCGATGAAAGCATTGCGACAGAAATTCCAGCTTGACGAAAAATTCACACACGTGGAAAAAGGCTTACCGGAAGAAGTCATTCCTGACCTTGCAGAGCATTTGCAGGCAGGTGTGGTTGTTCTCGGTGCGATTGGCCGTACCGGTCTTTCTGCGGCGTTTTTAGGCAACACCACGGAACAGGTGATCGACCATCTGAAATGCGATTTGCTGGCCATCAAACCGGATGATTTTGAATGTCCGCTGACATTCGATGACGAAGAAGAGGATGACGACGAGTAATCTGTGAGAATACTGTCTGAGAATAATCGCTGAATCGCGCACAAAAGAAAGGCCAGTCAACTGACTGGCCTTTTTCATTGCGGCTCAGGAATTAGAGAGCACGCAGGATTTTCTCAACGCTTTCTTTGGCATCGCCAAACAGCATCTGAGTGTTTTCTTTGAAGAACAGCGGGTTCTGCACACCGGCATAACCAGTATTCATTGAACGTTTGAAGACAATCACGTTCTGCGCTTTCCACACTTCCAGCACCGGCATACCGGCAATTGGACTGCGTGGATCTTCCTGTGCCGCCGGGTTCACGGTGTCATTTGCACCGATAACCAGCACAACATCGGTATCGCTGAAATCGTCGTTGATTTCGTCCATTTCCAGCACGATGTCATAAGGCACTTTCGCCTCAGCCAGCAGAACGTTCATATGGCCCGGCAAACGCCCTGCAACAGGATGAATACCGAAACGAACCTTGATGCCTTTAGCGCGCAGTTTGGCGGTAATGTCATGCACCGGATACTGTGCCTGAGCCACCGCCATACCGTAGCCCGGGGTGATGATCACTGAGCTGGCGTTTTTCAGCAGCTCAGCCACATCTTCCGCGCTTGCCTCGTGATACTCACCCATTTCTTCAGCGTCGCCCGTAGAAGAGCCATCAGTACCGAAACCACCGGCGATCACGCTGATAAACGAACGGTTCATCGCTTTACACATGATGTAAGACAGAATTGCACCTGAAGAACCCACCAGCGCACCGGTGACGATCAGCAGGTCATTGCTGAGCATAAAGCCCGCTGCCGCCGCTGCCCAACCGGAATAGGAGTTCAGCATGGACACTACAACCGGCATATCCGCACCACCGATGGATGACACCAGGTGCCAGCCGAACGCCAGAGCGATGATGGTCATGATCAGCAATGCAACAACCTGCAGACCGACGCTTTCGGTGCGAACAAACATCACCATCAGCAGGAAAGAAACAACCAGCGCAGCCAGATTCAGTTTATGACGATGCGGCAAAGCCAGCGGTTTGGAAGAGATAATCCCGCGAAGTTTACCAAACGCCACAATCGAACCGGTAAAGGTCACAGCACCGATGAAGATACCGAGGAATACTTCGGTCAGATGGATGTTTTCCATCACGCCTTCCATCGGCACCGCACCGTGATCCAGATAGCTGTTAAAGCCCACCAGAACCGCAGCCAGACCCACGAAGCTGTGCAGAATGGCAACCAGCTCAGGCATTTCTGTCATTTCGACTTTACGTGCCAGATAAACACCAATCGCACCACCGATCACCATGGCGACGATGATCCAGCCAACGTTACCGGAGTCAGGTCCAAGAATGGTCGCGATTAACGCGATGGCCATCCCGGTGACGCCGAAAATGTTACCCTGTTTTGATGTTTCATGTTTTGACAGCCCGGCAAGGCTGCAAATAAACAGAATAGCGGCAACAATATATGCTGCTGTAACTAAACCCCCAGACATATATTCCCCTTAGTTCTTACGAAACATCTTCAGCATGCGCTGAGTGACGGTGAATCCGCCGAAAATATTGATACTGGCAATCAGCACGGCAATAAAAGACAGGAAACTGACCCATCCGCCATGACCGATTTGCAGTACGGCACCGACCACAATAATCCCCGAAATGGCGTTAGTGACCGACATCAGCGGGGTATGCAGCGCATGGCTGACATTCCACACCACGTAGTAACCGACCACACAGGACAGCGCAAACACCGTAAAGTGAGAGAGGAACTCTTTCGGCGCCACATTCGCCAGCCAGCCAAACAGCACAATGGCAACTGCCATGATGATGAATTTGGTCCACGGAGACGCGGGCTTAACTTCAGCTTTTGCTACCGGCTCAGCGGCTTTCGCAGCCTGCGGCTGAGCAGAAACCTGAATCGGCGGTGCCGGCCAGGTCACTTCACCGGCTTTCACCACGGTCACACCGCGCACAACGGTATCTTCAAAATCGATTTCGATTTCACCGTTTTTCTCTTTGCACAGTAATTTCAGCAGGTTAACCAGATTGGTGCCGTAAAGCTGGGAGGACTGCGTCGGCAGGCGGCTTGGCAAATCGGTATAACCGATAATCTTCACGCCGTTTTCTGTAGTGGTAATCTGGTCTGCAACCGTCAGTTCACAGTTACCGCCCGTCTGGGCTGCCAGATCGACAATCACACTGCCCGGTTTCATCGAAGCGACCATCTCTTTGGTGATGAGCTTCGGTGCAGGACGTCCCGGGATAAGCGCGGTGGTCACAATGATGTCTACTTCTTCGGCCTGGGCTGCGAACAGCGCCATTTCCGCTTTAATAAAGGCTTCTGACATCACTTTTGCGTAGCCGTCACCGCTGCCCGCCTCTTCTTCGAAGTCCAGTTCCAGGAACTCCGCACCCATACTTTTTACCTGTTCCTTCACTTCAGGACGGGTATCAAAAGCACGGACGATAGCGCCAAGGCTTCCTGCTGCACCAATGGCAGCCAGGCCAGCCACACCGGCACCGATGATCATGACTTTCGCCGGCGGCACTTTACCCGCAGCAGTGATCTGCCCGGTAAAGAAACGACCAAATTCATGGGCGGCTTCCACAATCGCGCGATAACCCGCGATGTTAGCCATTGAGCTCAGGGCATCAAGAGATTGTGCGCGGGAAATACGAGGCACAGAATCCATTGCCATTGCCGTCACCTGACGGTCAGCCAGTTTTTGAATCAACTCAGGGTTTTGCGCAGGCCAGATGAAACTGACCAGCGTGGTGCCTGCTTGTAATTTATCGATTTCATCGTTTTCAGGCGCATTCACCTTCAGCACGATATCTGATTGCCATACATCATCGCCGCTGACGACAGATGCACCCGCCAGTTCATAAGCTGCATCGTCAAAGCTGGCTAATTTACCGGCTCCCTGTTCGATAGCGACCGTAAAGCCGAGTTTAAGCAACTGTTCCACCGTCTTCGGCGTGGCTGCAACCCGGGCTTCATTGGTCAACCGCTCTCTTGGTACACCAATACGCATAGTATTCCCTTCACCCTTTTCATTGATGATTTATGTCATCGTCATAACAATTCAACTTCACGCCTGCCGGTTGATAGTAAGCCCCGGTGTGTATTTTTTCAGGCCGCTTATAACCTACTGAATATCTAATCAATAATCTACGTATCACAGCGATAGTCAGACAATTAATAATAAAAAAATTGATATGGGCCGCAAACCTGCTGCAAACCTGAGTAAACAGGCCTTTAATCCACCTGATAACCTGCTTTAAACCCGATCTATCACTGAGAGTTTCTCTACCTTAACCCGCTCAGAACGGGCATAAAAGTTAGAAAATAGTGAATAATTAACATTTATTTCACTACTTGGATTATTCAACAAACTTATATAAGTTATACTTGGTAAAAAAAGTCGCTGTTATCGTCGGTGGCGCACGCATTATTGCCATAAATTGCTGAGACACTCGGCATTGTTACATGCAATAATCGGCCGCTAACCTGTTACACATCAAGAATTCAGCACGTTTCAACATTACTGCGCAAGGTGAAAGGATTTTTTATGAAGCTGACAAAAACGATCATCGCATCGGCCCTGTTTTCTGTTTCTGCGCTGTCGGCTGCACATGCCGCGCAGGAAATTAGCCCACAGAAAGCTGCAGCCATTAAGCCTTTTGATCGCATTGTTATTACCGGGCGTTTCAACACGCTGGGCGATGCGGCTGATGCCGTGTCCCGCCGTGCCGATACGCTGGGTGCAGATTATTTTTATATTCAAGATACCAACAGCACTAACAATAGCGGTAACTGGCGTGTAGTGGCAGATATCTATAAAAAAGATGCGCCGGAAGTGAGCAATGATCCCCATTATCGCGTCATTAATGGCGTGGTAGAGCTGCCGAAAGACGTCGCTTATGGACTTGAGCCTTTTGATACTGTGACTGTCAGCGGTTTCTATCGCAGCCAGCCAGACGTTAACGATGCAATTACAAAAGCGGCCAAAGATAAAGGGGCTTATTCCTTCTTCATCGTCCGCCAGATTGATGCCAACAGCGGCGGCAACCAGTACATCACTGCGTTTATTTATAAGAAAGATGCGCCAAAACGCGTGGTTCAGTCACCTGATGCTATTCCTGCCGATTCTGATGCAGGCCGTGCAGCACTGGCAGCCGGTGGCGCAGAAGCGAAGAAAGTTGAGATCCCAGGCGTGGCATCTTCCGGCAGTCCAAGCCGTGAAGTAGGCCGTTTCTTCGAAACGCAGTCGTCTACTGGTAAACGTTACACCGTCACAGCAACCAACGGCGCGAAAATTCAGGAAGTGAATGACGTGACCGCCGCTCAGATGGTGCCGTTTGACTCCACGACCTTCACCGGTCACTTCAACAGCACCACGGATGTTTCACAGGAAGTGGCAAACCGTGCAGCTGCCAAAGGTGCCAAGTTCTACCACATCACTCGTCAGTGGCAGAACAAAAGCGGTGGCAACCTCACCGTCAGCGCAGACTTCTTCAAATAAGTTTGAGCCCGAAACAGCAAAAAGGCAGCCAGAAATGGCTGCCTTTTCTTTTGCCGCGAACATTTTTCCCGCAACCTTACTGCCCCCAGGTGCGTTCCAGCACATTAATCCAGTTCTTGTAACAGATTTTCTCCAGCAGCGCCTGGCCATACCCCGCTTTACGCAGTGCCTCAACTAACACCGGCAAACCGCGCACGTCCTTCATAAAGGGTGCCATCGATGCTCCGTCAAAATCCGAACCGAAGCCCACGCCATCCTCACCCAGATGTTCAACCAGATAATCCACATGACGCACCATAATGTCTGTGCCGGTATCGTCGCTGCGTTTGCCGTCTTCACGCAGGAATGGCACAGCAAAATTGAGCCCGACAAAACCGCTGCTTTCTTTAATTGCGCCAAGCTGTTTATCAGTGAGATTACGCGACATCGGGCATATGCTGAACGCATTGGAATGGCTGGCCACCAGCGGCGAGTCGCTCAGTTCAGCCACCTGCCAGAACCCTTTTTCGTTCAGATGTGACAAATCAATCATGATGCGTTTTTGGTTACAGGCTTTGATCAGCCGGATACCCGCATCGGTCAGCCCCGGCCCGGTGTCCGGCGACGTCTGGTATTTGAATGGCACACCCTCGCCGAAAATGTTCGGGCGACTCCAGACTGGCCCGAGAGAACGCAGCCCCATGCTGTAAAGCACATCCAGATTATATAAATCCTCATCTATCGCTTCCGCCCCTTCGATATGCATAACCACAGCTAATGCATGGTTATCTATCGACTGTCTGATTTCCTGCGCGGTACGACAAATTTTCACCTTTCCCTGCGACTGTTCTTCGATTCTGAGCAGGAACGCCATCATGCCAAATGTGACGTCACGTGCAAAATCGAAAGAAGGTGTCGGGGAAAAATCAGGATGCTTTTGAGTACCTTCCGGCAGAAAACGGGTGTCCACAGTACGATCAGGCACGCTAATTGCTAGATCTACTTCAGGAGTAGGCACCCAGGCGGCGAAAAGCCCGCCGGCAAAGCCTGCGTCACGACAGCGCGGCAGGTCTAATTGTCCGCTGGCGGGTCCCTGAAGGAATGACTGTGCAGGATCCTGACGATGTTCGTTCCAAAGTTGTAGCAAAACATCGTTATGTCCATCAAAAACCGGCATTAATTCTTCAGTTCCGTGCGCTACGTTATTCATAAAAAAGGTCTACCTTTGATTGAGCATGGCTAAGACAACGGAGATATGTTCCGACAGGGTGCACTCACCGCGTGAAATTGCACCAGCAAAGAACAAGCACAGTACGCTTCACATTAGTTTTTTCGATATGAAACGTCGGGATGTGTAAAGCAACGGTTTTTCATTAAAGCCAGTTGCCCGGAGTTAAGTCAAGGGTTGGCCAACGTAATTTTTAATTTTACTTTTATATATCAACACGATGGGAGTAGTTATGGTTACCAGGCGTCAATTTGTTACCGGTTTTTCCGCAATACCTGTTCTGTCCTACCTGAAATTCGATGCTGTGTTTGCTGCCACACCGGCCTCAATTCTGGTGATGGCTATCCAGCTTGATATCATTACCAGTCTTGATCCGCATGAAAGCTTCGAGTCCGTGGGCAGTGAAATTACCGGCAATATGTACCAGCAACTGGTGAAACCAAAACTGGCCTCCCCTGATGAAATCGAAGGCGATCTGGCTGTTTCATGGACCGCTTCCGACGATAAAAAAACCTTCACGTTCAAACTCGATCCGAAAGCAAAATGGGCCGACGGAAAACCTGTCACTGCTGAAGACGCCGCATTTTCCCTGCAGCGTGTGGTGAAACTCGACAAGAGCCCGGCCTACATCATCAACCAGTTTGGCTATACCAAAGATAACGTCGACAGCCTGATTACCGCGCCGGACGCCGAAACGCTGGTGATCCAGACCACTGAACCTGCTTCTGAATCCTTCCTGCTGTATTGCCTGACCGCGAACGTGGGCAGTATCGTGCAAAAATCTGCCTGCCTGGCCAATCAGGCGGGTGATGATTTGGGTAACGCCTGGCTGAAGAAAAACAGCGCCGGTTCCGGTGCTTTCAAACTGCGCGACTGGAAAGTCAGCGAATCCGTGATTCTCGAAAGCAACAAAAACAACCCGCACGCAGGCAAAATCCAGCGCATCATCATGCGTCACATCATCGACCCTTCTGCCCAGTTGCTCATGTTGCAGAAAGGCGATATCGATATTGCGCGTAACCTGACTACCGAACAGTTACGTCCTCTGCTGAAGGACAAAAACTTCACGCTGGTACAGAAAGGCATTGCCGGCACCTTTATGCTTTCTGCCAATACCGCGCATCCGAATCTTGCTAAACCGCAGGTCTGGCAGGCGATCAAATGGGCAATCGATTACGAAAACATCCAGCAGCATATCGTGCCGCTGACCCACAAAATCCATCAGAGCTTCCTGCCGGAAGGTTTCCCTGCGGCGGTGAATACCATTATGTACAAACGTGATGTGGCAAAAGCCAAAGCGCTGCTGGCCGAAGCCGGTTTCCCGAACGGTTTTGAAATCACCCTCGATCACTACTCCGCCTCACCTTCTTCTGACATCGTGCAGGCATTGCAATCGAACCTCGCCGAAGTCGGGATTAAAGTCACGCTGCTGGCTGCCGAAAGCCGTCAGGTGCTGACTAAAATGCGTGCGCGTCAGCAGCAACTGGCGATGACCCAGTGGGGGGCGGATTACTTTGACCCGAACTCCAACGCAGAAGCCTTCTGCAGCAACCCGGATAATACCGACAAAGCCAAGAGCCGCACGCTGGCATGGCGTTGCAGCTGGCAGGATAAAGACATTTCAGATCTCAGCACCAAAGCGCTGAAAGAATCGGATCCGGCCACCCGCATCAAACTCTACGAAGAGTTGCAGACCAGACATATGGAAAACAGCCCGTTTGCCATCATGTTGCAACCCACCATGACCGCCGCCTGCCACAACGTGATTTCCGGCGTGGTATTAACAGTAATGAGCACCAGCCCTTACGAGAAGGTTGTTAAAGCGTGAGCAAGAGACTCAAAGGATTTCTGAGTACCTGCATCAGCGTTTGTCTTACTTTGTTTGGTCTGTCGGTGGTGACTTTTTTCATCGGTCGCGTGATGCCGACAGACCCGGTTCTGGCTGCGGTTGGCGATAATGCCCCGCAGGCAGTCGTCGAACGGGTTCGTCATGAAATGGGGCTGGATCAGCCCCTCTGGATGCAGTTCTTCCATTATCTCAGTCAGGTATTTCACGGTGACTTAGGCCGTTCTGCCCTGACCTCCAATCTGGTGACCACCGATATCGCGCGCTTTTTCCCGGCAACGCTGGAACTGGCGACGGCGGCTATTATTATCGCCGCTATTGTCGGTATTCCGCTGGGCGTCTGGGCGGCAACGCGTCAGGGCAGCTGGATTGATCAGACGATCCGCGTGGTATGTCTGGCCGGTCACTCCCTGCCGGTGTTTGTGCTGGCGCTGCTCAGCCTGCTGATTTTCTATTCCGCGCTGGGTATCGCGCCGGGGCCGGGACGTCAGGACATCATCTATCAGGACATGATCCCGCAGGTCACTGGTTTGCTTACCGTGGATTCGCTGCTGGCCGGTGACATGGGCGCATTTTGGGATGCCCTTGCGCATATGGCTCAGCCGGTGCTGATCCTCGCGTATTTCAGCATGGCTTACATCACCCGCATGACCCGTACTTTTATGCTCAACGCACTCGGCGGGGAATATGTGATAACGGCCCGCGCCAAAGGGCTTTCTGCGCAACGCGTCATCTGGAAACATGCTTTCCCGACGGTCGGCGTGCAGCTGATTACGGTGCTTGCACTAACGTATGCCGGTTTGCTGGAGGGCGCAGTAGTGACTGAAAACGTCTTCTCCTGGCCCGGCCTCGGGCAATACCTCACCGTCTCGCTGATGAATGCGGATATGAACCCGGTGATCGGCTCCACGCTGCTGATTGGCGCGATTTACGTGCTGCTTAACCTGCTGGCCGACCTTCTCTACCGACTATTGGATCCCCGCGTAAAATGAGCACTCTTCCTGTCACACCTCAACCCCGTGCGGGCAGCCGCGCCTGGCTGCTGGCGGATACACCGCATACCCGGACACAAGCCGTCTGGGGCCGTCGTTACCGCATCTGGCTTGGTCTTCGCAAAAATCCGCTGGCCGTTACCGGTCTGTTCACCGTGCTGATCGTCCTGCTGATTTCCATCTGTGCGCCGTGGCTGACCAGTTACGATCCGGGTGCGCAGGATCTGGCACACCGTCTGGCAAAACCGTCTTCCCTGCACTGGCTGGGGACCGACGAACTGGGACGCGATACCCTGAGCCGTATTCTTTATGGCGGACGTATCACGCTCGGGATGGTGATTATTGTGGTAGCGATTGTCGCCCCGCTCGGCCTGCTGATTGGCTGCGTGGCCGGTTACGCGGGCGGATTGCTTGACCGTATTCTGATGCGCATCACCGACATTTTCCTGGCATTCCCGCGTCTGATCCTGGCTCTGGCCTTTGTGGCTGCACTCAGGCCCGGTATCGAAAGTGCCATTCTGGCGATCGCCCTTACTGCCTGGCCGCCTTATGCCCGCCTCGCCCGCGCGGAAACCATGCAGGTGCGCGGCACGGATTATATTGCCGCCTGCCGTCTGACCGGCGCGACACCGGCGCGTATTGTGCTGCGCCATATCATGCCGTTGTGCGTACCCAGTCTGGTGGTACGCATCACGCTGGATATGAGTTCGATCATTATCACCGCTGCCAGCCTGGGTTTTCTGGGGATGGGCGCTCAGCCGCCGTCGCCGGAATGGGGCGCGATGATTGCCACTGCGCGCCGTTTCCTGTTCAGCGAATGGTGGGTGCCGCTGATCCCAGCCATTGCGATTTTTGTCACTTCACTGGCGTTTAACTTCCTCGGCGACGGCCTGCGCGACGTCCTCGATCCTAAGGAGAAATGATGCTGGTTGATATCAAAGATCTGCATATTACCTTTCAGACCAACAGCGGCAGTTTCGACGCAGTTCGCGGCGTATCGCTGTCACTGGGTAAAGAAAAGTTCGGGATTGTCGGCGAGAGCGGTTCGGGGAAATCCCTGACCGCACGTTGCCTGATGAACCTGTTGCCATCAAGCGCAAAATGCCGTGCTGAAACGCTGTCTTTCGACGGTATTGATTTGCGCAACGCCAGTGAAAAGCAGATGCGGCAGATACGCGGCAAACGCGTCGGATTTATTTTGCAGGATCCGAAATACTCGCTCAACCCGGTCATGCCCATTGGCAAACAGGTGGCGGAAGCGTGGCAGACGCATAAAGGCGGTTCGAAAAAACAGGCAATGAACGCCGCCATAGAACTGCTGGATCAGGTGCGTATCCGCGACCCGCATAAAGTCGCCGAACGCTATGCGCATGAAGTGTCCGGCGGTATGGGCCAGCGCGTAATGATTGCCATGATGCTGGCGCCAGATCCCGAACTGATGATTGCCGATGAACCGACCAGCGCGCTGGATGCCACCGTGCAGGCCGAGATTTTGCGTCTGCTGGATGATCTGGTTTCCAGTCGCGGCATGGGACTGATTCTGATCAGCCACGATTTACCGCTGGTATCCAAATTCTGCGACCGCGTGGCCGTGATGTACGCAGGCCGTATCGTCGAAACATTACAGGCGGGCGACCTGCTGAAAGCGCAACATCCTTACACCCGCGGGCTGCTGGAATGTCTGCCGTCGCTGAAACATCCGCGTGACAGACTGCCGGTTCTGGTGCGTGACGAAGCATGGAAAACCTCATGACTGACCAATCCCCTCTTTTCTATCAGGATGCAGATAACAGCAAAATTATTCTCAACAATCTGCGGATTGCTTTTGGCGAGACCGAAGTGGTCAAAGGCGTCAGCTTCAGCGTTGCGCCGGGCGAATGCTTCGGGATTGTCGGCGAAAGTGGCTCCGGAAAATCCACCATTTTACGCGCGCTGGCCGGACTGAATCAGTCGTGGTCAGGAGAAATGGTGATCGGCGGTGAAGATCAGCTGCCGGTACGCCAGAAACGCTTCTTCCGCCGCGTGCAGATGGTGTTTCAGGACCCGTACGGTTCGCTGCATCCGCGCCAGACCATCGACCGCATTCTCAGCGAACCTTTGATCGTGCATGGTTTTCTTAACATTGAGAAGCGCATAACCGATGCCCTGAGCGAAGTGGGTCTGCCGCAGGCGGTACGTTTTCGCTTCCCGCATCAGCTTTCCGGCGGACAGCGTCAGCGTGTCGCCATTGCGCGGGCAATGATTTCGGAACCGGAAATTTTACTGCTCGATGAACCGACTTCGGCGCTGGATGTGTCGGTACAGGCGGAGATCCTCAACCTGCTAAGCGACCTGCGTGAACGGCGGAAACTGACTTATATTCTCGTCAGCCACAATCTGGCCGTGGTAACGCATCTTTGCACCAGCATTGGCGTAATGATTGGTGGTGAAATGGTTGAGCTTCTGAGCGCAGACGATTTACGGACGGGCAACGTCACCCACCCGCATACAGCAGAATTACGATCGTTAAGTCTCAGTTTAGAGGAGCCCGAATAACCGTTGCACAAACGCACATTATTTCGGTCTCACGGGCAGTCCGGCTGCCCTCTTATTCACTGATAGACAGTCTGTGGAGATTCTCATGACCTCTGATTTACAGTGGCAAGCCGCTGAGGCGACAGCAAAACGCATTACTCAAAACTGGGATAAACCCGGCGAGCCCGGCGGGGCAATCACTCTTTTCGACAGTCAAACACTACGCGGTTTCGCCACCGGTGGCCTGGCCAATCTGACCACTTCGCAGCCCTTCAGCATTGATTCCGTGGTTCGCTATGCTTCAGTCACCAAGCATATTTTCGCGGCGCTGGCCTTACTGAAAAGTGATGCCGGACTCTCAACGCAAGACCGCCTCGGCCAGCATTTGCCTGACCTGAAACCGCCGATGTCTGAAGTGACTGTCGGTCAGGCACTGGACATGACGGGCGGGTTGCCAGATGTACGCGAAACGCTCTCCCTGCTGGGGATTTCGGTTTATAACGTCAGCGATGCGGAGGCGATTATGGAATTTCTCGCGCAGGACGGCGCGCTGAATTTCCCCGCTGGCACCGAGATTTCCTACAGCAATACCGGTTACCGGCTGGTGGAAGAAATCCTCAGGCGAAAAGGCATTTTGTTTGACGATTTGCTGGCGGAACACATCGCGCGTCCGCTTGATGTAGCCTTCCGCGCGCCGGAAACCTGGTTTGATATTGTGCCCAATCTGGTGCCCGGTTACTGGCAGGACACGAGCGGCTGGAAAACAGCGGTCGCCGGATTACATCTTTCGGCTTCCGGCAGTCTGACCGGCAGCGTACGGTCGCTTTCCGTCTGGCTGCAAAGCCTGCTGGCAGACAGCGGTCCGGGTGCAGGCGTGCTGAAAACGCTGACCGCGCAACGCCATCTGCACGGCAATATCCCTTCCGCTTACGGGCTGGGAACCACCTCGTCGCAAATCGGTGAACATACGGTTTACGGCCATGGCGGCTCACATGCAGGATACAAAACCTATTTCCTGCTTCACCCGCAACTGGACGCGGGCATCGCGCTGGTGTCCAACCGTGAAGATACCACTGCCTATACGCACGCACTGGAAGTGATGT
The DNA here is from genome assembly GCF_004346065.1 of Rahnella sp. JUb53. Classification (NCBI taxonomy): domain Bacteria; kingdom Pseudomonadati; phylum Pseudomonadota; class Gammaproteobacteria; order Enterobacterales; family Yersiniaceae; genus Rahnella; species Rahnella sp. JUb53. The sequence continues at coordinate 962,965 of NZ_SLYT01000001.1, forward strand.
CCGCATTACTCGCATCACCGCTTCCCGCCCGCAGCGACGCCCTGCCGGACGGTTTGTATTCCAGCATCGCCGATCCTTACTGGCTGAAAGTCAGTAACGGCACCGCCAGTTATCTCGGTTCCGCCGATAACTTGTATCAGGGCGAAGATGCCGGTGAGGCCATTACACTTTCGGCGCATATGCCGATGCGCTTGCGCTGGAATGGTCATGCCATTGAAGGGGAAATCGGCCACGCGCCACGTTACTTCCGGCCAATCGAGCCCAATGACTGCCTGAAGATGGTCCAGGGGCGCTGGTATCATCCTGAGTCAAAAGCCGCCTTTGATATCGACGGCGACAAACTGCGAACTGGCGTTGGCACTCAGCGCGCCAGCGGCCAGCTAACCTCGCTGGGGGCTGGCCGTTTGCTGGTGGAACTTCCCGACGGGCCTTGGAAAAAAACCTTCTGTCTTTATTTCCAGGGCTACAACGTCAAACTCGTCTCGAACCGCAGCCGCGTTCTGAGCTTCCGCCGCGATAAATGCCGCAGCAGCTGGCAACCGGGGCAGTAACACCGGACGATTTACTGCAAAGCCTCCCGTCGCGGAGGCTTTTTTTTGTTAACTTCATCACATTTCATTAATACAAACGGATCATCTGGTACATAACCGCACAAAATGTTCAGTCCTTATTTAACAAGGCCTGCAAGCCCGTTTTGCCTGAAATATCCTCACAACACCTCCTGAAAATTAGTTGCCATACGCAACCGTCACTTTTTCATGCTTGTTAATTGAATTAACATCTGGGAAACAAAATTCAATACCCGCTTCATCTGCATGGCATTAAGAAACACATCAAGTGTTCAGCTTATGACGCCGTTGAATTTTAAAGATATTGATTTAATGCAACTATTTTTCCAGATCTTTTTTAAGCAATGTTTTGCTACCGCTACAAGGGATGAGTCTATGTCTGTTAAAAAACACACAGCACGTGCTGTAATTTGTGCTTCCGCTTTATTATTCTCCGCCACTTCTGCTTTCGCCGCCGGGCATCCTCAGCTCGATAACGCGCAGACTGCTAAAGTCATCGACAGCGTAAAAGCGACCATTGCTGAGCAACACAGCACCGGTTGCGTTGCTGTTGTTGATGCGTCTGGTTCATTACTGGCATTCCAGCGTCTGGACGGTTCTCCTGCCGGATGCGTTGAGGCCTCCATCGGTAAAGCACGCACTTCAGCGCTGTATCACGCTCCTTCGCTGAAATTCATGCAGCGCCTGCAAGGCGGTGAAACCACCGTGCTGGCAATCCCGCACGCCGTGGCACTGGGTGGCGGCTTCCCACTGACCATTGACGGTGAAGTGGTCGGTGCAGTCGGTGTCAGCACACCGAAGCAGGACATCGATAATCAGTCATCAGAAAAAGCGGCCAGCGTCCTGAAATAACAGGCACTTTTAATTACTCCTTCTTGTTGACGGCCACGCCCGTGGCCGTTTTATACGGAACATTTACGGACTTTCAGCATGATCAATCTCTCTCGTCGCCGGTGGATACTCGGCACTGCGGGCGTCATGGTTGCGGGTATCGGTAGCCAGATGCTGGGCGGTGGCGTATTTGCCACCCTCGCCCATGCCGCGCCACCGCTGGCTTCTGCTGTGACAATGCCTGACAGTTTTATGGCACTTTCTAAACAGCTTACCGGCATGGACACGCTCGAACCGCACCTCGCTCAGGCGCTCTACAGCTGGCTGCATCAGTCACAAAATAATCAGTCATCAAATAATGCCCAGCTCGACACGCAGCTGGATGCCCTTTCGGCGCTGATCACCACGCACAAAAATGTGGTCGGCGATGATTTGCATCAGTTGCTGGCCGCGCAACCGGCAGAGCTGGCGCAGCTGTATCAGCAACTGGTCAGCGGCTGGTATCTCGGTGTGGTTGGTCAGCCCGGCAGCCAGAAATGTATCGGATTCGAAAATATCGTCAGCTATCAGTTGCTGAAAAATAACCTGCTGCCGCCAAGTTATGCGCCGGGTGAACCGAATTTCTGGGTCAACAAGCCTGCTGCACTGCAACAAAATTTCACGGAGGTGATTGCTCATGGCTGATGCACTGAATGCAGATGTCGTTGTTATTGGTGCGGGTATCGCCGGTTCGCTGGCTGCGCTGAAAATGGTGAAAGCCGGCGTTTCCGTGCTGATGCTCGATTCAGGGCCGGTGATTAAACGCGATGAAGCGGTAGAACTGTTCCGTCAGTCACCGCTGAAAGGCGATTTCACCGAGCCGTATCCGCCGAAACCCTGGGCTCCGCAACCGAAGTTCCAGCCAAAAGATAACAACTATCTGATCCAGAAAGGCCCGGATCTCTATGCTGCGCAATATCTGCGTGGTGTCGGCGGCACGACCTGGCACTGGGCGGGACAGGCGTTCCGTTTGCTGCCAAACGACATGAAGATCAAAACGCTGTATGGCGTGGGTCGCGACTGGCCAATCAGCTATGAAGAGCTGGAGCCGTATTACACCGAAGCGGAAATTCAGATGGGGGTTTCGGGTGATGATGCGCTGGACTCTCCGCGCTCGCAGCCTTATCCGCTGCCGGGTATTCCGCTGCCTTACGGGTTCGACCGTATCAGTAAACGCATTGCCAAACTCGGTTACATTTTGGGTATCGGCCCACAGGCGCGCAACAGTATTCCTTACGATGGCCGTCCTGCCTGCTGTGGCAACAACAACTGTATGCCGGTCTGCCCGATTGACGCGCAATATCACGGCGGTATTTCCGCGCGCAAAGCCATTGAAGCCGGTGTACGCGTGATTGCCAACGCCGTAGTGTACAAAATCGAAGCCAATGACAGCGGTGAAATCGTGGCCGTGCATTATCTCGATGCAGACAAAGTGACCCACAAAGTCACCGGCAAACGCTTCGTGCTGACCGCCAACGGCATCGAAAGCCCGAAACTGCTGCTGATGTCCACCAGTGACAAATACCCGGACGGCATCGCCAACAGCTCCGGTATGGTCGGCCGCAACCTGATGGATCACCCGGGCACTTCCGTTGAATTCTATGCCGATGAACCGGTTTATTTCGGTCGCGGCCCGATGCGTCCGGGCAGTATCAATAATCTGCGTGATGGTGATTTCCGCCGTGATCGCTCTGCGTTACGTATCGACGTCGCCAACACCTCGCCGGTGCGTTATCTGACCGAGCGCCTGGTACGTCAGGGATATTACGGCAAAGCGCTTAACGACAAACTGACCTACCAGTCCGAGCGTTTTATTCAGCTGAAATGCCTGCTGGAAATGCTGCCGGAACCTGAAAACCGTGTGGTTCTGAGTAAAACCGAAAAAGACGAATGGGGGATCCCGCGTCTGGAAGTTCACTACAAATTCCCGGACTACGTTCACCGCGGTTATGACCAGTCGATGCTCGACTTCCAGAAAATCGTCAAAGAAATGGGCGGCACCGAAGTGGTGTACAGCAAGCGTGGCGTTTACGACAACAACCAGCACATTACCGGCACCATGATCATGGGCAGCGATCCAAAAGATTCCGTGGTGGATGGAAATTGCCGTACGCATGACCACCCGAACCTGTTCATCGCCGGGACCGGCATTATGCCTTCTGCTTCGACAGTGAACTCCACGCTGTCCGGAACCGCGCTGGCATTACGTATGGCTGACGCGGTGCTGAAAAGCCTGGCCTGATTGATTTTCTGAGGATTGAGCAATGAAAATGAAATTCGTGCTGGCGGCGCTGCCGTTAATGGCAGCAGCCGGCGCCTGGGCTGATGATGCTGCAGGCAATGCGGAGATGATTAAACGCGGTGAATATCTGGCAATAGCCGGTGACTGTACCGCCTGCCACACCGCGCCGGGTGCAGATAAAACCGCGAAGTTCGGCGGCGGTTATCCGCTGGCATCCCCTTTCGGGGTGATTTACGGCACCAATATTTCTTCTGATAAGGAATTTGGTATCGGCAGCTGGAGTGATGATGAGTTCGTCCGCGCGGTGCGTGAAGGCGTCGGCAAAGACGGACAACAGTTGTATCCGGCAATGCCTTACGATTCATTCACCAAAATGAAGCGTGAAGACGTTCTGGCGATCAAAGCCTATCTGATGTCGCAACCAGCAGTACATTCCGCCGGGCCGCAAACGGATTTGTCTTTCCCGTTTAACCAGCGCTGGGGCATGCGCGTGTGGAAGATGTTTAACTTCGACAAAGGTGAGCTGAAAAACGATCCGTCCAAATCAGCGGACTGGAATCGCGGCGCGTATCTGGTGGAAGCGCTGGAACACTGCGGCACCTGCCATACGCCGCGCACGCTGACCATGGGCATGGATACCGATAAAGCGTTTTCCGGCGGTGATTTAGGCTCGTGGGTAGCGTTTAACATCACGCCGGACAAAAACGCCGGGATCGGCAACTGGTCGCAGCAGGAACTGGTGACTTACCTGAAAACCGGTTTTGTGGCGGGCAAAGCGTCAGCTTCCGGTGCAATGTCTGAAGCCATCGAGCACAGTTTGCAACATCTGACAGACAGTGACCTGAACGCGATTGCGACCTATATCCGTTCGGTTCCGGCGATTGGAGATGACAAGCAAACCAAACCGCGCGATGCATGGGGCCAGAAAAGTCAGGACGTATATCCGCTGCGTGCTGAAGGTCAGACAATTGACCAGTCAGCCGCCGCCCTGTTTAATGCCAGCTGCGCAGCCTGTCACGGCAAAGGCGGTGAAGGCAGCGGCGAGGGATTCCATGCGTATCCGTCGCTGTTCAGTCATACCAGCACCGGTTCTTACGACAACAGAAATCAGGTTTCCGTTATCCTTAATGGCGTGCAGCGTCATATGGATAAGGGCGAAATCATGATGCCGTCGTTTGCCAATCAGCTGAATGACGAGCAGATTGCAAAACTGAGTAATTATGTCAGCATGCAATTCGGAAATCCGGCAGCGGCGACTGTCACCGCCAAAGATGTCGCAAAAATGCGTAAAGCGGCTGATCTGAACTATCCGCCGAAAATTGAAGAAGGCACACAGAAGTAATCTGCTTTCTGATAACAAACCCAGGGAGCCTTTTAAGGCTCCTTTTTTACATTCTGGGATAATGACGTTTCGTCCCGAGCGTAGACAGGGTCAGGATCGAGCTGGCGACCACGCGGTTTTTGCCCTGCCGTTTGGCCTCATATAATGATAAATCCGCCAGTTTTAGCGACTTGCGGATAATCATTCCCGGCAAATACAATGACACGCCCAATGACACCGTCACTTTAAGTTCCCTGCCATCTTCCAGAATGATCACGCAGTTTTCGACTTCCTGGCGAATGCGTTCCGCTATAGCCAGCAGCGTCGGCGGGTCATAAGCCGACGTCATGACCAGAAACTCCTCGCCGCCGTAGCGCCCGGCGAAATCTTCATTGCGTGTCAGGTGGCGTAATAAACGTCCTACTTCAATTAATACCCGATCGCCCGCCAGATGCCCGAGGGTATCATTCACCCGTTTGAAGTTATCGATATCGAGCAGAATTAAGCCGCAGGCTTCCCGCTGCGTTTGCCGCTGCGCCAGCCAGTAATCAATACTGGCCCGGTTGTTAATTTGCGTCAGTTCATCAGTCGCCGCTTTCACGCGGATGGTGAACACTTTGCTCATGTAGATTTCTTTATAATTCAGCGCGTGATAACAAAGGATCATGCAGAAAGCTGCCACCAGCTGATAACAAATCAGCGCCGTCCACGGCACCTTAATGCCATGCAATCCTGAAACCAGCGCCAGACGGAAAATACCGATCAGCACAATGGTAATGTAAAGTTCACGGTGTTTCCGCCGTTGCCAGACACGGAATAAAAACAGGGTGCAGAGGATTATTGCGATAAAGAGATTATTAAGCGTGAACATACCGCTGAAGAAAAATGCCACGACATAACTGGATAACCCACTGAGCCAGCCGCCGAAAAAAGTGACTAAAATCATCGGCAACATTTCAAAACTAAACGAAAGGCTGTCCGTTAGCGCCAGCTGATTGCCCCGCAAATAGAGCGACGTGATGCCCGCCACCAGGCCAAAGGCCAGCCGTTTCCAGTACGACCCTTTGAAGGTGAAAGGCTCACTGCGGCTGAGGACAAAAAAGCTGACCGAAAGCGTGGCGTACGTGACACAAATATCCGCATACAGGCTGGTCAGCGAAAATATATCCGGCATAATTAAATGCGTCCTCTCACGCTATTACCTGTCGATTCACGGGTATTAACATAAATATAGATGATGAATGCCTTCGTCGTATTCGTATGTGAAATAACTGGCAGCACATCACATTGCCACCCGTTACAATAAAACGAAGACTACGCAGGAAAGTGTTATCGAGTCTTGATTTATATCTACGTAACCCGAGTCAGACCGGCGTAGGCTATGACTTTTCCGGTGACGGAATACCGGGTTATTATCAATTCTTCTCCCCAGGTGGTTTACGCCCTATGAATATCTCAGGAAGTCGCCGCATCAGACTTTTCAGTGCTCTGACCGACGCCTGTTTTCGTGAAAAATATACCTTTCAACGTTTACTCAAAGACGCCATTGCGGGCGTAACTGTCGGGATTATCGCTATCCCTCTTGCGATGGCGCTGGCCATTGGCAGTGGCGTTCCGCCGCAATACGGGCTTTATACCTCAGCGGTAGCCGGGATAATTATCGCTATCTTCGGCGGCTCTCGCTTTAGCGTATCAGGCCCGACCGCGGCATTCGTGGTGATCCTCTATCCGGTTTCGCAGCAATTCGGCTTATCCGGCCTGTTGCTGGCGACACTGATGTCCGGCTTTATGCTGCTGCTGATGGGGCTGGCGCGTTTTGGCAGGCTGATTGAGTATATCCCGTTGCCCGTCACGCTCGGGTTTACCTCCGGCATTGCGATTACCATCGGGACGATGCAGTTCAAGGATTTCTTTGGTCTGACGATGGCGACGGTACCTGAACATTATCTGAGTAAAGTGGCCGCTCTGGTGATGGCATTGCCGACGCTGGATATGGGTGATGCGGCGATTGGCATTGTGACGCTCGGGGTCTTAATCCTCTGGCCGAAACTGGGATTGCGCGTTCCCGGCCATCTTCCGGCGCTGCTGGCAGGTTGCGCGGTAATGGCGATTTTCATGCAGGCCGGACATCCGGTTGCGACTATCGGTTCCCGCTTTCATTTCCTGTTACCGGATGGCTCGCAAGGTAACGGCATCCCGCCTATCTTGCCGCAATTCGCCCTGCCGTGGACTCAACCCGATGGCAGCGGACTGAGCTGGTCTCTGGTGCAGGCGCTGCTGCCCGCTGCGTTCTCCATGGCAATGCTCGGCGCAATTGAATCGTTACTGTGCGCCGTGGTTCTCGATGGGATGACCGGCAAGAAACACCATTCGGACAATGAGCTGATCGGTCAGGGTATTGGCAATATGGTCAGCCCGTTCTTTGGCGGCATTACCGCCACGGCAGCCATTGCCCGATCCGCCGCTAACGTTCGTGCCGGTGCGACATCGCCGGTGTCTGCGGTGATCCACTCGTTGCTGGTGATCCTCGCCCTGCTTATTCTCGCGCCGCTGCTTTCATGGTTACCGCTGGCAGCGATGGCCGCGCTGCTGCTGATGGTGGCGTGGAATATGAGCGAGGCGCATAAAGTGGTGGATATCCTGCGCCGCGCACCGAAAGACGACATTCTGGTGATGCTGACCTGCATGAGCCTGACGGTGCTGTTTGATATGGTGATTGCCATTACTGCCGGTATCGTGATGGCGTCTTTACTGTTTATGCGTCGGATAGCGAAACTGACGCGGTTGACGGAAGTCCCTGGCGAAACGGCGGAAAATACGCTGGTACTGCGTGTTAACGGTCCGCTGTTCTTCGCTGCGGCTGAGCGCCTGTTCAGTGAATTACAGGCACGCAGTTCCGGTAAGCAAGTGATTGTCTTGCTGTGGGATCGTGTGGCTGTTCTCGATGCCGGTGGTGTTAACGCGTTGCAGCACTATATCGACGGCTTACCGGAAGGTACCGAACTGCGGCTTGCCGAAATCCCCTTCCAGCCACTGAAAACTATGGCCCGTGCCAGAATGCATCCGGTTGAAGGAAAACTCAGTTTCTATAGTTCTCTGCAGGATGCCCTTCACAATCACCACTAAACGAAAAGGCGACCCGAAGGTCGCCTTTGTTTTATCTGGCTGAGACAGATTATTTGCTGGTATCGAGTGCCGGGAAGCTTTTCACCAGATCGTCGATAGCTTTCATTTGCACCAGGAACGGCTCCAGTTTGTCCAGCGGCAATGCAGAAGGACCGTCGCATTTCGCGTGTTCCGGATCTTCGTGCGCTTCGATGAACAGGCCTGCAATACCGACCGCCATACCTGCGCGTGCCAGTTCTGCTACCTGAGCACGACGACCGCCGGATGCTGCGCCAAACGGGTCACGGGTTTGCAGGGCGTGAGTCACGTCGAAGATGACCGGATGACCGCCAGTGGCGTTGATCATCACGTTCATGCCCAGCATGTCGACAACCAGATTGTCGTAACCAAAGTTGCTGCCACGATCGCACAGGATAACCTGATCGTTGCCGCCCTCTTTGAATTTATCAACGATGTTACCCATCTGACCCGGGCTGACGAATTGTGGTTTTTTCACGTTAATGACTGCGCCGGTTTTCGCCATGGCTTCAACCAGATCAGTCTGACGCGCCAGGAACGCTGGCAGCTGGATCACGTCAACCACTTCAGAAACAGGCTGTGCCTGCCAGGATTCATGAACGTCAGTAATGATTTTTACACCGAAAGCTTTTTTCAGTTCCTGGAAGATTTTCATGCCTTCATCCAGGCCCGGACCGCGGTAAGAATGAATAGATGAGCGGTTGGCTTTATCGAAAGACGCTTTGAACACGTAAGGAATACCGAGTTTCTGGGTCACGGTGACGTAATGTTCACAGACGCGCATCGCCATATCGCGAGATTCCAGTACGTTCATCCCGCCGAACAACACAAACGGCAGATCGTTGGCGACTTTGATGTCCTGAATGCTAACCACTTTATGTTTCATACTTTGGCCTTTTAGTAAAAAATCCTTCATCTGAATCTGCCACAACTGGCTGTTTTATCAACATTTATCAGATGGAACGAGAGGTAATTATAAATTAATGCAGTGTCACTTGCTTGTGCTCAATCGAGTGGATCTGCACTTTAATCACTTCTGAAATCGGGTCTTCCGGGCACTGTTCAACGAAATAGTTAAGATCGTTGATCGCCACATGATCACATTCCAGCTGGGCGTAAATCAGCCCACGGTCACGGATTTCATACGGGTCTTCCGGGTCGAACTGTAATACGGTTTCACTGGCACGAAGAGCCAGTTCAAACTGTTTTTCTTCCATCAGTGCGGCTTTAAGCGTGTCGAGCATTTTACGCACGATAAGCGTGTTTTCCGCTTCATCGAGATCATCATCTTCGATTTCCGCCGTCACGCCCAGATTGCCTTTCAGCCACACATTGAGCATGTGTTCATTGAGCGTGTCGCCGTTGATAGGATTGAGCAGCCACATTTCTTCATCGAGCCAGTCGGCACGCATGATAAGTTGTGTCGGGAAAATAACCGGCATCAGCGGCAGATCAAGCTCATGCGCGATATGCAGGAAAATCACCCCCAGCGAAACCGGGGTTCCCTGGCGTGATGACAACACTTTGTCTATCCAGATAGCGTCAGACAGGCGATAAACGCCCCCCGCGCCACCAAAACCCCAGGTACGGTAAAACAGTTCAATCAACACTTCGAGCTGCTGATCCTGATCAAGATCCGCAGGAACGACGCTGCGCGCTTCATCAACCAGCAATTGCAACTGATGGCGAACTTCGTCCGGATTAAAATCAAAACGCACGGATTCTGTTACTTTGATCACCCCGGCACTGAGCCGGGCGGTGTTAAATTCAAAATCAGCAAGGGTACTCATAGTTATCCCATTAGCAGCGGTATTTTCGTCAGCGCCAGTTTAAGAATCACATACAGGCAAGCAAGCGCCAGGATAAAGGCCAGCCAGCGGGTTTTCTGACTCACTGGTCGCTTGCTCAGGGCTACAAAACCCAACGCAATATAGATAATAACGCCAAAAATCTTTTCGGTCAGCCAGGTTCCCTGCGGGCTGAACGGATAAAAGTGTGTGATGAAGATAAGCGAAATACCACTTAATAGCAGTAAAGTATCCACAATATGTGGAACAACCTTCACCCAGCGTTTCTGCATCATAGCAGAACCCGCCCATTTCCAAAAAAATCGCAGGACAAACAGCGTAATGCTCAGCGTGATTGTCAGCAAATGCAGATTTTTAATCCAGACATACGACGCCATTGTCTGTTTCCTTTCTGTCAGTTGTTCTTAAAGAGTGATGCTGTTAGAAATTGATAACGAGTCGTTATGGCTGCCATTGTCCCAGGCTGACGCGATCATTACCGCCATAATCTTTGATGGTCATCACCTGCTGATAGCCGGCATTCTGGAAAAGTCTTTGTACATCCGCCGCCTGTTGCCAGCCATGTTCAAGCAATAACCAGCCGCCTTTCTGAAGATACGCGGGTGCAGCGGCAATAATATGTGCGAGATCAGCCAGACCGGCATTATCTGCCACCAGTGCGCTCGCGGGCTCAAAACGCACATCTCCCTGAAACAGATGCGAGTCCGTGGCATCAATATAAGGGGGATTACTGGCAATCAGCGCAAAGCGTTCTCCGGCAACCGGCGTAAACCAGCTGCCCTGCAAAAACTGCGCATTCAGGATGTTTAGCTTCTGTGCATTGTACTGCGCCAGGCTGACAGCATCGGGTTGCAGATCAATCCCGGTGACCTGGCAGTCAGGCCGTTCACTGGCTAAAGCCAGCGCGATAGCACCGGTGCCGGTCCCTAAATCGAGAATACTGACAGGTTCAGACGGCAGACGTTCCAGCGCCTGTTCGACCAGACATTCGGTATCAGGACGAGGAATTAATGTGGCAGGAGAAACAGAGAGAGGCAGCGACCAGAATTCGCGTTCGCCGGTCAGATACGCAACCGGCTCACCCTGCTCACGTCGCGCCAGCAGGGTTTCGAGCTGTTGAAGCTGTTCAGCAGAAAGCTGTGTTTCACCAAAAGCCATGATGAAAGTTCTTGCCCGGCCAGTCACAAAGCCGAGCAGGATTTCAGCATCACGCTTCGGGCTTTCCCCCGCAGCAAGACGACCGGTGGCATCACGCAGCCAGGACTGAAAATCCATCAATCCTGCTCTGAAAGTGCGGCGAGCTGATCGGCCTGATACTCCTGCACGATCGGCTGGATAAGACTGTCCAGTTTACCTTCCATCACTTCATCCAGACGATAAATAGTCAGGTTGATACGGTGATCGGTAACGCGGCCCTGCGGGAAATTGTAGGTGCGGTTACGGTCTGAACGATCGCCGCTGCCGAGCAGGTTACGACGTGTTGAAGACTCTTCAGCCTGACGTTTCGCCATTTCAGCAGCACGGATACGCGCTCCCAGCACTGACATCGCTTTGGCTTTGTTTTTGTGCTGAGAACGTTCGTCCTGACATTCCACCACGATACCGGTGGGAATGTGCGTAATACGGATAGCCGAATCGGTGGTATTAACGTGCTGACCGCCCGCGCCCGATGAACGGAACGTATCGATACGCAAATCGCCGGCGTTGATTTCTGGCAGTTCGGCTTCAGGTATTTCAGGCAACACCGCTACGGTACAGGCGGAGGTATGAATACGCCCCTGAGATTCGGTTTCCGGTACACGCTGAACGCGATGACCACCTGACTCAAATTTGAACTGGCCGTAAGCACCTTCGCCACTGATTTTGGCGATCACTTCTTTATAACCGCCGTGCTCACCTTCACTGGCGCTCACGATCTCTACACGCCAGCGACGCATTTCGGCGTAGCGGCTGTACATACGGAATAAGTCACCGGCGAAAATAGCCGCCTCATCACCGCCGGTTCCAGCACGAATTTCCAGGAAACAACCGCGTTCATCGTCCGGATCTTTTGGCAGTAACAGAAGCTGTAATTTTTCTTCGAGTTCTTCGATATTGGCTTTGCACTCTTTGATCTCATCCTGCGCCATTTCGCGCATTTCTTTATCATTAAGAGCAGGATCGTTGAGCATCATCTCAGCGGTTTCTAAATCTTCCTGTGCCTTACGCCAGGCCAGAAAACATTCAGAAACAGCCGTTAACTGTGAATATTCGCGGGAAAGACTGCGGAATTTATCCTGATCGGCAATGACGCAGGCATCGCCAAGCATCGCCTGCACTTCTTCGTGGCGCTCTTGTAACGCTTCCAGTTTGGCAACAATAGAAGGCTTCATGCGTGGTGTTTAACCCTGTGAGAAAAGGAGAACTATTGCTGACCCAGCCCGAGGCTGTCGCGTAAAATTTGCAAACGCTCCACATCACCGTCGCTGGCTGCCTGTTGCAGAGAACGGGTTGGCGCGTGAATAAGGCGGTTTGTCAATTTATGGGCTAATTCATGGATCACCGCTTCGACGTCAGCGCCCTGCGCAATGGCGGCGAGAGCTTTTGCTTGTGCGTCGGCGCGAATAATATCAGCACGTGAGCGATAATCACGAATAATTTCAACGGCTCCCTGCGAACGCAGCCAGGCCATGAAGTTTGAACTCTCCTGCTCCACGATAGTTTCAGCCTGAATGGCCGCCGCTTTGCGTTGTGCAAGATTGTTTTGAATAATGCTGTGCAGGTCATCGACGCTGTACAGATAGACGTTCGCCAGTTTGCCGACTTCCGGTTCGATATCACGCGGAACGGCGATATCCACCATCAGCATTGGCTGGTTACGGCGGGCTTTTAATGCACGCTCGACCATACCTTTACCGATAATCGGCAACGGACTGGCGGTGGAACTGATTATGATGTCGGCTTCAGCGAGGCGGGAATCGATATCCTGCAGGCTGATCACTTCTGCGTTCACTTCCGTCGCCAGCGACTGCGCACGTTCGCGCGTACGGTTGGCAATCATCATGTGACGCACATTATGCTGATGAAGATGACGCGCAACCAGTTCGATGGTTTCACCCGCACCGACCAGCAACACATTCACATCTGAAAGGGATTCAAAAATCTGACGCGCCAGCGTACAGGCGGCAAACGCCACAGAAACGGCGCTGGCACCGATATCCGTTTCAGTACGGACACGCTTGGCCACCGAGAAGGATTTCTGGAACAGACGTTCAAGTTCACCGGAAACGGCCTGACCATTTTGCGATTCCGCAAAGGCTTTCTTCACCTGCCCGAGAATTTGCGGCTCACCGAGAACCAGCGAATCCAGTCCGCTGGCGACGCGCATCAGATGGCTGACGGCTTCATTATCATGATGCCAGTAAAGGCTTTTGCGGACTTCATCTTCACTCAGATGATGGTAATCGCATAACCACTTAACCAGCTGTTCCTGCAGATTTTCCTGCTGCTCAACGCTGAGATACAACTCAGTGCGGTTACAGGTAGACAACACGACTCCGCCCTGCACCAGCGGTTGCTGGAGCAGACTGGAAAGCGCCTGATCGAGAGTCTCGGGTGAAAATGTTACCCGTTCACGCAGAGACACCGGGGCTGTTTTGTGGTTGATACCTAATGCAAGCAGGGTCATATCGGGAGCGGTTATCGGCTTATACTTTATAATAGTATGGGTTTACGTCTGCTGCGCATTCTACAAGATGCGCGAGATCAATAAAAGGCGAACAGCACCTTCGGTTAAATATGATGTGGGTTTATTTCTGATCTCGTTGTAAAACCGCACAGAAAGCGGCTTGTAGCCTAATTTAGGTAATGTGTCAGCCGAGCCGTTTTTCCAGTTATTCATCTTTATTAAGCTCCGTACTGCCCCAAAATGCCCCAAAGATCATCTCAGGGTAATCCCGCGCTGCGGTGATTAACTGCCATCAATAATGAATCTCTGAAAATTTCCTTTTTACAAGGTTCGCTAATTTTTCCTACTGAACGAAGGAATAACCTATAGCCTCACTTTTAAAATGGATTTATGAAAATGGCAATACCAGCATACCTGTGGCTTAAAGACGACGGCGGAGCAGACATAAAAGGTTCAGTTGATGTGAATAGGCGCGAGGGAAGTATTGAGGTTTTGGGCTTCGGTCACGGCTTGTTTTTACCTACTGACAACAACACAGGAAAAATCACCGGAACCCGTGTACATTCTGCGCTGACTTTTGAAAAAGAATTCGACAGCTCATCACCTTACCTTTATAAAGCTGTCGCAAAAGGCCAAACCTTAAAATCAGCAGAATTCCGCTGGTATCGCATCAATGATGCCGGTCAGGAAGTTGAGTACTTCAATATGCAGTTGGAAAACGTGAAAGTCGTTTCAGTCTGTCCTTTGATGCACGACTGCAAAAATCCCGCTACGGAAAAACACAACCACCTTGAATCTGTATCCCTGAGATATGAGCGGATCACCTGGAAATATTGCGATGGGAATATCATTTTTTCAGATGCGTGGAATGACAGATGATCAAGTGTACGTTTCGATTAAACGGAGCGGGCATATCAACGCTAAGTTGCCCAGGGGTTGGTTTTTTCCCTGCATACTCAGGTAATCCTGAACAACGCAACGATCCAGAACAGACAACAGTGAAAGACATAGGACCACTACCACCAGGCAGATATTACATTGTCGCCCGTCCGGTCGGTGGTTTAATGTTTAAGCAACGTGATTGGGTAAAGTCGATCGTAAGCGGTTCAGATCATGAATCGTGGTTTGCTTTATTTCGCGATGACAACCTGATTGACGACACGACGTTTATTGAGGATGTCGAACGGGGAAACTTCAGGTTGCATCCGGCCGGATATCGGGGGATCAGCAACGGCTGCATTACATTTACAAGCAAGTCACACTTTGCCATCCTTCGAGAAGCGCTATTAATAACGCCCACCACGATGGTTAGTCCTACACTGAAAGCTTTTGGTACGGTACAGGTGTATTAATGAAGCCATCCCAATATGTTCTGATCTGGATTGCGGGGTCGGTGTCTTTTGTCGTGATACTCGTCACCATTTTCGCCCTAATACCAGAAAATGTTGCGTACTCACTTTTGACAGAAAAAACAGGTTTTATTACAGAAGCATCATGGGCAAATATTTTTATGACCTTTATCCATCTGACTTCATTCCTGTTGAACATTTCCCTGATCTGGTTTATCGCCTTTTTACTGAAAAAGAGAACGTAAGCACAACCCGGCCGTGGGCCGGGTGATTTACATCCCTCGAATATCTTCAAACTCGTCTGTTGTGGCATCGTTGATCATGTGCCTTACAGTGACAAATCCTTTTACACATCAGTATTGTCCCAAAACGAATTGATCGCCGATCATCTGCGCAGGGTTGAGATCATCCAACGCTTCTGCTGTGCTAAACTGACGCACGCCACATTTGCCCTGGCATCCCATTTCGCCAAAGCACAAAGGATTTTATCTGTTATGCCAATGCGTAAAGCACACTTTGTCCGCCTTCTTCCTCTTGCAAGCTTAGTGCTTGCCGCCTGTTCGATTAACGCGCCGAAAGGCCCGGCGACCAGCCCGACTTCTCCGCAGTGGCGTGAACATGAAGCTCAGGTTAAACAGCTTGAGCATTATCAGACCCGCGGTTCTTTCGCTTATCTTTCCGATAAACAGAAAGTCTATGCCCGCTTCTTCTGGCAACAATATTCCCCGGACAGCTACCGTTTATTGCTGACCAATCCGCTGGGCAGCACCGAAATGGAGCTTAAAGTGCAAAGCGGTATTGCGCAGCTGACCAATAATGAAGGCAAACGCTACACCAGTGATAATCCAGATGACATGATCCAGAAGCTGACCGGCATGTCGATCCCGCTGGCTAATCTGCGTCTTTGGATGCTTGGCCTGCCAGGTGATGGCACCGATTTCACGCTCGACAGCCAGTACCGTCTGTCTCAGGTTAAATTCACGCAGAACGGCAAAGCGGGCACTGTGGTCTATCAGAGCTATGACGATGACGCTAAACCTTCCCTGCCGCAGCGTCTGGAAATGACTCAGGGCGAACAGCGTATCAAACTGAAAATGGATAACTGGACGCTAAACTGAGATGACGCAGCAATTGTGGCCTTCTCCGGCTAAACTCAATTTGTTCCTTTATATCACCGGACAGCGTCCGAATGGCTACCATGATTTGCAGACGCTGTTTCAGTTTGTCGATTACGGTGACAGCCTGAGTTTTAACGTTCGTGACGACGGCGACATCGTCCTGACCACCCCGGTTGAGGGTGTGGCTGCCGAAGATAATCTGGTGGTGCGCGCCGCGCGTTTATTGCAGCAGCATGCGGGCACGCCTCAGGGAGCCGATATTGCGCTGCAAAAACGTATTCCGATGGGCGGCGGTCTGGGCGGCGGTTCTTCTAACGCTGCGACCGTGCTGGTGGCGCTGAATACGATCTGGAATTGCGGGTTTTCCGATACTGAACTGGCGCAACTGGGTGTAACGCTGGGCGCGGATGTGCCGGTGTTTGTGATGGGCCATGCCGCCTTCGCCGAAGGCATCGGCGAGATTTTACAGCCGGTCGAACCGGCGGAAAAATGGTATCTGATTGCACATCCGGGCGTCAGTATTCCAACGCCGGTGATTTTCGGCGATCCCGAGCTGACCAGAAATACACCAAAACGCCCTGTTAATGTGCTTTTGGACACGCCTTACGCAAATGATTGCGAACCGATTGCGAGAAAACGTTTTTACGAGGTTGAACAGCTACTTTCTTGGCTGTTAGAATACGCGCCGTCGCGACTGACCGGGACAGGTGCTTGTGTGTTTGCAGAATTTGACACAGAGTCTGCCGCCCGTCAGGTTTTGGACAAAATGCCATCGTGGAGTCGGGGTTTTGTCGCGCAAGGTGTTAATATCTCGCCGTTGCACCGTTTTCGCGAAGTCTGGTTGAGAACTGCGGGCAAAGCGTAGAGAGTCACAGCAGTTTTGTGTCTGTTCTTTGCCAGCCAATTATTCAACAGATTTAAGTAGTAAGATTTAGAAGTATCGTGAGCATAATGCTTTGGTACCGCTCACCGCCCGGTGGTACCAAAAGCCAATGTCTTCCCTGGACGCAAGCCTGAGGTTCTTCTCGTGCCTGATATGAAGCTTTTTGCTGGTAACGCCACCCCGGAACTAGCACAACGTATTGCCAACCGTTTATACACCAGCCTTGGTGACGCCGCCGTCAGTCGTTTTAGCGACGGTGAAGTAAGCGTGCAAATTAACGAAAATGTACGTGGCGGAGATATTTTCATTATCCAGTCCACCTGCGCGCCTACTAACGATAACCTGATGGAACTGGTCGTCATGGTTGATGCCTTACGCCGCGCCTCCGCTGGTCGTATCACAGCCGTTATTCCTTACTTCGGCTATGCACGTCAGGATCGCCGGGTGCGTTCTGCCCGAGTGCCAATCACCGCTAAAGTTGTTGCTGACTTCCTGTCGAGCGTTGGCGTTGACCGTGTTCTGACTGTAGACCTGCATGCAGAGCAAATTCAGGGCTTCTTCGATGTACCTGTAGACAACGTGTTCGGCAGCCCTATTCTGCTCGAAGACATGCTGCAACAAAACCTGGAAAACCCGATTGTGGTTTCTCCGGACATCGGCGGTGTTGTTCGCGCCCGTGCCGTAGCAAAACTGCTGAACGATACCGACATGGCTATCATCGATAAACGTCGTCCACGCGCAAACGTTTCTCAGGTGATGCACATTATCGGTGACGTAGCTGGCCGTGACTGCGTACTGGTCGATGATATGATCGACACCGGTGGTACGCTGTGTAAAGCCGCTGAAGCACTGAAAGAACGCGGTGCTAAACGCGTATTCGCTTATGCTACCCACCCGATTTTCTCCGGCAATGCAGTGGAAAACATCAAGAACTCCGTCATCGACGAAGTGATTGTGTGCGACACCATTCCGCTGTCCGCAGAAATCCGCGCACTGAAAAAAGTGCGCACCCTGACCCTGTCAGGCATGCTGGCTGAGGCTATCCGCCGCATCAGCAACGAAGAATCCATTTCTGCGATGTTCGAGCATTAATCATTACGCCCCTGTTTCAGGGGCGTTTTGTTTTGCCTGAATGCGTTTTGCCATGAACAGAAATGCAAAAAACCGTTATCGCGTGAGCGACAACGGTTTTTTATTCTTTATAAAATATTGTTTATAAAACGTTGTTTATAAAACTTTGTTAACTTTGTTTAGGAGACTCAGGAATGGCGATGTGATTTGCTGTTCGCGCAGCGCGAATCAAAGTGGCGTACCCACCAGTAACGGTCTGCGACGCGTTCATGCCCGCCGACTCTCGCTCCTGCCACCCATAAAATAGCACCGACGAAAATACTGCCGATCGCGCCATGGGCCAGAAATTGCGGCAACCCGAGTTCAGGCATCTGGTTCAAAATCGAATAACCAACACCACCGACCATTGTGAGTAAACCGAGTCCCATCAGGCCATTGCCGATCATTCGTGCGGTTTTACGTTTCATAAGTCACCTCCAGTTGTCGATAGTCTTAGCATCATTGCTGTCTTGTCTTTTCCTGCCTTTAACTATAGACGTCCCATCCGGTTCACTTTGCGGCAGCGATCACAGAGAGAGAACATTGACCGACAAATCTTTACGTTTTCCAGACATATAGGTTCGAAAGGTTAATAGTCATCACAATGAACTATTCAATATTTTGCGTAACTGGCACGAATTATTCTTTGTGATGTTTGGCACAGTGAAACGCGACAGGTAAACTAGCCCGCTAAACCTCACCGGATAAAGAAGCGAAAATCGTGAGCAGCATTAAATTGATCGTTGGACTGGCCAATCCCGGCGCAGAATACGCCCAGACCCGCCATAACGCAGGCGCCTGGTATGTTGATCTTCTCGCCCGCCAGCACAATCAGCAGTTGAAAGAAGAAAGTAAGTTTTTTGGTTACACTGCGCGTCTGTCGCTGGCCGGTCAGGACGTCCGTCTGCTGGTTCCGACCACCTTTATGAACCTCAGCGGCAAAGCGGTTCTGGCGATGGCGCAGTTCTACCGCATCGAGCCGGATGAGATTCTGGTCGCGCATGACGAGCTGGATATCCCGCCCGGCATGGCGAAAATCA
The DNA here is from genome assembly GCF_004346065.1 of Rahnella sp. JUb53. Lineage (NCBI taxonomy): Bacteria > Pseudomonadati > Pseudomonadota > Gammaproteobacteria > Enterobacterales > Yersiniaceae > Rahnella > Rahnella sp. JUb53. The sequence continues at coordinate 982,086 of NZ_SLYT01000001.1, forward strand.
AACTGGGCGGTGGTAACGGCGGTCACAACGGTCTGAAAGATATTCAGAGCAAATTCGGTAACAACCCGAATTTCTACCGTTTGCGTATCGGAATCGGCCACCCGGGCGATAAAAGCAAAGTGGTGGGATTTGTGCTGGGCAAGCCGCCAGCCAGTGAACAGAAGCTGATTGATGATGCGATTGATGAATCATTGCGCTGCACTGAATTGCTGATGAAGGAAGGTCTTGAAAAAACCATGCGTCGTCTGCACACCTTCAAAGCAGAGCTTTAACGCGCATTTCCGGCAAGCAAGATGAAACGCGGCGCAACCTTTTGCGCCCGTTTTCTTTATATGAACAGAAGAACAAAATCCAGACGTTCAGAGCGGCTCGTCGAAACGCAATAACCGCCCTGCATTACCCAGCACCAGCAACGTGCTGAGGTTATGCAGCAATGCGGCGATCAGTACGCCCGCCACGCCGAGCAATCCCATTGCAGCAGCAGCCATCACCACCAGCGTCCAGCCCAGTCCGATGAATACGTTGATTTTCAGCGTCCGGCGGCACGCACGGCTCAGGCGCACACACGTGCCGAGACGACGTAAATCGCTGCCGATCAGCACCACATCGGCAGAGGCCAGCGCGATATCACTGCCGCCTGCGCCCATCGCAATCCCCACCACGCCAGCCTTCAGCGCCAGAGAATCATTGATGCCGTCACCGACCACCATCGGACGGTAGCCCTGGGCAATTTCAGCCGAGACCTGATGCAGTTTATCTTCCGGTAAAGCCTGAGCGACCACATCACTGATGCCCAGTTCACCGGCAATACGATGCGCCACACTGGCGCGATCGCCGGTCAGTAAAAGCTGTCGTTGCAGCCCCAGCTGACGCAGTTCGGCTAACGCAGTCTGCGCTTCAGGCCGTAAAGAATCTGCCAGCAGCAACCAGCCAAGAAAACGCCCGTCCAGCGCCAGACCGACCAGCGGCCCGTCATGCTCAGGGACATCACTCACTGCGACGTTGTTCTGGCTGAAAAACGCCGGACGGCCCAGCAATGCCTCGCCCTGCGCAGTTTGCGCCCGCACGCCCATGCCCTGCTGTTCTGAAAAAGCTTCCAGTGGGAAATATTGTTCGCGAGGAAATAACTTCGCCAGTGCGCGGCTGACCGGATGGCTGCTGGCCGCGCCGAGACTGGCCGCCAGAACAAGCGCCGCGTCCGGGGATTCGTTTTCTTCCAGCACCGTTTGTTGCAGATGCAGTTCGCCGTGCGTCAGCGTGCCGGTTTTATCCACCACAATGGCGTTGAGATCAGCCAGTTCTTCCAGAAAAGCAGAGCTGCGGATCAGGATCCCGTGACGCGCCGCGACAGCAATACCGGCAATTGCGGTGGCGGGTGCGGAAAGCACCAGCGCACATGGACAGGCCGCCACCAGCACCGCCAGCATGGCGTGGGCATCGCGCGTGATGAACCAGGTCGCCGCCGCGATCAGCAAAATCAGCACCAGATATTGCCCGGCATAACGCTCGAGCAGACGGGTGATCGGCGGTTTGGCATGTTCAGCTTTTTGCATCAGCGCAATCACTTTACCCAGCGTGGCATCCGCGCCGGTTCGCGTGACTTCAACAGACAGCAATCCGTCGAGATTAATGGCACCACCAAAAACATCGTCTCCTGCGCGGGCTTCCTGTGGCACGGATTCGCCAGTGATAGGCGCAGTATCCAGACTGGCACTGCCGGAGATGACACGCCCGTCGGCGGGCAGCCGGTCGCCAGCTCGGACTTCAACCCGGTCGCCGGTTCGCAGCTGATGGTTGTCGATCTCTTCAATCTCACCATCGGGCAAAATCCGCCGTGCGCGGCTGCGGGTCAGACGGCTGAGCGCATCAATGGCTTCCTGCGAACCGATCACACTGCGCTCTTCCAGAATATGACCAAAAATCATAATGCCCGGCAGCAATGCGGCGGTCATCAGGTCGCCGGTCGCCCACGCGCCTAGCATCGCCAGCGCAATCAGCTGATCGGTAACGCTGTGCAAACTCGGGCTGCGCAAGCTGTAAATCGCCGAACGCAATACCGGCACCGCCACCAGCAAAGACGCCACGCCGAACAGAATCTGCCCGACATCGCTTTGCTGCGGGAACAGCCACTGCCAGATCCAGCCGCACAGGAGCAAACCGAACGCGGTCATCGCCAGAAGCAGCTGCACCGCCATACTCCGCTGTTCATGACGCGTCAGCAGCACGCCTTTCGCTGCCGGTTCTTCAGAAGTAAAAGAAGTCACAGGGCAAATACCTCAGGGTTGAGAGGATGGACGATCTGGCCCCGGCAGGATCAGATGCGCGTCATCATGTGGGTAAACCGCCGTCACGCTGCCGGCATGAGCCAGGATCGCAGGCATCCGCTCGCGCCACAAACGCCACAACAATTCAGGAGAATGATCGTTTGCCAGTTGCACAATCGTCGCGGTATCGGTGGAAGCCCGTGCAATCTGTTCACTGGCTTTGGCCTGTGAAACCTGTAAGGCGCGATCTGCCGACTGAACAGCGTCCTGATGCACGCGGGCCGCCTCATTAGTGGCGCTGGCGATATTTTGCTCCGCCTGCTGACTGGCAGTCAGAACGGCATTAAATGCATCAACCGCCGCGGGCGGCAAAGAAGACTGCACATCAACACGCATGACTTCAATACCGGTGCTGCTGCCCGCCGTATTCAGCGCGGCGAGTTGCTGATTAATACCCTGACGCAAATCACCGCGCAGCCGCTCGCGTCGTTCGGCGATATTGCTACTGTTACCCACCATTTCTGGTCGTGCGACCAGAATCGTATCAAGGTCGCGTGAAGCACAAATCGCCACCGCAGCGTGTTCGGTTAAGCGATCCAGCGCCGGTAATACGTGCCCGCCCTGTAACACAAACGCCACCGGATCGGTGATGACGTAATACACCTGCACATCCAGCTGGACCACGCCGGAATCACCGGTCAGCAAATATCCTGCACCGGCAACCGCGTCACTTTTCTCGCCGCCGGTATTGGTCCACGCAGGCACAATGTCTTTTCTCAGCAAGGCTGTAACATGGTGTTCGATCACCCTGTCGGCGGCGGGTAATATTTCCACCTGCTCCAGCGGTTCGGGCCACGCCAGCAGCAGGCCGGCACCTGCCGTGCGTGATACGGCTCCGAAGCGCATCACCACCGCGCGTTTGTCCGGCTCAATCTGGCGGACATTGGAGAACAGCCAGCTGGCGGCGGCAATCAGCGTTATGGCAAACAAGGCCAGATACGCCATCCTTCCCGCCTGAAACCAGGCATTGCCCTGAAAACGGGCCAGCGGATTCATGGATGTGGCTCGTTATTGGCGGCGGGTAAAACCGGCGGGCCTTCGACCAGCTGTCTGAACGGTGCGGCATCGGTACGCAATACAAGCTGCGTGCCGGGCGTGATCACGCTGTTGAGCGTATCGAGCGAGCGCAGCAAATCGTACAACGGGGGATTACCGGCCCACGCTTTGGCGTAAATCGCCGCACTTTGTACCTGCGCCTGCGCTTCAATATTGGCGGCGTTAACCGACGCATCGGCCTTTATCACGCGGGCATCGCGCTCGGCGGAAGACCGGATTTCGGCCGCCTGACGTTTGCCTTCAGCAGAGCGCTGGGTGGCGATAGTTTCGCGTTCAGCACGCATACGATCTACGGTTGCATCCAGTGTCACGGAAGGCAGCGTCAGGCGCTCAACGCCAACCTGCACCAGTTCGATGCCATAGCTGTCGAGTAACTGGCGGGCAATCTGGTCATGCAAATGCTGTTCAAAACCGGAAAGACGAATTTTGCTGGCGTCGATATTCACCAGATCAGCCAGCGCAAAACCGCTTGTGGTGGTTTCCAGCGCCGAGCCGATAAACGTGCGTATCTGCGCGGCAGCCATATCCGGCTGGTTTTGTACCGCACGGATAAAACGCTGCACATGCTGGGGATCGTTTTTCACCTGCCAGACGGTATACGCCTGCACGATGATCCGCAGGCCGTCGCGCGTGCCGACATCCTGCAAACCGCTCGACGTGGTACGAATGCGTAAATCTACCGGAATGGCGGTTTCCAGCGGCACCGGCAGATGCCATGCCAGCCCGGGATTCAGCAGCACGCGCACCGGATCACCAAATCGGGTGATCACCATCGCTTCGCCGGAACGCACCTGTACCAGACAGGCTGACGCGGCAATCAGCGCCACCAGCACGATGGCAACCGATGCGCGCCGCCAGAATTTCGGCGCAGCGGGTCCTGAATGCGCGTGGTGATGATGGTGATGTCCGCCACCGTGATGATGCCCGTGTTGGGCACCGTGGTCATGGTCGTGGGATTGAGTATGTTGGGGATCACTCACCGGGTAGTCTCCGCTTTAACAGAATGCGCCGCTTTATCCGCTCCGGGCGTAAATGGCAGGGTGAAATTTCTCAGATCCAGAACCGGCGGCGTTTCGCCACCAATACGGCTGTCGACAATCAAAACTTTAGGATGTTGTTGCATCGCCAGCGTCAGCTGGCTGAAATAACGCTCATTCAGGAACGACTGCCCGCCAGCCTGATACGCCTGATTTTCCGCGTTAAACCGCAAGGCCATCACCTGCGCCTGATCGAGATTTTCATGACTTTGTGCCGTGGCAGCATCCAGCGCCAGTCGGGAAAATTGCTGCGCGGCATTCAGCTGCTGCGCGGCCTGTCCTTTCTCACCGGCAATCGCACTTTGTGCCAGGATCTGCGCGGCCTGTACGCCATGATAAGCATCCGCTGCGCCCGCTGGCGGATGGATGGATTCAATCACCGTCGCCAGCAGCTCCACACCGCTGTGGAGATTATCCAGCTGGCGTTGCACTTTTTGCCCGATAGCGGCGGCAAGGCGAGTCTGTTCGCTGCCCAGCAGATTGTCGAGCGTGCGGGAGGAGAAATCATGCACCAGCACCTGATTGGCGATACTGCGGATCAGCACCGGCATATTTTCGGTGTGATACAAACTCGCCATTGCTGCGTCATCGTTCATGCCGATGCGGTACACAAACCGCACGTCCATATCCATGATTTGAAAGCTCTGCCGGTCATTGCCCGCGCTGGCGATAATTTGTGATTTGTCGCTGCTGTGGCTGGAATCCCATAACCGGTTGGCGCTTTCCGGCGCGGGGCCTTCGGCGGTATCGGCAACCTCGACCGGCGAAGTCGTCGCCGGTTCTTCCGCGCCGGTGGTGAGTTCATGCACTTCGCCGTTGTCGACCATTAGCGTATGCCCGAAAGGCCACGGCAGACCGAGATGCAAACCGGGTTGCCTGACCGCGACCGGTTTCCCGAAGGATTCATAAATCCCCCGCTGCGTCAGCGGGACTTCACTGACGCCGGTCAGCAGCCAGCCCGTCAGCAGTAAAAATGCGGCCAGCGGCAACAGCGCGCGGCGGATAAAATGGAATGCCCAGATCTGGCGCAGATCGATGCCGAAATGCTGATGCAACTCGTTCTGCACAAACTGCAGCGGACGAGGCGGCCAGCAAATTTGTGCCGCCAGCAGACTGCCCGCGATAAACTCCGGCTCTTTGTCCTCACGCGGCGGCGAAAACAGCGCCATCAGCGCGCGCAGGAAAAGTTCCAGCGCCACCAGCGCCGGTAATATTCCCGTGAGCATCAGCAAATGCGCGGGCCAGACCGCCGTGCCACGGGCAAACATCACGGCGGCGGCACTCAGTAGCAAAACGCCAATCAGCATGCGCAGCAGCGGTGCCAGTCTTGCGGCTTCCGGCCATTCCTGCGGATTTTTTAACGTCCAGTGACGTTCAAGTACCAGCACCGCAAAGGCGCAAAGAAGGAAGAATGATCCGGCAAAATACCCCGCATCCCCTGCTTCGTTAGCAGGTAAAGGCAGTTGCCACAAAAGAAAGATGAGCAGTAATGCGGCTAATGCTGGAAGTGCCTGAAAGAACACGTGCGCATCGACATAACGCAACAGCGGGCGCACGCGGGCTGAAGCAGTCAGACGATGGAGAAAAACGGAAGGTTTTTCCGGCAAAACGGGTTCAGCCGGAGATGCAAACTGATGCCCGCGCCAGCGGGTAATGCGTCGCGCACATTGCAGGGAGGCGGCGCAAACCCACAGGGCAGCCATAATATTGCCGGTCACCCACGGCCAGACTGAGTCAGGGGAAACCATATACAGCATCAGCAATATCAGATACAGCACGCTGCTGATCACCATAATGGCGTTGATAAGCCCGGTCAGCCAGCGTGTGTGGGAGGCGGCGACCTGAAAACGCAGAGGTTTACCGGCGTCATCAGTCCGGGATGCCTTGTTTGTGCTCATGTCTGCTCCGGCAGAAAAAAAATAACCCGCAAGGCGGGCACGGAGCCAGCAATTACGCAGTCAGATGAGCGTAACCGTATAACATTACAGAATTTTCAGCGATATGAATTTGGCCGTTTTTTTGCCACGAATTGTAAGCATTTATCAGCAAGGCGGGACGGCCGGCAGATTGGTTTTCTGCCAGCCGTTTTTATAAGGAAAGTCAAAGGAAAGTCACATAAGAGGTGCGCCATTTTCAGGCGACACCATGATGATTTCAGAGAGTATCTTCCGCGACATAATATTGCGGATCGTCGAGTTCATGCGAGCAGAACGGTCCGGCTTTCTTAAGCAGACTTATGCAGTCATGACTCAGATGGCGCAGGCGGATACTTTTACCGGCTTCAAGATAACGCGTCGTCAGCTTATCAATCGCCTCCACCCCGCTCGAATCCATCACCCGCGTACCGGCAAAATCCAGCACCACGTTTTGCGGATCGTTTTCAGGATTAAACAGCTCGGCAAAGGTTGCGGCAGAGCCAAAGAACAGCGGCCCGTCCAGTTTATATACCGCCAGGTCGCCTTTGGTTTTGTGCTCACGAATACGGATACGCGCCTGCTGCCAGGCGAAAACCAGCGCCGAAATAATCACACCGCTGATCACCGCCACGGCCAGATCGGTGAAAATGGTAATGACGGTAACAATCAGCATCACCAGCACATCGGCTTTAGGCATACGGCGCAAGCGGCGCAACGAACTCCACTCAAAGGTGTTGTAGCAGACTACCAGCATAATCCCGGCCAGCGCTGCAACCGGCAGCAGACCGATATATCCGGAGAGACTGACCACGAACAAGATCAGCAAAATAGCGCCCACCGTACCGGAAATGCGTCCGCGACCGCCGGAAGTGAAGTTAATGATCGACTGCCCGATCATTGCACAACCGGCGAAACAACCAAACAATCCGCAAATCGTATTCCCTGCACCCTGCGCAATACTTTCACGGTTACCGTTACCTTTCTGATTGCCCATTTCATCGAGCACCGTCATGGTCAGCAGCGATTCAATCAGACCGACCAGCGCGATGACGACCGCATACGGCAACACGACTTTCAGCATTTCAGCATTGAACGGCGCGACCGGCAGGCTGAAATGCGGCAACGCGCCGGAAATATCCGCGAGATCTCCCACACGTAAAGTCTGCAGATTAAAGCCAATCGCGACGGCGGAGACCACAATCAGCGCAGCCAGCGAAGACGGAATGATTTTGGTCAGTTTAGGGAACAGCACCACCACCAGAATCGCCAGCAGAACCAGCCCGTACATCAGCGGTCCCTGCCCGGCAATCATGTGTAACTGCGCCAGCATAATGACAATCGCCAGCCCGTTCACAAAACCGTGAACCGCAGGCAACGGCACCAGACGGATAAATTTACCGAGGCGGAAAACGCCAATCAGGATCTGAATGATACCGGCAAAAATCGTCGCCCACAGGACGTATCCCATGCCGTGCTGCGCCGCCAGACTCATCAGCACCACCACAATAGAACCTGCCGCGCCGGAAACCATGCCCGGTTTGCCGCCGAACAGCGCGGTCACTAACCCGATAATAAACGCCGTGTGCAGACCGACAATCGGCGACAATCCGGCCACCAGCGAGAACCCGACCGCTTCCGGGATCATCGACACCGCCACCACAAATCCGGCCAGCGTTTCATTCTTCACTTCTGACAACTTCAAACCACGCGGGCTAAACATAAGACATCCGGTATATTTCCAACTCAGTTAAAAAATTGTGACAAGTATCTAAAAATGACGGAACTGAGGCAAGGTTTAATCCGCAGCCTGCACCACGTGGGATCACAAGCGGATCGAGATAAATGTCGTTTACGTGTATAATGCGGGGAATTATGGTCATTACATCGTGCGGTTAGAGTTAATCGCTTGATAACTAAGCTATTAAGGTGAGAAAAACATGGGATTCAAATGCGGTATCGTGGGCCTGCCCAACGTCGGTAAATCTACTCTGTTCAATGCGCTGACCAAAGCGGGTATCGAAGCAGCAAACTTCCCGTTCTGCACCATCGAACCGAATACCGGCGTGGTGCCAATGCCTGATCCGCGTCTCGACAAGCTGGCCGAGATTGTAAAACCGCAGCGTATTCTGCCAACCACCATGGAATTCGTGGATATCGCAGGTCTGGTAAAAGGCGCATCTAAAGGTGAAGGCCTGGGTAACCAGTTCCTGACCAACATCCGTGAAACCGAAGCGATCGGCCACGTTGTACGTTGTTTCGAAAACGACAACATCATCCACGTTAACAACAAAGTGGATCCGGCTGACGACATCGATGTCATCAACACCGAACTGGCGTTATCTGACCTCGATACCTGTGAGCGCGCCATTCACCGTGTGCAGAAACGCGCTAAAGGCGGCGATAAAGATGCCAAAGCGGAACTGGCTGCGCTGGAAAAATGTCTGCCACAGTTGGAAAACGCGGGTATGCTGCGTGCGCTGGATCTGACCGAAGAAGACAAAGCGGCCATCCGTTACCTGAGCTTCCTGACGCTGAAACCGACCATGTACATCGCGAACGTCAACGAAGACGGTTTCGAAAACAACCCTTACCTCGACGTGGTGCGTAAGATCGCAGATGCCGAAGGCTCCGTGGTTGTGGCCGTCTGTGCAGCGGTTGAGTCTGATATTGCTGAGCTGGAAGATGCTGACCGCGAAGAGTTCATGGCTGAACTGGGCATTGAAGAGCCGGGCCTGAACCGTGTGATCCGCGCCGGTTACGAACTGCTGAACCTGCAAACTTACTTCACCGCTGGCGTGAAAGAAGTCCGCGCATGGACCATCCCTGTCGGTGCTACTGCGCCACAAGCTGCCGGTAAAATCCACACCGACTTCGAGAAAGGCTTCATCCGCGCACAAACCATCGCGTTCGAAGACTTCATCACCTACAAAGGTGAGCAAGGCGCAAAAGAAGCCGGCAAAATGCGTTCTGAAGGTAAAGACTACATCGTTAAAGATGGCGACGTGATGAACTTCCTGTTCAACGTCTAAATAAAACCTGCTATCTCATGAGGTTTCACTGAATCTCATAGGAATCACAAAACCCTATAAAATCCACGCAATTGCGTGGATTTTTCATTTCATAGAGTCTCAATTCATCTCGTAACAACGCTGTCAAAAATGAGTACATTGATGAGTACAACATTCTTCCATCTTCATTTTAAGTGAGTGCAATAACGGTATAATAAATAAACAAGGCCCCCGTTATGCTCACTGATACGCAATGCCGCACTGCCAAGCCGAAAGAAAAACTCTATCGACTCAATGATTTCAACGGTCTCTACCTCGAAGTAAAACCCAATGGCAAAAAGGCATGGCGCTATCGGTTTAAACTCAACGGTAAATCCAGCATGTTTGCGCTAGGTGAGTACCCGACGGTCAAACTTGCCGAAGCTCGCGAAAAATGCGAGCAAGCGCGAAAGCAGGTCGCCGATGGAGTTAGCCCAACACAAGCTCGTCAGTTAGATAAGATTCGCAAGGTCAATGATGCCTCCAACACCTTTGAGCTAATCGCCAAAGAGTGGTTGCAGATGAAAGACTGGGCCGAAATCACCAAAACTCGCCGCCTTGATATGCTTGAGCGAGTAGTTTTCCCCGCCATCGGTAAGCTTCCTGTCAGAGAGATCACTCCACACCATATCCTTAAAATTCTTCAGGAAACGGCTAAACGAGGAGCGCCAACAGTTGCCGCTGAAGCCCGTCGCACCATTTCATCAGTTTTTGAGTTGGCAGTCGCGACGCTTAGAGCTGATAGCGATCCCGTATGGCCTGTGCGCAAGGCCCTTCCGGCTAATATGACACAGCACAAACAGGCACTAAATCCTCAGCAAATCGGAAAGTTACTAAGCTGTTTTGACAATAGTCGTGGCTCGTATCAGGTTAACTATTGCATGTGGCTTATGTGGTGGACATTGGCGCGTCCTGCAGAAGCCACCGAAGCAGAATGGACAGAATTCGATCTTGATAATGCCCTATGGACCATTCCGGCAGCGCGAATGAAAGCCCGCAGAGAACACGTTATCCCCCTACCCTTCCAAGCTGTCAAAACGCTCAGAACACTACAGGGGTTAACCGGGCATCGGCAGCACCTTTTCCCGGGCAGAGATAATCCGCTAGGGCCAATGACATCGCACTCGCTGCGCCAGCTACTCAAAAGCCTCGGATGGAGTGGCATTTATAGTCCCCATGCTACCCGAACTACAGGAAGTACGCGTTTAAACGAAATGGGCTATCGACCTGATGCTATTGAGGCCCAACTTGCGCACGCTGATACCAACAATGTTCGTCGCACATACAACCATGCGACCTATCTTGATGAGCGTAAAGTGATGATGCAGGAATGGGCTGATAGACTTGATGAATTAGTAAGCTGCACTGATAGAAGTATTGATATTTCGTGAATGAAGTTGCATTGTTACAATGCAGTAAATAAACTACTGTTGCGTGAAAAAAAATATAAATAATTAGGAGTCTAAATTGATACGTACTCTTTCTGTTGATGGAAAAAAATTAGAATTAAGAGATGAGCCTGATGATAACAGTAACATTTTTGACGTTGACTCAATTTCCCTGTTAATAGGCGAGAACGGAACAGGGAAGACATATTTTCTTAATCAAGTTATAAATGAATTTAAATCATCCCATATAGGAGCATTTACTGGGGGGTGTGAAATTGATTTCTTCAACGTTCCGAGCTACGATGTTAAAAACGAAACTAGATATTGGGGGGTTGTTTATTTCTCCCCAATCCCTTTCAGGGAAAGATATGCATCATCAAAACGTTTTATTGATGCGTCTCCCTACTATGGAAGAGGCATTAGAATAAATAATTTAAATGAATCAAGAGAAATTCTTGAATATTTTAAGATCGAACCAACTTCTCAAATAGAATACAGAATCAATACAAAGGCTATATTAAAATCAATTCTTGATGAAGTTTTCAAACTTAGTGAACGCCGTATAAAATACATACTAAAAGAATCATCAACCACGAATGAGATAATAAAAATAGACAAACTTATTCGCGAAAAAATCAACGAGAATGAAGAAATGGATGATGCTATTAAAATAGCAGCCAAAAGAAAGGAGCTTTTGGGTATATTGGTTGATGAATTATATAATTATTTAAATTCTGATAGAGATGACATAATAAAAATATCTACATTCATCACAATTAACGGACTTAAAAAAAGTAACAAAATAAAAAACTCGACGGCCATTAACATCCTCAATTTTCTACTTAATGGGCATGATGCCCTTAAGCGACATGAGATAAAATCACTCGAAACCTTCGAAATTGAGAGAACAAAAGTTGAGTCATTCTTGAAGTACATTAGACAAGATTTCTCCTTCACTGAATATATGATATTTCCCGTGGATGCTTATAAAGGGGAGATGTTATTGATTGATTTCGAAGTTGAAAATTACTTTGATTTCAAATTAGTAGAAATGAGCTCTGGCCAATTAGCTATAATACATCAAATGAGTTTGATTTCCAAAGCAATTAAACAATTGGCAGATAAGGGGACAAAAAAAATATTGTTAATGATTGATGAGGGTGATGCTTACCTGCATTTGGAATGGCAAAGAAATTATATTCTTAAGATTAATGAATTTTTAAATAAAGTGAAGCACATTAATAACCTTTCATTTTTACAACTCATTTTGGCGACTCACTCCCCATTGTTAGCTACTGATATCCCTAAAAAATTCATCTGCCCTATGGATAAAGCAGACGCTACCTCAGGATTTGCCTCGCCAATTCATTTGTTACTCAATGAGTCTTTCGGAACGAAGACTATTGGTGAATTTGCGTCTCAACGAATAAATAAAACTGTAAAAAACATTAAGGAAAACAATATATCAGAAAAAGATATCTTAGTTATAAAATCAATAGACAATGATATTTTAGAAAGAGAGATCATGAAACTCATCCCTTTAAGTGGTGATATAAAATGATAATTTCCATTAAAAAAAACTGGGCCTCAATAGAAGTAAGACATAATAATTTTGTTCTCAAAAAAATAGATGACTATTTGGCTAGAACGCAGCACCAAGGCCCCAAAAGCCTAACTGCACATTTCGTCGAAAAGACAAAAACCCTCATAATTTCGAATGATTTTAGGGACTTAGCTTTAGCCGCAAGATACTATGATTTCGTCATTAAAAAAAATAGTAATAACAAAGATCTAATTAAAGTGTTTAAAAAAAATCTTATTGAAATATTCGATTATCATAATTTTACTACTAAAACGAAAGGATACGACGCCTATGATTTGTGTAGTGCGTCAAAAGCAAGAAGCTGTCCTTATTGCAATCAATCATATGCATTCACCGTAAGGTCACAAAAAAAAGGATTCCGGCCAACGTTAGATCATTTTTTCCCTCAAGGGAGTTATCCTCACCTAGCATTAAGCTTATATAACCTCGTGCCAGCTTGCTCTATTTGCAACTCAAGCTTAAAGGGTCAGATTAATTTTTACAAGAAACCTCATCTTCATCCATTATTTGACGATGAAAGCATTGAGTTTTCGTTAGAAACTACTAAATCAAGAAATGAAATTGTTGCATTACTTGATGTTAACATTAAAGAGTTCAAGGTTAAGATAACTCATAAAAATGACATTAGAACCATCAACTCAATTAAAACCTTCATCATTGAAAAACGCTATGAAAGTTTTATTTTCGAAGCGGTCAATTTTGCTCGCTGCAAAATTTACTATGATGAATTAAAAAATAATAATCAAATTAATATTGTTCGTGATATTAATGAAAACGCAGCATTAATGTTTAATCATCACGCCTATCAAAACCAACTTCTTGGAAAACTTTTTAAAGGAATTTACCAGCAATACTCATCCCCCACGAAGCTTTAGATAAGAATATATAACATTAAAAGGCAGCCTCGACAAAAAAACATATAGAGGCTGACTTAATAATTTATTCATATCCCTTTTTACTCCTATCAATAATAGTTCATACTATCCCATATTTAAATGTATTTTTAACTTAGATACTTTAAAATCAAGCGTTCAATAAGCACCTCAGCATAGCTATCAGTTCAAAAAAACTGACACTCTGAGTATTTCCTATCCTATAATACGTATTTGGTTAGTCAAGTTGTAATAGAAAGCTTCGAATATTCCCGTTTCTCGACAGACTTCAGAACGGTAATGATCGATTGTTCGGTGAATCAGACTTTATGCATGGCGATCTCATCAGGGGACATAATCAGTATGTCGGAAGAGCTGTAAAAGTAATGGTTCCTTTTACAGCGATTCTTACAGCTCCGCTGAATGCTTTTTCTCAATCAAAAGGTATGGGTGGGACCAGTCAGTAACCTCTTCATAAGAAACAAACCCATCGTGTTCCAGTGCACAAACACCCTTATGGCTGGCTACGTAATAATATACAGCATGACTTTCCAGCCCCTGTAACATGTGTGACAGCAACTTTCGGCGCATCACATCCGACTTCCAACGCTTACCCGCTGTAACATCTTTGTTGGTGATATTGAATGTTTGTCCTACCGCGTTGGTAACGCATTTACCGTACCGATTGGTCAACGCAGTGCCTTCATAATGATCCAGCAGCAACTCCAAATCATCTCGCAGAGGTTTCAGAAGGCGTTTCCAGCATTTCAGCACTTGCTCTGCCTCAGCCGAACCTAACTCACGGTTCAATAAGCGTCTGGTACTCGATTTTAGCGATAGCGTAACGAACCCGGCGTTGAATACGCTGAATAGACCCTAGTTTCCTAGACTGTTCCGTGCCTCATGAACCAGGCACTTTCATAAGCTGCAGGGGGTTGATCCTCACAGGCACTGTGGCGGCGTTTAGCATTATAAAACATCTCGACATAATCGAAGATATCCGCCTTCGCTTCTTCCCTATTTTTATAGATCCGTTTCTTTATGCGTTCCCGTTTTAGCAACTGAAAAAAGCTTTCTGCCACTGCGTTGTCATGGCAATTACCCCGACGACTCATACTGCTTTTTAAATTGTGAGCTGTCATAAAATGCTGACATCTTTCGCTCGTATATTGAGAGCCCTGATCTGAATGGATTAATACTTCTGCCGTTGGTTTACGTCGCCATACCGCCATCAATAATGCATCCATTACTAACTCAGCGGTCATTCGTCCGCCCATGCTCCAGCCGATAACCCTGCGTGAGAAGAGATCAAGAACAACAGCCAGATACAGCCAACCCTCATGCGTCCTTAGTAGAGTAAGAGGCAGGGCGTAGTCGGACTATTTCCCTGCCTCTCCTCCCCGAACCGGACGTGCACCTTTCAGCGCATCCGGCTCTCCATTTAA